>JBBRPQ010000032.1:0-57745 GCA_038227825.1 Chthoniobacterales bacterium
TATCACCTCCTCGGCCTGCGCACCTACCTCACCACCGGCGAGCAGGAGACGCGCGCCTGGACCATCCGCGCCGGCGACAAGGCGCCCGCCGCCGCCGGAGTGATCCACACCGATTTCGAGCGCGGCTTCATCGCCGCGGAAGTGACGGCCTACGACGACCTCGTCGCCCTCGGCTCATTCGCGAAGGCGCGCGAAGCCGCCAAGCTCCGCATCGAAGGCAAGGAATACGTGATGAAGGACGGCGACGTGGTGGAGTTCCGCTTCAACGTCTAGCAATTTCAGGCTAGCCCGCTGAAGGTTTTATCCGATGCCAAGCAGGCGGGCCGACATCCTGCCGAAGCTTGTTTTTCTTTGGGTCCTTTCAGAAGCGTGACAAGCTCGCGGCGTCCCGCACGGGCGAAATTAGTCATCCCCCGTGTCGCTGTCTCCTTGGCAATCGTAGTTTAGGATCGGTCAATTCCGGTGGAGCACATCGTCTGCCGGCGATGTTCGCTGTCCCAACCTCATGGCCAAGACATCGAAACCAAGGGAGCGATCTGCGAAGCGAATCTATATCGTGGACGATCACCCGCTGTTCCGTGAGGGACTCAAGGTGATTATTCAGGGCGAGCCCAGCCTCGCCGTCTGTGGAGAGGCGGAGCATGCCATCCAGGCGTTTAGGGAGATCGAGAACCTGATGCCGGACCTCGTAACCATCGACATCGGCCTGCCCGAAAAGAGCGGACTGGAGTTGCTCAGGGAAATCCAGTCCGTGCAGCCGAATCTTCCGGTGCTCATGATCTCCATGCACGATGAAAACCTATTCGCGCAGCGGGCTCTTCGTGCGGGTGCGCGCGGCTACCTCATGAAGCACGCCGCTCCGGGGATGCTCATACAGGCCATCAATAGGATCCTCTCCGGCCAGGTCTTCGTCAGCGAAAGCATCTCCACCATGATTCTCGATTCGATCTCGCGCCCGAATGCAAGATCGGGACATTCGCCGCTTGCAAGGCTCACCGACCGGGAACTCGAAGTCCTCCGCCTCATCGGGCAGGGCAAGGACAGCCACGAGATTGCCAGGGCACTGCACATGGGGCTGAAGACCGTGGATACCCACCGGGGACGCATCAAGGAAAAGCTCAGCCTCAAGACTAGCACGGCGCTCACGCACTTCGCCACTCGTTGGGGAACGGACGGATGACGGTCCGATTTTCTCCCGTCGGTGCATCAGTAAATTCCTTACCTTCGATAATCTATATTTGGATGCCTGTTTGGTGGTTCCTCCGATGGTCGCAGTTCATGGCAAACAGGTAATCTCACAAAAGTTTCACCCGCCATCCGCCAATGGGCGTCGGGCCGAAATGAGCGCAAATCCCAACCAAGCCGAAACAAAACCAAGCGCGAAGACCACACACACTAAAACCCCATGAAACGAAACAACCTCTCAAAATTAATCCCCGCAGCGATACTCGCCACCTGCTTTACCGCAGGCAATGCCTCGGCTGTCACGATCCGCATCGACGAAGGCGGCTTCACCGGCTGGACGGCCGGTGCGGCACACCAGACATCGTTATGGCTTGCCGAAGAGGCCAACTCTCCTGCCAACGACATCGTCGGAACCACCGCATATTCTTCCGGCACCTTTTCGCTGTCTCATCCTCTTATCCCAGAGGGACCGACGACTGCGATGGATATCGAAGGATCGCTTCACCTCAATTACACCATTGGAAACGGAGTTGTCTTTGCCCGCAAATTCAACATCTACGACCCCGCAGAGCTAGGTGGAGCATTGAGCGACACTCTGATCGTTACACTGACCGGTTTGGTAAGTGAAACTAGCGTGGACTACCATTTCCTGAGTGATTCCCTGGCCGGCGGAGGTATCACCGCCTACACTGGAACCCTCGGCACCGACCTCTTCAATTTTGCGGAGAGTGGAAGAAATGATTCCCTCAACGCAATCACATCGGGTGGGTGGCTGGCGGGCACCGGAGTCTCGACGGGCGACCTCGACATTCAGGTGCGTTCGGCAGTTCCAGAACCCACCGCCATCGGGTTTGGTTTTGCCTTGGCAGGCACTTTCCTCGCACGCCGTCGGCGTGGTGTCGCAAAGACCGCCTAACCAAAACGGCTCAATGGGATGCCCGTTCAACCGGTGCTTCATTTGACTCTTGCAGAGATGTTGCCACGGCATCGAAAGAAGCCGTGGCAACATTCTTTTCCGGAGTCGAAACGAATGGAGGCCATGCCATGGCTTTGTTTCGCTTCCGCATCAAAAATCCCGTTCCCAACTTGAATTTCCGGCTCTGCCGTCTTTTGAGGAAGTCGCATCCTTCGCTTTCCAGGCAGATTTATTCCGCCGAGCACGAGCGAGAAGTTCAGTGGCCTCCGCATCGCTTGTCTGACTGAAATTCCCTTACCATTCGCCGACTCCGTGGCAGGGCCCTAGCGTCATCAATGCCACAAATTTATCTACCTCGGTCCACAGTTCGCGCCAAGTCGAGCCGGCAGCCGTGGGCAGGCGAGCCGGATGATGGGCGTTTAGCGCGCGGATCGCGGCACTCATCATAGATCCGGTCGCCACGCCATCGTCGATCAACAGCACGGCTGGCTCGCACGCTCCACAGCGAGTGCAAGGTGTCGAAACAATTGCGGCTGTGTGAGACAGCAAAGCCAGCGCTTTGCTATATTTTTCAGGATCTCAATCTATTCGGTCCCATTCATACGCTTGGGCCTCTGGGCTAGTGTCGGCTGCTCGGCTTACTTCTTCAAAACACTGCCTCATCAATCGCAGCGCGAGCACTCCGTGGGTGTGTTTTTCATATGCCGCACGGACGATATCGTCCACGGAGCACTGCTGGTGCGGCGTCGGGAGTCCTTCCGTTTCTGCACGCTCGGGGGGAGTCCGCATATCGACTTTCAGTCGTTGATGCCACACCAACGATGGTTGCCGGCATCCAAGATCGAGGCGGGTTCCTGAATTTGAATCGAGCGAGTGGTCTGCCGCAGAGGCTGCCGTTCCCCGAGTTTCCTGATCTCGCCACCTTTCAAATCATTACTACAGGCGAAGCCGGCTCCCTGTCGGGTGGCGATTCTTTGAAGCACCGAGCAAAGAGGCGCGGCCCCGTCCCCGGACTCCAACCCCTCCTCGTGCAATGCAACAATCACCGGTCGGCGCCCCCCTTCCCTCATGGCGCAAACCTCCAACCACGAAGTGATGCGTTCCGGGATTCCCCTGTCTCCGCGGGCGGCTACGACGATCACATCGGCGCACGCAGCATCCATGAGCACGGCGGCGTTGAATTCAGGGCTTTCCAGCATGCTGAAGCTCCACGAACTCGCCTGTACAGGCCGACCGCCGCTGAGTCTCTGCACGATGGAATCGAATGCGACTCGCGCATGGATCGCGCCATCGAAATTTTCCCAGAACACCACGATCTTGCATGTCTCCCTGGATCGCTTCGGCACAGTGGGGGTGTAATCGGAATGAAATGACTTTGGGCTGAAGTTCATACCCCGAACTTTATACTCCAAGCACAGAGTGCCAATTGGCATGCACCCTCTTTGGCCTTCGGGGAATTGACGATAGCACGTAGGAAAGTTTCCGAGCCGCGCCTCATTCAAAGCGACAATTCTCGCGGACCCCCGCTTCCGAAACCCGGAAGTGCGCACCCGGCCTATCGGCCATGAGTGGTGTGGCACATGCGATGAAGGGAAGGACAACGGCACGAAGATCCCGATTCATATTTCCCATGTTGCTAGGAAAGCGGCTGCATTTCGACGGCTCCCGCAGCATGGCCGAAGTCACTGCGCCTGCGCCGAAGGCTCCCGAGGAGTCCCACCCCGAGGCCGAGCATCACGAGGCTCGATGGCTCCGGCACCGTGCTGATGGCATCAATGGACGGGGTAAATCCGCCGCCGAATTCGGCCACGCGGATGCTTCCACCGGTTTCACGGGAGCCGTTCAGCACATACGTGCTGTAGTCGCGCCCTGCATCGAGGTCCGCCTGCACGTGGGCACTCACATCAAACGCAAACCAGCCCGGCCCCTGCCCCGTGGAACTGTCCCAGAGCCCGTATTCAATCGACGGCGAACCCAGTATCGGCCCGAGGCCGTCCGTCATCGGATTGCCAGTCGGCACGACTGCGCCGACATCCAGCCAGCGCATGCCTGCGGAGCCGTAATAGTAGCCGGTTCCGAAACCTTCCGAATACACGTTCAGGGTCGCACTCGTGAGGATACCCCCGCGCAGAGGTGCAATCGGGATCTCCACGATGCCCATCGTGTAGTCGTTGCCATACTGCCCGCCCAAAGAAAGGCCGACCCCGATCGTCGTGACCCCCGTGGTGTAGCCCGAGGGCCCGTACTTGGAATTCCACGCATATTGCGCGTCGCCATCGGCGGTTGCGGGAAGGCTGACAAGCGCGGCATTGGCATCACCGAGAGCGGCCACGGTGAGAAGAGCCGCCGCAAGCAGATTTCGTTTCAGTGCAGACTTTGAGGAGGTGGCAGTGTTTTTCATGGCCGCCATTTTATGCGCCGCGCCTCAGCCGCCTATCGGCAGGCACCCCCGTTCACACGCGCCGAACGGATGAGGGCAACTAGGAATATTTCCGAGCGCTCATCCGCCACGCTCCGACTAAGATTCCTTGGCCATCCAGCGGGACGCGAAATTCACCACCGCCGCAGGAGATTTCAGGCCGAGCTTTTCCCGGATGTGCGTCTGGTGGCAGCTCACGGTCTTCACGCTCAGGCAGAGATCCTTCGCGATCTCGTGGCCGGTCTTGCCCTCGCCGATGAGCCGGAGCACCTCGAATTCCCGGTCGGTCAATTTTCCGATCGGAGAATGCTTCGCCTTGGATTCCGGGCTGGCGATTTGTTCCAGAATATCGGCGGACATCTTCGCGCTGAGATACACGCGACCCGCCAGCACCGTGGTGATTCCCTCGAGGATTTTGTCCGGGCCTTCCTGCTTCATGATGTAGCCGCGTCCGCCCGCCCTCAGCACGCGCTCGGCGTAGAGCGCCTCGTCGTGCATCGAGATGACGAGGACGGGAAGTCCCGGGCGAAATGCGTGGATGTCCTTGAGCAGCTCGAGCCCGCTTTTTCCCGGCAGGCCGATGTCCGTCACGAGGATGTCGGGGCGCAGTGTTCGGATTTCCTCGAACGCCTTTGCCGCCGTGTCCGCCTCTCCGCACACGCAGAGGTCCGGGCGCTGGCGGATGATTCCCGCGAGTCCCTCGCGAAAAATCGGGTGGTCGTCCACGAGGTAGATCCGCCTCTCCTGCGGTGTGTTTTCCTTCTTGGGCTGCTTCTTCGGTTGGGCTGTTTTTTTCGTGGCCATACTATTGCTCCTTCGGTGCGGGTACATCGGAATTCGGAATGGTGCAGACGACAATCGCGCCTCCACCGGGCCGCCTGCGAAACTCCAGCGAACCGCCCATCACCTCGGCCCGATGCTGCATGACGCGCACGCCCATGCCCTTGTGTTTCTGCTCGGGCTTCACCGTGCCTTTGCCGTCGTTCGCGATGGATAGCACGAGGTTCCCGCGGGTGGAGAAAAGTGCGATCTCGATGTGCTTCGCCTGCCCGTGTTTGAAGGCGTTCGTCACCGCCTCCTGCGCGATCCGGTAGAGGTGTGTGGCCTTCGTGACGTCATGCACCGGCACGCGCTGCCGGGATACCAGCCGGCATTCGATTTTGAAAAGCTTCGCACTTCGCTCGGCGAGTTCCTTCAGTGCGGCCATCAGTCCCTTCGGCTCCGGAGTCACGGGTTGCAGCCCGCGCGCGAGACTGCGGGTGAGAGCCAGCGACTTGCTGAGGTATTCGGCGATCCGCGTTGCATCGGCGGCCTCCGGTGCGGACTGCGCTTCGAGATTCTTCTGCAACGCGAGACTCAGGCACCAGATGCCGGCGAGCTGCTGCCCGAGGTCGTCGTGCAAATCCTGGCCGATGCGCGCCCGCTCCTCCTCGCTGATCCGGACCACTTCATCCTGGAGCCGATGGCGCTCCTCGGTCGCCTCCTTCAGCGCCGAGGTGGCTTGCAGCAGCGATTGCGTGGAAGACATCAGCGCCGCCGTGCGATCCTGCACGCGCTCCTCGAGTTCCTCATTCATCCGCTGAATGGCCTCCTCGGCGCGCTTGCGTTCGCTGATATCCAGATGCGCGATGACCACGTGGCGCGGACCCTCGCCGGTGAAAGGCGTGACATAGCCGACGAACCACCGCTGCACCTTCGGCGAGTGGCACGGGTATTCCATGCTGAAGCGCCGCACCTTCCCCTTGATCACTTCGCGGATGCCCCTGGCAAAATGCGCGGCCTCGGAGTCCCCATTGCGCGCGGCGGCATCGCAGACGGCGAGGTAATTGCTGCCCACGCCGCCCGCCCGCACGCTGCCGCGGTTGGCCTTGGCGAACGCGATCCAGGATTCGTTCGTGGTGATGAGCGTGCCCTTTTCATCCAGCACCGCGAGGCTCGCGGGGATGGCCTCCAGCGTGGACTGGCCGAAGCGCTGCGATTGAAGCACTGCCTCCTGCGCCTTCTTCTGCTCACTGATGTCGCGGATAGCGCTGATGATGAGCACGCCATCCTCCGTCGCGAGCGGGCTGAGACTGATCTCCGTTGGAAACTCCGTACCGTCCTTGCGCAGAGCGAAAAGCTCCTGCCCGCTTCCCATCGGCCGCGCGTGCGGCTGGCGCACGTAGTTCGCGCGGTGGCCGGGATGGCCACGGCGAAACCGCTTCGGCACCAGCAGCTCGACCGGCTTGCCAATCAGTTCGGCACGGGAGTAGCCAAACAGCTTTTCCGCCTGCGCATTGATCAGCTCGATCACCCCGCTCTGGTTGGCGATGATCATCGCATCCGGCGCGGATTCCAGCAGGCCGCGGAACTTGTCCTCCGCACGCTTGCGCTCCGTGATGTCCCAGACGATGCCGCTGATTTGATGCGGCTTCCCATTCCTGCGGACGATGACCGTGGCGCGATCCAGCACCCAGCGGATCCTTCCCTCCTTGGAGAGCAGGCGGTAGGTGACCTCGAAGTCGCCGACTCCGTCCTTCAGCCAGTGCATAAAAGCCGCATGCGTGGCGTCGCGGTCATCCGGATGAATCCGCTCCTCCCACGCATCGGACCGCCCGTAGATCGTGGCCGCCGCCGTCCCCCATATGCGCTCGAATGCCGGGTTCACATACGTGACGCGAAGCGGATCGACGTCCATGAACCAGATCACTTCATGGATATTCTCGGCCAGCAGGCGGAACTTCGCCTCGCTCTCACTGAGCGCCGACTGAGTGTCACGCCGCTCGATTACGTCGTTGCGCGCCCTGTCAATCAGCCCTGCCTTGGCCTGCCCGCCAGTGCCTGCCCGATTCTTTGCACGGCTCGCCCGTTTGCCAGTCTTCGCACGTGGAGCTTTCATCGCAAGTTACTTGGCTCTGCTCGCATCCCGAGTCCCGTTCAGGCTCCCACGTACCCTCCCGCACCAAGCCCGTCCGCCGACGATTGGAAATGCGATTAGTGGAACCCCGGCGACCCTGTGAGGTGTCGTCGTGGCACGAGGAGACTTGTTCATTCCCATGTCTCCTCAGCGTGCCTTCCAGAAGGTGCGAACGCAAGACAGTGGCTCGACCGCAATTTTGTGCGGCGACTCGGACGTGCCGCAATCACGGCCCATCGCGGACTTTTACCAAGGCGCATCACGCCGCGAGAGGCATCGCGATGGATTCCCGATAGGCGGTGGGTGCCAGCCCCGTCAGTCTTCGGAAGAGGCGGTTGAAGTGCGTGAGCGACTGGAATCCCACCTCAAACGCGACCTCGCTGATCCGTTTGTGCGGATGCGCGAGGAGTTCCTTTGCCCGCTCGACGCGGAGGCGAGAGACATACTCCGTGAACGTCACACCCGCATGCCGCCTGAAGAGTTTGCAGAGGTGGAATGTACTGGCGAACGCCTCCTTCGCGACATCGGCAAGCGTGATGTCGTTCTGCAAATTTTTCCGGATGAAGTCCTTTGCGCGAACCACAGTGACAGGCTCGGTATTTGCGCTGTGCACGGCGAGCAGGTTCGCCTTCATCGAAAGATGATCGGCGAAAATCGCCAGCAGCCGCAGTGTGGACTGGAACTGCGAGCGAGGGATGACGCGCGTGGCCATGAATGATTTCCTCAGCTCCGCGCGTTCCACTTCGATCCCCATACGCTCCAGCACCTTCATGACCCGATCGAAATCCTCGGCCCCCGGCTTTTGCGTGAAGACCTGCCCGGTGGCCAGGATGCCCAGCACGTTTTCACCCAGCTTCAAAGGCACCGCGGCCTCGGTGAGTCCGAACTGGCACTTCAGCATCGCCGGGCCCGCCGCCGCGGCCTTGCTGAGGCGCTCCTGCGTCCGCAGGCACGAGGCACACGAGGCACTCTTCGCGGCCATGAGTGAGCAGAAGGAATTTTCACGCCGGTGGCCGCGAAATGGCGGCTGCCAAGCCTCCACCGGACGCAGCGCGAGCGGCAGGCCGGTGGCGTCACTGAACGCCCGCTCGTAGTCGCGAAAGATTTCCGAACGGGCGAGCATCTCAAGAAGTGCGTTGCTGTTGTTCATGGTGTCGTTGGGTTGCAACGGGCAGCTTGTGCGCCATTCGCTCACGCGACCATCGGATGGAGCCCCATTCCTAGATTGGTGGAATGCTTACATGGCATGGGAAATTTTCCTATGCCGATGAACCCGGAGTGGACCTCCGGCGATTGAACCCGGCGACATCAGTCCTTCACTCCTGACCAAACTCAAACTCCACGCAGGAGCCCCGGATCCCGGGGCTCACGTTCGGCATGGACTTCCGATTCAACGTCTAGCCGCGTTCATGCACGGCGCTCACCCGCACGCGCGCATCTGCCACGGGAGCGAAAACCGCGAGTGGCAAGGCGCGCAGAGCGCCCGCCACACCGCGGACAGACGCACGAAGCCGCCAGCACTTCTGCAAGGCATCCGGCTCAGGCGTAAACGTTCAGAACCGTGCCTCTGGGCTCTGGCGCGCTCGCGACAGGGCTCGCCTCAGCAGAACTGTCGGAACGGAGGGATCCGGCTCCGCTATAAAATGCCTGCAGATCCTGCTTCAGCACTGCAAACGCCTGCCGCGCCGCCGAGATGTCTCCCGTTCCGAGCGTCTCACCGAGCTTTTCCAAGTCCACGATTGCCTGCTTGTGCTGGCCGGAAGTGCCACCAGACGGGAAATTATCGAGCCGGTTCACCATATCCTTCTGAAAAGCGGGAAAAGCCCGCTGAGTTGCAGCCATGTCACCTGATTGCAAGGCAGACCGAAACGATTGGAAATGCTCAAACCGCTTATCCAAGGATGACTCCAAGTTCGGGCGGTACGGCGTGAGCGTCGTCGTGTAAGGATTTACGATTCTCATAATTACTATAATCTCTACTGCATAACTCGGGCCATTCCAGAAAAACTTTAGCCCAATTCAGCGCCCCCGCCCTTTTTGCACCCGCGCGGCCGCTTTTCACTCTCACGGGCCTCGATACAGCCCCCCTCTGCAGCATCTCTGCAAATGCCACAACACACTTTGCACGCGCGGAATTGTGCATGAGAAAACGCGCAGACTTCCAAATCCACGAGGCCATGATTTGTCGTGAAATACTTTCCGGCCAAGACTCACACCTGATGCGCAACCGCCCGTCCAGCACTGCGAAGGATGCAAAGGGACTGCCCGCGTAAGCCGTCCATGGGTGCCCGTTGCAACGCTGCGCGTAACCTCCCGCCAGAACACCGCGTCTCCCGGAAGTGGCAACTTGGGCGACTCTGTGGTGTTCCAGTGTCGCCCCCTCCTCTCTCATCCATGAAGAAGCTCTCCATCACCTTCGCAGCCGCGATCGCATTTTACATCGTGCTGCCGTCCCACAAGTCCCGCGCCGATGGACTTCCGAAGAACGCGAACACAGAGGAAATCTTCAAATGGGCGGACAAGAACGGCGACGGGAAGGTGACGCCGGACGAATTGCCAAATAAGGAGACCTTCGCGAAATTCGACACGAACAAGGACGGCACGATCACCTTCGATGAGGCAAAGCCTATTCTCGACATCATGGTCGCGGAGCGAAAGCACATCGCAGTCGGTGGTGACACGAAGGACGACGGCCCGGCGCGAAAACGGCTCACTGATTTTGTGCAGCGGCTGGTGGATAAGCGCAATTTGCCCTCAGCCCCGAAATCCGGCGACGCGACTGCCGCCACGCCCGTGATGCAGGGACCAAAGCGCATCAAGCCCGGCGATGTGGGCGTGGGCCGCCAAATCACGGATTTCGCATTCACGACACTCGATGGAAAGGCGCACAAGCTGAGCGATTGGAAGTCGCAGGCAGGCGTCGTGATCGCATTCACGACCACGACGTGCCCGGTGAGCAAGCGATACGCACCGAGCCTTGCACGACTGGAAAAGGAACTCGCCTCGCGCAACCTCGCGCTGGTGCTCGTGAATCCTTTCGCGAGCGAAAAGGCGGGGGAGGTCGCGGCGCAGGCGAAGGAAGCCGGCTTCACCGCTCCGTATGTGATGGACGCGGACAAATCGCTCGCAACCAAGCTAGGTGCACGCACGACGACGGAGGTCTTCCTGATGGATCCCAATCGCACTCTCATCTACCGCGGCGCACTCGATGACCAGTACGGCGTGAGCTACAATCTCGACGCGCCGCACGAAAATTACCTGCTCGACGCTGTGAGCGCGATGCTCGCCGGCGCTCAGCCAAAGATCGCCGCGACCGAAGCGCCGGGTTGCGAACTGGATGTCCCAACTGAAAAGACGGCGAGCACGCAGGTGACGTATCACCGCGATGTCGCACGCATCCTCCAGCAAAACTGCGTGCAGTGTCATCACGACAAAGGCATCGGGCCATTCGCACTCGACGACCTCGCCAGCGTGACGGATCGCACAAAGACGATCAAGCGCGTGGTCGAGAGCCGCACGATGCCGCCGTGGTCCGCCGCGCCGATCCCGGATGGGCAGCCGAATCCGTGGGCAAACGACCACTCACTTTCCACCCGCGACAAGACGGACCTGGTCGCGTGGCTGAACTCCTCCGACCGACCGCTCGGCAATCCCGCAGATGCTCCAGCGCCGCTAAAATTTTCCAGCGAATGGAGCATCGGCAAGCCCGACCTCGTGCTGCAACTCAGCCAGCCGGTCCCGGTGAAGGCAGAGGGCTTCATGCCCTACCAGTTCAAGACGGTGGAGACGACGCTCACCGAGGACAAATGGGTGCAGGGCTACGAAATCATGCCGACGGCGCGCGAGGTCGTGCATCACGTGATCGTGAACGTGCATGCGAAAGGCGTGCGCGTCCGCGGCGGCGGCGACGAAGGCACCGACGGCTACTGGGCTGCCTACGTGCCGGGCAACAGCTCGCGCATCTATCCCGATGGCTTCGCGCGCAAGCTGCCCGCGGGCGCGACGATCAGCTTCCAGATTCACTACACGCCAAACGGCAAGGCAACCGAGGACCAGCTCCGCATGGGCCTCATTTTTGCAAAGGAACCGCCGCGTTTTGCCATGCACACCGCGGCCGTCATCAACCACAAGCTGAACATCCTGCCCGGCGAGGCAAACCACGTCGAGGTCGGCCAGCGCCCTGTGCCGTCCGACATGAACGTGACCGCGTTCGTCGCGCACATGCATGTGCGCGGAAAGGCGTTCCGCTACGAGCTGATCACCGCGGACGGAAAGACCGAGACGCTGCTCGACATCCCGCGCTATGACTTCAACTGGCAGCTCCGCTACGAACTGAAGGAGCCGCGCATGATCCCTCGCGGGAGCACGGTGAAAATCACCGCCGTCTATGACAATAGCGCCGCGAACAAGGCGAACCCTGACCCGACCAAGACGGTGCGCTGGGGCCAGCAGACGTACGACGAAATGATGATCGGCTACATCGAATACTTCACACCGATGCCGGGCGCGAAGACGATCTCAGTGCGGTAGCGCATGGAGCGCCGCCCGTCCCGGCGGCCACCTCGCTCCTGCGCGAAGCGCCACAAAAAGTGCGGCTTTGCCGATTTGCAATGTGGCCACCGGGACGGGTGGCGCTCCGTCAGTGCGCCGCATCACCGATTGCGGCGTCCACTTCCTTCGGCGGATGGAATGCGACAGCAAGGATGATCATGGCGGCGATGGCGCAGCCGGCAGGCACCAGGAACAGCTTGCTCCAGTCCATGCCGCCACCGGCCAGCGCGAATTTTTCATTGCCGTAGTAGATCCAGAAAATCTTCGCGAGGATGTCGCCGAGGCCGAAGATCATCAGATTGAAGAGGCCCTGCGCGCTCGTGCGGATGTCGTTCGGGAACGCCTTCTCCACGAAAATATAGACGGTGGCGAAATAGAACGCGTAGCAGACGCCGTGGATGAGCTGCACGCCGACCATGAGCCACTGGTGGCCGGGCAGGTAGGCATACACGAGGAAGCGCAGCGCGTGGCCGGCGATGCCGATGAGCATCGTCACTTTCCAGCCGAGCTTTTTCAGCGTCGCGCCGAGGACGATCATCGTGAGGATTTCCGCGATCTGGCCGACGCTCATCACGGCCTGCGTCCAGTTCGCAGGGATGCCGACGCTGCTGCTCTTCAGGAAACTGTCCGTGTGGAAGAAGTAGGTGTTGTGGACGAATGAATCAATCAGCGTGACGATCCACAGGATGAGGATGACGGGATGCCGCAGCACCTTGAACGCCTTCACGAATGCGAGCGAATCGCCCGGCGCTCCTTTTTTCGGCGGCGTGCTCGGCAGTGTGAGGCTGAAGGCGGCGAGCACTAGCGACGCGATGCCCGCGACTATGTAGGTCCAGCGCGTGCCGGCGATCAGCTTGTCACCTTCCATCGGGCTCCCGAAGGCGGTGCCGAGCCATGCGACGAACCCCTCGGGCTTGGCCATTGCGACTTTGTCCCAATCCACGAGGAGAAAAATGAACGGCCACGCCGCCAGAATCCATCCGACGGTGCCACCCATGCGCACGAAGCCGTAATCCTTCGCGGCGTCCTTGATGTTGGCAAAGGCGAGCGTGTTCGCGATGGACATCGTCGGCACGTAGAGCAGGCAGTGCAGCGACATGAGGCCGAAGAAAAGCCAGAACGGCCCGGTGCCCGGCGTCGTGCCGGGCTTCAGAAATCCGAGCGCGAGGATCGCGAGGCCGCCGACGAAATGGCTGAACGCCATGAATTTTTCCGCGGCGAATTTCCGGTCGGCAAATTCATTGCTGAAGACCATGCCGACGATCGCGGCGACGGGGAACGCGAGCAGGATGGCGAGCTGCTCGTTGCCCGTGAACCCCATCGCGGGGAGGTAGCCGAAAATCTTCGGGAGCCACGCGCCCCAGATGAAGAATTCCAGGACCATCATGACGAAGAGCTTGTTGCGAGGGGACGGGTTCATGCGCGTGCGGTGTAGGCGAGCCGCGGAAATGTGGCAAGGCTCACAGATTCATTTTCATCACGAAGGCACGACGAGGACCTCAGATAACACTCACAGTCTCTGCGACCCCCTCACTTCAGCCAGCGAATCAGCCTTTCACGCAACGTCTGCCGCGCCCGGTAGAGCCGGGTTTCGACCGCCTTCGCCGTGCAGCCGAGCGTGGCGGCGATGTCCGAATGGGAGCGGTCCTCGTATTCGCTCATGAGCACGATGGCGCGCTGGTCCTCGGGGAGTTCGGCGATGGCGGTGCGCACGGCGGTGGCGCGTTCACGCTGATCGGCGCTGGCGTCGGGCTGGGATGCACCATCGGGAAGGTGCGTGGCGAGTGTGCCGCCATTTTCATCGCTCGGCGCATCGAGGGAGACGGTGGGATGGCGCTGCTGCCAGCGGTGGGCGTTGCGGGCGAGATTGCCCGCGATGGTGTAGAGCCAGGTGGCAAATTTTCCGCGAGTGTCGTAACGGACGCGGGACTCATACACGCGCACAAAGGTCTCCTGTGCGAGGTCGAGCGCGACGGCCTCGCTGCCGCAGAGGCGGGCCAGGTAATTGGCGAGCGGCTGCTGCCAGCGCGCCATGAGTTCATTGAGCGCCAGGTCGTCGCCGCCGCGCAGTCGGGTCATCGCCGCTGCGTCGGCTTCGTGGGAATCGCCCATGCTCAGCGTTGGCCGCACATGCCGGGATGGCTGTGCTTTGGCGCAATGCGCCCAACGACCATCTTGCGGTAGCGCACGGCCTGCTCGGGTGCCATGTGCGCGCTGATGGCAAAGGCCTGAGCGAGCGTGGCGGTGCGGCAGTCGGCCTCGGTCTGGCTGGCCTCGCGCACGGCCTTTTCCAGCTCCGGTGTCATCACCGTGCTTTCCTGCAGCAGATTTCCCAGCCGACCGGCGGACTGGGTGATGCGGCTGCACATTGCCATGCAGTGCGGCTCGTAGTCAGCCTGAAGTTTTGCCACGGCCCGCGCCTGATCCTCAGCAAGGTGGAACTCGGTACACAGCCACGTCATGCCGTCGGCTTCACCGAGCATCCGGCGCGTCTCACGAGTGGCGAGACGGTAACAGCCGAGATAGGCGGCCACCGCCACGGCCGCGAGCGCGAGCAGGATGAGGAGGGGCTTTTTCATCGCAGCGCGGAGAGACGCGCATACGGGTCAATCGTGGCCAGGTGCCGCTCGGCGAGCGTCGCGCGTGCCTGCTCATTCGCATCCGTCGCACGCAAGGAGGAGACGGCGGCACCGCCACCGATGGCCAGCGCCAGCGCGACCGCTGCGATGGCCGGGCGCTCGAGCGGCGCGAGCAGCCGTTCGAAAAACCGCGCCCATGCGCCTTTTGCCGGAGCCTCAGCACGGGCCTGGATGCGCTGCCAGACCTCCGCGCCGAAACGCGTGGGGACTGGGACATCTGGCAACGAGTCCCGGAGCAGTTTGCGAAGTGGAGGGTCGTCATTCATGGCGGGAGACAAACCCAGGCCGGGCAGGAGGTCGAGCCTCCCGCCCGGCCGGTTTGCGAGTCCGGGCGTTCCTTCGGCTTACTTCTTGTGGCAGGAACCGGCGGCGGCGTCCGCTTGGGAGGCAGCGTGACCGGAGGCCATGCAGCAGCCGTGCGAGGGAGCCGCGGCGGTCTTGTCGGCTTTGTCAGCGTGGCAGCTCTTTTCCGCCGCAGGCTGCGGAGCCGCAGGTGCCGTGGTGCCGCTGACGGCGGGCTGGGCGTCACCGACAGCAAAGAGGCTGGCGGCTCCGATGGTGGCGGCTGCGGCGATGGCGAGGACGAACTTGTTTTTCATTTGGTATTTGGCTTTGAGGTTTGTTTTGCCGGGCTTGTTGGAATCCCTGCATTCCCTCACACACCGCCCCGCGCAAAATCCCTCGGACTATTTTCACCGCATGATGCTCGTGCGTCTGCTTGCGTCGCCTTTTCCACTCCGGCATTTCTCCGCGCATGAATCTCTCCCATCTCCGCGCAGGCATCATCGGCACCGGCTTCATCGGGCCCGTCCATCTCGAAGCACTGAAGCGACTCGGCGTGCAGGTGAATGCACTCTGCGGTTCGCGCGACAGCGCGCTGGCGCTCGCAAAAAAATGGAGCGTGTCGGAGGTGTATGGGAGCTACGACTACGAGGCGATGTATGCGTCGCCGAACATTGATGTCGTCCACATCACCTCGCCGAACAAGGCGCACGTGGAGCAGTCGCTCGCGGCTCTCGCGGCGGGCAAGCATGTCGTCTGCGAAAAGCCGCTCGGCATGACGAGCGCGGATACCGCGCGCGTGGTGAAGGCCGCGGCGAAAAGTGATCGGGTCTTTGCCGTGAACTACAACTGCCGCTTTTTCCCCGCCGTGCTGCAGATGCGGAAAATGATCGAGCGCGGCGACCTCGGGCGCATCATCCATGTGCAGGGCCACTTCTTCCAGGACTGGCTGCTGAAGGAGACCGACTACAACTGGCGCTTGCTCGCGAGCGAAGGCGGGAAGCTCCGCGCCGTCGGCGACATCGGCACGCATTGGATGGATGCGGTGTCATTCGTCCTTGGTGCAAAGCCGGACTCCGTCTTCGCGATGCTGGAGACTTTTCACAAAACCCGCAAACGTCCGAAGGGCGAGGTGAAGTCGTTCGCGAAAGTGACATCGAAGGATCTCGTGAGCTACCCCGTGGACACCGAGGATTTTGCGAGCGTGCTGCTGCATTTCGGAAAGTCCGCGCACGGAAATGCCGACGGCGTCCATGCGAATGCAAGCATCTCGCAAGTCGCCGCCGGGTGGAAATGTTCGCTCGCGATCGGCATCTACGGCACGGAAGGCAGCGTGCGCTGGGAATTGCAGGACCCGAACGTTCTGCACGTCGGACGCCGCGACAAGCCGAACGAAATCCGTCAGCGCTGCGCGCCCGGCTTCGACAAGGACATCGCGCATTTCACAGACTACCCCGGCGGCCACGCCGAGGGCTTCCCCGACTCGCACAAGATGCATTACCGCGCCATCTACGAGCACATCGCGAGTGGAAAAAGGACGCCCGCGATTTTTGCGAACGCACAGGACGGCCACGAGGAAGTGAAACTCTGCGAGGCGATCCTGAAGAGCCACGCGAAGCGGACTTGGGTGAAGGTATAGTTCGTCCACCCTTGCATCGTACGCGCATCGGTGGTCTTTGGGGCGCACGCACATGGACTACAACTTCTACAAAATCACCCACCTCATCGGAATCTCCGTCCTCGCCCTCGGTGTCGGTGGCATGATGGCCGGCGGGGAAAAGCGCAAGACCTTCGCCATGCTGCAAGGCATCGGCCTGCTTGTGATGCTGATCACCGGCTTCGGACTGCTCGCGAAACTCAAGCTCGGCTATCCGCATTTCGCCATTGTGAAGACCGTGCTCTGGCTCCTCATCGGCATGCTCCCCGTGCTCTTTCGCAAGCTCAGGACTCCCCTTCCCGCCGCCATCCTCATCTCTATCATCCTCGTCGGCATCATGGCCTACCTCGGCGTGGTAAAGCCGGCGCTCTGGTAGCGGCCGGCCATTTTGGCCTGCATCTGCCATGTTCGCACGGCGGCGAAAAATCCTCTGGCATCGTCCGCAAAAAACGTTTCTATTCCGCCTCCCGCGACGGGAAACACTCTTTCCCGCGACCGGAAAAATGCGCGCTTAGCTCAGTGGTAGAGCGCTTGCTTCACACGCAAGAAGTCGCAGGTTCGAACCCTGCAGCGCGCACCATCTGCCTTAAGGTAAATGTCTGACGCTGAAGGCCGGCGAGAATTTTTGGCTGAGTCAAACCAAAACCAATACTTGTCCTTAGAAGTTCAGCGAGGTTTGCATGTGTTCGCCGGCGTTTTTCTGAACGCAACTTGGCTGTGCGTTTCTTCGTCAACTCCCCGCCACCGTAGAAAACTTCATCGTCTTGCTGCTGACCTCGATTCTGCCGCCAGCACCAAACCTCATAACCCAAAACATTGTAAAACTGAAGTACTGAGCGTTCTCTGATGTGCATCGATGTCACTGATCTCTGGAGCACGAAAAAGCGGTCGTTTTCAGCTGACTCATCACCACGCTCACTCGATCAAAATGCGGCCACCGTCAAAATTGGAGGCCGGGATTTGGGACATGTCACCCGGTTCGGCGCACTGCCAATTCAATGACGCGACAAAGTAAACCGCGAACATGCTGAACAAATCACGCTCGATCATCACCGTTCTTCTGTCCCTGCTCCTCACGCTGCGCTCGACATCGGTTGAGCCGATACCGGACAGGCTCGTGGTGTTGACGTTCGATGATTCGGTGGCGAGCCACGCTACGTTCGTTGCTCTGCTATTCAAAAAATACGGATTCGGTGCGACGTCCTTCATCACCGAGGTCTTCGAGTTCAATCAGGACAAAGAGCACTACATGACATGGGCGCAGATCAAATTGCTGGATGCCTGCATGGGCTTGGTTGATGAATCTGCTCCTCGGGTTGCCTGCGTTGATTTGGTCGCCGACGCACTTTGCACTTGTGCGACTCTTCAACGCGAATGCCCAACGACAATGCGGCGAGACGCTCGCAGCCAGGCAACCGTCTGACGTGCGAAACCACAAGCGCTGTGTGACGTTCACTCATGAGCCACGCCGAACATCACCACAATGTTTACGTCATCCTTCTCGATGATGCCGTGGCGAAGCATCCCTCGGTCCTGCGTGTGAATCCAAAACGAGACGCATCGAAGCCGAGCGTTTACGTTGGCATGACGGGGTTGCCAGTGGAGCATCGCTTCGAGAACCACAATCACGGTTACAAGTCAGCGTGGACGGTCAGAAAATACGGCGTTCGCCTTCTTCCGGAATTGTTCGCCCATCTGAATCCGATGCCTTTTGAAGCTGCGGCGCAGATGGAGAAAGACCTGGCCGAAGAACTGCGCGAGCAGGGCTACACGGTCACTGGCGGGACGTAGATTCCAACGCCCCCACCTCGATTCGCTACTTCCCAAACACCTTTTTCACGTCTCCGACCTTGCGCTGCACTTTGCCAGCGACCTTTTCCGCAGTCCCCTGATCTTGCAAGTTTGGGTTGCCGACCACCTTTCCTGCCACCTCCTTGAGCTTACCCTTGGCTTCGTGCGCGGTTCCCTCGATTTTGTCTCGTGTGCTTGATTTCATACAGTCTGTTTCGCACCGGATTTGAAAATTGGACGTATTCCAGCAGCGATGACCAACGTTTGGCCCTCCCCAATTTACAACACCTGAGTGGCCGCGCCTGCCATCCCTCATCACGAGGGCGATTGAGCACGCGACCACCCGCTGTCTTGATGCGCTTCAAATTTCAGTTCATGTCTCCGATGAATGCGATCCGCTGCCCAGAAGTTCCGGTGATCATCGTCTCCATCCCTGCCAGTATTCTGCGAGCTGCACTGAAGTCTGCAGGCAGGCGCACGCATTCCCGCGATCTCGATGTCCGGGCCAGCACCAGGCAGAAAATTTACCGTGGCAACAGGCGGCGGCGGTCACGTCAGATCTCAAATGGAGTGAGCCGGACGAGAGGCGATCACAACCAGATCGTCCCCTAGCATGTGAGAGGGGACGTGGATCGTCAGCAGACCAAGCTGTCGAAGGAATTCGTGGCTTCATGGATTCCTGCTTGAAAATGAGCCACTGCCTGTGTGCGGCGCTCTTGCTCTGGGGCACGTATTTTGAGACACGGTGATGGCAGAGCGATGAATGTCACCATTTCCTCCAGATCGGGCCCGAGTTCCGTGGCAGGCAAGGGCTGCGCGACGCTTTTCCTGAGCGTGTTTGCGATCGCGGGGCTGGTGTTCATGGGCTTCATCGTGAAGTCGGGCTGGGAGATGGTGCGTGCCTATACTTGGAAGAAGACGGATTGTGTGATCGAGGCGTCGTCGGTGAATGAAAAGGGCAGCGGTGTGGGATTCGACGTGCGCTACTCGTATCGCTTCGGGGGGCTGCGCTACACGGGGACGCGGTTCAGCGTGGGGATGTCGGAATCGGTGAGCGCGGCATCGGCCCAGCGCGCAGTGCAGCGCTATGCGGCGGGACGACCGGCATTTTGCTACGTGAATGAATCGGCTCCGGCGGAGAGCACGCTGGAGCGGGGTTCGCCGTGGATTTTGCTTTTTGGGCTGATCCCGCTGGTCTTCGTCATGATCGGTGTGGGTGGCATCATCGCGGTGTGGAGGACGAAGCCGGCATCCCGCACACCGATCTCCGCACGGCATGGCGCTGGCAAGGGCGGAGGGCGCGGGAGGCTGGGGATGCGGCTGTTTGGGCTGATCTTCATCGTGATCGGGGGCGGGCTGCTATACGCGATTTTCTTCCGGCCGATGCTGAAGGAATCCGCGGCGGCAAAGTGGCCGACGGTGCCGTGTGAGATCACTTCGAGCCAACTGGGATTCCACAGCGGGAGCAAGGGGGGCTCCACGTATTCGGTGGATGTGCGCTACCGCTACACCGTCGGCGGGAGGGAATGGATCGGGACGAACTACAACTTTGACACCGGGACGAGCAGCAGTCGCGGCTGGCGCGAGACGGCGGTGCAATCGCTCCCGCCCGGCACGCGGACGGTCTGCCATGTGAACCCGGAGGATCCGCTGGACGCGGTGCTAAGCATCCAGCCTTCGCCGGACCGATGGTTCGGGCTGATCCCCGGCGTGTTTTTGATCGTGGGGCTGGTGATCTTTTTCACGGCATCGCGGGCTGGCAGCAAGAAGGCGGTGGTCGCGCATGCGGGCGACGGGCTGCCGCTGCTCGCACGCGGTCGTGGAGTCGGTGCGATCCCGCTCGGCGGGACGACTGGCGAAGTGCAGCTCAAGCAGTCCACTCCGCCGGGCTGTGCCTTCGCGGCGATCGCGGTCTTAGCGCTGGTGTGGAATGGGTTTGTGTGGGGATTTTTCATGACGACGAAGGACGCGGGCACGGGGGTGCGGCTTTTCATGGGCATCTTCCTGCTGGCGGGCCTCGGGCTGGCGGCCGCGGCGTTTTACCAGTTCCTCGCGCTTTTCAATCCCCGCACGTCGCTGACGGTGAGCGCGCCCACGGTGCCGCTCGGCGGCTCGCTCGATGTGCGGTGGCGCTTCAGCGGAAATGTGCGCCGTCTCGCGAAGCTGACCATCATCCTGCTGGCGCGCGAGGAGGCGACTTACCGCCGCGGCACGACGACCACGACGGACAAGTCGGTCTTTCTGAACACGGTGCTGCTGGATATTTCCGACGCAACGCAGATGGCGAGCGGGGAGCTGAAAGTGGGCATCCCACGCGAACTCATCCACACCATGACGGCGACGAACAACAAGATCGTGTGGATGCTGCAGGTGAAGGGCGACATCCCTAATTGGCCGAACGTGGATTCGGAATTCCCCATCACCGTCACGCCGCGCGAGGCAGCGACGCTTTTCCAAGAACAACCCACCGCGCCCACTGCCACATGATCCGCCTCGGACTCCGCGAAAACAAAACTGCATTCCGCCCCGGCGAGACGATCGCGGGCGCGGCGCTGTGGGAGTTTGCAAAGGCACCGGTGAGCGCGGAGGTGCGGCTCGTGTGGTTCACGCGGGGCAAGGGTACGGAGGACGGCGAGACGGTGGAGGTCGTGACGCTCGATGCGCCGCCGGCGGCGGATACGCGGGAGTTCAGCTTCACGGCTCCGAACGGGCCGTACAGTTTTTCCGGCACGCTCATCGCGGTTCTGTGGGCCGTGGAGTTTGTCGTGGATCCGGGCGAGGACTGCGAACGCATCGAGATCGTGATCGCGCCCGAAGCCTGCGAGATCGCGCTGCCGAGGATCGAGCAGCCGAAGGGGAAAGGCGTGCGACTTCAGCCGAACTAGTGCCGGGCAGGAGTGTGACTGGTAACTGGTGAGGCGCGACTGGTGCCCTGCCCTGTTCGCCTAGTGAGAACCGGAAGGCCAGTCACCATTCACAGCACCCGGACTCGAAAACCGACCCGTCATTCAAGGCATGATACCGAGCCACAACACGCGCTCCCCTGCCCTTTCCCTTGCGGTGACTGCGTGTCTCCGGTAATGCCACGGAATGCAGCCCAACTCGCCCGCAATAACGTGAGCGCGCGCGAAAATCCATTTGCGACGTGCCACCTTGAACGCATCCCGTTCCGGTTTCCAGCGGGCATGGGATGGGACACGCTGCTGAAGCGGCTCGAGGAACTGAACTGGTGCGCCAGCATCGTGGGCGGTAACGGCACGGGAAAGACGACGCTGCTCGAACAACTCATCCCAAAGCTGGAGGCGCGCGGTTTTCAGCCCATCCTTTTCCGACTCCAGACGGAAAGCGGCATGAAGGAAAAGGACCGCCTCGCGGACAAATTGCGCGAGGTGAAAAAGCCCGGCTTCGTCCTGCTCGATGGCGCGGAGCAGCTCTCCACGCGGCAGTGGCTGCCCGCGCGTGGCGCAGCGAGCCAGGCCGCGGGACTCATCGTGACCGTGCACCGCACGAGCCGCCTGCCGGTGGCGCTGGAAGCCGAGACTTCGCCAAAGCTGCTCAAGGCTCTCGTGGAACAACTCACCGGCGGTGCGCTTCCTGATGGCGAAGCGGAGGCTCTTTTCCACCGCCATCGTGCCAATCTGCGCGAGTGCCTGCGCGAACTTTACGACCGATGGGCGGGGTAACGACGAGGGCTTCGATTCCTCTCGCCGGGATGCATTTTGCATCGCCAGCGCCCGGCAACGTGATGGCGCAGAGCGAATTTGCCAGAGGACGATTGCTTTCCGCAAATGCCGCGGCTACCATCCGGGTATGAAGCTTGTTCGCTGGAAGCGATTTGCCTGGGATCTGACTAAGCTCCCTGCGCTCGAATCGCATCTTCCCTCCGCATTTAATATCCGCGCCGCGTCGCGCGAAGAGGAAAAAACTGTACATCAGACTATCTTTACCGCATTCGGCCTGGATGCCGCATGGGGCGATTCGATCCGCTTCGTCCGCGAGTTCATCGAGTCACAGCTCGCTGCCAGCTTCGCGCATCGCACCGTCCCCTGCCTCGTGGTGACGCACGGCACACGCATCATCGCCGCATCCGCGCTGAATGTGAACGAGGATACGCCCACGCACCTGATCTCCGGCCCGTGCGTGCTCTCCGAATACCGCAGCCGCGGCATCGGCTCGACGCTGCTCCATGAATCCCTCGAGCATCTGAAGACGGCCGGCCTCAAGACGGCCTACGGCATCTCAAAGGAAAACGTCCCCGCGTGCCGCTTCATCTATCCGAAATTCGGATCGACGAGCGTGGACTACGAATACGAGGGAATGCTGGTCGCGAAGTAAGCCGACGGTCGCGGCAAGGGAGCGAGGGAATTCGGGCAGCGCTTATTCGACGTCATTGATGCGATCCGTCGCACGACGGTCGCGTTTGGTCGGACGCCCGGTCCCCTGCGGGCGGAACATCGGTGGCAAAAAATTCGGCTCTGGGCGGCGCGCATATTCCTCCGGCGGCGTGAGGTCCTCTGCAAATTGCTGGACGAGCTTCGCTGCGACACGCGATGGCGGATCAGCGATCATCCGGACGGTGCGTGTCATGATTCCCACGCGCGCCACGATGATCTCTCCGACCCGCACTTCGCGTGACGGCTTGCAAGGTGCATCGTTGACCCGCACGTGCCCGCCCTTGATCGCATCAGCAGAGACCGAGCGGGTCTTGAAAACGCGGACAGCCCAGAGCCATTTATCGAGACGCACGCTGCGTGAATGCACAAAACGGGCGCGTTTGAGAATCGCGAAGTCATCGCAACCTCCGGCAACCTTCCGAAAACTTCTGCGAACCATCGGAGTTTCACCCCGGATGAAAACGCTGCCCCTCCTTCTATCGCTGCTTGTCGCTGCGTTGCAGTCCACATTCTCCGCAGACGCGCTCACCCGCCACGAATTCACCGTGGATGGCGTTGTCCGCGAAGCGTTGATTGCGATTCCCGAAAAAGCGAAGACCCAGCCCTCGCCGCTAGTCTTCGGATTCCACGGACACGGCGGAAACATGAGCAACGCCGCGCGCATGTATCACATCCACACGCTCTGGCCCGAGGCGATCGTCGTGTATCCGCAGGGGCTGAACACGCCGGGCCAACTCACGGATCCCAAGGGCGAAAAGCCCGGCTGGCAAAGCGCCGTCGGCGCGCAAGGGGATCGCGATCTGAAGTTCTTCGACACGATGCTCGCCTCACTCGAATCGAAATTCAAAGTGGACCCGAAACGCATCTACTCGACGGGCCACTCGAATGGCGGCGGCTTCACGTATCTGCTCTGGGCCGAGCGCGGGGAAAAGTTCGCGGCATTCGGACCATCTGCGGCAGCAGCGCGCGGTGCTCAGGGAAGGCTGAAACCGAAACCCGTGCTGCATGTCGGTGGCGAAAATGATCCACTTGTGAAATTCGAGTGGCAGAACCTCATGATCAACCACGTGAAAAAGGTGAACGGCTGCGGCGAAGGCCAACCTTGGGAATCGCAGACTGGCTGCACGCTTTTCCCGTCGAAAAACGGGACTCCCGTCGTGACGTTCATCCATCCCGGCACTCACTCGTATCCCAGCGAGGCACCCTCGCTCATCGTGAAGTTTTTCAAACAACACGCACTGCCGTGACTTCACGTTGCACACCATTTTCATGACCACCCTGCTCCGCTCCGTCGCCATCGCATTTTCCCTTGCCGCGTTCACGCACGCAGCAGATTATTTTCCGCCGCCGGATAGCAAAGGCGGATGGCGCACGCTGACAGATGCGAAGGAAATCCGCACCAAAGCCGGACTCGATGCGACGCGCCTTCAAGACGCCTACAAGATCTGCGAGAACACGACAGCGAATGGCGGCCTGCTCGTCGTGCGGCACGGCTACCTCGTCTTTGAAAAATACTTCGGCCGCGCGAGCCGCAACGCGAACCCCGACATGGCCTCCACTGGCAAGGCTTACACGAGCATCGCGTGCGGCATCATGCTGAACGAATTTCGCAATAAGATTCCGCAGGGACTCGATACGAAAGTCTTCACGGAAAAATTTCTCCCCGAGGCTCTCCCGCTCGACGATCCGCGCAAGGCCGACATCACGCTCGGCCATCTGCTCTCGATGAGCGCGGGCTACTGGGGCGAAGGTCAGACACCGAGCGGCACCGTGAACGGCGGCAAGTCGCAGCCGCTCGCCCCGAAGCCGGGGCAAAACATCCGCGACCTCGACATGTCGTCCATCCGCGTGCCGCTGTGGTGCGCGCCAGGCGAAGGCTATTCGTATTCGTCGCCTTCGCCGCACATCGCATCCATCGTGCTGCGGCACGTCGCGGGAATGGAACTGCAGGACTACATCCGCAAGCACCTTGGCGATCCGATGGGCTGGGAATCGTGGGGCTACTGCCTGCATCGCGGCGACTACGACATGCCGCACGCGAATGGCGCGGGCAGCATCGCCGTCCATGCGACGGATGCGCTGCGCTTCGGCTGGTGCCTCGCCAAGAATGGCAAGTGGAACGACCAGCAGCTCGTGCCGCCGGACTACATCGCGCTCTGCCAGAAGGTGACGAAATACAACCCGCATTTCCCGTTCAGCCTGCAGTTCGAGCACAACGAACGCGGCCAGATCCTCGGCGTGCCGCGCGATGCATTTTACAAGACCGGCGCAGGCGGCTTCGCCATCTACGTAGTGCCCTCGCTAGACCTCGTGATCTACAAGCTCGGCGGCAAGGACGGCCAGTACGACCACGCCCTCACCGGCCTCCCGCAGCCCGAGCAAAAGCACGACCGCGACAACTGGCACCCGCCCACGCGCACGGCCTTCGACGAAGGCAGCCAGAACGGCGACTCGACCTGGCGCGTGCTGGAGATGGTCTGCGGTGCAGTGCGCGACTGAACAACTCGCAGGAGCGCTAGGGAGAGCGCGAGCGTGAGCTTCCGCTCACGCCTACTGCCCCGCAGGCAGCCCGAGACTCCGCAGCCACACGCGCACCTTCCGCCGCTGCTCGCAATCGCGCAGCGCCCAGCGATCCGTGTGATTGCGGAATGGCAGCGCGGAAAACTCGAACGCGCCGGCCACGCCACTCGCATTGAGGTAGTCGCGTGTCGCGTCCACCGAGACCTCCTGGCTGATGAATTGCGGGCGCCCATTCAGCCTCTGCAAACGCGCAAGTGCGGATGCGCGATCCGCATCCGGATACGGCCAAGTCGTCCGCACGCCGTCGTAGTGGCTGTGGCAGATGAACACCCGCCAGAGCGCTGCGATCGTGTCGTTGCGCAGGCCGATGTAGTTGCACGCGACCGAGCCGCGCGAAAAACCGCAGAGCACGACCGACTTCTCATCGCCGCCAAATTCCCGACACACCTCGCGCACCGTCGCCGCGCAGTAAGCCGCGGTCTCATCCGCATCGCCCCACCAGTGCGCGGCGTTCTCCTTCGCGCCAGCGGATACTTTCACAAACGGCATGCCGATGCAGATGTAGTCCGCACCACCGGAAATCCCGAATGCAAGATTCCCTCCCTCCACCGTGCCGTCGCAGGTGTCGCCAAAATTGCTTTTGAATCCGCCGTTGCCAGCAAACTCGACGAGCACCGGAAATTTGCCGCCGCGCTTCCAGTTCAACGGCAGCCAGAGCGTGTGATGCACCGCCATCTTTTCCCACCCGCCCGTCGTCTGCCGTACGCGCAATCCCGCAGCGGGCGATGCCTCGGAAATCGCGGGCACTTTCAAATCCTCCGGCACAGTCGTGATGTCGGGCAACTCCTCCGCACGCACCGCGCTGGAAAACACGAGCCACGCAAGGAGAACGAAGTGAAGGCTGCGGGGAAGCTTGCTCATTGAAGTTCGGCAAGACTTTGCAGGCTGCGAATTCTTGGCAAGCAATCCAGTCCCTCTCCGAGCGAAGGCGTTCCAAACAACGCCTGTGCGCTATTTTTGTGTCACCCAGTCGAGCGTGAAGCGCGCGAAGACCGTGCGGTTCGCGCCGTCTGTCTCGAAGAGGCAGCCGATGGTGCCGTCCTTCAGCCGTGTGAGCACGCTGTAGCCGAAGCTTCCGGGAAAAAGCACGCGGCTCACCTGCCACGTCTTTCCTTCGTCGTAGCTCATGTGGACCGTGCCGTTCTCGCGCTTCGTGCTGTCCGGCCCGCTATAGAGGATGCGACTCTGCGCGCCACTCTCGGCGAACGTGAGTCGGAAAATGGACGCCATGCAGCTCGGGTCGCGCAGCTCCGGTATGTCCTCGACGTGCGACCATGTCGCACCGCCGTCCTTGCTCACCGCCGTCTTGCGAACTTTCGCGCCGGCAAATTGCCGCGAGTTCAGCCGCACGCTGCCGTCGCTCAACTCGACCATCTGCACTTCGTTGATCTGGCTGCGCTCGCCCATCTTCACATCCGGCACGAATGCACCCGGCGCATTTTCGCCGCAGCTCCACGTCGCGCCACCGTCGTCGCTGAACGCCGCGTAGTTGTTCCATTTCCAAAATGGCCCCTCGTTGAACGGGATCACGAGCCGACCCTTGTGCGCGCCGCGCGTGAGCTGGATCCCGATGCCCGGCCCACTCGCCACGGTCGTCGCGCCAGTCGCGTGCTTCGTGCCGCGCGTCACATCGAGCGGCTTCGTCCACGTCGCGCCATCGTCGTCGGACGTGACGAGGAAAGTGCGGTACACATTCTCACCCTCGAAGCCCGTCGCCGTCTCCTTGCTCGCCTCGCGCAGATGCGCAGGGATGCGCTGGTACATGAGAAAGATGCGACCACTGCCTGCGACGAGAGCCGTCGGATTATTGAGCGAATTTTCGCCATCGTCATGAATGAGCTGCACCGCACCCCAAGTCACGCCGCCGTCCGTGCTGCGCTTAAGGATGATTTTGTTCGAGGCCTGGTCCGCGTTCTTCGCGCGCGCCTCGGCGAACGCGAGCACGACGCCGTTTTTCGTAACTATGACCGACGGGATGCGGATGGACGGATAGCCGTCCTTCTTCGCGGTGAAGACATCGGAAAATTCCGGCTCCGCAGCAAAGAGCGAAGCGGCGACAAGGAGGAGAACGGCGGTGAGTTTCATGTTCAGTTTTTGATCCAGTCGAAAAAGCCGAGCTGTTCGAGATCCGCACGCAGCTTCTTCACCTGCTCGGCAGAAGGCGTCGTATTCGGCAATCGCGCAGGGCCGACATCCACTCCGAGCATCGCCATCACCGCCTTAGCCGCGCCCATGAAACCGACGCCCGCAAGCAACTGCACAAGCTGTACCGAGCGAAACTGCTCCACGCGCGCCGCCGCCATATCACCCGCTGAGAACAAGCGCATGACCCGGTGATAAATCGGCGCGGCGAAATTGTAAGTGCTGCCCACAGCGCCCGTCGCACCGAGCGAGAGTGCCGCGAGGAGAAATTCGTCGCAGCCAAACGGCACATCCCACGCGCCGCCGTCCGCGTGCAGGCAGAGCTGGAAGGACATCAGGTCGGGATTCGTGAACTTCAGCCCCGCGAGCGTCGGGATGCGTTCGCGCGCCTGCGCGAGAAAATCCACCATGGGAAAACTCACGCCCGTCATGCTGGGGATGTCATAAAAATAGAACGGCGTCGCCGGTGCGGCATCCGCGATGTCCACTGCACACGCGATGAGCGCATCGAGCGTGCGCGGCTTGAAATAGCTCGGTGAAAGCGCCGCAATCGCGTGCGCGCCGAGCTGCTGCGCATGCTCCGCGAGCGCACGGGCATCCGTGAGTGCATTCGACCCGACATGCACGATGACGCGCATCGCCGTGCCGCGCGCCACTTCGGTCCAGCACTTCGCGAGCAGATGCCGCTCTTCGAGCGAGAGCGAGCTGCTCTCCCCCGTCGTGCCGCCGATGAATACGGCGGTCACATCATTCGCCAGCAGATGCGCGCATTGCTTTTCGACGACGGCAAGATTGAGCGAACCATCTGCGTGAAACGGCGTGTGAGTCGCCGCGACGAGTCCGCGGAGGCGCTGGGAATCCTGAAGCTTCATGGCTGAAAGAAGGACAATTCAACGCCCGCACGTCCATCGCGAAATGCGTGGTGCAGCAAAGCAGTGGGGAGCGCACTGGGAGCGGCGACATTCCTGTCGCCAACCTCTGACTGCGCCGGAGGCGCACACTCCGCGGAAAGGCGGTGGACAAAATCGCCACGCGACCACCACCGCGTGACCCGAAAATGGTGAGCCTCCGACGCAAGCGACGACGGCGACAGGAATGCCGCCGCTCCCAGTGCAGTCGCGCTCACTGCCCAGGCTTCACTTTCACTGCCCAAACCTCCGGCGTACGGATGCGCGGGCGCACTTCGCCATTTGGAATCACATCCCGGCCGAACCAGCGTACGACCGGCACGGTCGCCCGCGAAAATGGCACCTCCCCCGCCCTGCTCCACGCATCGTGCTCCGCATCGTAGGCGAGCACGTCGCGCGGAAAACCCGGATGCTCACGCACGGGCTGGAAGGTCACATTTGCGCCGTCGTCGCCGCTCACGATGAGCAGATGATTCCCGTTCACGATCGCCGGCGTCGGCGCGGCGACCGCGGCGCGCGGCAAATTCGCGATGCGCTTCCAGCCCTCCCCCGGCGTGAACCGATACGCGTCGTGCAGATACTGGCGCACCGGCTTACCATCGGCACCGGCATACAGACTCGCTCCGCTGAAAAGGAAAAACGAATCCCCGAGGACTCCCGCCACGGCCAGCACCCGCTCCGGGCCCGGCCATGGGGCGAGCGGCTCCCAGTGCGGCTTGGGCAGGGCCATGTCGAGTTTCCAAAATGTCCTCATCGCGGTCGTCGCGTCGGGCTTCTCGATTCCGCCGGCGACATAGATCACTTTGCCGACGAGCGCGCCGCACGCATTCGCGCACGGCTGCGGCAGCCGGGGCAATACCGTCCGCGTCATGAGCCCGCCGAACCACTCGAGCCGGAAGACATCCGCGTAGTGCCGTTCCGAATCGCTGCCACCGATGAACACGATACCGTGCTCCGTCGTCACCGACACACCGTAGCCGAGAGCGCGCGGCAGCCTGCCGTGCCTCCATTCGCCGTCCGGCTTGTCGAGCATGAAGACCGAATCATGCCACTGCTTGTGAAATGTATCACCCCACTTTTCGCCCTCAATGTTCGCCCCACCTGCGACGATGAGCACGCCATTGCTCACTCCCGCAAATGCTCCCGCAAAACCTTCCGCATCGGGAATAGGCGGCAGCTTTTCCCACTGCAACACGTCGCCCGCATTTGCATCAGCCGCACACCACACCGCCCCGAGCAGGCACGCGGACGACACGCCGATTCGCGCAAGGCCGCTCATCGCGAGACAGCCGAATACTTCACTCATCGCAGCACAGTTCAAAAGGGGCATCGCGCCTTATTCCCCCGCGAGCAGATGCGAGCAATACCACAGGCAGCGCGGCAGATGGAATGGCCCCTTCCACATGCTGCCCTTCGCGCACGATGACACACTGCCGTCGCGCCGCAGCCAGCCATACCACTCGCCGTGCTCCGCATCGGGGAAATGCGCGAAGCTCCACTCGTGCACGAGCCGGTGCATCTCGGCGAAGCGCGTCTCGCCCGTGAGCTTCCACGCGAGCAGTGTCGCGATGATCGCCTCGTTGTGCGGCCACCAGAATTTCATGTCGTGCCAGTATTCCTGCACCGGCAGACCGCGCAGATCAGTGAAGTAGAGCAGCCCACCGTGCTCCGTGTCCCACCCGCTTTTCCACATCCAGTCGAGGATCGTCGTGCCGAGTTTGATCAGCCGCGTATCCTTCCGCAGCGCGCCCTCGTGCAGGAGGAACCACGCACACTCGATGGCGTGGCCGGGATTCAGCGTGCGTCCGTCCGCGTGATCGATCAGTTCGCCGTGCGGACCGACGACTTCCATCAGCGCCTCGTGCTCGGGCTTTAGAAAATCGCGCTCGATCTCCGCGATGCTCGCATCAATCCACTCTGAGCACGTTCGGCCGGACACCGCGACATCACCGAGATTCGCCCGCAATTCCTGCGCAGTGGCGATGCCGATCATGTGCGCGCCGATGCCCTTCATTGGGCGAGTCGGCTCGTATTTTGGCAGCATCGCTCCGGGCTCGAATGAGAAGCGCAGATACGTCGCAAAGCACTTCACCGCGTCCTCCGCCGCGCGTGCATCGCCGCTCGCCTTTGCAAAGGCCGCATTCCCGATCGCCGCGAACGACTCGCTGAACACATAGCGCCGCATCCGCAGCGGACGGCCTTCGCGTGTCACGCTGAAATACATTTTCCCCTCGGGCGAGAAACAGTGCCGGCGTGAAAACTCGACGCAGCTCCGCGCCGCATCCAGCCACTCCGCCCGGCGCTCCACCGTGTTGAAAAGCGTCGCGAACATCCACGCCGCCCGGCCCTGGAACCACACCGACTTGTCCGTGTCCGTCACCGCGCCATCACGATCCAGTGACGTGATGATCCCACCGTGCTCCGCATCCATCCCGTGCTTCAGCCAGAATGGAATCACGTCGCCCAGCAGCGTGTTGCGATATTGCGCAGCGAGAGCGGCACGACTTTCCGCGGATGCGAGCAGAGCGGCGGCCATGGGCTAGGCTGGCAGCTTCACCGTACGCTTCTCCCGCGCACTCTGCACCGCACCGTCCACCATCTGCTGGCCGATGCGCGAAATCTCTGGCGACAGCGGCCCGCTCAGCGGCGTGCCCGTCTCGATGCAGTGCAGGAAATACTCCACCGGATTCCGCTCCGGCGCGCGCAGCGTGTCGCATGGCACGTCGAAGCCCTCCGGCTTTGCGCGCGTCTGCACGCGCACCGTCTTCTCATAGTCATAGCACGTCACCGTCCCCTCGCTGCCACATATGGCAAAGCCGCACTTCGGCTGAGGCTGATGCGTCCACGGATCCGTGAAAGTCCCCCAGCGCGTCTCGCATTTCGACAGCCCCCACGCATAGCGCAGCACCACCACGCTGTGCTCATCCACTTCGAGACCAGGCGGCTCATCAGTCACGCATGTCACTTCCAGCGGCGCGCGCCCGCCCATGAACCACGTTCCGAGCGTCGTCCCGTAGCCGAGGTAATCGAGCAGCGAACCCCCGCCCGCGCCCTTCTGGTAAAACCAGCTCGCCGACTTCTCCGCCGCCGTCGGCTCCTTCTCGACCTTGTCCGCACCGTGGCACAGCGGCCCGCGATTTCCCCCATAGTGATGAAAGCCCCGCACCTCGCCGATCACCCCCTCATCGATCAGCCGCTTCGCCGTCACCGCCGCCTCCTCCCAGCGCAGAGGCCAGTTGATCGCGAGCAGCTTCCCGCGCGGCATCGCCGCCACCATCGCATCCGCCTCCGCAAGCGACGCGGCGAACGGCTTCTCCACCATCACATGCACGCCATACTTCGCCACGCGCGCGACATACTCGCCGTGCTTCGCCGCCGCCGGGCAGAGCAGCACCACATCGGGCAGCGCCTTTTCCATGCACGCCTCCACGTCGGTAAAAATGCGATCATCGGGAATCGCAAAGTTCCGCTGCGCCTCCCGCATCCGCTCCGGCTGCTCATCGCAGATGCCCACGAGTTCCGCATCCGCGTGCTCATGCACCATCCGCAGCAGGTCTCCCATGTGGAAGTGGTCGAAGTTAATGCCGGCGATTCGGAATTTTTGGGTCATGGTTCGGGGAATGTTCAGGCAATTAAACGCGAAGCACCCGCGGCAATGGAAGCCCTTCGTGTTTTCCGCCGTGAAACGCCTGGCTAATCCCGGTGCTGATGCGAAATTCCTAACACTCACCGACTGGGGCATGAAGACCGACGTATCCACCACGCGCGAGATGCGCCACTTATTCAACGAAGGGGAAGCCTTGCCGAGGGCGTGACAGGCGCGACGCACAATCCGAGCCAGTCTTCGCAGTGGCACCATATTGCAATTGCAGAGGTGGTGCGACTGCTCGGCGCGAATTTGAAGGCAGGACTGTCTGACGGCGAGGTCAGGAATCGCCAGACAAAGTTTGGCCTGAATACCATCACACCACGGCGCGGCACGCCGGCGTGGGTAAAGTTTCTGCGGCAATTCCACGCGCCGCTCGTCTATATTCTTCTGATCGCCGTCGGCGTCACGGCAACCCTGGGCGAATGGGTGGACTCAGCGGTCATCTTCGGCGTCGTGCTCGTGAATGCCGTCGTCGGTTTTTTACAGGAGGACAAGGCCGAGAAGTCCATCGGCTCGCTGTCGCGCATGATCACGACCGAGACGGCCGTGCGGCGCGGCGGGTGCCAGCAGCGCATCCATTCCGCGCAACTCGTCCCCGGCGACGTGGTGCTGCTCCGGCCTGGCGACCGCGTGCCTGCGGATTTGCGCCTATTCGCCATCAAGGGCCTCCAGGTGGACGAGTCCGCGCTCACCGGCGAATCCGTTCCCGTTCACAAGCATGCCGACACGCTCGCGCTCGACACGATTCTCGCGGATCGGAAGAACCTCGCCTTCACCGGCACACTCGTCACCGGAGGCCATGGCGATGGCATCGTGTGGGCCACCGGCGACAAGACCGAGACGGGCCACATCGCGCAGCTCATCTCCGAGGCGGTGGACCTTTCGACACCGCTCACGAAAAAAATCGCGCATTTCAGCGGACTGCTGCTCTGGGTGATTCTCGCGCTGGCGGTCGCCACGTTCGCCGTCGGCGTCGTGCGCGGGGAGAAAGTGGTCGCTATGTTTATGTCGGCGGTGGCGCTGGCGGTGGGCGCGATTCCCGAGGGGCTGCCCGCTGCCGTCACCATCGTGCTGGCCATCGGCGTCTCCCGCATGGCGAAGCGGCGCGCGATCATTCGCAAGCTCCCCGCCGTCGAGACGCTCGGGAGCACGACCGTGATTTGCTCGGACAAAACCGGCACGCTCACGGAAAACAAGATGACCGTGCGCGGGATCTTTGCGGGTGGAAAACTCCACGAGGTGACCGGCACCGGATACGAGGCAAAAGGTGAGATCCGTCCGGCTGCAGACACGAACCCCGCGCTCCTCGAATGCCTGCGCGCCGGAGTACTTTGCAACGACGCCCAACTCGTGCGCGATGCGGACGGGCATCTCAAGGTGCAGGGCGATCCCACCGAGGCCGCGATCATCGTCGCCGCCGAAAAGGCGGGCCTACTGAAAGCAGACGCGCACCGCGATGCGCCCGTGCTCGACGCGATCCCGTTCGATTCCGAGCACATGTTTCACGCCACGCTGCACGACGGGCAGTCGGCGCGTGTGATCTACAAGGCAGGCGCGGCGGAGCGCCTGCTCGAATGCTGCACCGATGCGCTGGATGGGCACGGCAGAGTGGTCCCGCTGGACAGGGCCGCCGTGCTCCAAGCCGTGGGACAGATGGCCGCAGGCGGATTACGCGTGCTTGGATTCGCGCGGAGCATTGTGGACGCCAGCCATGCAAAATTGGAATCCCAGGATATCGCGGACAGGATGACGTTCCTCGGATTGCAGGGGATGATCGATCCGCCGCGAGCCGAGGCGATTGCCTCCGTGCGGATTTGCCAGCAAGCCGGCATCGCCGTGAAAATGATCACCGGCGACCACCTCATCACCGCGCGCGCCATTGCCGGGCAAATCGGCCTCTCGGGCCGCGAGGAACACGGCAAGCTCGTCGCCCTCTCTGGTCGCGAGCTCGAAAACATCCCAGATGCAGAGCTCCCCGAAATCGCCGAGCGCACCGCAGTCTTTGCCCGCGTAGCACCGGAGCAGAAACTCCGCCTCGTCCGCGCGCTTCAGTCGCGCGGCGACATCGTCGCGATGACCGGCGACGGCGTGAACGACGCGCCCGCGCTCAAGCAGGCCGACATCGGCGTGGCCATGGGCATCAGCGGGACCGACGTGGCGAAGAGCGCCGCAGCGATGGTGCTGATGGACGACAATTTCGCGAGCATCGAAGCCGCCGTCGAGGAAGGCCGCGGCGTCTTCGACAACATCACCAAGTTCATCGTCTGGATTCTGCCGACGAATCTCGGCGAGGCGCTCCTGCTCATCACCGCGATTTTCCTCGGCCTGCCACTCCCGGCGCTGCCGCTGCAACTGCTCTGGATCAATCTCACCGACACGCTGCTCGGACTCCCGCTCGCGTTCGAAAAAAAGGAAGCCGACCTCATGCAGCGCCCGCCGCGCAACCCGAAGCAGCCGCTGCTCACACGTCCGCTCATGATGCGCACCGCGCTAGTGTCGTTCATCATGGTGGGCGGCGCACTGGGCCTGTTCTTTTGGGAATTGAATATCGCGCAGGCCGGACTCCCGGCGGCGCGCACGACAGTCGTCAACGTCATCGTCCTCATCGAGGCCGCCTATCTCTTCAACTGCCGTTCGCTGAACCATTCCGTTTTTTTCACCGGCTTTTTCACGAACCGCTGGGCCGTCGCAGGCTCGCTGGGAATGTTCGCCGCGCAAGTGCTCTTCACACACACTCCGCTGATGAACCGCCTCTTCCACAGTGCCCCCATCAGCTCCGCATCGTGGCTGCGCATCCTCGGCGTCACGCTGGTGATGTTCGTGGTGGTGGAAGTGGAAAAATGGCTGCGCCACGGCAGGCATCGCAACGGCCGCACGATCCCGCAATGAGCGCGCCCGGCGATACTCCACACGATTCCGCCCCGCCACAGCCGAGCTTTTCCGAGGAGCTGCGCGAATTGGCCGCGCGCTTTGCCGAACAGCCGGTCTGCCTCGGTGAGATCCTCGATGCCACCAAGGGCCGCGGCTTTTACCTGCTGCTCATCTTCATCTCCCTGCCATTCACCACGCCCATTCCGACCCCCGGCCTCTCCATGCCATTCGGACTTGGGGTCGCTGTCATCGGCGCGCGGCTCGCACTCGGCCAGAGACCGTGGCTTCCGGAGCGGCTGCTGTTGCGCAAGCTTCCGACGGGGTTTCTCTCGAAGCTCCTCGCCGGCACGAGCCGTGTCGTCAGATTCCTCGAACGCTTCCTCCGTCCGCGCCTCGACTTTCTCCACGCCCAACTCCTCTACCGATGCCTCGCTGGCGTGCTCATCGCCGTGTCCGGCCTCTACATGATGCTGCCCCTGCCCGTGCCATTCACCAATGGCCTGCCAGCCTTGACGGTGCTTCTGCTCGCTTCGGCGGCGCTCGAGCGCGACGGCGCGTTCTTCATCGCCGGCTGCATCATCTTCGCCATCACGACGACATTCCTCACTTTTCTCGCCATCGGCGGGATGCAGGCCGTCGAATATCTGCGCCGGTTCTTCACCGGAGGCTGATCGCACGCCCGCGCAGCGCCGCCGCTCACGGCTGCTTCATGAAGTCCGCCTGCGCCTTGAAATACGCGAGCCACGCGCCGATGAGCGCTGCCACATCCTTCTTTTCCGTCGCCGCGGCATACTCGGCGATCGTCTTCCCCCAGTAAAAGCTCACATAGCCTGCCGTGCGGGCTTTGGAGTGTTTCACAAAATCATCCATCTCAGCGATGCTGCAAGCGAGCGGGAAGGTCTCCTCGATCACCAGCGGCTTGCCGATTTCATACACCGCCATCGCAGCCAGAGCCTTCTCCGCCTCGCCCTTTTTCGGGTAAAGGTGGATGCTCACGAAATCAAATGCGGGGCTCACTTCCGGCGAGTAGAAGACCGGCTTCGCGCCCGGCCACACCTGCGCCCACGGGATCGCACCGACCGTGATGAGATGCCTGCTGTCCTCCGCGCGAATGGCCGCCGTCAGCCATTCCGCCCACGCCTTCGCAATTTCGATCGGCGTGCGCTTGCCAGGCTCCAGCGTGAGCCGCTGCACGAAGCACTTCCCTCCCAGTTCGCCGCTCAGCCAGCCGTCCTCCTTCTTCCCACTGATCACGGGCTCATTCATCAGATCATAGCAAAACACCGCGGGCGAATCGCGGCACGTCTTCGCCACTGCGGACCAGAATTTCGCCTGCACCGCCCAGCGCGCATCCTCGTCCATCGCGTCATACCATTTCGGCGTGTCAGCCTTGTGATAGCAGCCAAGTCCGGTGATGTCCAAATACAGCCCCGTCTCCTCCGCCAGTTCCAGCAGCCGGCACAGTTGCGCGAGCGACTTCCCGTTCGGCGTGCCCGCGGCGCTCATGAATTTCCCCACCTGCAAATGGACGCGCACCACATTCGCCCCCAGCTCCTTCATCTCCTGAAAGTCCCCGCGCACCGTCTCCCACTCCACATCCCAGTAATCTTCCAGCAGCCGCCCGTTCTCACCCTCGCTGTCGTGATCATAGTTTACGCCCCAGACGCGGAACGCCCGCCCCGACTCCGCAAGCACGAAGGACTTCCCATCCGGGGCCACCCGCACCGCCTCCAGCGCACCAGCCTGATTCACCGCGACAAAACCAAACGCCAGCGAAAGCGCGGCCAGGAGGGATGCGGCAATTGGGGAGGTTCGCATGGCCGAGTCCATACTCCCCGCAGACATCAATCGGCGAAGGGAATTTGTGAAAGAAGACTCGAAGAGCTTCGCCGCGCAGATTGAAAATGCCCGCCTTGTCCTTCCCCGCGGAACGCCCGCGGGCTTGCACTGACGGGGTGAGCAGTGCGAACTAGCAGGCATGAGCGCAATTCGCATCCTCGCCTTTGGCGGCAGTCTTCGCCAAGATTCATACAATCAGAAACTGGCGGCCATCGCAGCACAGGGCGCGCGCGAGGCGGGGTCGGAAGTGACCCTCATCGCGCTACGGGATTTTCCGATGCCGGTATTCGATGAGGATCTGGAAACGGCGTCGGGGATGCCGGAGCAGGCGAAGCGGCTGAAGGAACTTTTTTGCAAGCACGACGGGCTCATCATTTCCTCTCCGGAATACAACTCCAGCATCACCGCAGCGCTGAAAAATGCGATCGACTGGGTGTCGCGCACGGAAAGCGACGACGAACCTTCGCTGTCAGCGTTCACAGGCAAGTCGGCAATTCTTTGCTCTGCGTCGCCAGGTGGTCTCGGCGGCTTGCGCGGGCTGGTGCATGTGCGGGCGATTCTCGGAAATCTCGCCGTGACGGTCCTCCCGGATCAGGTGGCAATCTCGAAAGCCTATGAGGCATTCGCTGCGGATGGCTCACTGGCAAATGAAAGACAGCAGGCGGCGGTGAAGAGCCTGGGTGCGAAGCTCGCAAAGCATCTCGCCAAATTGCTGGCGTAATCGGGGCGTAGCCCGCACGGCTGAAAATGCAGGGAAACAGGACCGCAAGGTAGCCCGACGAAGAAATCGCGGCAGGCGCTCAGCAGCAATTGCCAGCAGAGGCACCACTCGGCATGGTCGCGCGCATGTCCGCCCCCCTGCCCAGCAAGCCTTGGTATCGCATCCTCTATGTCCAAGTCCTCATCGCGGTGGCACTCGGCATTTTGGTCGGGGCTTGGTGGAAGGAAATTGGCACGCTAGTTCTTCGAAGTGGGATTTTCGGAAAGGACCTCGTCTGGCCGGATGTGAAGGACGCGCTGAAGCCGCTCGGCGACGGCTTCATCAAGCTGGTGAAGATGATGATCGGGCCGATCATTTTCTGCACGGTGGTGCATGGCGTGGCGGGCATGGGCGATCTGCGGAAGCTCGGACGCGTCGGACTGAAGTCGCTGATCTATTTTGAAGTGGTCTCCACATTTGCGCTCATCATCGGGCTGGTCGTGGTGAATGCGCTTCAGCCGGGAGCGGGATTTCACTACGACCCTGCGAAACTCGACGCGAAGTCGGTGCAGGAATACACGGAACGAGCGCACTCGCAGAGCACGAAGGAATTCCTGTTGAAGATCATCCCGGACACCTTTCTCAGCGCGTTCACTTCGGACAACCTGCTTCAGGTGCTCTTCGTTTCGCTGCTCACTTCGTTTGCGCTGGTCGCCATGGGCGGGCGCGCGCGGCCGGTGCTGAACGCCATCGAATATGCGTCGCACGTGTTCTTTGCGATCATGCGCATTGTCGTGAAGGCTGCGCCCATCGGCGCATTTGGCGCGATGGGATTTACGGTGGGCAGTTACGGGCTCGGCTCACTGGGAAAATTGCTCGCGCTCATGTGCGGCTTTTACCTCACCGCGGCGGCATTCATCATCGTAGTGCTCGGAGCGATCTCATGGTGGTGCGGCGCGAACATCTTCCGCCTGCTCGCCTACCTGAAGGACGAACTTTTACTGGTCCTTGGAACGAGTTCCTCCGAGACCGCGCTGCCCGCGCTCATCGAAAAAATGCAGCGGCTGGGCTGCCCGCGTTCGACTGTCGGCGTAGTGGTGCCGACGGGTTACAGCTTCAATCTCGACGGCACGAACATCTACATGACGATGGCGGTGATGTTCCTCGCGCAGGCCACGGGCACGCCTCTGGACCTGAAGCAACAGATCGGACTGCTGCTCGTGGCGATGCTCACCTCGAAAGGTGCCAGCGGCGTGACGGGTGCGGGCTTTGTGGTGCTCGCAGCCACACTCTCGGCGGTAAAGACGGTGCCAGTGGAATCCATGGCGCTGCTGCTGGGCATCGACCGTTTCATGAGCGAGTGCCGTTCGCTGACAAATTTCATCGGCAACAGCGTGGCAACCATCGCGGTGACCCGCTGGGAGGGGGAAATCTCGCGCGAGACGCTGCGGGCAAATCTGCGGAATCCGCCATCCTTTATCCCGCACGCTGAAGAGAAAGCACCTCTCACAACGGCCACTAACCATTGACGGTAAGCCGCAATACGTGCGTACACAACCGGAGGCGTTAAGAGGGATTTCCGTCGTTTATCATTCTTCATTTCAAAGACTCGTAGCCTTTCGCCAACAGCGACACACCAAGGCAGCAGGCCTCGAAATTCGTGCGAGGCGCTCGCGCAATTAGAATCAGAATATCGTCGCCACCAAAGCCAATGTGCCCACTAACGTGCAGAGGCGTGACATCGGAACCAGCGTGCTCAGGAGCATGGACTGCAACGCCGAGCGGGGCCTAAAGCTGATCCGAGAGCGCCTGTGGCGCTATATGCATGAATTTGGCTACTGACCGTAGCAAACCGTGAGCGTCGTCGTCTGCCCTCTCCAAATACGAATAGGCTGTGCGGCCGGAGCAATGTAGCCGGCCAGCGGACCAAAAGTCACAGTGGAGGGACCCGCAGCCATGGGGAAATGAGTTTTATTGATGGGCTGCGGGCTGGCAGCGTTAATCCACCAGAGGCTGGGTCTGGGGTTCAGGCCCGCCTGGCTGGATGTCCATACCACATCAAGGTAACCGGTTCCGCTGCCAGTCGGTTGGGAGGTGGGGTTCGTAACAATGACGCCCGGCGAAAGGGAAGCAGCCGAGCCATAGTTTTGATGGGCGCAACCAGCGAAGCCCAGCGATATGAACGAAGTGAGAAGCAGCAGGCGTGGAGTCTTCATTTTTAAGGATAAATCATGATCAGCGATATCGTGTCAATACTGCGTATTTGCACAGTTTGAACGCTTACTTTTGAGAATTACTGCAATGGAGCAATGTCAAATGCCGCTTTACTTCATACGATTGCCTCCATTTAATCAGGTTCATAGAATTCATGCGGGAGCATATAGTGAGACTCCTCGCAGAGGGGAGTTTTCGATGACTGCGAAATGAAACCCGTCTGCTCGATCCGCCAATGCGAATGACGTCCTGATGAAAATCAAAACAACAACCCTCACCCTGACATGCCTCATTGCAGCGGTCGCAGATGGCGGCGAGGCGGCCCCGAAAACAGGCCTGCTTCTGCCTTCTGCTGGAGCACTTCACAAGGCCCAGGTGGAGACCCCTGCCTCGTTTTCCGCAGGAAAGGATCCACTGCCGCCGAGGTTTTCACTCCGGGGCAATCTGCCCGCTGCTGGAAATCAGGGCTCCACGAATTCCTGCGTGGCATGGAGCATCGGCTACGGGGTGCTTTCTTATTTGAATCGCGACACGACGCAGACGCCGAGAAACGCCGTTTACATCTATCACTGGGCCCGCCTGAACCAGACCAAGAGGGGTGCTCCCATCGAGGACAAAGGCTGCATGTTTGAGGACGGATTCAAGGCTATTATCAACAATGGAGCCTGCGACTTTGGCGAATACACAGACTTTAGAATAAGGCCGGATCTCGCCACCACTGAAGAGGCGCACCAATTTCGCGCAAAAGTCGCGTATCCCCCATTTGAACTCCGCGCATCCAATCTCGACTCGATCAAAAAGACACTGTCTGAAAAGGGTGGAAAGCCACTGCCCGCAGGCTTCCGGCTTTGCCGGGAGTTTCGCGAGCAAACCGGATTTGAACCGCGGACAATTGCGGAAAATCAGACGACGGGCCAGCACGGCAGGGAAGTCAAAGTCTGGTGCAAGGCAGGGAATCCGATATTGGACGGCACAGGCAGACCGAAGGACGTGCTTCATGCGATGCTGCTCACTGGATATGATGATACTATCCGTGCCTTTGAAGTCCTGAATTCACACGGCAAGGAATGGGGTGACCAAGGATATGTGTGGATTGACTATGCTTTTTTCCAATCCAAGGACGCAAAGGGAAAGGCTGTCTGCTGCGAGGTTGTCTATGACTATACTCTGGTCAGAACTGGACTTGCCGGCTGGACTGACACATTGAGAAATGCCTTCAGATTCTTCTTCGGAGCCGGTGCCGATGAATGGGAGCCGGAGGGTTATTGCCGGATTGCGACCATCGTGCGCGGCAATAGCCGGATCAGGGCGGATGATTTGAATTTCGAGATGGAGCCCACCCTCGATGCATTGAACACCCTTGTTCAAAATGGGGCTGAACTAACTGTCAAACCCGGCCTCAAAAAGCTCCTAATCCGAGCGGACCTGCATATCGATCCAGCCAGTGGTGATACCACGATGGGAAGCAAACTCGGTGAACTAATGAGCGGCGACCGGTTCAAGGTTTCCGATCTCAAGAAAATCACGCTGAATCATGGAAAGAGGATCGAATACTGGGCCAAGGGCGTGCGTGTGGAATAGTGGCCGCCTTCTCGCCTATACTAATCCATTTTCCCCTCACGGATGACCATAGGTCACAGTCAGCGTGGTGGTTGCGCCTCTCCATATACGGACGGACGTCGGATTCGGCTGAGTATAACCAGTCAATGGTTCAAAATGAACAGTGGTAGGCCCTGCTGTCACCGGCATCCCGGGAGCGGGATTATTAATGGTTTGCTTGCTGGCCGAATTGATCCACCAAAGGTTGACCTTCGGATGAAGATTACTTTCACTGGGAGTCCACTGCACCAACAAACGGCCCGACCCACTACCGGTTGGCCCGCTATTCGGTGACATGACGACACCTGGGTCGAGGCGGGTGAAAGTCGCAGTTCTAGGATGATTGTCGTTCGGGACAGGAGCGCGCGGCCTCAAATTGTAAGTCACCTTCACCTTTGTGGTTTCGCACGGGACGATCTCGATTTCAGCGGCTGGAGGTGACATGAAGCCGGCCAGCGCTGGGAATTTGAGCGTATGCTTTCCCTTCTTCAATGAAATCGCCTTGCCAAATGGATGCGACACACCGTCAACAAAAAGCACCGCCTTTAGAATTATCTCGGCAGGCAAACATTTGGTGACCAGATGAGTCTCCAAAAACCCCTTGCCATGGCCGGTGTGCATCCCCGGTGCAGGGGAAATAGCGACTGCCGGAGGCACAGGTGTATTCGAGTTTGGAGGGGTGCAACAGCCGCCAAACCCAATGGACGCCACAACCGTAAGAAACAACCAGCTTTTAGTTTTCATACTACTATGGATCGGAAACCTATTTCGATTACCTGTCAACACTATTTTACTACAGCGACCATTTCATCTACCGGAATTACAGTGTATCTGAAATTCCACGAAGCCGTTTCCTTAAATTTATGCATAGCAGGCCGGCCTGTAGCGTCGCACATGCACAACCCCTGCAGCAGGATGGTGGAAATTACGGGAAAATACCGTTTTACAATATTCCGCCCCTGCAATTCACCGAGCGGGGCAAATACCAGACTTGCTCTCCCGATGACACCGGCGTTTCTGCCTATCCGCGTCGCCACGGCTGCCCCATACGGGGTTGCAAAACGCACCGGCTTTCTCAGAACGTAATTTTGCACCGGGCTACGAAGGTGCGACCGCGCGGCAGTTCCTCGTAGGGGTTCAGCGGATTCAGGCGGTAGTCGGTGTCGGTGAGGTTCAATACGCCACAACTCAGCTCGCACTGGTTCCGGTGAAAGCGATATCCTGCGAGCACATTGAACTGCCAGAAGTCGGATACTGGCGAGCTTTGCCTCGTCGTGCGGAGGACAGGGTGGTTCACAAACTCCTCGTCAATGGTGGAAAGAAGCCCGTCGGTCACAGTACTGTCAGTCTTTTGCCGGTACCAATTTGCCTCTGCACGGGCAAAGAAACCGCAGGGATGATTGTAGAGCGCATACAGGCTTACATTGTCCAGCGCTGCAGAGTCATGTCGTAAGACACGCGCGAGATTGTCCACACTTGCGGGATCCAAGGCATTGCCCGCTGCACTGCTTAGCTCAGGGATGTCGTGGTCGAATGTGGAGCGGGTATGACGGTACCGGGCTCCAATCGCCCAGCGGTCGCCGAGGAGCTGATTCAGCGTCGCCGCGTAGGATTCCTCACGATACCGCTCCTTTGCAGTGACAGACGACGGCACGATGCCGAGCTGCTGGCCATTCGCGGATATGAAGTCGAAAGTGCCCACAGTCCTCTCAACGTCCTGCGCAAGCTCGGCGTATTCGAAGCCGATGTAGGTGCGCGTGGGGAGCTTTTGCTCCAGGCTGAGGCCCTTGAGCCGGTATTTGCTTCCCGCAACGGCTCCGATGAGCGACTCGGATGTGATGCTCCGGTATGACTGGAGAAATCCCGCGACCTGCGTTGGTTCGAGGCGGACGCTTTCGTCGAAACTCGTCCCGCCGATGGCCTCAGTGTATGCACCGCGAATTGTTGCACCGCGCCACGGCTCGAGGATGAAGCCTGCCTTCGGTGAGACCTTGTGCAGAGAAGTCTGCTTTCCATTAATCGGCGGATTTCTGAAGTTATCTGGATAGTCCATCGCGTCGTACACAAGGCCACCGGTGAGCGAGAGCCAGCGCACCGGACGCCACGTGTCGTAGAAATAGAGGTTCAGTCGCTCGAAATGCACGCTCTCATCCCGCTGTGAGGCGGGATTTTCAATAAACATGGCGTCGCTGGAATTGCCCCCGAAATTATCAAGCGCGGCATGGGTATCGAACTGCCCGCTTTGGAAGCGCCCGCCGAAGACAAATGTCTGCATCCCCAGTGTGGCGATCTGCTGGAGTTCCGCGGAAAATATTTCAAGCTGCGAGCGGTAGGTGAAATCCAGCAGCGAAGTATTCACGTCTATGACCTTGCCATTGCCCGCCAGCGGACGCACCGCCGCGAGGTGCGGGACGATGCTGCCATCGTCCAAGTAATCCGGAAATGAGTCTGACGGCACATTGTCACCCAAGTCACGGGACACGATCGATTGCGGAGCTTGCTTCGCCGTCACCTGCTGGTCGCTGGCCAGGCGCCCGAGCAGCAGCAGTGTGTGGTTTCCAGGGCTCCACTCATGGTGCCAGCCCAGAAGGGCTAGGCCAGGCCCTTGATCCACATTCGAACGATAGGTGAGATTGCTCTTGTTAGCCACCGTTGCGAGCACCGGATGCCCCTGATCATCATACACTGGGTATCCCTGATCGTCCAAGACCTGAGCCACCCGTGTACTCGCCGACTTTGGATCCTCGTATTGGAAGACATCGCCAGTCCGCACGTTCCCGCCCTGCACCAGCAGCAGAAGCGAATCAGCAGGACTGAGCTGGAGCTTGAAGGTGCCGGTGTAGTCCAGCGCAGAGAATTTGTTATTCTGACGCGTCCCCCGTGAAAACTGATAGCTGGTATCCAGCGCATAGCCGAAATTGCCGCTGGTGCCATATTGTGAGACCGTCTCGCTCACGCGCCCATCACCCCGGTATTCGAAGATGGAACTGATGCCGACGCCGTCCTTTTCAAACAACTTCGAGTACTCCTGCTGGGAGACAAACTGTGAGAGCGATCCTCCGCCGACCGGCGAGAGCAGGTTTGCGAGCAGCAGCTCGTTGAACGCGCCAGTCTCATAGCGGAGAAGGACACGGTTCGGATCGCGCAAGGCATCGTAGCTGTTCGAGAGAAAGAGGTGCGCCGCAGAGCTTCCGTAATCGCTGTTCACGGCACGCACCGCCTCACGCACGCTCTGCTCCTCCATGCCTTCCTTGAGATAGATGGAGGCGAGGTTCGTCCCGCGGACGGCGCGATCCTGATCGAGGAGAAACTGTGAACGATAAACGCGTCGGTTGTCGTTCAGATCCATCGAGTGCTCAAGGTCGTCCACGGCCTCGTTGTAGCGGTTCTCCTGCTTGCGCTGGATGGCGGAGTAGAGCCACGGCGTCGGATCGTTCGGGTCGAGTTTCTTGGCGCGATCCAGTTCGAGGTTCGCCTTGGCCTTGCTACCCACCTGGCTTGCGGCCTTGCCGAGGTAGCTGCGCAAAATGGAGCGGTTCGGCTCAAGAGCGGCCGCAACCTGCATGTCGCGCCGGCCTTCCTGTTCGCGACCCTTCCGGATGGAAGTCAGGCCTCGGCCGAGCCAGGCGTTTCCGAGCGCGCCGTCGAGGGCGATGGCCTTCTCGAAGGATTTCCGGGCATCGCCGATGTGATTTTGCGCAGCGAGCAGAAAGCCCCGCAGCGCGTGCGCCTGCGCATTGCGCGGGGCGATCTGAATGCCCCGATCCAGAGCCTTCGCTGCATCTTGGGACTTGCCAAAGGAGAACAGGAGTTCCGCGACGCGCGCCCAAGCGTAGCCGGATTCCGGCGCGATGGCCGCGGCCTTTCTGGCGGCGGCAAGTGCGGGGACCAGCCGCGCACGGGACTGTTCGTAATACGAGCGGGCGAGCCATTCTCCGGACGTCGTGGGTTCGTGTTCCGCCTTGTGCTCCACGTAGTTCACCGCGTCCATCATCTCCTCGATCGCGCGGCGTCCCGACGCATCTTTTGCGACTCCGGCGAGCGTCTTCCTCGCCTGCTCCACCTGTCCCACTCCGAGCACGACCATCGCGCGATAGAGCTTTCCGCCCTGTGACTCCGGGTGATAGCGGCCCGGCCATTGGTCGAGTGCGCCGAGCATGTCGCCTTGGGCATAGGCTTCGAGGGATGGGCGCAAAATCCGCGCATCCGTGGGACTGAGCCCCAGCTCCGGCACGTGCAGCACGCCCGGATAATACAGACACCACTGAATAGTATTCCGCGCCTCGATCACCGCCGTCTTCCGCGGTGCACGTCCCGGCTCCACGATGGCCTGCTCGCTATTGGCCAATCGTAAAGTGCCGTGTGAATTCGTCAGCTCCACCTCGCCATCGAACATCGTGAACGTCGTCGTGCCATCGGCCGCGACCAGCACGCGAAACTCCGTCCCGCGCGGCGTCCCCGTGACGACCGGAGTCTTCAGTCCGAGTTCCGTCGGGAGACCGCGGCTGTGGAGATAAATCTCGCCCTTCTGCAATTCGACGCCCAGCGGCTTGTCCGCGATCAGCGAGGGAAGGATCACGAGCCGGCTATCAGCGTTCACGCGCAGCAGGTGCTCATTGGAAAGGCGGACGGTGGCGCGGCTCAGTTCCCCAGTGCGGACTTTCTCGCGGAGGACCAGATCCTTGCCCACGACTGCGGGCAGCCACGGCTGGGCCGGTGGCGGTGAAGCTTCCACAATCCTTTCCCTTTCCTCGACTCTCGCAGGCGGGCGTTCCTCCGCGGCAAGCACGAAAAATGAGGAGAAGGCAGCGATGACGAACGCGATCACTGTGAAGTTGAAGTTCATCATTTGCTGACCATGTATAACGACGCTTCTTCCCATCAAGCCTTATTAAAAGGTCATTCTGAAATCTCCTTCAGCATCGCATCAATCTGCTTCAGGCCCTCGGCATAGTTCGACGGGAGGGGCTTCCGCTCCCGCAAGCGGATGAAAATGGCCCGGCCTTTGTTCAGCATGTCGCGCGCCTCGGAATCCTTGCCAAAGGTCCCGAGGATCCGCCCCATATCGAGGCAATAAAGTCCCAATGTCGCCTGCCATTTTGCGTATTCCGGATCGCTATTGGCTACCTTCTCCGCCACCTCGATTCCTTTGCGCAGTTCCACCAGCGCCGCCTCTCGATTGCCGATGCGGTAGATAGTGTCGCCGACCTTGAAATAGCCCACCGCAAGGTCGTGCTTCCAGACCGGGCGCGCGTCATCGAGCGCGGCCAGCGGCTTCACGATGGCGAGGCTTTCGCGATAGCTAATGAGCGCCTTGCCATATTCGGCTTCAGGCGCCACGCCCCTCTCCTGCAGGGCCTTTGCTTTCTCGACGTGCACATCGCCGAGATTGTCGAGGCTGATGGCAAGATTGTGCTGCCAGAGCGGGTCGCCCGGGCGTTCCGCCACGAGCGAACGGCGCAGGGCCAGCGAATCAGCGAACGTTTTCTCCGCACCGGCAAAATCTCCCTGACTGAGTGCAAAATGCCCGCGCCTGTTCAGCACCACCGAACGCATGTGCAGGCTCTCCTCGTCCTGTTCGGTCGGCTCACTTTCTTCCAGGTGCCTCAGCACAGTCTGCCTCGCTCCTTCGAGGGCTTTTTCCGGGGTGGCAGTACCGATCCCGCCCTTGAGATTCGCCAGCATCTCGGAGATTAGCCGCGATGCATCCTCGTGCGCGTCGCCGATCATGAGGAGCGAGCGCTCCGCCTTCCCGAGCGCGGACACAGCGCGTTTCTTTTCAAACGTGGCGCGATTGCGTGCAATGAGCGCATCATCACGCTCGTGCCCCACTTGCCGGAATGCGATCACCGTGACCACGGTGATTACTGCCGCAGCCACCGCGGCCAGGGTGGAGAGTGCCCTGTGGCGTTTCACAAGGAGAACGACCTGCCACACCACGCTTGCATTCTCCGCGCCAGTGGCAAAGCCATTCTGGTACGCCGCGATATCCCCCTGCAGCCCGGGCACCGACGGGTAGCGCTCCGAGGGTGACAGCGCCATCGCCTTCATCACCACCGCATCCAGCGATTCCGGCACGCGCCCTCCGGGCAGATGGGGCAGCTTACGGAGTTCCGCAGCCGCCGTCATCGGGTGGATGATTTCCCCTTTCACGACCTTCATCAGGACATCGTTCACAGTGCGCCCCTGCACCGAGGGACCCAGCGTGAGGATTTGGTAGAGGATTGCGCCCAGCGAATAAATGTCCGAACGCACATCGAGGGATTCCACCTCGCCGCGCGCCTGCTCCGGCGACATGAACTGCGGAGTGCCAAGGACCGTCCCGTCCAGCGTCACCGAGCCCGATCCTTCCCGGGGTGAAGCCACACGCACTGCGGTCCGCATTCCCGCATCTGGATCGGGCACCCCTGCGGCGTGTGCTGGATCGAGCACTTTGGCCAGCCCCCAATCCATCGCCAGCACCTCGCCATAGTCGCCGAGCATGATGTTATCCGGCTTCAGATCCCGGTGAATCACCCCCTTGCTGTGCGCAAAGGCGATCGCGTCGCAGACTTTCTGAAATACCGTGAGCAAGACCGCGAGCGGGTACTGCGCTATGGCCGCGGCTTCCCCCCGCGAGAGCCGATCGAGCACCGCCTTCAGTGTGATGCCCTTCACCAGCTTCATCGTGTAAAAGACCTGTGCGTATCCATCCACACCCAGCTCGTGGATCGGGACGATGTTCGGGTGCTCCAGTTGCCCGGTGATCTTCGCCTCGTTCAGGAACCGCATGAGGTCGTCCACCAGCGGCGCCTTCAGCATCACCTTCATCGCCACATGCCGCTCCAGCGCCGCCTCTTTGACATCGAGAATCTCGCCCATCCCTCCCGCCGCGACCACTCTGCCGATCTCATACTTCTCTTCGCGCAGGGACTCTGCCGGCAGCAGGTTCTCGATCACTGCCTCCAGGGACACCAGAGACATATCCTGCGGTTCACCCTTCAGCCGCCGCAACTTGATGGTCGCCCTTCCCACTTGGATTCTTTGGTTGCTCCGCAGCCGAGTCCTCCCCGTCACCGGATTGCCGTTCACGCTGGTGCCGTTCGATGAACCGAGATCCTCGATGAACACCGAATCGTAGTGCAGTGTCAGCAGGGCATGCCGACGCGAGACAAGATCGGCCTCTATGCGCACGGCGCAGTCGGGATTCCGCCCGATGGCATATTCGCCCGGCTCCAGCACATAGCGCCCACGCTCCACACCCTCCACGGTGACGAGGATTTCGGTCTGAGGCATGCCCATGCGAAGATGCCTAGACGTTCAATGGAAAACTATCAATACCCGCAACGATTCGCATTTGCCCTCACCACCCGCGCGCCGCTGATGCGGGGCGGGCGAATCGCGTGAAGCACCCGTTCCCGCTTGCCTCGCGACGCTGCTCCCGCCACTCGTGAGCGCATGACTTTGATCGACGGCAAGGCAATCGCACAACGCATCAACGAACAGACGCGCACCGCAGTCGCTGAACTCATCGCGCGCGGCGTGAAGCCGGGGCTTGCGGTCGTGGTGGTCGGCGATGATCCCGCTTCGCACGCGTATGTGCGCAGCAAGGAGAAGACTTCCGCCGATCTCGGAATGTACAGCGTGAAGCACGCGTTGCCTCACGACACCACGCAGGCGCAGCTCCTCGAAGTGGTGCGCACATTGAATGCCGACCCGGCCATCCACGGCATCCTCGTGCAGTCGCCACCACCGAAGCACATCGATGAACGCGCGATTGTCGAAGCACTCGACCCGCGCAAGGACGTGGACGGCTTCCATCCGATCAACGTCGCGAAGCTCGCGCTTGGCGATGCGGATGCATTCGTGCCCTGCACACCGCTCGGTTGCCAGAGGCTGCTCATCGAGAGCGGTATCGAGACCGCAGGCGCAAATGTCGTCGTGCTCGGCCGCAGTATGATTGTGGGAAAGCCGATGGCGCTGCTTTTGATGAACAAGGGAAAAGGCGGCGATGCGACCGTGACCGTCGCCCATTCGCGCACACGCAACCTTTCCGAGGTGTGCAGCCGTGCGGATATTCTCATCGCTGCAATCGGCCAGCCGGAATTCGTAAAGGCGAACTTTGTGCGCGAAGGCGCGGTCGTCATTGATGTCGGCATCAACCGCGTCGTGGATCCCGCTGCGCCGAAAGGCTCTCGGCTCGTCGGCGATGTCGCATTCGCCGAAGTCGCGCCAAAGTGCAGCGCCATCACGCCCGTGCCCGGCGGCGTCGGCCCGATGACGATCGCGATGCTCATGCACAACACCGTCCTCGCCGCGCGAAGGATCGGGCGATGAGCCTCGCCATCACCCGCAAGGCGGTCGTGCGACTCACACTCGCGACCGCTGCGTGGGGACTGAGTTTCCCAACGGCAAAAGCAGTGATGCAGGCGCAGGCCTTCGCTGCGCCGGGACATGCCGAGTGGTTTCACGCCGCGCTGATCCTTTTCAACCGGATGCTGCTCGCAACGATCATCATGCTCGTGCTAATCGGCACACGGCGTCGCGGGTTCACGCGATTGGAATTGCGGCAGGGCCTTGAACTCGGCCTTTTCGGAGGACTCGGCATGCTGCTGCAGACCGATGCGCAGAACTACATCGCCGCAAGCACCTCGGCGTTCTTCACGCAGTTCACATGCGTCTTCGTGCCACTCACAGTCGCGCTGCGATCACGCCGCATGCCATCGATGCTCGTGGTCACCGCTTGCGTGCTAGTCATGGCTGGATGCGTGATGTTGAGCGGCGTGGAACTCGGAAAAATCCAGCTCGGTCGTGGCGAATGGGAGACCATCTTGGGCGCAGCGCTTTTCACCGGACAAATCCTCTGCCTTGAGCGCGTGCGCTTCCACAGCAACGACTCAGGCCGGTCGTCCACCGTGATGTTTGCGGTGAAGGGCGCGCTGCTCGCGATTTTTGTATTCGCCGGCGGATCGAGCGCAGCCGCGCACATTTATGCTTCGTCCGCCGTGCTCGTGCTCACGTCGCTGCTCGCAGTTCTCTGCACCGTGTACGCCTACTATACGATGACGCACTGGCAACCCCGCGTGACCTCCACGCAGGCTGGCCTCATCTACGCGACGGAACCGGTCTTTGCCTCCGCATGGGCGCTTTTTCTCCCCGGCTGGTATTCCGGATTCGCAGGAATCTCATACGCAAACGAGCACCTCACGTGGCAACTCTTCGCCGGCGGCGGCCTGATCCTTGTCGCAAATCTTCTCCTTATAGCCCGCCCGGACCAACCGGCGCACGGTGATCCGGCGCCGATGACGTGACGCCCTATTCGAAGGAACCCCTCACGGCAAGCGACCGATCCTCAAACGAAGAAATGCGCCATCAATCGCCCCGACAGGCAGACGGTAGCGATACGTGAGGCGGTTCGGCGGAACAGGATTTGCAAGCGTGACCAGTTCGACATTGGCTGCACTCCATGTCGCCAGATCGGGGCAGCCTTCCACCAGAAATGCGACATCGGTCGCACTCGCACTCGGCACGAACGAAAGCGTGAGATAGCCGTTCACCATCGTCGCCCCAGGCAGTTCCCACGCATTAGCCACAGTTGGGTTCAAGCCGAGGCCATACTTGACCATGTTTGCCACGCCGTCACTCGACCAACTCGCGGCATCCGCGGCTGGGAGCGTGTTTGCAGCGACTCCGAAATTCTGCAGCCGCCACTGATCCACAGGCTTGTCGTGGATGGTCACTGTGCCAGCGACACTGGCACCCAGATTGTAATTCGTCGAAGAAACCAGTGTGAGCAGGACGGAGCGATCGCCGTCAGGAGTGTTGTTCGGGATTGGAGTCACCGCCACATTGGTCGAGGAGATGCCGGCGCCGAGAATCACGGATGGCAGGATGGCCAAACAGGCGGAACCATTCCCCGCTGTGCCTCCGATTGTATAGTTCACGCTCAGCGGAATATCTGTGCCACCCGTCCTTGAGACAGTGAACGCACCGGACACGGGGCCGAATTCCGATGCTTCGGGCGTAGGCACGACAATCGTCACCGCCGGCGACAAAACCGTGAAAGCTTTCGTGCTGAGCGTTCCCGTCGCGGAAATGTCTGCTCCACCCGACACCGTGAGCGAGGCGTTGTAGTCGTTCGCCGTGGCAGCAGCACCGAGCACAACTGAGAAAATCGGACCCGTGTAGGTTTCGCCCGGCAGCAGGATGCCCGGCACGTTTGTAAAAAACGCATTCGGCTGAAGCGTGATACCTGCCGGTGCGGAGATTTGCACGTCGTTCAAAAACACCCTATCCACCGGATCCGTATTTGTGAACGTGCCATTGAATACAAGGACGGTGCCAGCGCCGGCATTCACGACCGGTGCGTCGAGTGAAACCGTCAGCGCAGCCCTTGCGCTCATCGTTGCAAAGGCGAAGCACGTCAGAATGGATGCGGCTAGGTTTTTCATGGTCACTCTCCTACGCAAAACAGTTTAGCATCCGAAATTGCATAGATTCGGCCGTCCACTCCGATGATGGTAGGGGTGTATGCCTCGCCGATGCCCGGCGTGAGCGTCACAGCTTGGATTAGCGTGTTTGTGACGAAGTTCCAGCGGTAGACCTTGCCGTCCTCGCTGTTCACGATGGCGCACTTTCCGATCGGATCGACCGCTGCAGTATTGATGCACCACTCGCGAACAGCACCGGGAATTGTCGGGTATTCGCTGTCCGGCGTCACACCCAGTGCAGTGATGACTTCCTTCATCACGTTAACTCCGGTGACAGGATCAGCCGCCGAGTCATTCGGATCGAGTATGGCAACTTTATTCAGTCCATCCCCTCCGGCAAATCCAGCGTAGTTATTATATTTTGTCAGCAGCAAGTATTTTGAAGTGCCCGTGTAGGATGGCACCGCCGAGGATGGCACGATGGAGGCCGTGTCGTCCCAACCAAATGCGCCCGGAACCTTCACCTGAGTGAGCGCTCCATCATAGTGCAGCATCCAGCCACGATAGTGATTCGATCCGAGACTGGACTCCAAGGCTCCGAAATAGACGTCCCCATCCGGGCCAACAGTGGGGGAAGCAGTGCCATCATCCGGCAAAGAAACGTCGTAACCCTGAGGACGAGGATCTTTAAGCGAAATCTTCGCAACTGGAGCAAGAGTCCTGCTATCCAAAGAAACAAGGTAGCCACCGGAGTAGCTTCCGCGGCTAACCGCAATGTACAGATTCCTGTGGTCGTTGCTTAGCGCAGGCGCGCAGTTGCCGACCACCTTCACGATTCCAGAAGCACCATCCGCCGCTGCATTCGCGGATATCCAACTGCACGTGCCGTCCTCCGCGATACGCGCGATCCCGTTCAATAGTGGCACATTCCCTGGCAGAGTCACGGGGCTCTCCAGGACGAAACCGAAGAAGACGCTGCCATACCGATCTGTCGTAAGCGGCGTGGATATTTTCACCGCGGCGTTGAGATTTGATTGCCCGTAAAATGTGATTTGACCACTCGTGCCGGTCGCCGCATCGGGCGTATCCCGAAAATAGACGCTACCTCCCGCGCCGGGGTAATAGAGACGGTTCTTGGGAGTAAGAACCGAGTTGAATGACGGAACCCATCCATGCGGCGGCAGCGTGTAATCGCTCGCCTGCGTCCACTTCACCGTGCCGTCCGCGCCATTGCGCGCCTCAACCCGGAACCCGTCGGTAATTCCTGTCTTGATGGGAAAAATGATGGTGTTTGCACGCGTCGAAATCGGCGAACCATAGTGAATGTAGAGCGTGGTGCCGCTGTATTGCGGATGCTCATCCACCGGCGTCTGCCAATGGATCTTGCTCATCTGCTGGGCGGCGACCGCGGAGATTCCCGTGTGCTGTGCATCATGCCCGTAACCACTCCAGGGCACCGCGATGCTCTGTGCAAAGGATCGGGGGTGAGTGCACAGCAGAGAGACTGTGCAAAGAAAAATTCTTAACGCAGGGTTCGCGCGAGACATGGGGCAGTGGAACGTAGTCATCAGATTTTGCACTTCAACACCAGAAGCATGAACAAATGTAACGAATGGACGTTGATGAAGGCTTTTCCATCGCTTTCAGATGACATGCGGAGAACTTGTCTGGGTAGCGAGTTACCGCTTTCCATCCTTCAGGCACGGAGTCCGCTGAGGAGATGTCCCAGCGCTCCAGTCCTCAGAATCCCCTTTCCACATCGAAAGGCATGTGGCTTGCTAAATCGCCCCCTAGCCCATGTCCACTCGCCGTCCTGTCGCATGCCTTCTTGCCCTTACATTCATTCCTAGCATCGCATTTCCGGATGCCGTGCTGGAAGGCCGTGTGGAGTTACCCAAGCCGACTGCGCTGGCCGTGGTGAACAAACGCTATCAGGTGGTGACCAAAGGAGGTGAAACCACGATTAATCCGCCACAGGCAGCGGTCTGGCTCGAAGGCAATTTTGCTAAGCCTTCCGTCCAGCCAGTGGCGCAGATGGTGCAGAAACATCTGGCTTTCGTCACGCCGCTGCTCCCAGTCCATGTCGGGACGAAGGTGGAATTTCCAAATCAGGACGACACATTTCATAACATCTTCTCGTTTTCACCCGTGAAGCGATTTGACCTCGGTCGCTACCGGCCGGAGGAACGGCCCATTCCGTCGCAGGTTTTCGACACTCCCGGCAGCGTCACTTTGCGCTGCGACATCCACGAGCACATGCGGGGGCTTATCCTCGTGCTGGAGACGCCACATTTCACGACGACAAAGCCGGACGGGAGCTTCCGGCTCACGGGACTTCCCTCCGGACGCTACAAGCTGAAAGCTTGGGTGAGCAGCACCCGCACCATAGAGCGCATGGTGGATGTGAAGGCAGGCACTACGCAGAAAGTTGATTTCCCGTGAGTGACCGACGTCTCAATGCAAGAGGTGGTACGGTGCAGTTTCGGCGCAGACTTTTCATGACGATGACCATCATCGTCCTAATGGTGACGGTGATTGCGATTTTCCTCGTGCAACGCCGTATGGAGGCAGACCTGAAGTGGAATCTGAACCGCCGGTTTGAGAGCGAATTTAATGCCCTCATCGCCATCCAAAATGCCACCGCCGCAGCCGTCGTGGACCGGTGCCGTGCACTCGCTCGGCTACCGCGCATCCATGCGGCTTTCGAGGATGGCGGCCTCGATCTGCTCTACCCGATCGCAGGCGATGAATTGAGAGCAATCATGCTCTCGGGCCACCCATTGGTTGCTGGCGGAGCGGTGCCGAATCTGGAAGGTGATTCACTCTTTCAAGTCCAATACTTTCGCTTCCTCAATGACCAGGGCGCGCTCATTCCGCCACCTCGGGATTACGAGGATGCCAACGACTTGGCCGGGCTGCACAATCTCTCTATGGAGGCTCTCCCGGAGCAGGAAAAAGTGGGCTACATCACTTCTGATTCGGGCAGACAATTCGTGGCCGTGCATCAGATCGTCGCAGTGCCAATCGTTTCATCCGAGACCGCTCGTCCGCTTGCAGCGCTGCTCGTCATCTTTGCGCCCCTCGAACTTCCCGAGAGGCTTCTTCACAATGGCGTAAAAAGTGGAGTCTGGGTGAAGGGCCGCCTTCAACTGACCGCCTGTCCACAAGAGGACTCGATGCGTATTGAAGACGAGCTTACAAAAGCATGCCAAGGGTCGGATCAAGTGGAGGGATCATTCGACACCGAGATCGCTGCCGCCACTTTCCGCCTCCACTACCGGAAAATGAATCCAAGCTCGGATTTTCATCCCGGCGTCCTCATATCCCTTTTCCCACTCGCTGAATCCAAGTCCCGCCTGAGTATCATCCGCTGGCAGATCATTGGCGCAGGGATACTGCTGCTCATCGGCGGCCTCGCGGCCAGCCAGTTTCTCTCAGCTCGCCTTTCGATTCCCGTGGAAAAGCTCGCGATTGTCTCTTCTGCGAATGCCGAACAGCTCGACCGCGCAGAGGCCACCCTCGTCATCCGGAACGAGGAACTGTCCACTCGCAATACGGAGCTTCAGACGGCGTTGAACGGGCTCAAGGAGGCGCAACAGCACGTCATCCGACAAGAGCGGCTGAGCGCACTCGGGCAGATGGCGAGCGGCGTCGCTCACGATTTTAATAACGCGCTCGTCCCCATCCTGGGCTTCAGCGAGCTGCTCAAGTTGAGTCCCTCCGCACTCGCAGACCGCGAACGCGCTCTTTCCTACATCGATATGATTCACACCGCAGCAGGAGATGCTGCGAAGGTGGTGAGCAGGCTCAGGCAATTCTATCGCAAGCAGGAAGAGGGCGATGTTTTCGACTCGCTCGATGTGCGCAAACTGCTGCTGCAAGTGATCACACTCACGCGTCCGAAATGGAAAGACCAGATGCAGGCGGCGGGCGTCACGATCCAGTTCGTGCCTGAGCTGGAAGAAGTCCCAGCCGTCCGCGGGGACGAGTCCGCACTGCGCGAAGTATTCACCAATCTGATTTTCAATGCCGTGGATGCGATGCCCAAAGGCGGCACCATCACAGTGAGGACGCGGCGCGAGGAAAATTTCGCGGTCATCGAGCTGGCAGACTCAGGCACCGGAATGACCGAGGAGGTGCGCAAGCGCTGCCTGGAGCCATTCTACACCACCAAAGGCGAACGCGGCACAGGGCTGGGGCTCTCAATGGTTTTTGGAATCGTACAGCGGCACACGGGCACTGTGGACATCGAGAGTGAATTCGGAAAAGGCACGACCTTCATTTTGCGCCTGCCTCTGCAAAGGATGGACGCACCCGAAGCAACTGCAGCAGCCGACGCCTCGGCGCTGACTCGCAGTCTCGCTATTCTGGTCGTGGACGATGAGCCGGACGTACGCGAGTTCATCTCTGCCATGCTCACTGAGGACGGCCACCGTGTGCAACTTGCGAAGGATGGCATCGAGGGCCTTCGCGTGTTTCGCGAAGGTACTTTCGACCTCGTGCTCACCGATAAGGCCATGCCAAACATGAGTGGCGACCAGATGGCCGCCGCGATAAAGGAACTCACCCCCGGCACACCTGTGATCCTGCTCACCGGCTTCGGCCAGTTCCTCGACAAGGCAGATCTTCCGGGCATAAATATTCTACTCAGCAAGCCGATCGGCATCAGCAAGCTCCGCGATGCGCTGAATCAAGTCTGCTGCGCCGCATGAAAAAGTACGTCCTCCCACTCGCCGCACTCGGCCTCGCCGCATGCGCGGGCTCCTCCGCATGTGCCGCTTCAGTCGATGAGCTTTTCGACAAATTCGATCAAGCGCTGACGCTCAGTCTTGCCGACGGCAAAGTGCGCATCCGACTGAGCGGGCTGATGGACTTGGAGGCCTATTCACTTCCTCAACCAGCACCCGGCCTCATTTTCACTGAGCGGTATTCCCTCTTCAATCCGAGGTTGACGCTCTTTTTCGACGCGCAGATCGGCCCGCACGTCTATGCATTTGTCCAAGGTCGCGCCGATCAGGGCTTCGACCCCGGCTACCGGCCTGGGCGCGTCGCGCTCGACGAGTACGCCGTGCGCTATACGCCTTGGGGTGATGGGCGCATCAGTGTCCAAGTCGGAAAATTCGCGACGGTTTTCGGTGACTGGGCTCCCAAGCACAGTTCGTGGGACACCCCTTTCATCACCGCACCCCTAGCGTATGAAAACCTGACCGGCATGTGGGATTCATCGGCCGCAGATTCCCTGGATACACTTCGTGCCTGGGCAGGTCTCTCCGGCGCGGCAGGAACAACGCGCAGAGACGCGCTGGATTCGCGCTACCTGCGCCTCCCGCTCATCTGGGGCCCGAGCTACGCGAGCGGCGCGGCCATTTTCGGCCACATCGGAAAATTCGAATACGCAGCCGAGGTGAAGAATTCATCGCTATCCTCGCGGCCCGACGACTGGGATGCTACGCAAGTGCAGTGGCGCCGCCCCACCTTCACGGCACGTCTGGGCTGGCGTCAGAACCAAAGCTGGAACATGGGTGCCTCAGGCAGCATCGGAACCTACCTGAATCGCCTTGCCAGCGGGAGCACCGCAGCGGGACATTCTCTCAGCGACTACCGCCAGATCATGCTCGGGCAGGACGTGAGCTATGCGTGGCATCACTGGGAACTGGCTGCCGAGGTGATGGAGTCGCGCTTCGAGATTCCAGGTCTCGGCGACGCCGACTCGCTCGCGTACTACATCTCAGCCAAATACAAATTCACGCCCCAGATTTTCGGCGCGCTGCGTTGGAATCAGCACGTCTTCGGCACCCTGCCCTATGGGCGCGGAGGCAGTGACAAATGGGGCGGAGACATCTGGCGCACGGATGTTGCGCTCGGATACCGTTTCAACGCGCACACACAGCTCAAGCTCCAGTATGGAATCGAGCGGAGAGCGGCGGACATCGCCGGATTCGGCCACACCTTCGCTGCGCAATTTCAGAACTCCTGACATACATCATTTGGGCGTGGCGGGTTTTGCGCGGATTTTACCTCATTTTTAGGCGGGGCGGTTGGTATCGAACTCGATGCGGAGGTTGGTGCCTGGGTAGATGGCTTGGCGGCGGTTGAGTTCCTCA
>JBBRPQ010000033.1:0-56481 GCA_038227825.1 Chthoniobacterales bacterium
CAGGTGAGACCGCGCAGTCAACAATCAGCATTCCCAGGGACGCGAACTGCTCCGTGCGGGCGACGTAGCCAGCGGCCGTTTTCGCGAGTTTCGTGCGCCATAGCCTGCCACGCGATTCGCCGGTGACGAGGGGATCGTCTGCCCAAAACTCTGGTCCAAAACGTCCACGCCCATCGGCAGGTCCATTGAAACGAAAGCCGCACGCGCTTTGGTGCTGCGGCGCGTAGTCCCACACGCTGGGCTCATCGATCACGTCCGGGAGCCACTGCGGATGCCTTGGAGGAAAGCCGTAGTGCCGCCCCGTTTGGAAATGCAGCAGTTCGTCAAATGGGTTGCCATTGGGTGCCCACGTCGCGCCTTCCTGATCGGAGCCGAAGAGGTCGCCGTGCTTGTTGAATTGCAGGGACATGATGTAGCGCAGTCCAGAGGCGAGCTGCTCCACCTTGCCATCGGTCCCGATCCGCAGCAGGCACCCGCGTCGAGAGCTGGGCTTGTATTGCGCCACGCCGTTTTGGTCCTTCAAATACATATTAGTCGGTGCCCCATTTCCCATGGTCACGTAAAGGTCGCCTTGCGGACCGATGGCGAGCGCCATGGAGCTGTCCACCCGGCGATGACTCAACGCGGGACTGGCAACCAGCGCCGGGTCATCAAAGCCCTTCACCACGGTTTCACGCGTGTCTGGAATGCCGTCTCCATTGGTGTCCCGCCAGCGCACGACTTCATCCGTCAAGACCGCGTAGGGCATCCCGTCTTTCACCACCATTCCGAGCGGATAGTTTGGCCCCGCTTCAGGAGAAAACGTATCCACCTTCTCCTCCAACCCATCGCCATCGAGATCGCGCAGCAAGTGAAAGCGTCCATCGTATCCTCCCGCGAACAAGCGCCCATCCGGCGCATACTCGATGTTGTTCAGATTGGTCAGCTTCACCGGCAGCACGCGCACGGTGAAACCCGGCACGAGCATCTTCACGCCAGCGTCTTTCGGCAGCGGCGGAAAGGGCGGCACCGGCTGCTTGTCCGGGACCGAGGGGATAAACGGCTCGACGGCAATCGCGGCGGCGGCGGCGAGCAGCACCGCCAGCGGTGTGAGCAGCAGGGCAGCGAGGAGGGTGAGGGTGTGTTTCATAGATGATTCGTGAGATTGGTGTAGGAGAGGTATTTCATGGGTCCTGGCGCGAAATGGGGTTATTGGATTTTGCACCCTGTCCCCGGCTCCCCTCAAAACTCAAGCGTCCCGAGCGCCTTCGTTGGCACGCCCGAAGGAGCGTCGAGCCAGAGGAGATTCTGGCCGTTGCGCCAACGACCTGCGTTGAAACCCCATGTTTCGCCAGGCCGTGGGGCGGTGCCGAGGTCGGTGAAGGGGATCTTGAACCAGGCGGTCCACACGCGGTCCGGCAGCGAGTAGGGGCCTTTTTTGCCAGTGACGGCGAAGCGGAACTGCCAGGTGCCGTTCCACGATTTGTCCTCGATGAGACTACCTTTGCCGGGAGTATTCACGGAGTCGTAGCGCGAGCCTTCAACGGGATTCGCGGCGAACCGATACACTTTGCCACCCGCGTTCGGCGGCGCGATGACGAGTTCGACGTTTTACTGCGAGAAGGTGTCCGTGTCCGGCGCGCGCTTGTATAAGTCCTCGGGGTGCTTGACGGGATGAAGGCATTCGACGCGGACATAGAGGTTTTCTTTGTCGCGCAGCAGCTTCATCCGCGTGGCGATGTTCGTGAAGGGCATGCTGTCATGCATCCGGAAGAATGAATCGGTTACCCTCGCTTGACGTAAGTCACCACGCTGTTGAGCGAAGCCGACTGTCCACCGCCATGGATTTCCACGAGCGCGGGGAGTTTCGTTCCGCCTTTTGGAAATGTGTAAAACCCCGCAACCTTGGCCGGTGCGCCTTTGAAAACACCGACCTGATAGCGAACGATGCGGCAGACCACCCCATCCTGTTCCCATTCCTTCTGCACTTCCGTTTCCAGCGGTTCCTTGCGCGGATCGAACCCAGCCCAGAGTTCATCAAGATTCGCGGGCACCTTGCCGCTCACCAGCGGAGGCAGGGTTTCAGCGGCGAGCGCGGCCAGCGGCGCGAGCAGGAGGGCGGTGAGGAGTGTGAGGGTGGGTTTCATTTGGGTAGTTCTTCGGGGTGGATATGTGGCGCGGGGTCTCAGTGTTCACTTCTCATTCGCAAACGCTGCAAACGCCGCATCGAGTTTCGCTGCATCCGCCTGGCCTTTGGCGAAGTAGAAGCGGTAGCGCAGGGTGAGGCTGTCGCCTTTTTTGATCGTGTAATCACCGGCGCCCGCCGGTTTGTCGGGCTCGAAGTCATGCAGGCCGAATGGATTCACGGCGAAGAGGCCGTAGTCGCGTGCGTGCCAGGTGGTGGGTGAGCGCAGGTTGCTGGGATGGCTGAAGATGACGACGCTGACGGCATTCCCCTTCGGGTCGGGGCCGTAGTAGCAGACCCAGTTCGCGTGCTTGCCCCAGATGTCCTTGTCGCGGTCGCCGTTGCTGTTGAAGGCGTGGCCGGTCGAGGGGCCGGTGGAGACGCCGCTCTTGCTACTGTTCATGCTGAGCGATGGGCAGAGGCGCATGGCCATCGTCCCCTCCTTTGTGTCGCCGAAAAGCACGTCGCCCTCGGTGGCCTTGAGCGTGATGTTGAAATCCAGCGTCTTCTCACCATCGGGCAGCGCGGTGATGACGATGCGCCGCTCATCCGTCAGCACAGTCCCCCCAGTCGGCGCGACCCATTTCGTCGCTGCCAGAAAGCTACCTTGATTCCCATCCGCCTTGATCTCGCTGAAGCTAGCGTGCTCCTGCTTTCCGAACGTCAGATACTCGCCCCAGAAATCAATGCCGTTAACCTTGGAATGCGCGAACCAGAGCGAGCGGTGATGTTTGTGATCGAGAAACCGCTCCTCGCCAGGAACATCCTTCTTCATCGGAAAATCCCGCGATACATTCACCCCTGCCGCGCCGACGAGCGGATACATGAACGGCCGCGGCGTGTCCTTGACGACATACTCGGTGAATAGCTGGCCATTGATGTCGATGCGCAGCCGCGCTTCAGACGGCGCGATTGTGATGGTCTGTGCACCGAGCCTCATCGGTAGAATGAGCAATAGGACGGTGAGGAGTGCCGGTATGTGTTTCACGGGCGGGTGCGTCTTGCTCAGAGCCGGTAGATGAACTGATTCGAGGCCAGCAGGCTGTGGCAGAGCTCCTGCCAGGCGAGCGATTCGGCGGTGGCGCGGCCTCTGAGCAGCGGCGCGAGTTTGTCGAGGAAGGCGATGGCGTCGTCGTGCTCGGCGCCGGTGATGGGGCGGCTGAAGACGCGGAGCCAGAGTTCGGCGAGGCGCGCGTCGCGATCGCGGTGCGTGTCGGTGAGTTGCTTCGCGAGTGCGCCGGAGCGTTTGCGCAGGGTGTCGTTGTTCAGGAGGAACAGTGCCTGCGTGGGCACGGTGGTCTGCGGGCGCTGGCCGGAGAGTTGTGCGGGATCGACGAAATCGAACACGCCGCGCAGGCGATCCGCGCTGGTGGTTCCAAGGCGCATGACGGGCAGATAAATGGTGCGTTCAAACTCCTGCGACGGGCGCGGGACTTTGTGCGCGTAGCTCGGCGGATTCACGCCCTTCTGCACGAGCGCGCCGCAGTTCTCCACGTTCTCCAGCACGAGGGCGGGGCCGCCGCTGCCGGGTTTCAGTTCGCCGCTCACGGCGAGCAGCGCATCGCGGATGGCCTCGGCATCGAGCCGCTGGCGGTTCATGCGCCAGAGCAGGCGGTTCTCGGGATCGGTCTTCATCGCGACCGCGTCGTTGGCGCTGCCCGTGCGATACGCGCGACTGAGCACGAGCGAGCGGATGAACTGCTTCTGCGACCAGCCGCCGCGCATGAAGCGCGTGGCGAGATGATCGAGCAGCTCGGGATGCGATGGCAGTTCGCCGCGCGCGCCGAAGTAATCCACGCTGCGCACGAGGCCTTCGCCGAAAAGTTTTTGCCAGATGCGATTCACCGTGACGCGCGCCGTGAGCGGGTTGCGTTTGTCGGCGAGCCAGTCGGCGAGTTGCAGGCGTCCGCTTTGGCCCGCGGGGATTGGCGAAAACTTCTCCCACGACGCCACACGCACTGCGCCACGGGGGACGACCGTGCTCGGTGCATACGGATTGCCGCGAATGTAGGTGGGCATGTCGGCGGGCTGGTCGCCGTCGTGCATGGCGAAGGCTCTCGGCGTTTTGTCTTTGAAAAACTCGGCGTGCTGGATCTCGCCGGCGAGCTTGTTGAGTTTGCCGGTGAGTTCATCGCGGCGTTTGGTGAGTGCGTCTTTGTCGGCACTGGCAGTGTCGGATGGGATTGATAGGACAGATGGGGCTAATGCGGCGGACGCAGTGGCGGTTGTTGAAGTGCTGGCCTTCGCAAGCTCTGCGGACACTGCGTTCTTCTCGGCGGTCAGCTTGGTTTGCTCCGCCTTCATTCCCGACAGTTTCTCCTCGTGCCCGGCTTCGAGTTTCTGGCGCGCGGCGAGTTGCGCTGGCGTCTCGGGCAGGTCGGTCGTGTTGAGGGTGCTCCATACGCCGAAGGGAATCTTGCGCGTCGAGGGCGAGCTGCGGAGCATGCCCGCGATGCCGTAGTAGTCCGCTGTGCCGATGGGATCGAACTTGTGATCGTGGCAGCGCACACAGCCCAGCGTCATGCCCATGAAGGCGCTGCCGATTTTGATCATCTGCGAGTCGATGTGGTCGGTCTCCATCTTCGCCTTGTCGGGGTTCACGATCTCGCAATCGCCCACCACGAGGAAGCCGGTGGCCGTGATCTTCTGCGCGCGATCCTCCGTGGAACTGGCAGGCATCAAATCGCCCGCGATCTGCTCGCGCACAAATTCATCGAACGGCTTGTCCGCATTGAACGCGGCGATGAGGTAATCGCGATACCGCCACGCGTGCTCGGCGAAGACGCTGTTCGACGTGCCGATCATGTCCGCATAGCCCGTGAGATCGAGCCAGTGCCGCGCCCAGCGTTCGCCGAAGGCTTTGCTGGCAAGGAGGCGATCCACTTGCTTCGCCAATGCCGAATGACGGATGACGAATGTCGAACCTTCGCGGCAGTCCGCCTCGAATTGCGCGATGTCCGCAGGCGTCGGCGGCAGGCCGGTGAGATCGAAAGTGACGCGGCGCAGCAGCGTGTGAAGGTCCGCATCTGCCACGGGATGCAGCGACGCGGATTCGAGTTTCGCGAGGATGAATTTGTCCACCGGATCGAGCGGCCACGACGCATCCTTCGCCTGCGGCGCTGCCGGATCGGCCACCGCTCGAAACGCCCAGAACTTCTTCCCCTCCTCGACATCAATGACGCGCGCCTTCTTCGCGACATCACCCACGCGCGGATCGTGCGCGCCTTGCTTCACCCATTGTTCGAGAATCGCGACTTCCGCGGCGGGCAACCTGGTCTTCGGTGGCATCTCAATATCCGCATCCACACGACGCACCGCTTTGATCAGCAGGCTCTTCTCCAAGTCGCCGGGCACGATCGCCCGGCCGTTGTCACCGCCTTTCTCCCAGCCGCTCCGCGAGTCGAGCGCGAGGCCGCCTTTGATTTTCTTTTCGTGCGAGTGGCACTCATAGCAGCGCTGCTGGAGTAGCGGCAGAACCTTGGATTCAAAGTAGGCATTCGCCTCAGATGCCGGGCTTGCAGCGACTGCGGCATCCAGCGGAATGCCGAGCAGCGCCGCGAATACCACGAGCGGCTTGGCCCCTGTGAAGTTCGGACGACTCACACTTCCTCCAGCATCTTCGTCGCGTCGCCAAAGGTCTTTGGCCGCACGTCCATCTTGTCCATCATGAACAGGAAGAGACGGGACATCTGGCGCTCGGCTTTGCCGGTGTAGTCGATGGCGCGGCCGCCTTTCAAACGTCCACCTGCGCCACCGAGGACGATGATCGGCAGCTCGTCGTTGTTGTGCTTCGCGCCGGCCATCATGCTGGAGCAGTGCATGAGCATGGTGTTGTCCAGCAGCGTGCGCGGGCCTTCCTGGATGGCGTCGAGCTTACTGGCGAGGTAGGCGAGCTGCTCCATGAAGAACTGGTTCACCTTGAGGAAGTCCTCGCCGTCGCTGTGCGAGAGCAGGTGATGGATCATGTAGTCGATGCCATGGCCGGCCTGCTGCACGCTTGGTAGATTTGGGAAACGCAAAGCGCTGTGGTCGTTGTTGAGCTTTAGCGTGGTGATGCGCGTGGTGTCGGTTTGGAAGCCGAGCACGACGATGTCGCACATGAGGCGCATGTGCTCGCCGATGTCCTGCGGGATGCCGTCGGCGGGGCGCTGGATGTTCGGCTTGTCGAGCGTGGGACGCCAGCCTTGCAGCTCGCCGCGCTTGCCAGCGTTCTCGATGCGCTTCTCCACGTCGCGCACGGACTCGAGATACTCGTCGAGCTTGCGCTGATCGTTCGCGCTGATGCTGCGGCGCAGGTCGCTCGCGTCGGCGAGCACGGCATCGAGCACGCTCTTGTCGGCGGGTGATGCGTCGTCTTTGAAGAGGCGATCAAAGGCGAGCGCTGGGTAGAGTTCGAGCGGCGTGGGTGTGGTCGGTGAACTCCAGGAGATGTGCGAGCTGTAGAGCATCGAGTAGTTCTTGTGGACCGACGGGTTCGACTTCTCGCACGCGAGCACGATGCTCGGCACCTTCGTGCTGCGGCCATACGTTTGCGCGAGCACCTGATCGAAGCTCGTGCCCGACCGAATCTCACCACCGCTCGCGATGGGCGCGCCGGAGAGCATGTTGCCGGTCTGCGAGCTGTGGATGTTTCCCTTGCGCGCTTCCTCGTGATAAAGGCCGCGCACGAAGAGCAGCCTGTCTTTGAACTCGTTCAACGGCGCGAGCACTCGCCCCAGTTCCATCGCCTTGCCTTCGCCCTTCGCCCACCATTCCTTCGACTGGAAGCCATTGCCCGAGAACGTAACGCACAAGCGCACGGGTGCTTCGCTCGCTGGTTTCTTCTTCGGCTCATCGCCCCAGACGTTGAAGGATTCGAGCCAGGGCAAGGCCATGAGGACACCGGTTCCGCGCAGGAAGGCGCGGCGTGAGTAGTGATGTGTTTTCATGATGGAGCTGATGATTGATTTACCAAATTCGGGATGCGCCGAGCAACGAGAGTGGCGTGTCTGGCGAAAGGATGGTCATGCCCTCTTCCATGGCCTGGGCTGCGAGAAGACGGTCGAAGGGGTCTGGATGAACTCTGGGCAGTTCACCGCTGCGGTAGATGGCGGATTTTTCGAGACTCAGCGACTTGAACTTGTGGTGGAAAAACTTGTCGGGAATCCAAGTTCTCGGTTCGTCGGGCAGCGGCAGCTTGCCTGCGGAGTGTTTCATTACGACCTCCCAAACACTGACATCGCTCACATGCAGTTCGTTTGAGGGATCATTGATGATGGCAACGGCTGCTTGAGACAGCATGGATGTCTGCTGGGAAATCCAGAGGAATGTACAGGTGTCTAGCAGGTATTTCATAGCCCCCATTCCTTGAGTTCTTTATCGGTTAGCGGTGCGAATGCTGACAGGGGAAACTCAAAGGGCTCGCCTTTGATGTCCCCCACCTTCGGACGTGGCTTCTGCTTCTGCTTCTTCATCGGCACAAGCATGGCGACGGCTAACTTGCCGCGCGCGATGATGAACTCTTTGCCGTTCTCGACTTCGGCGAGGTAGCGAGAAAGGTGTGTCTTGGCTTCGTGGGTGGTGATCGTGGTCATGACGGTCAAACAGTCCGGTCTGGCACTGCTTAGTCAAGTTAGTTTACTTGGAAGTCGCGTCCGCGCACTTCGCGGAGCTGCGGGCTGCGCACAATGAGTTCGATGGCGCTGCCGATATGGCAGTCGTTTTCCTTCAGCCTCGCGAGCATGGTTTCGATGAGCGGCTTGTCCGAGAGTTGCACGCTGCGACCGAGCGCGTAGCCGAGGAGCTTGCGGCAAAACTGGCGGAGAAAATCGTCGCGCCGCGTGTTCACGAGATACGAGCGCAGGCTGTCGAGTCCTTCGAGTTGGGTGCCGTCGGGGAGCTTCGCCTTGGTGTCGATGGCGAGACCGGCGGTGTCCTTGCTGCGGGCGCGGCCGATGGCATCGAAGCCTTCCAGCGCAAAGCCGAAGGGGTCGATGCGTTGGTGGCAGCCAGCGCACTTCGCATCGCTGCTATGCCGCTCGATGAGCTGCCGCTCGGTCAGGCCTTGCGGTGCCTCCTCTGGCAACACGGGAACGCCCTTCGGCGGGCGCGGGAGTTTCTCGCCCAGCACGACTTCGCTCAGCCAGTTGCCGCGCAGGATCGGGCTGGTGCGCGACGCGCCGCTTTGCTTCGCGAGCGTGGCGGCAAATGCGAGGAGACCGCCGCGCCCTTGTTCTCGTATGTGGTCCACGCGCCTCCAGTCTGATGACGGCAGAAGAATGGGGGCAGGAGAATGCTCAGATGGATTCGTCTGCCCCCATTCTTCTGCCTTTAATCCGTAATGCCTGGCCAAGTCCGCGTTGACGAACGTGTAATCCGCATCGAGCAGCGAGAGCACGGAACGATCAGCTTGAAACAAATCCGTGAAAAACCGCACCGCCTCCTCCTGCATCGCACCACGCAGCGAGACGAAGGTGGGAAAATGACGCTCACTCTTTTCATCGAGCGTTTCGAGATCACGCACATGCAACCACTGGCAGCCAAACTCGGTGGCGAGGCGGCGCACGTTTGCGTGCTTCATCATACGGCGCGCTTGTGCGGCGAGGATGTCGGGTTCATGCAGTTTGCCCGATGTGGCGAGCGCGCGCAGTTCATCGTCGGGCGCGGAGGACCAGAGGAAGTAGCTCAGGCGCGTGGCGAGTTCGGTGTCATTCACAGGCGCGGCCTTTGGGCCTGGCGCGGGTTTCTCTCCGCGATAGAGGAAGGCCGGCGCGACGAGCACACGCGCGAGCAACATGCGCACCGCCGTGGCGTGCGGCAGTTCCTGGCTGCGCAGCTTTTGATAGAGGGCGCGCAGTTCGTTTTGCTCGGCGCTGGTGAGCGCGTGACGCCAGGCGCGCTGGGCAAAGTCGAGCACGGCTTGCACATGCTTTGGCTCGACATCGACGAGCAGCTTCTTGAACTCCGCCGCGCCGCGCATGATCGGTTCGCGCATCGGCTCGAAGGCTTCCGGCTTCGCGTCCTGCGTGGCGTATTGCCAGAGCTGCTCGAAGACATCCACCTGCTTCAACGGCGACTCGCTCACGAAGCGCAACTCATTCCACATGCGGTCCAGCTCGGCTGATTGCGCCTCGTCGAGCATCAGGCGTTTCAATTGATCATCCTCGCGATGGAAGAGCGTCAGCGTGACGACTTCATCCACAGGCACGATTTTCGTGTAGCAGAGCGCAATCGGAAACAGCGCGCGGAAATCATCGAACGCAGTCTCGAAATGTTTCCGAGCCTCGCTGCCGTCGTTCACGATGATCGGAGCGCTGTGCTGCGTGACTAGGTTGTTGTCGCTCCACTTGCCGTTCTTCAATCCGGTCTGCAAGCTGCCAGCGACGAGTCCCTGCGTTGCGGGAGGTTTTTCGGTAAGCACCTGCATCTGCACGCTGCCCTCGCCTTTTGCGGCGAGCCTGCCGTTGACAACGAACTCAGTGCCTTTCGCGAGCGCGGCTGGAACATGAAACTCGACGACCTCGGAGGCGCGACTGCGAAGGCTCGCGCCCAGAAGCATGTCGGGCTTCTTTGGCGTGGCGATCCGCGGATTCTCCCACACGACTTCATCACCTTCGCTGCCGCCTGCATCACCAGTGCTGAGATACAAGGTCGTGTCACCATCGCTGTTCAGCTTCACGCGCAACTCCTGCTGCGGGACGAGCGGCGTCACCGGTTCCTGCCAGGCCTTCGGGCCATTCGCTTTGCCGATGTGTCCGATGTTCGCGAAGCGCCACAGCACCTTCTGCCACGGCTCGATGTCGGCGGCGGTGAGTTGCTTCGCCTTGAACTTCGCGCGCAACGGATCGAGCAGCACGGAGGGCTGCGTGCTCGTCAGCGCCACGCGCAGCATGCCGAGATACTTCGGGCTCAGGCCCTCGCTGCTCGCGCGACCTTGCAAGGCATCGAGATACCTCGCGAGCGGCAGGTGGCCACTGCCCGTGCCGGTGTCGAGCTTGATGCCCTGTGCGACGGTTTGCGATCCTTCGCCGGCGGACGTGTGCCGCGCATAGATCGCGCGAATCTTCGCCAGCGTCTCATCCGTCCAGTCACGCGCCGACGTGCTCGGTGAGAAGTGAATGCCATCAGGCGTGAGCACCGCGTGACTCGCGATGTCCTTCGCTGCATCGAGATACTTCGTGATCAATGCAGGCGACATCACCAAGGCCGCGCCCACGTTCGTGAAGCCTTCACCCGCTGCGCCATCGACCGGAAACTCCTTCGCCGGATCAAGTGAAGTCACGCCGGTGAGATCACGCACCGTGTAAGTGTATTCCATGTTCGAGAGCCTCCGCATCACCACCGGCCCTGGATCCCCGGCATTTGCGAGCGCGACTTCGTCGAGCGTTGCCTGCACCCATTTCACGAGGGTCGTCTTTTGCTCCGCCGACAACTGCGGCTCCTTCTTCGGCGGCATCTCGTTGCTCGCGAGTTGCTCCTGCACACTCAGCCAGATCATCGGCTCCTTCTTGATCTGATCGAGCGAGGTGAAGCGCTCCAGATCGAGGTCGCCCTTTTGCTTCTTCGTGGAGTGACACGAGATGCAACGATCCGCGAGGATGGGGCGGATCTCTTTCTCAAAAAAAACCGAATCCGTCTCCTTCGCGGCCGTGGCAGCAGGATGGGTGGCAAACAGCGTAAAAAATGCGGCGAAGACGAAAAGCGACACGGACTTGGTCACGCGTCGTTTGCGTCGTTCAGCTTTCAACGGAAACGTCGATGGCAGCCACTCATGCCAGGCGGCAACATGCGCGGACATGGCAGACGCGGCTCTTTCGCAATCTCCGCTTTCGATTGCGCGGAGGAGTTTGCGGTGAGCATCGACCGTCACCATGCGCGGTTCAAACTTCAGCGTTGCCTGCAGCCTGTGCGTGTGTGCGAGCCACATTTGAAATTGAGGCCGGATGCATTCCCACAGCCCCACGAGGCGCTCGTTGCCGCTTCGAATCATGATGTATTCGTGCATCTCGACATCCAGCGCGGTCAGTTTGGCAACCGTGGACGCCTTCGATTGCGCTGCGATGTTTTTCGAGACCCAGAGGGAGTCAGCAGCCGTCCAGCCCGCAGTCGCGCGTCGCGCACCCATCGCCTCCAGCGCGATGCGCGTGTCCACGATCTCGATGAGATCCTCTTCGGTAAGTGGACGCACGCGCGTCCGACCCGTCGTCTCGAACTGCACGAGTCCTTCCCTTTCCAACTCGATGAGCGCCTCCCGAATCGGCGCACGGCTTACGCCGAAGCGTTCGGCCAGCACAGGCTCCGCGAGGGAGTCGCCTGGTCGGTACGCGCCGGAGATGATTTCCTTGCGCAGGGTCGAGGCTGCCTCCAGGGCAAGGTTTCGCTTGGGATTCGTTGGACGCCGTTTTTTGATCTGATTCATGGGGATCGTTCAAACTGTCGACACTTTGGAGAAAACCCGATGGGTGGATTGCTCCTTAGTTTGAATTCGTCCCCAGTCTCTCCTCGCCGGATTCGAGCACCGGGCTCCGGTGCGAAAGTGAATACGGGAAGGCGGCGAATGGCGAACGAACGGAGTCGGACAGGACCAATGCGAAGGGACGCACTACTCGAGATAGAGAAGCTCGTTCGCATTCAGCAGCGCGCGGCAGAATGCTTCGTGGCCGTGGGTGGCGATGAGTTTTTTCGCCGCCTCATGTTCCTTGGCGGTGGGTTCGCGTTGAAAGGTGAATCGGTATGCTTGTGTCACGGCGTCGCCGGTCTGAATGCGCGCAGCGAGGGCGCGGGCCATGTCGAGTGTGAAGCTGTGATTCAGCAGCGTGAGAGCTTGCAGCGGCGTGGTGGTGTTGGCGCGCTTCGGTGCGGCGAAAGCGATGTCGGGGAGATCGAAGTCGTTGAGCACATCGACGACGCTGGCGCGTGCGTTTTGGTGATAGACTGCGCGGCGGTAGGTCTCGGGGCCGTGCGCATCGAGAGGGACGTAGGTCGAGACGTTATTCGCGAGATAGCGATAAAGCCGGAAACCGGGTCCGCCCATTGGCTCGAGTTGCAGCTTGCCCGCGACGGTGAGCATCGTGTCGCGCAATTCCTCGGCGCTGAGTCGGCGCGGCGGGAAGCGCCAGAGCAGGCGCGCGTCCTTGTCTTCCTTGGCGGCGTCTTCGCGAAATGCAGCGCTTTGCAGATAGGTTTGCGAGAGCAGGATTTCGCGGTGCAGCGGCTTGAGCTTCCAGCCATTCGCGATGAGGCGACTGGCGAGATAGTCGAGCAACTCGGGATGCGTGGGCTTGCTGCCGAGAAAGCCAAAGTCGCTCGGAGTATCGACGATGCCGGTGCCGAAATGATGCTGCCACACGCGGTTCGCCAGCACACGCGGGGTGAGCGGGTTCTCGCTGCTGGTGATCCATTTTGCCAGCGCGAGACGGCGTTCGCTTTCGGGGGCGTCGGGATTGAGTTCGTAGGGCTTCGTCACTTGATCGAGCACGTTGAGGCTCGCGGGCACGACGGCTTCGCCGGGCTTCATGGGATCACCTCCCTTGTGAACAAAGGTCTGCTCCCTGGGCTGCGCAGCGTTGCCCACCCACATCTGCGGCAGTGGGGGCACGGCCCGGAGCTTCGCCTGCACTTGCGCGATCTTCTTTTCCAAAGTGGCGATCTGCTGCTCCTCCTCGGCAGTGGTGATGACGCGGCGCGCACGCGCAATGCCATGCGCGGGCGTCCACGGCTCGCGGCCTTCGTCGCTCGCGACGGTGGTCCACGTTTTGCCGTCGTTGGAGACCTGCACTTCATACTCACACGGCGTGGCGCCGCGCACTTTGCCTTCGTCGATGCTGCGGTCGCCGCGTGCGTTGATAAACGTGATGCGGTCAATGCGCTCGGGCTTCGCGAAGGTGAGCGTGAGCACAGCCGGATTGCCAATGAACCACGCCTCGCCCAAGGCACCGTCGATGCAATATTGCGGACCGTAGGCTTCGGGAAAATCCTCGGCGGTGGCGGACTTCGCGCCATCGGCTTTGGTGCCGTTGCTGGCGAGCGCCACGTTGCGTTGCGGTTCATCCGCGCTCCAGACTTGGAACTCCGTGAGCTTGCCGCCTCCACCCGCCAGTCGCTTGCCCTTCTTTCCCGCCTGATGGTCACTTGTGAGTCCCTGAATGATGAACTTTACCTGCCGCGCTTCGACCGGCGCAAAGCTCTCACTCGTGCCCTGCGGATCAATCTTCGGTCGCAAAGGTTTCGTCCGCGTCAGGACCTCCTTGGCCCGCGCCTCGATGGCTTTATCGAGCGCGTCGTGTTCCTTTTCCAGCGCCTTCAACTCGTCATCGAGCGGCTTCGTTGCCGAGGCAAAGGCTTCGCGTTGCGCCGTGGAGGCGACGACCCGTCGTCCGTGGGTGATGCCTTCAAACGCGGCGCGGAGACGATAGTAGTCCTCGGTCGGGATGGGATCGAACTTGTGATTGTGGCAGCGCGCGCAGTTGATCGTGAGTCCGAGGAAAGCGCCGCTCGTCGCAGTGATGATATCGTCCAGCGTGGCTGCGCGGATATTCTTTTGCGCGACGACATCCTGATTGCCGACATCGTCATAAGGCCCCGCAACGAGGAACGCGCTGCCGACTTCCACCTGCGGATTGTCTTTGCCCATCACATCACCTGCGAGGTGCTCGGCGATGAACTGATCAAACGGCTTGTCGTCGTTGATCGACTTGATGACGTAGTCTCGAAACGGCCACAGGTCATCGATGACAAAGTTGCGCTCGAACCCATTGCTCTCGCCGAAGCGAACAACATCCAGCCAATGCCGCCCCCAGCGTTCGCCGTAGCGCGGCGAGGCAAGCAGGCGATCCACGAGCGCTTCGACGGCTTTGCGCGCTTTCGGTGAAGACATGGAGACAGGAAGATGGGGAGGCAAGGAGACGTCGCCCTTCTCCCCATGTCCTTGTCTCCTTGTCTCATTGTCTTCCGTGCATTCGCGCACAAACGCCTCCGCCTCCTCCGACGTAGGCGGCAGACCAGTCATGTCATAAGTCATGCGCCGAATGAGTGTGCGCGGCTCGGCGGGCGGATTCAGCGTCAGCTTCTTCTCCGCGAGTTGCGCGGTGATGAATTCATCGATCCGGCTGACCGATTCATCCTTCATCTTTCTGCCTTCATCCTTCCGCAGCGGCTGCAGAGACCACCACGTTTTGTCCCCGCGCTTCGCCTCAAGCTTCGCGCCATCGCGAGGATCGGGCGCGCCCATCTTCACCCAAGTCACAAGGTCGGCGATGACGGCATCCGGCAGCTTCGGCTTCTTCGGCGGCATCTCCAGGTCCGCTTCGAGATGCTGGATGCTGCGGATGAAGAGACTCTGCTCCGGCTTGCCCGGAATGATCACCGCCTCGCCGCTATCGCCGCCCTTCTGCCAGCCCGCTTTTGAGTCGAGGTAAAGGTTGCCCTTGAGCTTCTTCGCCTCTGCGCTGTGACATCCGTAACAATGCTCGACGAGCACCGGTCGCACCTTTTGTTCGAAGAAGGCGATGCCATTGGCGGCATTGGATTTGCCGCAAAGGAACGCAGAGAACGCAATGAGGAGGGGGAGGAGTTTACGAGTCTGCGATTGCGCAGGTGGGTTTTGGGAGAATGCGTATTTTTTGATCTCGAAGCGGTAGCTGCCGAAGTTGATGAGCAAGCCATGCTCATTCCGGGAGGATTTGAGATAGCCGAGGAGTTGGGCAGTGTGTTCGGCAGCGATGGCTTTGGCTGCTTTCAATTCGATGATTAGACGGTCTTCGACGAACAGATCCGCCAAATACTCGCCGATGATCGTGCCGTCCTCGTCAAAAACGGTAATGGGATGCTGCTGCGCGACCTTGAGGCCCAGTTTGCGCAGACGATGAGCCAAGGCATTTTCATAGACTTTCTCCAAGTGCCCGTGTCCGTTGAAGACGTGGATGGCGAAAGCAGTCTCACGGACGAGATCGCATAATTCAAAGATCGTTCTCATGCAGGTTTGGAAGAGGCGGAAAGATCAAAATCCAAGGTTCTGTCTATGCGTTGTCTGAGTTCTTTCGCGGCGAAAACCTCAGACAAGAATATTCTTAATGACGTGCCCATGCACGTCGGTGAGGCGGCGGTTTGCGCCGTTGTGGTAATAGGTCAGCTTCTCGTGATTGAGGCCGAGCAGGTGTAGGACGGTGGCGTAGAAATCATAGACGCTGGTGACATCGACGGCGGCGCGGCGACCGAAGTCGTCGGTCTCGCCGAAGCTCACGCCGCCTTTCACGCCTGCGCCCATCATCCATGTGGTGAAGGCATCGGGATTGTGGTCGCGTCCGCTCGTGCCTTCCTGATGCGTGGGCATCCGGCCAAACTCCGTACACCACACGACGAGCACGTCGCTCAACATTCCGCGCTGCTTGAGGTCCGTGAGCAGCGCCGCGGTGGGCTGATCAAAAATCGGCAGATGGCGCTCGTAGTCTGCCTTCAGCGTCTTGTGCGCGTCCCAATTCAGCAGGCCGTCCACGTTGCTCGCGCGTGAAGCGCAATAGAGGCTCACATAGCGAACGCCTTGTTCGAGGAAGCGCCGCGAGAGGAGACAATTGCGCGCGTACGCGGCCTTGAGCTTGTTGTTGTCGTTCGTGCCGTAGAGTTCGTGAACGTGCTGCGGCTCACGCGAGAGGTCGCTCACTTCGGGCGCGGTGAGCTGCATTTTCGCGGCGAGTTCATAGGCGGCCATGCGGGCGCGGAGTTCGTCGTTGCCGGGATGCAGTGCGGCATGTTCTTCATCGATCAGCTTCAGGAAATCGCGCGTGGCCTGTTCCTCACCCACCGTGATCGAAGCGGGCCGCGCGAGATTGCGGAGCGGCTGCTGAGCGGCCATCGAGACGGCCTGATACTGGGCGGAGAGAAAGCCATTGCTCCAGTTCGCCTTTCCGTTCGGCGGCTCGCCGCGCACGTCCTGCATGGCGATGTAAGTCGGCAGGTTGTCATTCATCGAGCCGAGCGCGTAGCTCACCCACGATCCCGCGCTGGGAAAGCCCTCACGCGTGAAGCACGAATTCATGTAAATGCAGCCCGGCCCGTGCGTGTTCGTGCGCGAGGCCATCGAATGAATGAACGCCATGTCGTCCACATGCTTCGCCATGTGAGGCAGCATCGAGGAGATCATTTTCCCGCTTTGGCCCGATGGCGCAAATGCCCACGGAGACTTCATCAGGTTGCCATTCTTCCCTTGAAAAGTGACCTCCTTGTCCGCGCCCGGCATCGGCGTGCCGTGGAACCTATCGAGCATCGGCTTGTGGTCCCACAGGTCCACATGCGAGGCCGCGCCAGGGCAGAAAATCTGCAACACCTGCTTCGCCTTCGGTGCAAAATGCGGCTGCCGATTCGGCGCGGCAGCGAGCGCGTCATTAAGCAGTCGCGACAAGGCCACACCAGTGAGGCCCGTGGTCATCTGGCCGAGGAAATGGCGGCGGGTGAGTTCGAAGGGGGAGTTCATATCGTGAAAAGATAGCTAGTGAGAAATTTGTGATGTGCAGGCGCGGGCCGCTGTATCCGCAGAAATCTCACTTCGTGAGCTTCTTCGTCTTGAGCGACGGAAGATCCGTCTCATCTCCTGCAGCGATCATGTGCATCCGCATGGCCTCTCTTGCGGCTGCGGGATAGCGATCCTCAATTGCTGCGAGGGTCATAAGTTCGGACATCAGGGGTCTGACCACTGAAAAAAAGCAGTCTTAGCGCAAACTTTGCCGGGTCGCAGATTTCCAGGTGAGCCCGTCCGGCGTTTGGTCATGCAATTCAGCGATGTGGAACGGGATTCTTTTGCAGACATCCAGACTTCCGCCGTGGTGCGAATCAGTGGGCAGTATGAAATCATATTCCATCATTCCTCTCGCCATCGTCCTTGCCTTCGCCGGTTGCGAGCAGAAGACCACGAGTGAAAAGGTGAAGGACAAAGTCGATGATGCCCTCGATCGTCGGCCAGGGGAAAAGGCGCGCGACGCTGCCGAGGATTTGAAGGATGCGGCGAAAGACGCGGGCCGGGACATCAAGGATGCCGCCAAGGATGCCGGCCGGGAGATCAAGGGAGCGGTGAAGGACGCAACGCGGTAGCCCCGGTACCGCGAGGCGCACCTGTCTTGCGAAAAGCGCATTTGCCGGGATCACGATGATCGCGGAGAGGAAGGCCCTGCTTGCTTCCATGCCTATCCGGTTGGTTGGCAGCAGAGCGAGAAATGATGGTGAAAACAGCCCAGCACTTCAGTGCTGGGAAAAGGATGCGCCCAAGGAACAAAGTCCCGCAGGGACGGAAGAAGCGCTCCTGCCGTCCACTTGCGGGACTTTCCCTGTCGGGTACGCCAAACCCAGCGATGAATCGCTGGGCTATTTTCATAATCGCTTGGTCAACCAACGGGGTAGTCATGCATGCTTCTGGCTGGCGTCTCGTAGGTTGGCGGCCAATGCTTCTTGAATGATGCCTACTCAGCTTCCTGCCTTTTCCGGCATTCTTCGTGAGAAGAAGGCGACGCTGATTGCGTGTTGGCATGCATCCGTGCGCGCGCTGCCCGGCGCAGCCGAACTCGATGGTCCGGCTTTGCGCGATCATATTCCGCAGTTCATCGACGAGATGATTCTCGCGATCGCGCGTCATGATGAGAAAGTCTCACACGGCGGTAAGGGGAGCCCGGTCGAGCACGGAATACAGAGGCTTGCTGCGGGATTCGACATCAAGGAGGTCGTGATCGAATACAACATCCTGCGCGCGGCTGTGCATGATGTTGCCGAGGAGTCCGGCATGCTTCTCGGCGCGGACGACTGGGGTGTCATCAATCACATCATCGACGACGCGGTCGCCTGGGCGGTCGATACATTTTCGCGGGAGCAGTCGGCGGAACTTCATCGCCGGCGAAATGAATATTTTTCGTTTGTGATGCATGATGTGAGGACTCCGCTGAACGCGATTTCGCTCACGGCGTATCTTTTGAGTGACGAACTCGGCACCGATTCCCAATGCAGCGACATGCTCCAGGTCTTGCAGCGAAATGTGGGCCGCATTGACGGGCTGATCCGGCGTGTCATCGAGGAGAATGCACAGCCGGATTCTCCCGAAGGTCTCGTTCCCGTGCGGCGGGAGATCGATCTTTGGCCTCTTGTTCACCGGTTGCTGCAGGATATGCAGCCCGTCGCGGAGGCGGCGAAGGTCCGCATCGGCAATGCGGTCCCGCGCCATCTCACTGCGACTGCAGACGCAAATCTGATCGCGCGCACTTTGCAGAACCTGATCGGCAACGCGGTGAAATTTGCACCCGGCGGTGAGATCGAGGTTGGCGCGAAGCCGATTGAAAATGGTGTGGAGTGCTGGGTGCGTGACAACGGCCCCGGGATCCCGCCGGAACGGCTCGAACGCATTTTTGAAAAAGGGGAGACCGATGCAGATCCGGCGCGTGCCGGATTTGGCCTCGGTCTCGCGATCTCGAAGAAAATCATCGAGTCCCACGGAGGGACAATTTCCATCGAGAGCCAGCTTGGCCGCGGTGCCGAATTCCGATTCAGCATTCCCGAGCCTTCAAAGTGACGGGGGCAGTGCTCCCGTTCCGGGACGGCCTTTCCGTCCCGGTTTCGGGAGGCAAACTGGCAGTCAGCGCCGGACCAAAAGTCCGATGACAAACCCGGCGCACAGGGCGGCGACGAGTGATTGACGGGGATTTGCACGGACGAATTCCTCACCGTCTTCGTGCAAACTGCGGACTTGCTTGCGTGCTCCGACATAGGCTGCGCCAGCCTGCGCTTTCACTTCATCCACCGCCGCCGCACCGGCAGTCTTTGCGTGATCGATGGCGGTGCCCACCTTTTCGCTGACGTCGTGTGCGACGCTGGCGACCTTGGCCTTGATTTGCTCGACACGCCCGCCTGCGCTCGACTTCAGCTCTTCGATCACATTTTCGAGATCGTGAGCGGACATGGAAAGTTTTTCGCGGAGCCGCGCGAAGAGTTCCTCGCCTTTTCCGGTGAGGAATTTCAGATCGTCATCAGTCAGTTGCGCGTAGCGCTGCTTGAGTTGCGCTTTGATTACGTCCCAGTGGTTTTCGAGAGTGGAGTAGTTCATGGCTGATGGTTCGCGATACGCATGTCGAGTGGACGTATCGAAACACCGATTTGGCCCGGCATTTTTTTTGAGTGGGATGTTGGCGAACGTTCACGCTGCATCGACCGGAGTGGCTGTGCCTGCGGTGTCACCTTGATCGTCCGCGTGGGAATATTTTTCGCATTCCGATACGCCCGACTGCCAATGGTGCCGCGATGAGTTGGGTGAAATGAATACGGAAACTTCCCCGAAATCGCAGACGGCTTTCGATCACGTTTTGGAACTTGCAGATGAATTCGCACGAAAGAAGCCGACGCGCGCGACGGTGACAGCTTTTGGAGCTGGCGTTCTTCTGAACCTCCTCCCGGTCGGAGCCATCGTCGCGACCACCGTGGATGTCGCATTTTCGCTCGTCCGCCCGGCGCTTCTCTCGCTCGGACTCTTCAGGGCGCTGGAACTTCTCCGCAACAAAACCAAAGCCGAATAAATCCATGAACCATCCTCATATGACCAACGAACCAGACACCCAGTCCAACAGCCACGCATCAGAGTGCTGTGGTGATATCGATCAACGCGTGCGCCGCAATCCGAGTGCCGCCATTCTCATCGCAGCCGGCACCGGGCTGGCGATTGCGCTGCTCGTGCGCGCGCTGCGCCCCGAGCCGACGCCACAGCGCCGGCTCGCGCGGATGCTGGGCAGGATCGAGGATCGCCTGCATGATTTGGCGGCGCCTGCCTTGCGAAAGGCGAGCGAGCTGGCCTCCGATGGCATGGAGGCGGCCCAGGAAGGCGGATCGCGTGCGAAAGGCGTTCTCGTTGCCGCCAGCCGTCGCGTGCGCGGTCTGTTTTCATAGGACGGAGAGAAGAAGGTAACTCCGCAAATTCCCAGTGCCGCGACTCCGCAAGGGTCGCGGCACTTCCGTTTTTCCGTGGTGTCCCGATGAACGGGATGGCGCGAGGCCAAACATTGGCTCACGAAATCTCGTTCAATGTCATCGTGTGACGCCGCGACGATACGTGTGGCCTCCACTCATGCCTATCCGGTTGGTTGTCATACCATCATTCAGAATTGAGCGGAGAGATTCGCGCCGCACCAAAGTAGTCCCCGACTTTAGTCGGCAAGAGTGCATGGCATGGGATAACCGACTAAAGTCGGGGACTACTCGCACTGGAACTCGGCGGGGGCCTTCCTGCGGCTGCTGCCGCCGGGATCAGAATGCGAAATTCAAAGCGACCGATCCAAAGAGCTGGCCGCCGCCTTGGCCGACGAATTCTTCGGTGCGATAGGTGAGAGCGTACGTGACCTTCGTGTTGTGGTAGTTCGCCGCGGCACCGACGGTGAGGTCCGCGACCAGCCACCGGTGGGGGACTGACGCGCTGTTGCCGAAGGTGTTTCCATCGAGGAAAATATTCCGGGCGACGACCCGTCCCTCCGCGCGGCCGAAGACGTAGAGTCCGAGGTCGAATCTCCGAGCGCGCCGCGCACTCTGGTTGTTCTCGACCGGTGTGGAAGTGGTCGAGCTGGGCGAGATGCCCGCGCTGCCGAAATCGTCCGGGAGATTCAGCCCTGCGCGGAGTTCACCGCCGACATTCACGTAGTCATACACATTTCCGACCGCGAGTCCGATGTGCGGGATGAAGTCCCAGCTCAGGCCCGCGCGCTTCTCGTGCTTCGGCCAGCGCCACGCGTATTCGTAAATTCCGACGACGCCGACTTCATTGTGCAACTGGTTGTCCCAGCCTTTCGGGGACTTCAGCCCGCGCGCATCATGCACGATCCGCTGCGTCTCCTGCGCATAGGAATAGGAGCCCACGACTCCGATGTTCAGCCCGAACGTGTGGCGCACCGAGGCATTCTTCAGCACGAGACCCACGCCTCCGTAGAGCCAGCCGGCGTAGGGACGATCCTTGGGCAGGGGAGCCGCCGTCTCGGTATTGTCCGGGGTGTACATGTTCTGCCCGAGGGAAAGGGTGAGGTTCTTCTGGAAGTCGGGCCGATTTACGAAGGGGATGCTGTTTAGCAGCGGGAGTAAAGGGCTCGCATACGGTGTGTCGCTGAAGCGCGCGAGGTCCGGTGAACTCCAGCTCAGCTTCACGCCGTTTGTGTAATAGCGGTCGGTGCCGCCGAAGAGATCGTTTTCAAAGTAGATCGCTAGGGTGCCGCCATCGGCTGCGGGTTTTTGTGCGAATGCAACGGCGGGGAGGAACGCGATGAGGGCACTGGCGAGGATTCTGTTTTTGAGGATCATGAGTGTGGAGTGGTGAATGGGCATGGCACCTTACCTTCGCGCCCTGACGGTTCGCTGGTTCCCTCAAACTGTTCCTCGCTTGTAAATGAAAGAGGACCGTTTCTTACGACCAGCCCTGAACTGCATCGCGATGCATGAGTGCCGATTGTGAACCACTTCATCATCAACCTCAGTGACTCGACAGACCTCGATGAGCAGATCGCGGTGGATGTGGAGTTGCAGGATGACATCGGCCATGTCGCCCAAGTCGCTATTAATGAACTCCTCGTGGCGCGCGGAAAATCCGTCTCCTTCCCGCTCTTCGTGGACATTCACCGCGCCGAAGATTTTCCGCAGCTTGCCGCTTTATACCCATCGGCAGGAAGTGACACGCGTACGCTGAAGTGCTGATGGAGCCAACCCCGCGGGCGGAGTTTGATCCGGCCGCTTCGATGCGGCCAACGGTTCCCGCTGCTGCGAAGAAGGGGGCGAATGCGGGCAAACAATGCGCTACCTGAAAATCACTCATGAGACTACTTACCGATATGCGTCGCCGGTTCGGTTCGGTCCGCATCGGATAGTATTGCGTCCGCGCGAGGGGCACGACCTCCGTGTGGAGGAGATGACCCTGGAGATTTCACCGGACCATGACTTGGAATGGAGCCGCGACGTCTTTGGGAATTCCGTCGCGACTGCACATTTCTTTACCACCGCGAACGTCCTTCAAATCACGAGCACTTTACTGTTGAGGCAGATGCGCGGCTTTCCTCGCCGACTCGATCGTCCTTTGCTGCGCCCCGCGTATCCGTTGCAGTTTTCGCCTCTCGAGGAATTTATCGTCGCTGCATATCGCTCTTCCGTTTTTCCCGCAGATGCCACGGGTGTCGCCGAGTGGATGCAGCAGGAGATCAATCCCAGATTTTTCCTCGATGCCGAGGCGCTCGCGGGAGCCATCAATCAAAAAATCTGGCGCTCGATCCGGTATCGGCGGCGGGAGGAAAAGGGAGTGCAGACACCCGGTGAGACGCTGGCAGCGGGATCCGGCTCCTGTCGCGACCTTGCGACGTTGCTCATGGAGTGCCTGCGGACGCTCGGATTTCCGGCGCGGTTTGCGAGTGGCTATCTCGATTGCCCCGCGTCGGTAGCCGGAGTCGCATCGACGCATGCGTGGGCGGAGGCATACCTGCCGGAGATTGGTTGGATCGGTTTTGATCCCACACTGGGCACGCTCACTTCCCGGCAGCATGTCGTCACCGGTGTGAGCAATCATCCGCGCGGTGTGATGCCCGTGAGCGGGACCTTTTTTGGGCCGGCCAGCGTCTATCTGGGAATGCAGGTGGCGGTCGCCGTGCTCGAGGTCGAAGTGGTGACGGATTCCAAGGAGCAGCCTGTGTCGTTCAAGTCCCCTGCGTGACGGTGACCTTGAGACTGTCCACCGTGGTCGCCATGTTTTCCATTTACTGCTTTCCACCCGTCGGCGTGTCGCTTTGGTTGTCAGCACACAAGTGAAAACCCTTCCGAATGAGCGGATGCCGATGATCGTGGTCATCGATGACGAGCGCAACGTGCAGGCGACATTGTCGGCAGTGCTGCAGCGAAATGGGTATGCCGTGGAAGTGGCTCCGAATGCTGCGCAGGGGCGTCGCAAAGTGGCGGAGGTGAATCCCGATCTCGTGCTGCTCGATCTCGGGCTGCCGGATGCCGACGGGCTCGACGTGCTGAAGGAATTAAAGGCTGCGAAGCCGGACTGTCCGGTGATGATCCTGACGGCGAACGATTCGCTCGCGAATGCGATCGAGTCTATCAAGCTCGGCGCGTTTCATTTTCTGCCGAAGCCGTATGCCGTGGAGGAACTCATCAGCCTGTGCCGTCGCGCGCTGGAGCAGCAGGCGCTGGTGGCAAAGACGCTCGTGCTGGAAAAGGAAAAGACGCTGCTGCAGGACAGGCTGCGCGCCGCCGAGGAGCAGCTCGCGCCGGTGGCGATCAGCCGCCGGATGCGCGAACTGGAGCAGCTCATCTCCCGAGTCGCGCCGAGTGATGCGAATGTGCTGCTCACCGGCGAGAGCGGTGTGGGCAAGGAAGTCTTCGCGCGGCGCATTCACGAGGGCAGCTCGCGCGCCGGCTCGACCATGGTGAAGCTCAACTGCGCGGCATTTCCCGCGAACATGATCGAGGGCGAGCTGTTCGGTTACGCAAAGGGTGCATTCACCGGCGCGGTGACTGCTTTTCCCGGAATGGTCGCGGAGGCCGATGGCGGCACGCTTTTCCTCGATGAGGTGACGGAGATGCCTGTCGAGTTGCAGACGCGATTTTTGCGCGTACTCCAGGATCGTGAGTACCGTCCGCTCGGCACGACGAAAAGCCGGCCTGTGAATTTCCGGCTCATCGCCGCGTGCAATCGCCCGCCCGCGCTGGCGGTGCAGGATGGGCGGCTGCGGCAGGATCTTTATTTCCGCCTGAAGACCTTCGAGATCGAGATCCCGCCTCTTCGTGAAAGGCGCGAGGATCTGGCGAAGCTCACGGATACTTTTGTGCGCCGTTTCGCCGGCCCGCTCGGCAAGGCGCAGACCAAGATCGATCCCGAGGTGCTCGAACTCCTCCGCGCCTACCCTTGGCCGGGCAATGTCCGTGAATTGCAGAATGCCATTGAGCACGCCCTGGTGCTTTGCGACGGGCCCGTATTGCTTTCGAAACATCTGCCGCGGGAAATCCAGACGCCCGATCTGGCACGCGTGCCGACGATGCGGGGCGCGTCGCCGGTTTCATTTGTGGATGCGGAGCGCGAGACGCTGCTGGAGGCATTGCGTCGCGCAAACGGGAACAAGGCCGCAGCAGCCCGGCAGCTCGGGATTCACCGCGCGACCATTTACGCGAAGATCCGGCAGTTCGGACTTTCAGTCTGAAAAATGTGACTGCCCGTGCCCGTCGGAACGGGCACGGGCAGCCTTCCCCATAGGAAAAGGATTCGGTTCCGCTTAGGCGGCGTCCCTCATCGGCTCGTGCAATTCCCCGAATGCGAGCACCGAGGAGCGCAGCTTGCGCATGGCGAGTTCCAGCCGGGTCTTGATCGTGCCGAGCGGGATTCCGGTCGTGGCGGAGATCTGGCGTTGAGTCATTCCGCGGAAAAAGGCGAGCTGCACCGCTTGCTGCTGCGCATCAGGAAGTTTCGCGATGAGCTGTGAGACGATTGCCGCGCGATCACTGCTTGCGGCCTCTTCATCCGCGCCGCTGTGGTTGCTTTCGCCTTGCACGATGAAATCTTCGCGGAAGCGATCCTGCGCGCGACCGTATGCGCTCTTGCGCCGGATCCGGTCAATGGTCCGCCTGCGCGCTAGGGTGACGATCCATCCGAGTGCGTTGCCTTTCTCCACGCAATAGCTGGCGGCATGTCGCCAGACTTCCAGGAAGCATTCCTGGATGAGGTCATCCACGTCGTGATCATTGTAGATCATGCGACCGACGATGGTCCGGATGAGCGCATGATGGCGGCGATGCAGGTCGGCCAATGCGGATTCGTCTCCTTGCTGGATGCGCTCCATGAGCTGTTCATCGGAATGCTGATCCGGGACGAGCACGGGGGCGGCGGTGAAAGTAGGAAGAGTCGGGAGTTGTGACATGGTGTTGGTTGGTTGCACCTCCATGTCTTTGCCTACGCCGTGCCAACCGCGCTTTACCCTGTTGGCCGCCCGGCGCGGGGAGAAAAGTGTCGCGTAAACCGACATCGGTGTCGCGAATGCGCGACGGTCAGATTCTTCCCATCAGCACGAGGATCAGGATGATCACGAGGACGAGCCCGAGCCCGCCACTTGGCCCATAGCCCCATTGCTTGCTGTGAGGCCACGTGGGGAGCGCGCCGACAAGCAGTAGAACCAGAATGATGAGGAGGATCGTGTTCATGCATTCAGTTCGTAGCAGCCAAGTGGCCTGGCTGTGCCGTATTCCTCATACCGATGGCCGACGAAACGCAAATCCCGATGCCCCGTCTTGCCGCATTCTTGCGGCAGCACACGCATGATGTCCGCAATGTGCTCAACAGCCTCGAACTCGAGACGGCGCTGCTGCAGGAACTGGTCGCGGATGCGGAGGGACGTGCGTGTGTCGATCGCATCCGCAGTCAGGTGCGCGCCTTCGGAGGGCAGATGCGCTCGCTGTCCGGGCTTTTTCAGGAGCCGAGGCCGGATGCCGCGCCGATCGCGGCGAGCGAGCTGTTCCTCATTTGGAAGGATCAGGAGTCGGACCTGAAGCACCCGCTCGAAGTCGAATGGGTGGGCAATCTCGGAGCGGAGAAAGTGCATGTGGACACCATGATGATGTCGGCAGTGTTTCGCGAGTTGCTCATGAATGCTTCAGCCTTCAGCGCCGGCGGGAAGGTGACTGCGAGCGCGCGGCGCGAAGATGGCGACGTGGTCTTTGAGCTGCGTGAGCCGAAGACCTCACTGCTCGACAAGTCCCGGTGGGGCGAGCCATTCGTGACGACACGGCGCGGCGGATACGGTCTCGGACTGTGGTCGGCGCAGCGCCTTCTTGCTGCAAATCACGCCCGCATCACGCAGCACCAGGAATCCGGAAGCATGGCGCTGGTGACGCGCATCTCGTTCCCTGTTTTGAAATAATGCTGCAAGCGTCCGCCGCGGCAGATGATACCATTTCTCAGAATGAACCGGCCTGTTTAGTGGCGGTGCGGTTTGGCAAAGTAGTCCCCGACTTTAGTCGGTTTTCCCATTCTGGACACTCTTGCCGACTAAAGTCGGGGACTACTTTGGTGAGGCGCGAATCTCTCCGCTCAATTCTGAAAGATGATATGAAAGCCTATCCGACTGGCGGAGTCCGGCGTCCAATCGCCAGCGAGACGATGAACAGGATGAGGAACACTCCGAACAGGATTTTGGCAAATCCCACCGCAGTGCCTGCGATGCCGGTGAAGCCCAGTATCCCTGCGATGAGAGCGATGATGAGAAATGTGATGGCCCAGGAGAGCATGGTGGTTGGGTTCCTTGCGGTTCAGAGTTGAATCTTACATCCCGTCTTCGGAGCGCGTGCGAAAGATGCGCGTATGAAAAACGCAAATCTCTGCGCGGTATTTCGCGCGCGGCATTTTCGTTTGCTGGTCGCCCTGAGATGTGCAAATGCCTCCCCCGCATCGCGACACGTGCAATGAATTGGAAACGCATCTCCCGGATACTCAGCCTTGCCGCCTTCGCCATCGGGCTTTGCGGATTCGCGGGCTGGGTCTTCGATATTGATGCCTTCAAGCGCATCCACCCCGCATGGGTGACGATGAAGGCGAATACGGCATTCTGCCTGATGCTTTGCGGGGCTGCGGTGGCGATCTTGCGGGACGAGGACTGCAGCGGGTTCCGGCGGCGATTCGCCCAGGCATGCGGGATGGTGCTGCTCGTGGTCGGCACGCTGACTTTTTTGGAAAATCTGTCCGGCTGGGATTTCCGGATCGATCAGGCGCTCTTCCCCGAATCGCAGGAGTAGGCGGGTCGCTCTTTTCCGGGCCGCATGGGGGTTGCCTCGTCGCTGATATTCATGCTCCTCGGGTCGGCGATCCTTTTCATCGATGTCCGCACGCGGCGCGGCACATGGGTGGCGCAAGGCTGCACCACGGCAGCCGCCGTAGTCACCTTCCTCATCTTCCTCGCCTATTTCTATGATGTGGAGATGCCGGCACGGATCGCTCCCTACCTCTCGATTGCACTCCACACGGTCATTGCATTCCTGATGCTCTGCGCGGCTCTGGTGCTCGCACGGTCCCAGCGGGGATATGCGACCATTTTCCTCGCGGAAAATACGGGCGGAATCGTCGCGCGGCGAATGCTGCCCACCGCACTGCTCGTCCCGGCGCTGCTCGGCTGGCTCTTTGTGCTCGGTCGCGAGGCTGGCTACTATGGGCGCGGGCTGGGTGAGGCGTTGCTCGCCGTCTCGATCACGGTGATTTTCACAGGCCTCGTATGGTGGATCGCCCGCGCGCTGGAGCGGAGCGATGCGAAACGTCGCGCGGCGGAGGAAGGCCTGCGGAACAGCGAGCGGGAGCTGTCGGATTTTTTCGACCACGCGGCGGTGGCCTTGCACTGGGTGGGGCCGGATGGGAGCGTGCAGCGGGTGAACGACATGGAACTCGCGATGCTCGGCTACACGCGGGAGGAATACATCGGCCGCCACATCGGGGAGTTCCATGTTTCGGCCCCGGTGATCACGGACATCCTCACACGGCTTTCATCCGGAGAGACGCTCAGCGAATATCCCGCGCAGCTCCGGTGCAAGGATGGCTCTGTGCGCGACGTGCTGATCAATTCCAGCGTGTACTGGGAGGACGGGAAATTCATCCACACGCGCTGCTTCACGCGCGACGTCACGGAGATTCGCCGTGCGGAGGCGGAGCGCTCCCAACTCGCGGCGATCGTGACATCGTCGCACGACGCCATCGTGAGCAAGAATCTGCTCGGCATCGTCACGTCGTGGAACACCGGTGCGGAAAGGATCTTCGGATTCCGAGCGGAGGAAATGGTCGGCCAGCCCATCCTCCGGCTCATCCCTGCGGACCTGCACCACGAGGAAACCGACATCCTTCGGCGTCTGCACGACGGAGAGCGGATCGAGCACTATGAGACGATCCGAGTGACCAAAGGTGGGCAGCGGATCGACGTGGCCGTGACAATCTCACCGATGCGCGACGCAACGGGGACAATCATCGGTGCATCGAAGATCGCGCGTGACATCACGCAGCGAAAAAAGAGCGAGGCGGAACTGCGCGCCGCTCGCGATGCAGCCGAGGCTGCAAATCGCGCGAAGGATGAATTTCTCGCCGCACTCAGTCATGAATTGCGCACGCCTCTCACGCCCGTGCTCGTGCTCGCGGCGGAGATGGAAAAGTCCCCGGAGCTGCCGGAGCCGGTGCGGCACGATTTCGCGATGATTCGCAAGAATGTGGAACTCGAGGCGCGGATCATTGACGATTTGCTCGACCTCACCCGCATCACGCACGGCAAGCTGGCGCTGAGATTCGAGCCGGTGGAAGTGCATGGGCTCGTCGAGCACGCGCTGGCGATCCTCCGCAGTGACCGGGTGGCAAAGGCCATCATCGTCGAGGTCGCACTGGATGCCGCCGAGCATCACGCGAGCGGCGACCCGGTGCGGCTGCAGCAAGTGTTTTGGAACGTGCTGAAGAATGCGATCAAGTTCACGCCGCAAGGCGGACGGATCACCATCCGTTCATGGAATGAGAACGGGCAGCTCCGCCTCTCGACGGCGGATACCGGCATCGGAATCACACCGGAGGAAATGCCAGGCCTCTTCACCGCCTTCGCACAGGGGCGTGTGGCAGCTTCGTCACGCTTCGGCGGTCTCGGCCTCGGTCTCTCGATTGCCGCGCTCCTCGTGCGCGAACACAGTGGTCGGATCTGGGCGGAGAGTGCGGGCCGCAACCAGGGCGCGACCTTTCATCTCGAACTCCCGCTCGCAGAATCCTCCGCGGCGGAAAATACGATCGCGCCGCCTGTTTCGTCCGCAACCGTGCGCCCCTTGCGAATCCTGCTGGTCGAGGATCACGAGGACACGCGCAATGTCCTGGTCCGGCTGATAACCCGTTGGGGTCACAGTCTGAAGGCGGCGGCCTCCGTGGCGGAGGCCGGTGAAGCGATTGCCGGTGGAGTCTTTGACATGCTGCTCAGTGACGTCGGATTGCCCGATGGCACCGGCCACGATGTCGTCACCGCTTGGCGTGGGAAGTTCGACGGGCCGGCTGTCGCGATGAGCGGCTTCGGCATGGAGGCCGATCTCGCCCGCACCAAGGCCGCCGGCTTTGCCGATCACCTCGTGAAGCCGGTTTCCGTGGAGAGTCTTCGCGAACTGTTCACCCGTTTTTCTCCGTCGTAGCGGCAGCGGGTATCTGGCCCATCTGCGGCCGGACCACCGTCTCCATGCATCCCGGACAGATCCCGTGGGAAAAATCCGTGCCGGTCTGCACGTGGATGTAGGCATCGATCTCGTGCCAGTAGTCCGCATCGTCGCGCACCTTTTTGCAATACATGCAGATCGGCAGCAGACGCTGCAGGGTGCGCACCTCATCAAGCGCCTTTTCAAGTTCCGCGATGCGCTCCACGCCGCGCCGCTCGAGATCCAGCACGCGTTCGCCGCAGCGCATGCGGGCGAGTAATTGGGCATTGTCCACCGGCTTGCTGAGAAAGTCGTCCACGCCAGCGGCGAAGGCAGCCAGTACATCCGACGCCTGATCATGCGCGGTGAGCATGATGATGTAGGTATAGTTCCGTGCCGGCATACTGCGGACCGCAGCGGACACGTGAAGCCCGTCGAGCAGCGGCATTTCCCAATCGAGCAGCGCGATATGCGGCGGGTTCGGGAGGAGCAGGATGTCGAGCGCCGCCTGCCCGTTGTCCACCACGTCCACTTCATATCCATGACGCTGCAGGAGGAAGACGAGTGCCGTGCGTGTTCGGTCGTCATCCTCTGCGACCAGGACGCGCTTCTGGATGGAGCCCGGAGCTGGAAATGTCGGATCGGGCGGATTCATAACCAATCCATACGCAGCCGCCGCCGTTTCGCGTGTGCGAAAATGGAATCAACGCGCAAAAAAGCGCGGCCAACCAAGGATGCCGTTGTTGTCCCTATTTACTTCCCGGCGACGTAAGCGCGCCAGCCGCCGAAGCTCGTAATCTCGCGCTGGCCTTCGCAGAGGATTGGCTCCGCGAGGACGCCGAGCAATTCGTCGCCGCTGAGCAGGCTCACTTTGCCGATGCTGAGTCCCGGTGGCTCTCTGAGCAAAATGGACGCGAGGCCGTCCGGCGGCACGCTCCAGACTTCGACCGCGACGGGGACGCCACCGCTTGCGACGCGGAACATTCCGGGGTGGCGATCGCCGATCGAGAAGAGGCGGTAGGCGGGCACGGTCGCGTCCTCGCGGACGAAGGTGGCGCCGACGGCGAGCATGTTGGGATTCAGTTCGAGGCCGCGCATGAGCGTGCCGTTGACGGCGAGCAGGATGTTTTCGGGCATAGGTCAGTCTTCGATGAGAATGGCGAGTGGTTGGCCGGCTTCGACGGTTTTGCCGGGGGTGACGAGGATGCGATCCACTCGGCCCCCGGCTGGTGCGGTGATGGCGGTTTCCATTTTCATGGATTCGAGGATGAGCAATTTGTCGCCCTCGGCGACGGCGTCGCCGGGCTTTGCGACGACCTGCCACACGCTGCCGGGACGGTGCGCGCACACGAGCCTCCCACCGGGCGGAAGCTCGATGTCGGCGGCGGGCGCGGCGACTTCGGGCTCGGGCTCGACGACGTTTTGTCCGGCGGCGATCCAGCGGTCGCGCTCCTCGGCGAAGGCTTGGCGCTGGTGCTTGCGGAAGCTTGCTATGGACTCCTCATTTGCCGCGAGGAACTTCTGATAGTCGGCGAGGCGGAAGGTCGTCTGCTCGGTACGAAGCTGGAATTTTCCGCTGAGAAAATCGGCGCGGTGTTTCAGCAGTTCGTCGGCGGTGACGGGGTAGAAGCGCACCTGATCGAAGAAGCGCAGCAGCCACGGTTTGCCGGGCTCGAAGTCGCGCGTGCTGCGATAGGTGTTCCAGACCTGCACGGTGCGACCGACGAACTGATACCCGCCCGGCCCTTCCATCCCGTAGATGCACATGTACGCGCCGCCGATGCCGACGGCGTTCTGCGGCGTCCACGTGCGGGCGGGATTGTATTTCGTGGTGACGAGCCGGTGCCGCGGATCAAGCGGCGTGGCGACGGGCGCGCCGAGGTAAACGTCGCCGAGACCGAGCACGAGATAGCTCGCGTCAAAGACGGTGCGCTGCACGTCCTCGATGCTCGCGAGGCCATTGATGCGGCGGATGAACTCGATGTTGCTCGGGCACCACGGCGCATCGGGCCGCACGGTCTGCGTGTATTTTTCAATCGCGATCCGCGTGGAGGGATCGTCCCACGAGAGCGGCATGTGGACGATGCGCGACGGGACTTCGATCGCGTCCACGTCCGGGAGTTGCGACTCGGCGTGGAGCAAAAGGTCCATCAGTTCCGCGAGCGGGAGCTGGCGTGAATCGAAGTGGATCTGCAGCGACCGGATGCCCGGTGTGAGGTCCACGATGCCATGCACGTGCTTTGCCTCGAGCCACTGCATGAGCGCGTGGACGCGGAAGCGCAGCGCGATGTCGAGGACAAGCGGGCCGTATTCGACGAGCAGATACTTGTCGCTCGCGCGACGGTAGCACACGGCGACGCGGCCGGGTTCCTCGGGCAGGCGATACTGCACAGCGTCCTCGTATGAAGAAGAAATCGCCACGGCTCGCGGGGATGCAATGCGCGTGAGCGCGGCGACCTCTCGATCCTGCCCCACCTCCGCGGCGTTCGCCTCCGCCATCGTGATTCGCCGGAAGCGCACGGTGTCGCCCGGCTTGAGCTGCCCCATTTTCCAAAGCTCCGCCTCCGCGATGCACGCGGGGCACACGAAGCCGCCGAGGCTCGGGCCATCCGGGCCGAGGATGATCGGCATGTCGCCGGTGAAATCGATCGCGCCGACCGCATACGCGTTGTCGTGGATGTTCGACGGATGCAGCCCGGCCTCGCCGCCGTCTGCGCGTGCCCACTGCGGCTTCGGGCCGGTGAGACGCACGCCGGTGCGGTTCGAGTTGAAGTGAACCTTCCACGCCGTGGCGAAGAGCATCTCGATGTCGGCATCGGTGAAAAAATCCGGCGCACCGTGCGGGCCGTAGATCACGGCGATTTCCCACTCGCGCGTGTATTCGGGTTGGATTTCCGCCGCTGCGCTCGTGCCTGCGGCGGGCGCGGTGTTGCTCGTGCCGAGATGCAGCACATCGCCGAGACGCAGAGCGCGTCCGCCGTGTCCGCCGAAGTTTCCGAGCGTGAAAGTCGCGCGGCTCCCGAGATATATGGGCACTTCGAGTCCGCCGCGAATCGCGACATAGGCGCGCGCGCCCGGACCGGCGATGGCCTTCATGCGCAGCGTGTCGCCGGCCTTCACCGCGATGGCCTGCCAGCGCGCGATGCGCTCGCCATTCAGTTCCGCTTGCATGTCCGCGCCGGTGATGGCGATTTCCGTCGCCGCGTTAAAGCGCAGCGTCGGGCCGGTCATCATGCACTCGAGTCCGGCGGCGGAATCGGGATTGTTCAGCAGCCGGTTCGCGATGCGGAATGCGAGCGGGTCCATCGGGCCGGACGGCGGCACGCCGACATTCCAGAAACCGATGCGCCCCGGAAAATCCTGCACCGTCGTTTGCGCGCCGGCGTCGAGCACGTCGATCGTCGCGGGCCGGTATGCGAACTCGGAAAGCGTCCGCGTGACGATGCGGCCCTCGGCAAAATCCGGCGTGGCGATGATCTGGCGGAGATACGCGAGGTTGCACTCGATGCCGCCGAAGTACGTGCCGTCGAGCGCGGCCTTCATGCGCACGATGGCGTCCGCGCGATCCGATCCGTGAACGATGATCTTCGCGAGCATCGGGTCGTAGAAAGGCGTGACCTCGGTGCCATTTTCCACCCACGTCTCGCAGCGCGCGCTCTCGTGGAAATTCACCTCGGTGAGCACGCCGCAGCTCGGCTGGAAATTCTTGTTCGGGTCCTCGGCGTAGATGCGCACCTGGATCGAATGCCCGCGCGGCTGGTGCGAATACGTATCGAAAAATGCCTTGTCGCCCGCGGCGAGGCGCACCATCCACTCGACGAGATCCACGCCCGTCACTTCTTCCGTCACGCCGTGCTCGACTTGCAGCCGCGTGTTCACCTCGAGAAAATAATACGCGCCAGTGTCCGCATCGAAGACGAACTCGACCGTGCCGGCGGAGCGATACTTCACCGCTTCGCCGAGCTTGATGGCTGCTGCGAAAAGTCCGGCGCGCTGTGTCTCGCTGAGCCCCGGCGCGGGTGTCTCCTCGATCACCTTTTGGTTGCGCCGCTGAGCCGAGCAATCGCGTTCGCCGAGCGCGAGCACGCGGCCTTTCCCGTCGCCGAAAATCTGCACTTCGATGTGCCGCGCATTCGCGACGAACTTCTCCAGGAAGATGCCCGAGTCCTTGAAATTGCTCCGGCTCAGCCGCCCGACGGACTCGAATGCCTCCGCGACTTCCGCATCGCTGCGGCACACGCGCATGCCGATGCCGCCGCCGCCTGCGGTGCTTTTCAGCATGACGGGAAAACCGATCCGCGCGGCTGCCACCACGGCTTCGTCCGCGCTCGCGAGCAGGCCGGTGCCGGGGCACAGCGGCACGCCGTGTTTCTCCGCGATGTCGCGCGCGGTGTGCTTGAGCCCGAAGTCGCGCATCTGCGCGGGCGTGGGGCCGATGAATGCGAGGCCCGCGCTTTCGCACGCATCGGCGAAGTCGGCATTTTCACTCAGGAATCCGTAGCCGGGATGGATCGCCTGTGCGCCGGTCTGCTTAGCGGCTTCGAGCAATTTTTCGATGCGCAGGTAGCTCTCCGCGACGGGCGCGGGACCGAGCAGCACGGCTTCGTCCGCCTCGGTGACGTGGAGCGAATGCACATCCGCCTCCGAGTAAACTGCGACGCTGCCGATGCCGAGTTTCCTGAGCGTGCGCGTGATGCGGCGCGAGATGACGCCGCGGTTTGCGATCAGAACTTTCGTGAAAGGCTTCATTCAGTGCGTGGACGTGAATTTGAGGCCCACGATGCCGACGAGGATCATGCCCATGAGCGCGAGGCGCATCGGGTCGCGCGCTTCGCCGAGCGCGGTGATTCCGTAGAGCACGGTGCCGATCGCAGCGAGACCCGACCAGACCACGAAAGCCAAGCCGACCGGCAGCCCTTTCATGCTCAGTCCGAGCAGCACCGTCGTGAGAATGCCTGCGACCACTGCTCCGACCGTCGGCCAAAGTTGTGTCCAGCCTCGCGAGTGAAAGACTGCGATTCCGTAGAGCGCTTCCGCGATGGCCGCGACGATGAGGTAGATCCAGTGAATGCTCATTGCGTTATTTCCAGATCAGCAGACGCACGGGCGTCGGGTTGTAGCCGTTGCACGGGTTGTTGAGCTGGGGGCAATTGGAAATCACCGCGAGCACGTCCATCTCCGCGCGCATCTCCACGTAGCGGCCGGGCGCGGAGATTCCGTCGGCGAAGGTGAGGCCGCCATCGGGAGTGACGGGGACGTTCATGAAAAAGTTGATGTTGTTCGCGATGTCGCGCTTTTCCCACTGCGGGCCACGATCGCGCAGGGCTTTCCAAAGGCTGTCGCGACACGCGTGCATGGAGCGCTTCCCGATGTCGTAGCGCACCATGTTGCTCTCGCACGCGCACGCGCCGCCGAGCGTGTCGTGTCGTCCGCAGGTGTCGGCGGTGATCGTGAGGAGCACATGGCCGCGCGTGCTGAGCAGCGGCGTGCCGGTGGTGAGATAAATCGCGCCCTGCTCGCGAATCGTGTCCTGCGCGCTGTAGCGGTCGGCGGGATCGTGCAGGTTGTAGAAGAGCGTGTCGGCGGCCTGATTGCCTTCGAGATCCACGATGCGGAAGGTCTGGCCGCGCAGGATTTCGTGCGACCAGCCTTCGCCGGCGGGCAGCGTGAAATCGTAGATCGCCTTCGCGGGATCGAGCGGGCTCTCGGTGAGTGTGCTCATGAAAAATAGCGTTCGGTGAGAATGAAGCCGCGGCCATTTTCCGGTCGTGAGGTGCGGCAGAGGTCGTCCGGTCCCGGCGGCGGGGATTTCCAGACGGTGAGATGCACGGGTCTGGGCGCGTACACGGGCGACGGATCGAGCGGATGCACGCAGGTGTTTAGGATCACGAGCGTGTTCATCTCCGCGCGGAGATCCACGAATGCGCCTGCGTGCGAATTTCCCGGATGAAAGTTCAGCGCACCGGATTCATCCACCGTGACCTTGCTGAAGAAGTTCACACTCATCGCGAGGTCGCGCTCGCCGAGGTTGTATTTGCCGAGTTCGGTGAGGAAGCCGTCGTGCGCGTTCCGTTGAAACTCGTTACGCGCTTCCTGATACCGTTTCACGCCGTATTTCCTCTCGATGCCCGACGCGGTGGACCAACCGGCAAGCGGGTCGTGCCAGCCGCACGAGTCCTCGGGGATCGAGGCGAGGATGCGGCCCATGTCTGAGTAGAGGCAGTGTCCCTTCGTGAGCTTCGCCGTGTGCTGGCATTTCAGCGTGTCCGGAAGATTCAGCCGCTCGGCGGGGAGTTCGAAATTGTAGAGCAGCACGCCGACATTCGCGCCGCCTTCGATGTCCGTGATGCGGAGTGTCGTGCCGCGCTTCAGGACGTGGGACCAATTCGATCCAGCGGGGACAATTTCCTCGAAGCGGATGAGCGATGATTCGAGCGAGTTCATCAGTAGATGGGCGGCAGGATGGTGGAGGTCACGTTCAGGTAGCCGTGCTTCACGCCGCGGCAGGTGATGAGCGCGTCAGCGATGCGCTTCAGCCGGTAGCCGGGGCCCTGCACGAGGAGCACTTCGAGGCTGTGGTGGTGCTCAAGGTGGACGTGCTGCGAGGAGATGATCTCCTTCAGGTATTGATGCTGGATTTTCATCAGGCGGCTCTGGAGGCCGTTCTTCGCGTGGTCGTAGATGAGCGTGATGGTCCCCGCCATGATCTGCCGTCCGAGCTGCTGCTGATGCTGCACGAGCTGCCCGCTGATCATCTTCGAGATCGCCTCCGAGCGGCTCGCATAGCCGCGCGCATCCACCATGGCATCGAGCTCATCGAAGAGCGCGGTAGGCAGGGAAATCGTGATGCGGCTGGCGGTCGCCTTCCTTTTTCGTTTGCTGGCCATGCGGGTCGGGCGTTCGCCAGCAGTTACCGTGCGCGTGCGGCTGGAGTCCAGAAAAAGTAAGAAGAAACAGAGGAAAGTTCATACCGTCGTGATTTCCAGTGCGTCTAGTTTTGCGCAAACTGCCTGTGGAAATTTGCGCAGCGTGTGAATATTTGGACGCAAGTTCTTACGGTCCCCGTTCGTGTGGAATGGTGTCCCGCAGGTTATTTTCAGAGGGGAATTTTGAAATATCGGGGGCACGAACCGCGATGGCATAACCCGTGCTAAAGGCCGCGCGTCCACTTGAACGGAATGTCCGCCAACCTGCAAAACACACCCATCCTCTGGTCAGAAATGACGTGGGAGGAGATCGCCAGGTTGCGTTCGGACGGGATGGATGCGGTGATTTTGCCGGTGGGTGCCACGGAGCAGCATGGCCCGCATCTCGCGACCTCGGTGGATTGCGTGACGGCGGAGAAGCTCGCCCGTTCGGTGAGTGCGGAGACGGGCGTCCCAGTGCTCCCGACGCAGCCTTACGGGTGCTCGCTCGGCCATTCCAAACGCTGGCCCGGCACCGTGTCGCTCCAGCCGGAGACGCTTGCGGATTGCGTCGTGCAAATCGGCGAGTGGTGTCACGGCTTCGGATTTCGCCGACTGATCATCATCAATGGTCACGTGACCAATTTCGCGCCGCTGCGGTGCGCGCTCGAAAGGCTGCGGAGCCGTTTTAACGACATGATGGTGGCGATCCGAAACGTCGCCGAGGTGAGCCCACGGGTGCGGAGCGAGTTTTTCGCCGACGCCGAGGACTGGCATGCGAATGACGCGGAGACCTCGCTCATGCTGGAACTTGCGCCAGCGCTGGTGCGGCCCGGACTGATTGCCTCAGCGGATGATGAAGACCGGACCGGCGGACTCTTCTTCTCCCATCCGGTGAATCGCACGAGCGAGAACGGCGTGACGGGCAAGCCGTCGCTCGCCTCGGCGGCGAAGGGGAAGGCGTTGTTCTCGATGATGGTGGAGGACTTCACCTCCCAACTCCGCGGCGCGCTGAAAGAAGAGCCGCCGCTCCAGCACGGCTACTTCGCCCCCATTTCATGAAATCAGACACCGAGCTTCTCGCCATCAAACAGGACCTCATCGCGAAGGGCGTGAGCTATTGCGTCGGCGCGTATGTGGACATTCACGGTTGTCCGAAGGGCAAGGTCGTGCCGGTGGCGCATTTCGAGGACTTCGCCCGCGGCTCGGAACTCTACACCGGCTACGCGCTCGACGGTCTCGGGCAGTCGCCGAATGACGACGAGATCGCGAGTGTGCCGGACCTCGACCGCGGCGTGCAGCTCCCGTGGCAGCCGGAGGTGATGTGGTATCCGGCGGACAATACCTTCCACGGCAAGCCGTATCCGATCAGCACGCGCGTGGTTTTCAAAAAGGTGATCGAGGAAGCGGCGGCGATGGGCTTCGGCTTCAATCTCGGCATCGAGTGCGAGGTGTATTTCCTGAAACTCGGCGAGCGCGGCGAGCTGCTGGTGCCGAATCCGGACGATGACCTGATGAAGAGCTGCTACGACCTGAAGCGGTTCTTCGACGCGTTCGGCCTGGTGGACAAGGTCGCGAAGACGATCAACGGACTCGGCTGGGATCTGTATTCGTTCGACCACGAGGACGGGAATTCGCAGTTCGAGTTCGACTTCAAATTCGCCGACGGGCTGACGATGGCGGATCGCTACGTGTTCTTCCGCATGATGGCGAAGAAGCTCGCGTCCGATGTCGGGCTGCTGGCGACGTTCATGCCGAAGCCATTTGCGGATAAAACGGGCAATGGCGCGCACTTCAACATGTCGCTCGCGGATCCGAAGACCGGTGCGAATCTTTTCAAGACGAAGCCCGGCGACGCGGACAAATACGGCCTCGGGCTGACTCCGCTCGGCTACTCGTTCATCGCGGGAATCCTGCGGCATGGGCGCGCGCTCTGCGCGGCGTTCGCGCCGACGGTGAACAGCTACAAGCGCCTCATCCGTCGCGGGGCGATGGGCTACTATTCTTGGGCGCCGGTCTTCAACAGCTTCGGCACGAATAACCGCACGAACTCCGTGCGCGTGCCGATGGGCGGCGGCCGCTGCGAGTCGCGCAATGCGGACTCGTCGTGCAACCCGTATCTCGCCGGTGCGCTCGTGCTCGCCGCGGGACTGGAGGGCGTGCGCGAAGGACTCGATCCCGGTGCGCCGCAGACGGAGAACCTTTACGAATTCACCGACGCGCAACTCGCCGCGAAGGGCGTGCAGCCGTTGCCGAAAACACTCGCGGAAGCGGTGGATGCATTCGAGGAAGATCCGTTTATCGAGCGCGTGCTCGGCGCGGACCTGAAGCGCGAATTCATCACCTACAAGCGCGCCGAGTGGGAGGAATACCACCTCACGATCAGCCAGTGGGAGATCGACAAATACGCGCGCCTTTTCTGAGCCCTGAAATCTTCCCTGCAATCCAAACCAACAACCAACACACCAACATGAAACTGAAGACCACACTCCTCGCCGCCTTCGCCGCCTTCGCCGCCCTCGCGGCGACGCTCCATGCGGCAACGCTCAAAATCGGCTACTCTGACTGGCCCGGCTACACCGTGCTCGAAGTCGCCAAGCAGAAAGGCTGGTTCAAGGATGCCGGTCTTGATGTCGAACTTGTCTGGTTCGACTACCTCCCTTCGCTTGATGCATTTGCCGCCGGCAAGATTGATGCAGTCGCAGTCGTGGGCACCGATGCCCTGGTGAACGGCGCGAATGGCGCGAAGAGCAAGATCATCGCATTGCTCGATTACAGCGATGGCTCTGACATGATCATCGGTGCGCCCGGTGTGAATTCAATCAAGGATCTGAAAGGCAAAAAAGTCGGCATCGAAGTCACGCTGGTGGAGCATTTGCTCCTGCTAAAGGCGCTTGAGGCAAATGGCATGAAGCAGTCCGACGTCGAGCTCGTGAAGACCGCGACGAATGACACGCCGCAGACGCTCGCCTCCGGCAAAGTCGCTGCAATCGGCGCGTGGTATCCCAGTTCCGGCCAGGCGCTGAAGCAGGTCGCGGGATCGAAGAAACTTTTCACCAGCGCCGAGGCGAAGGGCCTGATTTACGATGTGCTCTCCGTGAGCCCGACGAGCTACGCGAAGAACAAGGAGGATTGGGCAAAGGTCACGGCCATTTACTACAAGTGCGTGGACTACCTTCAGGATCCGGCGACGAAGGACGACGCGATCAAAATCATGGCAGCAAAGGTCGGTGCCGATGTCGCGGACTATGCGAGCAACATTCCCGGCACGCACTTCCTCACGCTCAAGGAGGCGAAGGTTGCGTTCAAGCCGGGCAAGGGTCTCGATTCCATCTACGGATCGCTGGCAGTCGGGAACAAATTCAACCTCGATAACAAGGTGTATAAGGTTTCGCAAAAGCCGGAGAGCTACCTGCTGCCGGCCGTCGTGGAGGGGCTGAAGTAATTCCGCACCGCACGAGTGCATGGCGAACGCTGACTGGCTCGGGCTGAAGAATGAGCTGCCGCAGAGGCGGAGGCTCGTGCTCACCTTGCTGTCGTTCGTCGTGCCGCTCGCGCTGTGGTGCGCGGTCAGCTACGTGCCTTGGTTGTGGCATCCGAATGTGCGAGTCACCGTTCCGGGTGACGTGGATTATTTCGTCGAGGAGATGGAATTGCCGCGCGCGGACTTTCAGCGGGAGTTGGAGAAAGTCCGCGCGGCGGGCGGCACGTTGCCCGAGGGAGACCGGGTGAATCCGCTCTACCTGCCGCCGCCGCACAAGGTGGCGATTGCGTTTTACACCGCGTTCACCACCGAGCCGCGTCTCCAGGGAGAGCCTTGGCTCCATGAAAGCCTCGGCCACAGCATCCGCACGATCCTGTGGGGCTTCTTTCTCTCATCGATCTTCGGCGTGCCGCTCGGGATTCTGTGCGGGACCTACCGCTTTTTTTCCCGACTGCAGGAGCCATTCATCGAGTTCTTTCGGTATCTGCCAGCGCCAGCATTCGGTGCGCTGTGCGTGGCGATACTCGGCATCGATGACGGGCCGAAGATTGCGATTATTTTCATCGGCACATTCTTCCAGCAGGTGCTCGTGATCGGAAACACGGTGCGCAAAGTGGATCCGGCGCTCATCGAGGCTGCGCAGACGCTCGGCTCGCGCGGGTGGAAGCTCATGCGCTGCGTGGTGATTCCCGCTTCGCTCAGCGAAATCTATACGGACATGCGCATTCTGCTCGGCTGGGCGTGGACTTACCTCATCGTCGCGGAAGTCGTGGGCACGATGTCGGGCATCACGCTCTTCATCAATCAGCAGGCGCGCTACCGGAACTTCGACAACGTGTACGCGGCGATTTTCATGATCGGTGTCATCGGGCTCACGAGCGACATGGTTCTCGCTGCGCTGGGCAAGGTGCTCTTCCCGTGGAAGCGCCGTGCAGGCGGCGGGCGATGGTCGGTGCTGGAATGGATCCGCGAACCCGGCTCGCTCTTCATCAAGCAAAAGCCAAAGCCGCCTGCCGCACCCGTGGCGGAAATTTCGAAAGACTGAGTGATGACACCACACACGCTAGCGCTGCCCGATTACCGCGAACAGTTGCCCGAGGTCGCTGCGCGTTTCGGGAAAATCCGCCAGCGTCCGGTCGTGCTCAGCGTGAAGGGACTGCGCAAGGACTTCGGAGGGAATGGCGCATCACACACGGTTTTTAACAATGTCTCGCTCGACATCCACCGGCGCGAGTTCGTGACCATCATCGGCCCGAGTGGCTGCGGAAAATCCACCTTCATCCGCATCGTCGCCGGACTGGACGAGGCGACAGGCGGGGAGATTTTGCTCGATGGAAAAGCCATCCGTGGTCCCGGGCCTGACCGCGGAATGGTCTTCCAAGGCTATACACTTTTCCCGTGGCGCACGGTGAAGCAGAACGTGATGTTCGGACTCGAAATGCGCGGCCAGGGGACGAGCGCCGCGGAGTCGGAAGCGCGCCAGTGGCTTGAAATGGTGGGCCTTTCAAAATTCGAGAACAGCTACCCGCATGAACTCAGCGGCGGCATGAAGCAGCGCGTCGCCATCGCCCGCGCGCTCGCGAATGAGCCGCAGATTCTGATCATGGACGAACCGTTCGGCGCCCTCGATGCGCTCACGCGCTGCAAGATGCAGAGCTACCTGCTGCAGATTTGGAAGAAGGTGAACGTCACCATCCTCTTCATCACGCACGACCTCGATGAAGCCGTGCTGCTCTCGGATCGCATCATGGTGCTCGGCGTGAATCCCGGCGGCGTCCGCGAAATCATTGAGAACCCCGTGCCGCGTCCGCGCAGCGTGGACCAGATGCTCACGCCCACATTCCTTTCCGTAAAACGCAGGCTCGACGAACTCATCCACGGGCCCGTCTCCGAACAGGAGGAGGAAAAGCTGCCCGTCATCAAGCTCACGGAGGCCGGCGATGAAGTCGAATGATGCGCCCTTCATGCCCGAACCCCGCTTCGTCTGGCCCGAAGGCAAGCGTTGTGCCGCGATGCTCTGCTTTGACGTGGATGGGGAGACGACTGCGCTGAGCGAAGATCCCGCACTCGCCAAGCGCCGCACGCTCATGTCGCAGTGCGAATACGGCCCTCGCATTGGAGTGCCGAGGCTGCTGGGTTTGCTCGGTCATCTCCAAGTTCCCGCGACGTTTTTTATTCCCGGCTACATCGTCGAGCAGCACCCGCGCATGGTCGATGCGATCGTCGCTCGCGGTCACGAGATTGGTCTTCACGGCTACCTGCATGAAAAGCTCGCGTATCTCAGCGAAGCCGAGGAGGAGGACATCCTTGTGCGCTGCATCGGAATTCTGGAGCGGCACACCGGCAGGCGACCGGTTGGCTTCCGTGCGCCGTGGTTCGAGATCAATCCATGGACGCCAGCGCTGCTCGCACATCATAGGATCGAATATTGCGCCAGCGCGATGGGTGATGATGTGCCGTACTTTCACGAGAACGGCCTCGTAGAAATCCCCGGTCAGTGGCTGCTCGAGGATTGGGAGCAATTTGCATTCAATGCCGATCCCGCATGGGGCGTGATGCCGGAGAACTGCGCGAAGGTGTTCGATCTGTGGTGGCGCGAATTTGAGGCGATGCATGACTTCGGCTGCTGCTTCGTGCTCACGCTTCACCCGTGGCTGAGCGGGCGTCCTTCACGTGTGCGGCTGCTCGAGGAAATCGTGCGCGCCATGCAGGCGAAGGGCGGCGTGTGGTTCGCGCGTGGACACGAGCTTGCCAGCTACGTCCGCGCACACCCCGAAGCGCGGCGTGAGATTGATTTTGATTCACCGAAAATCTCAGCCCGCGTGACCCATGCCAGTCGTTGATGAATCACAAGTCCGGGCCGCCTGTGATTTCAACCGGCGGCTGAATCTCCCGCAGACGCTCGTCGCGCATTCCAGTGCGGACGAAGCCGCGCTGCCTGCGCTCCTCGCCGAATTGCAAGCCACGGCTGACCTTCCGCTCGCTGGCAGTCGCACGCTTCCTGCCGCCGCGTACACGAGCGAGGCGTTCTATCGTTGGGAGGAAAAACACGTCTTCCGCGCCGAGTGGCAGTGCATCGCGCATCTTTCGCAGCTTCCCGCCATCGGGGATTTTCTCACGCTCGACTTGCTCGGTGAACCGCTCGTCATCGTGCGCGATAAGGATGCTCGCATCCGCGTGCTCTCGCGTGCGTGCCCGCATCGCGGCATGGACATCATGCCGCCCGGCTTTGGCCACACGCCCGCGGAACCACGCGAAGGCGCGGCAGGCAGCGGGCACACCCGTCTTTTCCTCTGCCCGTATCACTCGTGGACGTTCGAGCTCGATGGCCGGCTGAAGGCGTGTCCCGAGATGCAGGAGGCTGCCGGCTTCGAGCGTGGCGAATGGGGCCTGCGGGAATTTCGCAGCGAAGTCTGGCACGGCTTCGTTTTCGTCAATCTCGATGGCGCTGCACCGCAGACCCCCGCGCAGCAATGGAGCGGCTTCGGAGCGCATCTCGCGAAGTGGAGCAGCCAGGATCTCGTCGTAGTCGATGCGCGGGAATGGGAATGCCCGTTCAATTGGAAGGTGATCACGGAGAACTTCATGGAGTCCTACCATCACGTCGGTGCACACGTGCGTTCGCTCCAGCCGCTCATGCCCGCGCGCGGCACCTGGGCGCGGCAGGAGCAGGCGCACTTCATCCGTTGCCATCTGCCTTACGGCGAAAAGGAACGCGCTGCGATCGCCGAGGCCGATTCATCCGGTCGTGCGCGCGAAATTTTCCCGCTGATTCCCGGGCTCGCTGAACGCGACCGATCGGAGTGGGGCCTCACGCTCGGCTCGCCGCACTGGCTCATCGCATACGTGCCCGACTGCCTCATTTGGTACCGCATCCAGCCCGAGGGTCCGCATCACCACAAACTGCTCACAACACTGCTCGTCCCGCGTGCGGCTGCAGCGCTGCCGGACTTCGCCGAACGGCTTGCGCGCGGCACGGCTGCGAGCGTGGGCTTTCACCTTGAAGACATGGAAATGTGCGTCGGGGTGCAGCGGAGCTACTACGCGACCGGATTCCAGCGCGGGCGGCTCAGCCATCTGGAAATGCCGATCTGGCTCTTCCAGCGCTACCTCGCAGCGCGCGCTCGCGGGACATGGCCCACGCTCGACCGCGCGCCCGCGGATGCGCAGCGCCCGGAAGTCTGACGCGATGCTTTCGCTCGCAGGCATGATCATTTTTGGAAATATCCGCTGCTCCGAAGTGCCGTGCGGCCTGCACCGGGTCGGAACGCGCGGCCCTGATCGCTTTGCCAATGCGACCGAGCGCCCGCTTCACGAATTCACACTTCCCCGATCAGTCGCCATCGCATGCGACCCGGTGACTGAACGTGACTATGCCTCCTTCGCACCAGGGCATGTTGCCGAGCCTGTGAATCTGCCGGTGGTCCATGTGAGCTGGCACGCTGCGAATGCCTACTGCGCGTGGCTCTGTGCACACACCGGGCATGCGTGGCGGCTGCCGAGTGAATGCGAGTGGGAAATCGCATGTCGCGCCGGGAGCGATACCCCTTTCTCCTGCGGCGATGCGCTTCCGCATGATTTGGCAAACTACTACTATAACGAGTCTGGCGAGCGGGTCGGTCCCGGTCGGCGCACGCTGGTCAGCGCTTTTGCAGCCAATGCTTGGGGGCTCCGCGACATGCACGGAAATGTGGCCGAGTGGTGCGGGGATGCATGGCATCCTTCGCATGAAGGTGCGGCACTCGACGGATCCCCGCGGAAGGGAATGGACGAGTGTCCGCGAGTGATCCGTGGAGGCTCATGGGATTTGCTGCCGCGCCTCCTGCGCAGCGCGAGTCGCGATGCGCTCCCGCCCGACACGTGCCGCGACAATCTCGGATTCCGCGTGGCCCTCACCCTTTCTGCATGATGCCGCGACTTCTCCTCTTTCGCTCGCTGTGGACGAATGGCTTCGACGTCGATGCCGCGCTCGGGGACTGCCGTGCTGGAAAATTCGACGGCATCGAGGGTCCGGTACAAGACGGTTTCTCCGCGAAGCTGCGCGATGCGGGCGTGCCTTTCATCGCCGAGATCACCACTGGCGGCAGCTACGTACCCGAGACACGCGATCTGACGCGGCATCTGGATGATTTCGCACGCAAGGCCGAGGCTTCGCTGGAAGCCAAGCCCCTTTTTCTCACGGTGCTTGGCGGGTGCGATGCCTGGCCGGTGGCGCTGAGTGTCGAGTTCTTCGGCCAGGCGATGGAGATTGCGGAAAAGGCTGGCGTCGAAGTGAGCTTCGAGACGCATCGCAGCCGATCAACTTTCACGCCGTGGATCTCTGTGGAACTGCTCACGCAACTTCCGGCGCTGCGCTTCACGTGCGATTTTTCGCATTGGTGCTGCGTCTGCGAACGGCTGGTGCTCGACGAAGAGCCGGGACTGCTCGCTCTATTCGCCTCACGCGCAAAACACATCCACGCGCGCATCGGCTACGATCAGGGCCCGCAAGTCCCGCATCCCGCCGCTCCGGAATACCGCGACGCACTCGCTGCGCATGAGCGCTGGTGGGACGCGGTCTGGCGCGCAAAGGCGGAAGCCGGCGAGCAAGTGATCACGATGACGCCCGAGTTTGGCCCCGATGGCTATCTGCACACCCAGCCTTTTACGAATGCCCCTGTCGCATCGCTCGACGAGATCAACCTCTGGATGGCTGCGCGCCAGCGCGAGCGCTTCGCAGCATCGTTTGCGTAACCTTTGTGTCGTGCGGTGCGGCGGGGGCAGGCGAGGAGAAGCGGGCAGGGCTTCCTCGAAAAAAAGACTGACTCGATTCGCCTCGCTGCGGCTATTACCTCGGCATGAAAACAAGTCCCCCCAATTTCTTGCACCGCTCGCTTTCGGCGGTTTGCGCAATCTTTATTCTGTCCTGTGCGATGACTTTGGCTGCAGATCGTCCGCCCAATATCGTCGTCATCCTCAGTGACGATTACGGCTATGGCAGCGCGGGATGCTACGGGGCGAATCCGGCGCTCGTGAAGACTCCGAACATCGACCGCATCGCAACGGAAGGGCGGCGCTTCACCGATGCAAATACGACGTCATCCGTGTGCTCACCGACGCGCTACTCGCTCATCACCGGGCGGTATTGCTGGCGCACTTCGCTGAAGCACGAGGTGCTGAGCACATTTGCGCCGCTGCACATCGAGACGACTCGGCTGAACATGGCGTCGCTTTTGAAAAGGCACGGATACTCCACTGCCGCGGTGGGCAAGTGGCATCTCGGCTACGGGACTGCGGATGATTCGCCCAAGTGGCGGCCCGATTACTCGGCTGAGCTTTCGCCGGGACCACTCGACATCGGCTTCGACTACCACTTCGGCGTGCCGAGCAATCACGGGGACCTCACGGGTGTGTTCGTCGAGAACCGTTTTGTCTATGGGCTGCGTTCGGGAAAAATTCCCGCGAACATGAAAATCGCAGGGCCGGTGCCGGACTCGGATGATTTCAAGAAAACGTACGACCCGGAGGATACTGAAGGTGGTCGCGGAGCGGGCAAGATCCTCGAACTGGACGCACCGCGCCGGAGGAACGAGCGTGTGATGAAAACGCTCACCGACAAGGTGACGACGTGGATGCAGCAGCAGCCGAAGGACAAGCCGTTCTTCGTCTATTTCACGCCCGTCGCGGTGCATAATCCCGTGACACCCGACACGGATCTCGCGGGCAAAAGCGGCGCGGGACTTTACGGTGACTGGATCCACGAACTCGACCGCAGCGTGGGCCGCGTGCTCGACACGCTCGACCAGATGGGTGTCGCGAAGGACACGCTTGTGATTTTCTCCAGTGACAATGGCGGCGTCTTCAAGCCGGAGAATGAGAAGCTGCTGCAGACTGCAGCGTTCAAGGCGGGGCTGCGGGTGAATGCCGGCTTGCGCGGCGGCAAGCACGATGTGTGGGAGGGCGGCTTCAAGGTGCCCTTCATCGTGCGGTGGCCAGGGCACGCTCAGGCGGGTACGGTGAGCAAGGAGATGGTGAGTCTCGCGGACATCCTTGCGACGACTGCGGCGATTGTGGGCGAGGAATTGCCCGCGGCATCGAAGGCAGCGGAAGACAGCCGCAACATTCTCCCCGCGATCCTCGGCGATCCGGCGAAGCCGATCCGGGACGACATGATCGTGCACAGTTCCGACGGCGTCTTCGCGATTCGCAAGGGCCCGTGGAAATGGATCGAGGGCGTGCCGGTGGATGAAATCAAACCCGGCGCGCGCAAGGCGCACGCGGATCAATTCCGGGAGCAGCTTTACAACACGCAGGAAGATCCCGCAGAGACAAAGGACGTGGGCGCGCAGCACCCTGAAATTGTGAAGGAACTCCGCGCGCTACTGGTCAGATACCGCAATGGCGGCTACAGCCGCGAGTTGCCGCCGGTGGTGGAAATCCAGGAGGCTCACTCCGCCACGCTTCCTGCCGTGCAGGGCGAAGTGGTGCTGGATGAGCCGCTCGCGCAATTGCCCGCGAAGCCGTGGAGCACACCCTTTGGAAAATGGACTGCACGCGACGGTGGCCTTTTCGGTGCCGAGACGCCGAATGCAAAGAACGGAGCCGGCATGCGCGCGCCGTGCGCGATTGGTGATGGTACGCTCGATTTTGAAATGAATCTCAACGGTGCGAACCGCATCTCGCTGCGCGTCGAAGCTGGCGACACGGGTCACAGTTTCCGCATCGTCGTCTCGCGCAAATTGATCGAGATCGCCCGCAATCCCGCACGCGGCGAGAACGCCGATGCCGTGGAGCAGCTCGTGCGCAAGCCCCTCGATTTGAAAAAGGATCGCTGGTATCCGGTGCGGCTCACTTTCAAAGGCGACGCGCTCACCGTGCAGGTGAACGAAACTCAGGTGCGCGCGACACACACGATTTTTGCGGAGCAGAAGACCGCGCTGAACTTTCTCGTCTTCGGCGACAGCGCGGGCTTTCGCAATGTGAAGGCCATGAAGTGAAGTGCGTTGCCTCAGTTTGGTGGTTAAGACATCCAACTCCATTATCCCTCCCTCACCATGAATCACTCCGTGCTACGCATTCTCGCCATTGCATTGGTCCTTGTATCCTCCACCGCACGCGCAGCGGATCGCCCAAACATCCTCTGGCTCGTCTGCGAAGACTCGAATGTGAACTGGTTTGGCTGCTACGGAAACCCGGAGGCGAAGACGCCGAACATTGATGCCTTTGCGAAGCAGGGCTTCCGCTACACGCATGTGTTTGCGAGCGCGCCGGTGTGCGCCGCGCAGCGGAGCACGTGGATCACGGGGATCAATTCCATCTCGATGGGCACGCACCCGATGCGCAGCCGCTACGCGATCCCGCACGATCAGATCAAATACTACCCGGACTATCTCCGCGCGGCGGGATACTTCACGGCGAATCATTCCAAGACGGACTACAATATCGGCGGTCGCGAGGACGGCCAGTGCTGGGACAGCAACAAGGCGAATGCATGGGAACTGCGGAAGCCCGGACAGCCGTTTTTCCAAGTGATCAATTTCAACGAGTCACACGAGAGCAAGGCGCAGGGAGATGTGACCGGCACGCGGCACTCGCCGGGTGAAGTCACGCTGGCCAAATATCATCCGGACGAGATGCCCATCCGCATGAACTACGCGAAGTATTTCGACGCGGTGGAGAACATGGACACGGAGGCAGGCAAGGCGCTCGCCGCGCTCGAAAAGTCGGGACTCGCGGAGGACACAATCGTGATTTTCAACTCGGACCACGGCGGCGTGCTGCCGCGCAGCAAGCGCTACCTTTTCGACAGCGGCATCCATGTGCCGCTCATCGTGCGCATCCCGGAAAAGTGGAAGCATCTCTGGCCCGCCGGGAAGCCGGGCACGACGGTGGACCGGCTCGTGAGCTTCCTCGATCTGCCAAAGACTTGGCTGAGCCTCACGGGCTCCGAAGTGCCGGCGGTCATGCAGGGCCGTGTCTTCCTCGGGCCGAAGGCGGAGCCGGAGCCGGAACATGTGTTCAGCTTCCGCGAGCGCATGGACGAGCGCTTCGACAGTCAGCGCGCAGTGCGCGACAAACGGTATGTCTATATCAAAAACTACATGCCCTATGTGGTGTGGGGGCAGCACTTGGATTACCTCTGGAAAATGGTGGCGATGCGGACGTGGGAGGATGCGTTCAAACAAGGCCGGACGAATGAAATCACGGGGCGCTTTTTTACTACGAAGCCCGTGGAGGAACTCTACGATATGCAGACGGACCCGGACAACGTGGTGAATCTCGCCGACAAGCCGGAGCACCGGCCGACGCTCGAAAAAATGCGCGCCGCGCTGCGCGAATGGCAGCTCAGGATTCACGATACCGGCCTGCTGCCCGAGGCCGAGCGCGAGCGTCGTGCGAACGACAGCCACACGACGATCTACCAGATGGTGCGCGACCCGAAGCTCTACGACCTGCCCGCGTATCTCGATGCCGCCGACCTTGCACTGGCGAGGAATCCGGTGAACCAGGCGCGCTTCATCGAGATGCTCGCGAGCAAAGACTCGGGCATTCGTTATTGGGGTGTCATCGGATCGCTCATGCTGGGCAAGGCGGACGCGACGACGCAGGCCGTGCTCGACGGCGTTCTGCGTGACGATTGCGGGGAAGTGCGCGCGATGGCCTCGTGGGTTTTGATCGAATCGGGCAACCCCGCAAAGGCCCGTGCGGCGCTCGCTGATCTCGTGCAGGCGCATCTCCCGGCGACTTTGATGGCGCTCAACGCGATTGACTGGTCGCACGATGAAATCGCTCCGTATGTGAGCGCGATCGATGCGCTCGCCAACGGCAGCCAGAAGCTCACCGAGTATGAGCTGCGCATGGTGGAACTCCTCCGCGAATCGCACGGCTTGAAAAGCCCGACGGCGACGAAAGACGCGCTGAAGCGCCGGCAGCAGAAGGACCTGAAGAAGGATCTGTAGGCCCGACGATACCGCTGCAGTCTTCCCCTGGAACATGAAACGCACACTTGTCATGTTTGCCGCATGGATGCTGGCGGCACCTGCGACGCGGTGTGCTGCGGAGACCGTGCGAGCCACCAAGCCGAACGTCCTTTTCATCCTCGTGGACGACATGGGCTGGGGCGACCCTTCGTGCTACGGCGGCGCAGGCGTGGCGACTCCGGCGATGGACCGGCTCGCGCGCGAAGGGACGAGGTTCACGCAGTTCTATGTGGCCTCGCCGATTTGCTCGGCGTCCCGGTGCGGGTTCATCACGGGAAAATATCCCGCGCGCTCGCGGATCACGAGCTACCTGCAGACGCGCGCGGGCAACCGTGAATGCGAGCAGGCTGACTTTCTTGATCCAAAGACGCCGACGTTTGTGCGGGCGTTCAAAGGCGCGGGCTATGCGACGGCGCACATTGGAAAGTGGCACCTCGGCGGCGGGCGCGATGTGACGGACGCGCCGAAGTTTTCCGCATACGGCTACGACCTCGGGCTCGGCACGTACGAGAGTCCCGAGCCCGCCGCGTCGCTCGGACTGAAGAGCATGCCGTGGGGCACCGAACTCGAACCGCAACAAGTCGCGCGCCATGACCGCACGCACTGGATGGTGGATCAGACAATCTCATTTGCAAAACAGCACTCCGCGCAGCCGTGGCTCGTGAACCTTTGGTTCGACGATGTGCATACGCCGCATCGTCCATCCGCTGAGCAGCGCACCAAGGCGGGCGACGGCAAAGGCACGGTGGAATTTCGCGCCGTGCTGCAGGAGACGGATCGCGAGATCGGCCGCCTGCTCGACGCGCTGCACGAACTCGGAATGGATGCAAATACGCTCGTGATTCTCTCCGGCGACAACGGCCCCGAACCCTCCTTCAACCGCGCCCGCTCCGGTGGTCTGCGCGGGATGAAGTGGAGTCTTTACGAGGGCGGTATCCGCACACCGCTCATCGCTCGATGGCCCGACGTGGTGCCTTCCGGTGTCGTGAATGAAACGACCATCGTGGCCGGCTTAGATTTTTTCCCGACACTCTGCGGCCTCGCAAACGTGCCCGCTCCTGCTGACGCCGCATTCGATGGCGAAGATCTCTCGGCGATCTTCCGCGGTGCGAAATCTCCGCGGACAAAACCGCTGCTCTGGGAATACGGACGAAAGCCGCAGCCCGAAGGCAAAGGCGGCATCCGCACTTTCCCCTACCCTCATGAGCCCGATGCGAAGTCGCCCAATGTCGCCATCCGCGACGGCGACTGGAAACTGCTCCTCAACGCCGACAGCACCGGCGCGGAACTCTACAATCTCACGACCGACCGCAACGAAACGCACAACGTCGCCACTGAAAAACCCGAAGTCACCAAACGCCTCACCGACGCTGCGCTGTCTTGGCGGAAATCGCTGCCGTGAAATTCGTGCTGACGCCTTGCCTTGCCGCACTGCGCCCTCGTTGGGTTGTTTTGAGCCTCAGGGCCTTGTCACTTTCACCCGTATGAATCTGCGCGCCGCGCCGGTCGCGGGAGTGGAGTCGCGCGCTTCGATGAGTGAGGGTGTGCTCGTGATCACAGTCGCGGGAAGCCACGTCTGGAGGTCGCCGGAGACCTCGATGCTCAGCGTCGCATCCGATGGTGGGAGGAAGCGCGCGATGCTGAGCGTGAGGTAGCGGGTGCCGTTGAATGTGCCGATGGTCGGAGCGGTCGCGCCGCTGAGGGAAGGGGAACTCGATGACAGGCCGAGCGCGTATTTTACAAGGTCGGGAATGCCGTCGCCGGCGCTGGCCAGCGATGCGGAGAATGTGCCGACGGTGACGGAGACATTCCCGGTGTTCACTGAATCGACATAGCCGCCGCTGTCGCTCGCGGCGTAGGCGAAATTGTCGGGGCCAACGTATCCGGGCTCCGCGAAGTAAGTGGCGACAAATCCGCTGAGCGCGACGGAGCCGTGGTTTGGCTGGCGGATGATGCGCACGGAGGCACCGGTGCCGCTGGCGCTCAATGTGAGCGGAGCACTGCCATTTGCCGGGACGCTGAGGATGGCGTTTGCGACCGTGGGGCGTGTGCGTGTCGTCGCGTTGGAACTGCCGGAGCCGTTGTGGCACTCGTAGCAACTGACTTCCTGTCCGCGCCAGAAGGCTTTTGCACCGAACTTATCCGTGGTGACGACGCGGTCCGCTGAAGCGCGGGAGAGGACGGTGCCGCGGTCGTTGGTGCCGTGGCAGGCACGGCATTGGGCAACGCCGACGGACTCGGCGATGTCGGGATGATTCTTTGCCCAACTGTCGCCGATCGGGTGCATGCCGTGCGGGCCCTTTCCCACGTTCGCGAGAGTGGCGGCGGGCATCGTGGCGTGGCAGGCGGTGCATTCCATGAGCACGCCCACGTGGCCTTGGAGCTGCACGCTTTGGACGTTGTCATTCCGGTGCGCGGAAGGAAATTCCGCGTGCGTCGATCCATGGCATGCTTCGCATTGCAGGCCACCGTGACCTTTGGAAAAGCGGTAGAGTGATTTGCCGGGCGCGGGCGTGTTGGGGTTTGTCGCGAAGAGCGTGCTCACCGGAATGCGCAGATTGCCAGTGCTATCGAAGGAGTTCGTATAGCGGATCTGGCCGTTGTTTTGCGTGGCGCTGCCGGTGTGGCAGGTCTGGCAGCCGGGTTCATCAAGCCAGCCTGTGCGCAGCGCTGAGCCGACCTGGCTCATCGTGCCGTGGCAGCTCTGGCATTGCATCGCCATCGAACCGTCCGGTGCGACGGCTGCGCCCATCGCGCCGCGCAGGCAGCGTGTCGTGGAGCCGGGATGGCATTGGTAACACGCGCTGCGGTTCGCGATATTGTCCATGATCATGCCGTTCGCAGGATTGGTGACGCCCGCATGCTTGTGATGCATCGAGCGCGTGAGCGAATCGACGCCCGGCGCGCCTGCGGTGCCGAGAGCCTCGGAGGAGTGGCACTTTGCGCAAAGGATCGGCGTGTTCGCGACAGTCACCGACTTGAACAAGCCGTCGGTGCGAAAACCGGTCAATGTGAGCGCGGCCTGATAGACCGGATCGCCAAGGTGCTTCTCGTCGTGCAGTCGGAGAATGTTCAGCCGGTAATCGCGTTTTGCGATCGGGTCATTCACCCAGCCGCCGGCAGGCCGCGCGTCCGGACCCGCGCCAGAACCGTGGCATGCGCGGCAGTCCATTTCGCCCGAGACTGGCAGCACCACATCGGTCTTTGCGAGTACGGTGCCCGCGCTGTTTTTCGCGGTGAGCCGCATCATGGGATAGGCATTCGCGCGCCCGGCGTCATCGATCGGGATGATCGGAATGCCGACGGCTTCGAACCAATTGAACGCGCCGTTCCACGTCAGCGGTTGAGGCGTGTTCGCAGTTCCCGGCATCGCATTGCCCGCGAGTCCTGCATTCACCGGCAGTGTCGCTCCATACGCGGCCTGGAGGTAGTCCCAAAAATTCGTTTTGCCGGCTGCGGTGCGATTGATCGAACCGTCGAGGTCAGCGATCGCTTCGTAGGTCAGCGTCACTCCCGTTGGCAGGATCACGAGTTTGCCCTGCGCATTGATGAGCTGCGAATTCACCGTGTTGTATGGCGGCAGGATCGTGAAGACGGAGTAGTCGTCGTCCATGCAATGCATGCCGAGATTGTTCCATCCGACGAGCGTCCACTGGCCGTTGCCAGCGAGTGCCGAAGTGCATGCGGTGAATGCCAGTGCCATGGCAATCCCAGCCTGAAAAATGCGGGATGAGGGTTTCATATAATCCACTCTCGCTCCTCTCCGTGAATGGATGGTGAAAACGCGGTGAAGATACCTTTAAGGATCGGTAGAGCCGCGTGTGCCTATGCGCGGTTACTTCCTCCGAAATCGTAAAAAATAGTTCTCCTTCAGCACGTCTTTGACTTCGCCAGCCTTCTCAAATCCCGCAGCGGCGATTTCTGCTTCAAAAATCTCCTGCCCGGCGCGCACGTGGCCCATGACGAAATCGCTGCTCTCGCCCGAGATTCGCTTAAAGTCGATCAGGACGAGTTCGCCGCCGGGTTTCAAAGCCTTGCGCAACGACGCCAGGCTCGCCTGCGGAAACTCGAAGTGATGATACACGTCGCAGATGAACGCGAGATCAACGGATGACTCGGGCAGTTCGACACTTCGTTCAGTGCAGAGGACGGTCTCCACGTTTTTCACTCCGGCTTGCACCGCGCGATCACGGATGTGTGTGAGAAAATTCTTCGCGATCTCGACGGCATAGACCTTGCCGCTTTCACCCACAGCCAGCGCGAAAGGCACCGTGAACAGGCCGGTGCCCGCACCGATATCGGCCACCTTCATGCCAGGCTTCAGACCGACGGCCGCAATGATTTTCTCGCGCTGGTGGAAGATCTCGCGGCTCTCGTTTTCAAACTTCTGCGTCCACTCATCCACCTTGAGCTTGGGATCGAGAAACTTGTCGTTGATGCCGGGTTTGATGCTGGCTTCTTGGGCGAAGACAGCGGTGCTGAAAAACAGCGCGATGAGGACGGTGATGGTTTTCATAGTGATGGAGTTCTTAACGAGTGGCCGTGCTGAAGGTGCGCCACGATCCCGCGAGATTGCGTGCGCGCAGTTCGTCCAGCGGGATGTGCATGGAGCCGGGGATGAAACCCTTGGCGCGTTCGTCGGCGCGGCGCATATCAAGCCGACGCTGACGTGCAGCGCAGGATGCGCCCCCGGCGACTCCGCCGATGACGATGATTGTTTTGGGAGTCGGATTCATGATTGTTTCAGGACTTTTTGGCGGGTTTCCAGGACATGTAGCCCCGGTGCAGATGCTGGATATTTTTGAAGCCGAGCTGCTTCAGGCGTTCCACCGCCTTGCGGCTGCGAAAGCCGCCCGCACAATACACGAGCACGGGCTTTTCCCTTTCGTGATGCGCGAGCTTTTCCTCGAAGGCCGAGTCGCCGATCGAGACGTGGACGGCGCTAGGCAGTGCGCCGCGACCAAACTCAGCGGCGGAACGCACATCGAGCACCTGAGTCTCGGGATGTTCGCGCAGGTAGGCGCTAGCCTCAGCAGCGTTCAAGTTCGCGCACACGAGGCCGGGCGCGGCGGAGAACAGGCGACGATCCCACCACGCTTCAAACGCATACCAGCCACCGACAACGGCAACGAGGATCACAAGAGTCCAGATCACTCAGTGAATAGAGGAAGTTTTGGCAGGGTGAAAATGCCGGGCTTCACCACGCGGAAGTCCGGCATCAACGGTGGATTCACTTTCCGCCGCCGCAGCCAGTGCCGTCGTTCTTGCCCACCGTGCTCAGCCCGAACGGCAAGTATGCAGGGCAGAAGCGGATGAAGGCGGTGAGGAGCGGTACGGCACCGATGGCTCCGAGCCAGGAGTGATTGATGATGCCGTAGGCGATCAGCGCGAGGCCGATGACAATCCGGAGGATGCGATCAATGGTGCCGATATTCTGTTTCATGATGTGGGTTTGTGGTTGGGTTGTGTGGTGAGTGTGTTTGTTCGCCGTGAAGTAGGTGGCTGGCACGGACATGCGTTTTCATTGTTCATTCGCGAAGCTGCGGCTTCGCCCAGAGCAGTTGCATCGAGCTGAATACCACGGTGACGCATCCGGCCTCTTGGAACGTGATCGCCCAGATCGGCGTGAGCATCCCGAAGGCACCCAGCACGATCCCGATGACGTTATAGATGATCGAAAAGAAGATGTTCAGCTTGATGCGGCGGAACACTTTTCTCGACATCAGCATGAACTCCACGACTCGGTAGAGATCATCGTTCATCAGCGTGACATCCGCCGTGTCAATCGCGATGTCAGTCCCTGCGGCGCCCATCGCGACGCCGACGTCTGCCAAGGCCAGCGCGGGCGCATCGTTGATTCCATCTCCGATCATGCAGACCGTGTGTCCCTTCGCCTGGAGCGCTTTTACGAACGCCTGCTTTTGGTCCGGGAGCAAGCCGGCCTTGTAGTCACGCACGCCGATCTGTTGCGCGACGGAGCGGGCCACCAGTTCATTGTCCCCGGTGAGCATCGTGATGTTTTCGTTCCCCATCACGCGATGCAGCGCGGTGATGGCCGCAGGGGTTTCCGGACGGACCTCATCCGCCACTGCGATCAATCCGATCACTTGTTCTCCTTGTGCGACCGCAAGCGTGGTTCTTCCCTTTTGCATCTGCACAGCGATTCCCGCTGCTGCCGCGGCGGAGATGGTGATGCCGAGGCCGCGCAGATATTCTTCTTTGCCGACTGCGATGCGGGTGTTGTTCCAGCGGGCCGTCACGCCCATGCCGATCTCGGCTTGAAAATCATCCGGGGCGGGAACTTCGAGATGTCTTTCCTTGGCGAGCGCGGTGACAGCGCGTGACACAGGATGCTCGGAGAATTTTTCACCGATGGCCGCGACTCGGAGCACATCGGTCTCCGACATTCCATCAAAGGCCACGATCTCCGAGACCTTGGGCCGGCCCATCGTGAACGTCCCTGTCTTGTCCACCACGAGCGCATCTATTTTTCCCGCGAGTTCAAAGAACATCCCGCCTTTCACCAGCACACCGCGGCGGGCCATCACCGAGATGCCCGCGGTGACAGCAGTCGGCGTCGCGATGGCAAACGCACACGGGCAGGCCACCAGCAAAATGGAAACTGCGATCTTGATGTCGTGAGTCGTGAAATAGACGCCGATGGCCAGCAGCAGCACCGTCGGCAAAAACCAGACCGTGAAACGATCGGCGACCGCTTGGATCGGCGCTTTGGTGGTCTGCGCTTCCTCGACGAGATGAACGATCCTCGCGAGCGTCGTGTCGGCTCCCACTTTCGTCGCCCGCTCTTCCAGACGGCCGGTGACATTC
>JBBRPQ010000034.1:0-56473 GCA_038227825.1 Chthoniobacterales bacterium
GCTGCAAGGACGCTGCGTTCTTCCCCATTGAGTTGTCGGTAGTTCATCCCCATCCTCCTCCCATAGTTCCCCCACAACCGAGACCCTCTTCTTCCTTCCATCTCAATAATACCCGTGTTGCACTTACTCTGTGAATTCGCGGAATTCGCGTTTGGCGGGGAGCCGCATTAATGCTGAAGGAACTGGCAGTACACTCGCAATAAAATTAACAATACTCTGTAAAACATCGCCCTTTAAAGGCGTTGCTTGCGAGTTCGAGTCTCGCCCGACCCACTGCCGGTTTTCCTCTGAGTGCCGCATCGGTTGTGTTTGATGATGCGGTGTGACGAGTGGTGATGCTCACGGCTGTTGGCCTCACGGGCTGCGTTTAGATTTTCATTTCACCGATTACCCCCGGTGTGTCACCGACGGCGCTTCAGCCAGCCGGAGACTGGATGAAAGAAGCGCTGCGCAAGGCTCTTTGGAAAACGCTCAATCCCGTGGAAGCCCAGCGTGGGGGGCTGCTGCGCAGGTGCAGCGACGGGGTCGGGCCAGTGAACGGTGCCGAACAGCCAGTCCCACACGCTCAGGGAGATCCCGAAGTTCACGCCGGTCGGCCGACCCGCCGGCAGCTCCCGCGCGTGATGCCAGATGTGCATTCGCGGCGAATTGAAGACGTAGCGCAACGGCCCCCACGTCAGGTTGAGATTGCTGTGATTGAGGTGCCCGATGAGTGTGTTGACGACCGCGACTCCGAGCAGGACCGCCGGATCGATTCCGAGGATGACGAGCGGGAAATACGTGAGCCCTTGATAGACCACGGTCTCCATCCAGTGGACCCTGAAATTTCCAATCCAGTCCATGACCACAATCGAATGGTGTACTTTGTGAAATTCCCACAGCGCGGGCACGCGGTGCATGAGATTGTGGACGCACCAGTCGAGAAAATCCTTGAGTAGGAAGTAAGCGACGACCTGCACGAAAACCGGTTGCGCGGCGAGCAGGTGGAGGGACTTCGCGTGCAGCAGGACGGGCGCGATCCACTGCGCGAGATACGTGGTCACGTAGGCAAACAGCACGCCGAAATACTGCCCGTTGAAAAACAGCCAGAAGAGGTCCTGGGCAAACTGCGGGCGCAGCAGTTTCTGCCCGGATCGCCACGGACGGATCCGTTCGGCGATGAGGCATCCGAACGACAGGAGGAGAAGCCAGAAGAAATAGCTGCGGGTATCCCAGAGCGTGTGGAGCATCGGAAGTTCAGCGGCGGTTGCTACTCACTTGGCGCGGCATTCGGGTTTGAGCAGGCGTCCGAAGACGGCGTTGTAGGGATGGACCGTCTTCGCCCGGTGTCCGTCTTTCTCCAGAGGGCGGCCTTCATTGGCCCATGAAAAGATGGACCCTTCGAGATTGCTCACGTTTTTTCCTCCGGCGTCGATGAGACGCTGAGCGAGCTTCGATGAACGGTATCCCACCGAGCAATACACGACGATCGGCCGGCCAGGATCGACCCTGGCCAGCACGTCGGCTGCGGGCGCATCCGGCTCCACCCGGAGCGCTCCATGCAGATGGCTGACGTCAAACTCAGCGGCCTCGCGGACATCGAGGACTTGCGGCTGCGGCCGGACTTTGTCCGCCATCCAGGCGGCGAGTTCCGCCGTGGAAAGCTGCGGCACGCGTGGGAATTCGCGGCGCACCGTGGTCATCATTTTCGCCATGCCTTCCTCCCCGTCGGTCATGCTCCAGACATGGCTCCCCACGGCAAGACCGAGGAGCGCGGCAAAACCGAGGATGACTTTCGAGCGGCCTTTCATGGAACAGAACTCAACCATCGAATAGCATAGGGTGAAACGAAGGAAATCAAAGGGCCGCAATCGGGTCGCGCGAGCGGATCGATGCCGAACCGGGCACAAGCGGATTCGGCAGTCGTTGATTGGGATCAGGCTAGCCTCGAGGCCATCCGCGAAACCCAACCCGAGCCGCCCATCGTGGCGCGCGCCCTCGCCCTCGTGCATACCTGCGCATACGATGCTGGGCCTGCCTAAGAGTGTGTACCGAAAGTCTCTTTTGAACGCAGAGGTGCAGAGGAGGACGGAGAGTTCCGCAGTGGGAAAAGCCGGAATTCCTCTGCGCGCTTCTCATTTTTTCTCCGCGCCTCGGCGTTCAAATCAGCGAGTTTCCCACTGAAAGCGGACTTTCGGTACATGCTCTCGGAAACACCCGCGTCGGCTCGGCTGGCGCGGGTGTTTTTTTTGCTGGCATGTTTTCCGGCATCCGGCGGCGGCAAGCATTCCGTTTCTGCATTCGCGCTCATCGCAACATGTCGGCGCGCGGGGTCATGAAATTGAGCATCAGCGCGCAGTTTGGTTCCGGAGCAAATCCGAGACCCGAATGACTGACGCTACCGCCCGCGAGACGATCGCGCTGGCAAGATTCCGGCGTAGTAACCGAGGAGGATCATCTGATGTCGCAGAAAGGTGCGGACCATGCCGTGCCGCTGCCACCGGCGGGCAGAAGTTTGAACCGCCGCGGCATGAATGATCACCCGGCCGTGAAGCCGGGCGCGGCGGATGAATTCGATGTCCTCGAGCATCGGCCACTTTGGAAACCCGCCGAGGGCCTCTAATATCGGACGTCGGATGCAGAGGCCCTGATCGCCGTATGGGAGCGAGCGCAATTTGCCGCGCCATGCGGTGAGTTTTTCGATGATCGCCGCGCCGGCCGGCCTCGGATCACGCAGGGAAAACTGGAAGGCTCCGGCGATGTTTTGCGGAGCACTCAGGGTCTCGCGAATCGCCTCGGGATAGTCTGGAGGCGGCAGCGTGTCGGCGTGGAGGAAGAAGAGCAATTCACCGGTCGCCGCACTCGCGCCAGCGTTCATCTGCACTCCGCGCCCGCGCTCGGAGTGGACGATCCGCGCGCCGGTTTCCGCGGCGATGCCGAGGGTGGCGTCTGTGCTGCCGCCGTCGGTGATGATGATTTCATGCGGCTTTGCGGCGGCGACATGGCGCAGAGTTTCGGGGAGGTGCGCGGCTTCGTTCAGGGTGGGGATGATGACCGAGACGCGCTGGAGTTCAGCTTGCAAGGTCCGCCAGTCGGCGAGATCGGCGGGCTCGTCCACATCGGGCAAAGTGGGAAGGAGCGCGGGTTCGCAGCCGTTCGCTCGTGCGACGCTCAGCGACTCGGCGAGCACGCGGCTGGTGCTCCACGGGATGCTTTGAAACATCGCGGGCATCGGCTTGCGCAGGCCGACGAGATAGTAGCCGCCGTCCTGCGCAGGGCCGAAAACCACGTCGTTTCCGCGCAGCGCATCGAAGGCTTTTTGCAGGATGCCTTCATCCAGCCGCGGGCAGTCCGCGCCGATGATGACGACCGACTCGGCGGCTTCAGCAAAGGCATCCTGCGCAGCACGGGTGAGGCGCTGGCCGAGGTCGCCTTCACCCTGCGGCGTGCAGCGAGGCATCGGGCCGAGCCAGTCGCGCATGAGCCTCGCGTCGCCGCCTTCGTAGCGCACTTCGATGCGGACTCCGCGAGCGATCGCGAGGGCTTTTGCACGATGCAGGGTGAGTTCGGTGAGCTGCCGCTGCGTCTCTGCCGCTGCCTCCGCGCCGATCTCCGAGATCAGTCTCGTCTTCGTTTTCCCAGCGACCGGATAGCGAGTGAAGAGAATCAGGCGTTCGCGCGGCATTGGGAAAATGCAGCCAATCTCAACCCGGCTTTCTTGCCAGTCATTTGTTCGCGCGGCTGGCCTTGCGGTGATTCATTGCGCATCCGGGATTGTTCGGTGCGCGAAAGTCACGGACTGTTGTTTGTTTCAAAAAATGATCATGACCATGACTAAAACTCTCCTCGCCATCTTCGCCGTCCTCTTGAATTGCGCGACATTGTCGGCGGCAGAAGCCAGCGCTCCGTCGCACTCGCGCTTCGACGGGCTTTTGAAAAAATATGTGAAGGACGCCCGCGTGGACTACGCCGCGCTCAAGGCGCATCCCGAGGAGTTGGACGGCTACCTCGGTGAATTGGCGAAAATTTCACCGGCCGCATTTGGAAAACTGCCGAAGTCCGATCGTCTGGCCTGCCTGTTGAATCTCTACAACGCGGCGACGCTGAAAATGATCACGGAACATTATCCGCTCAAGAGCATCCGCAGCATTGGCATCCTGCCCGGCGCGGCGTGGCGCGATCTGCGCGTTCGCTTCAGCGGGGAAATCATGTCGCTGGAGCATCTGGAAAACGAAATCATCCGCGCGGAATACCGTGAGCCGCGCATCCACTTTGCGCTCGTGTGCGCGGCGATTGGCTGTCCGCCGCTGCGCTCCGAGGCCTATGCGGGAGCCCGGCTGAATCGCCAACTCGACGAGCAGGCGCGGCAATTCATGAGTGAACCGGCGAAGAACCATTTTGATGCTAGCACGCGCACCTTGCACCTTTCGCCCATCTTCAAATGGTACGAAGCGGACTTCACCGGGACCGCAGGATCGCTGGCCGCTTATGTGAAACCTTTCCTGCCTGCGGTGCAGCGCGACGCTCTCGGCGCTTCGCAGAAAGTCGCGATCAAGTTCACGGAATACGACTGGGCTCTGAACGACTCGCCGCGTCGTTGATCACCGGCGGCACCCGCATCCGCCATCGCCAGAAAATCGCGCCCGCGAGCATCAGCCCCATCGCGATGCCCTGCTGATGCGAGAAGCCGAGGAACCGCTCCGGGCGTCCGTCGGCGCGCAGCGGGTCGAGTGCGAGGCGCAGAATTCCGTAAAGCATGAGGTACGCGCAGAACGCGACGCCGCGCGCAGTGCGCCCGGCTTCCACCGACTTCAGGACGCGCCACGTCGCGGCCATGATCAGCAGGAGACCGGCGGATTCGTAGAGCTGCACGGGATGCGGTGGGCGTCCGCCGCAGCAGCCTTGCGAGTAGCAGCCGACTCTGCCGATGGCGTGCCCGAGCGGCAGCGCCACGGCGAAATAATCGGCACCGCGCCAGAAGCTCAGCCTTTGCCAGAAGGCAAACATGCCGCCGACGAACAGCGCACCGAGCAGCCCGCCGAAGAAGACAAACCCCGAGGCGAAATCCGCCCAGAAACGCAGTTCGCCCGAGGCGTAGTGATGCCATCCGAGCGCGACGAACAATCCTTTCGCACCGACGACTCCACCCGCCACCATGAGCCAGAGCGCGGCCCAGAATTGATTTTCCGAAAGGCCCATCTGCCGGTGATGCAGTCGCACCCAGAGCGTGGTCGTGATGGCACCGGCGGCGGCGAAAAAGCCGTAGGCGTTCACACTTCGACGAGCGCGGGCTTTCCTCCGCGATAGAATTCCTCGCGCAGTCCGAGCGCGTTCACGGCGCACATGGATTTGAGTTCGCCGTTGATGGGAACCTGGAACGCGCAGGCATCGAGCCGTTCCTGCCCGAGTGGCGTCGCGATCTCGGCGGCGCTCATGAAGTGGTGGCTGACGATGGAAAAATAATTGCCCCGCAAAGTCCCCGTGCGCCAGCACAGCTTGATCAATTGCGGCACGAGCCGCGTCAGCGCAAACATGCCGTGTCGCAAGGCGAAACCAGCCAGACGCCGGAGCTTCTGCGATGCGCTGTCGAGCCGGAAGGAAAGTCCGCCGGCGCGATCAAAGTATTCGTTCAGCGCGCGCATCTCGTCCGGCTGATCGCGACGGAAAATCGGCACGAGTCGCGGGCCACGATCCTTTGCGCGGTTCACGGCCACGCCTTGCACGAAGCGCGTGCAGGCGGGATGGCCGAGCCAGCCTTCGCCGCGGCGGATGTCGGGGTCGCCGGTGCCTTCGGCGATCCGCTCCCAAAGTTCGTCGGGAGTGACTCCGCGCAGTTCGGAATTCGTGCGGCCCACTTCCGCCAGCGGCTGAAAGCTCACCATCTTGAACGCGTCGGCGTGCGTGAGAAAAAAACGCACGATGCCGGCGACGCCGTCGAGATTTCCACGCGTGACGGTCACCGTGGATGCCGCCGTGAGTGGCCTGCCGGTTTTCCGACGTGCCTCGCGGATCATCCCGGCAAACTCGGCGCGCAACGGATCGAGATCAGGCTCGGTGCGCGCCGTGGCGTAGTGATCGCGTCGTCCGCGCTGTGTCGTATCAATGTGGACGCTGATCTCGGACAGGCCGCCCTCGATCATCAGCCGTTCGAGCAGGCCGGGCTTGCGGCGGAAAGTTTCGCCATGCGTCATTAGCATCGGCACCAGCCCGATTTCCCGCGCATAACGGATGAGGGATATCACCTCGTCCTCTTTGCGGAGCGATACTTCGCCGTCGGTGATCTGCACATTTCCGACGGGACCGAGCCACGCGCGGATTTCGCGCAACTGCTGCTTTATCTCGTCCACCGAACGGGGCCGCGCCTTGTTCGCATCCTCGCCGAGATAGCAGCCGGTGCAGGAAAAATCGCACTTCGGCATCGCCCCGATCACCGCGCCACAACCTGCAATTTGCCGCCCCATGAACTGCGTGGGGCCGCGCATGGAATCCGTCAGCCGCGCCGAAGCGGTGGCCAGCGCGGCGCGGGTCTCAGCAGCTTGCTGAGCGAGAGTCATGCGGTGCGCACTAGTAGCGGGATTCCGCCGCGGGGGCGGAATTTTGAGCCGGGGCCGCTTTATCCTTCTTTGATCCAGGAAGGACGCAGGCGGTGGCGGCTGCGAAGATGGCACCGATGCCGAGCAACATGAGGAATGTTTTCATAGTTTGTTTTGGATACATGAGAGTTGGCAGAGAGGCAATTGATTCGCTGAATTTCGCGTGACTATTTCGCGTCATTCAGACTCCAGTCGTAATCGGAGTAGGTGAGCTTCGCGCCACTTGGAATCGGTTCGGAGCGATACTTGTTCAGAAAGCCCGCCGCATCACCGGACGCTTTGAAATCCGCTGCATACCATTCAAAGATTTTCGAGAGCTGCGCCTTCTTGCCCGACACCTGCGCACCGCTGCCGTTCGCAAATGCCTTCGCCTGCGCATCGAGCTGCGCGCCGACCTTTGCCGCAGTGAAAGGCACATTCAGCAGCGGCGGACAGCTCGTGCTCGCGCAGTTGATCGCGACGTGGATGCGCGGGTCCTTGAATTCCGGGAGCAGCAGATTTTTTTCGAGGTGATTCAGGCTCACCTTTTTTCCGCCCACCGTGATGCGCGGTTGCGAAAACACGCCGAAGTCCGGCGCGATGTCGCGCACGGATTTTATCGGGTACGCCTCCAGAACGGTGCGGAGCATCCATGCATTGTAGGCATTGATGTGGAACGCCAGGCGTCCGTCGCGCGATGTATCGGATGGTCCTCCTCCGCCGATTTGATCGGTGATTTTTTGCAGCGAGGCCAAGTCGGTGGCGTTCGCTTTCCAAGCCTTGTATTTCACGGTGCCGGCGGGCGTGACGTATTGCGCGAGAAGCCTGCCGTATTCGCCCTCCCACGGTTCCGCGCCGCGGCTGAATGCGGCGGTGGCGAGCAGGACGATGCAGAGCAGGAGGGTGTTCGTGGCGGTTTTCATAAAATGGTTTCTCACCCGCAAAATCCAGGACGTGCCGGGAAGCGGGCTTTTGAGTAAGTCGGATGAGGCGGGGATTCCTTACACGGTCAGCGCCGATTTTGTTCGAGGAGGATGAAAAGGAGATTGTCAGTAAACGTGGCGTCCTTGGTCACTCCGATGTGGTCCTTGAAATAAAAATTCGTCTGCGTCCAAGGGATCGGGCTGCGCAGTTGTGGCGTCCATTTCCCGTCGAGTCGCTCGTCCATCAATGCGCTCGAACGGAGCACTGTCGCATCGCCAGGACCCCAGTTCGTGATCCGAATCTTGCCACCCGCTCCGACCGTCGCAACGGAGGAGGTGACGTGTGCATCGCCCGTCATCAGGTAAAGGCTGGTGCCATGCGGCGGGGTGGCGGGGACATCCATCGCAGCGTGGAATTGCTTCGCGCGCTTCAGCGATTTGCGGAGGTGATCGAGCGCAATCTCGCGGCGTGCAGCCGGGTCCGCCACGCCGGGCAGCAGCATTTGCAGGAAGCCGTCCTGCGCGGGATTCGCGAGGCCCCATTGATTTTGCTCCCAAAATTTTGCGTCGAGAAAATCAACCGCCTTGCCCGTGCGCTCATCAATCACGGCACCATGACGGGCGCGCGGCAGCAGTTGGTAAATGGACGGCATCGTACCGAGCACGGCGGGCTGATACTTCGGCAGGAAGGATGCGAATTGCACGCCATCGAGGAGCTGTTGCAGCGAAATCACGGAACCCGCATTCGGCGTGCTGACGAGGACCGCGCGATCGACGTAGCGCGCTCCGGCCCAGTTCAGCCGCGGCAATGAACCGTCCTCTGGCAAAGGCTGCGCGCCGTATTCCAGATAGTAGCGCGTGATGAGCCCGCCCATCGAGTGCGCGACGATGTCGAAATGCACGTCCACATTTTGCGCGCCGAACTGTTTCGCCAGTTCGGACTGCACATACTTTCGCCGATCGAGGATGAACTCATGCAGAAGGCGCGCGTTCTCGGCGTTGTCGCGCCGCCAGTCGTACGCAAATTGGAAGCAGGTGAAATGACCCGGGCCGTAGTTGACCGCACCGCTCTTACCGAGATTCTCATCGCGAAAGCCGCCAACGCCCAGCGACAGGAGAATCTCGCGGTATGCATTCAGACTGACCGGCACGCCGAGCAGGCTGACCTTGAGCTGTTCGAGCGCGCCATTCGGCACCACGCGATCGCGCAGTTGGCTGAGCGGCACACCGCGTTCCATCGGCAACGCCACGAGACGCGCGCCGTCGGGACGGCTCGGGTTCGCGTAGTTGCGGAGGAATCCGCCCCACACCACGCGTCCGCTCTCTTCGTCCTTCAGATTCGATCCGAGGATGCCGGGAATGACGATCACCGGATTCCGGCCAGGCCCGTGATATTGCGCGTTGCGATTGTAGATTTCGCCGAGTTGCGCGGACTTCGGTTCCTTGGCCACCGCCGTCGAGAGCATGCACGCCATCAGCGCGGCGGCGAGTGCTGTCCGAATGGATTTGCGCTGAAGCCGGTGTCTGGTTCGCATCATTTTTCCTCGTTGAAAACGCGCGAGGTTGTTCGGGCCGAGCGGCAGTGTCGAAGTGATTTTCCTGCGACCGAGATGACCGAGCGACGATTCTGCTTTCCCGCCGCTCGTGCCAGGGAAACCATAGCCTCGATGAACCTCGTCTGCTCGCTCCTCCTCTTCGGCGCGTGCGCCGTCGCGGAGGAAATCCAGCAGGTCCCGGCGTATGTGGCGGCGAAGATCGCGCAACGAGTCACCGCATCTCTCGGCTCACCTGCCGACGCTCCTTTCGCCGTGGACCCTGATGTGAAGAAGCCCGGTGGCGTGATGTCGTCATGGGACACCATCTTGATCGCGCTGCCGGATCGAAAGCTCACGTTCGAAACGCTCGCGGCTGCGGGGAAGGAAGTCGTCGCGGTGGGACATTTGTGGATGCACCAGGTCGTCCCATTTGTGAACGGCGCTGCGACCGCGCCGGAAAAATTGCGGAGCTTCATGATGCCGGACAACGGCAAGGAGAAGAAGGTCGAGGGCTATTACCTCGGCTTTGCAAAATCGGACGCCGGCGCGCTGGAACTCAGCGTGTATGGAAAGGACAAGGCTCCGCTGATCAAAGTGCCGCTAGCAAAAACGGGCGGCGCGGCGTCCGCGGTCCCGATTCATCTCGATGGACGCAAAGCGGGCGAGCGGACGGGCGTGCTGGTCATCACCCTTTTCGGAATCTACAGAGCCGAAGTGACCGTCATTGGTCCGCCGGGGTAGCGGGCGTGCCCGGGATTTGTTTGATTGTTTGTAAGGTTGGCCGCCTTTCTCCGACGTATAGAGTCGAACCAAAATGAATCCTGATCCCGAATCCGCGGTCCGCGACCGCTATGCCCGCGCTGCGGGGAAGTCCGAGGCGGCACTTTGCTGCCCGATCGAATACGACGCGCAGTATCTCAAGGTCATCCCGAGCGAGGTTATCGAGAAGGATTACGGCTGCGGCGATCCTTCGCGGTGGCTGAAGCCCGGTGAGACGGTGCTCGATCTCGGCAGCGGCACGGGAAAAATTGCATTCATCGCCGCGCAGATCGTCGGCGCGGAGGGAAAGGTGATCGGCGTGGACATGACGGATGCGATGCTCGAAGTCGCGCAGCGGAATGCGCCGCTCGTCGCGGATCGGATCGGTTTTTCCAACGTCGAGTTTCGCAAGGGCCGCATCCAGGATCTCGCGCTCGATCTCGATGCGCTCGATTCAGAGCTCCGCGCGCGGCCTGTCACTGGTGCGACGGCATTCCTCGAAACCGAAGCGCTCGTGCAGCGTCTACGCCGCGAGCGCCCGCTCGTCGCGGATGATTCGGTGGATGTGGTCGTTTCAAATTGCGTGCTGAATCTCGTCGAGCCCGCGGCCAAGGCGCAGCTCTTCCGCGAGATTTTCCGCGTACTGCGGGATGGCGGACGCGCGGTGATTTCCGACATCGTGAGCGACGAGGAAGTGCCCGCGCATCTTCAGCGCGACGCGGAGCTGTGGAGCGGATGCGTCTCGGGTGCGCTCACGGAGGAGGGCTTCCTGAGTGCGTTTGCGGAGGCGGGTTTTCACGGGATCGAGGTCGTGAAATTTGACGATTCGCCGTGGCAGACGGTCGAAGGCATCGAGTTTCGCTCGGTGACGGTGCAGGCGTTCAAGGGGAAGCACGGCCCGTGCATGGATCGCAAACAGGCGGTGATCTACAAAGGGCCATTCAAGGAAGTGCTCGACGACGACGGCCACCGCATCATCCGCGGACGGCGCATGGCGGTGTGCGAAAAGACTTACCAGCTCTATTCGCAGCCGCCCTATGTGGGGCAGTTCGTGATGATCGAGCCGTCGCAGGAAGTCCCTGCGGAGAGCGCGCAGCCGATGGACTGCCGTCGCGATGCGCGACGCGATCCGCGCGAGACGAAGGGCGCGGAGTATCGCGTGACCACTGAGCAGGACAGCATGTGCTGCGAGCCGGGGCAATGTTGCTAGGAACTGTGTCGCGCTTCGAAGCCCATCTCGCGGAGCACGGCGTCCGGCTCACACGGCAGCGGCCGGAGATTCTCCAGATCAATGTCGGCAAGCTGTGCAACCTGACTTGCACGCATTGCCACGTGAATGCCGGGCCGAAGCGCAAGGAAATCATCACGCGCAAGACGCTCGACCGCATTCTCGCATGGCTTGCGCCGACGGACATTCCGACTGTCGATCTCACCGGCGGCGCACCGGAGATGATCCCGGATTTCCGCTGGCTCATCAGCGAGCTGAAGCGGCAGGGGCGACATGTCATCAATCGCTGCAATCTCACGATCCTGATCGAGCCGGGCTATGAGGGGCTCGCGGAATTCCTGCGCGATCACCGTGTGGAAATCGTCGCGTCCATGCCGTGTTACACAGCGGACAATGTGAATGCGCAGCGCGGGGATGGAGTCTTCGATGCGAGCATCACCGCGCTGAAATTGCTGAATTCCCTCGGCTACGGCATGAGCGACGATTTGCCGCTGCACCTCGTGTACAATCCCGTCGGTTCATTCCTGCCCGGCGAGCAGGCGGAGTTGCAGGCCGACTACAAACGCGAACTCGCGGCGCATTTTGGGATCCATTTTCATCGCCTCTACACGATCACGAACATGCCGATCGCGCGCTTCGCCTCCAGCCTGCGGCACGAGGGGAAACTCGACGAATACATGGCGACGCTCATCGCGGCATTCAATCCGGCGGCGGTCGAAGGTCTCATGTGCCGCAACACGATTTCCGTCGGCTGGCGCGGCGAGGTGTATGATTGCGATTTCAATCAGCAGCTCGGCATGCAGCTCGCGAATGGAAAGCCGCTGTTCCTTTGGGACATCACGCCGCAGTCGTTCGAGGCGTTGCCGATTCGCGTCGCGGATCACTGCTTCGGCTGCACCGCGGGCGCGGGATCGAGCTGCGGCGGCGCGCTGGTGTAGCGGCGCAGCCACACGGCGAGCGTGAGGAAAACGGGCGTCCACAGCGCCCAGTACGCCCACCACGGGTGCTCCCAATCCCCAGTCAGCTCGCGCCTCTGCCACGCGGCGAAATAGAGAATATCGAGCGCGCTCAGCACCCAGAATGGAACGCACGCGTGCAGCGTCGCGAACGGGAGACCCCATGCGGGATACCAGAATGTGACCGTCGGCGCGCAGAGCACGAATGCGCCGAAGATGAGCATCGCGGCGCGCGACATCGGCCGCACTTTTCGCCCGACGACGAAGACGAGCGCGATGAAAAGGCACGCGAGCAAAATGCCGGGCACGGCTTTTCCGCGGAAGAGGAGTTCGAGCAGCCAGTGGAGAAAGCCGTTGCCGCTGGTGTCTCCGGCGAAGCTCGTGATTCCGCGCAGGAGATTTGGCAGCGTCGTCGCGAACGGCAGCGCGGGGAGAATGATCACGGCGACAAACGCGGCGATGCCACGGCGGCTGCGTGCATTTCCCTGCGCCCAGAAGGGCCACGCAAGGAAGAGGGCGACGATTTTCATCTGCACCGCGACGCCGAGCAGCGCCCAGGCCCAGCGGAATCGTCCGCGCTCCCACGCCCAGACTGCGGCGACGCTGGCGAGCACCATCAGCGAATCGAAATGCGCCTCGCCCGCGAAGCTGAGCACGGGCACGGGATTCACCGCGTAGAGTGCGAGCCAGCGAAAGCGCGACGCTCCGCCGAGTGCGGCGAGGAACGGCAGGACCGCGAGTTCGGCGAGGGTGAAGGCGAGCTTGTGCATCCACGGCGAATGGCCGAGGGCGGCGAACACCAGCTCCGCGAGCGGCGGATAGACGGTGAGCTTGTCCTTGTGGTTCATCGCGTCCCATTCCGCGTCGCGAAACGCGGCAAACTGCGGCGCGTCCGCGGGTGCGGCATACGGGCTAAGGCCGTGCCGCACGAGGCGGCCTTCCCAGACGTAGCGGTTCACGTCGTCGGAAACGGGCAGCGGCCACACGAGCGCGCGCGCCGTGATCGCGAGGCCGAGCAGGAGCATCCATTGGGCGCGCGGAGTCCACGTGCGCGGCCATCGCCACCATGCGAGCAGACCGGTCGCGAAGAGCGCGGTCGAGAGAACGCAGCGGCCGCCGAATGTCGTCCAGAGCGTGTCAGTCCACATGGCGCTGATCGCGGAGATCATTGATGCCGAGGTAGAGCAGCCCGCAGACATAAACGAGGAGGAACGGCCCAAGAAACCATCCGCCGCGCGCGATGAAGAGAAACAGCGCGACGAGCGCGTAGATGCCGAGCGCGACTTCGAGCACGGGCATCCAGCTTCGGGAAGTTCGGGGCGGGCGCGTGGAGTTCGGAAGCAGGCCCGCTTTTGGTGTCCGCAAAAATCCGCTGCGCACACCGATGAGCGCCTCGATCACGGCGCGTCCATTGGAAAGGGCGAGGCCGCCGCCGAGCAGAATGATCGCGGGCACCGAGCGCAGTCGTCCGCGTGAGGAGCGTGGCATCGAAAGCATGGCCGTGAGATAAATCGCCAGCGGAGCGGCTAGGAGAAATCCGCCGACGACGCAGAACAGCGTGAACCACGGCTCGGGCGGCGCGGCGCGGCACCAGATGAGAATGGGCAGCGCGAGCAGGCAGTGGATGAGCAGCAGCAGATGCACGAGGAAGTGCGTGAGATGCATGCAGCCGAGAATTTTTTTCAGCGGATTCACCTTCGCGGCGAGCACTGCGGGCAGGAGTTTGCGCGCGGTCTGGATCGATCCTTTGGCCCAGCGGAACTGCTGCCTGCGATACGCGCCGACGGTCGCGGGGATTTCGCCGGGCACGGCGATTTCCGGCAGGTAGCACGGCGACCATCCGGCGAGTTGCGCGCGGAAGCTGAGGTCGAGGTCTTCGGTCAGCGTGTCGTCCTGCCAGCCGCCCGCATCCGCGATGGCCTGCCGTCGCCAGAGGCCGGCGCTGCCGTTGAAATTCATGAAGAGCCCGCTCGCGGCTCGCGCCGTTTGTTCGATGATGAAATGGGCATCAATGCCGGTGGCCTGCGCTTCGGTGAGCAGCGACTGGCGCGGATTCAGATGCGTCCAGCGCGTCTGCAGGAAACCGATTTCCGGACGCAGCGCGAAGACCGGCACCGTGCGCCGGAGGAAGTCGGGCGAGGGGAGAAAGTCGGCGTCGAAGATGGCGAAGAATTCGCCGGTGGCCGTGGCCATGCCTTCGCGGAGCGCGCCGGCCTTGTAGCCCGTGCGCGTCTCGCGGCGAATCACGCGGATGTCGTGTCCCGCTGCGCGCAGATCGGCGGCGACCGCGTCCACGATAGCGCGCGTCTCATCCGTCGAATCATCGAGCACCTGAATCTCGTGCCGGTCGCGCGGATAATCGCTCGCCGCCACCGCGCGCAGGAGGCGCTCGGCGACATTCGCTTCGTTGAAAAGCGGAAGCTGCGTGGTGACGCGCGGCAGCGCTGAGTCAGGAGTCGCCGCGGCGCGTGCGAGCAGTGCTGCATTCGTCGCGCGGTGCGCGCGATGCCGGAGCGCAAACAGCAGCAGATGCACATACGCCTGCACGCCGTATGCGAGCAGACCGGCGGTCGTCACAAAATATGCGACGTAGAGAATGGTGCTGATTTCCATCGTTGCGAATGCGGGAAGCCAGAGCCTGTCCCGCACCTTGAGTGCGCGCGTTTCAGAGCACCGACGGTGCGAAATATACCAGCCCAGGGCAACGCCCTGGGACACCGAATAAAAAATGACAAAGCCCTGAAGGGGCGTGCCAGCAGTGAGGCCGCCCCTTCAGGGCTTTCCTCTTTTGTTGCCGTAGACCCAGGGCGTTGCCCTGGGCTGGCATGTTGCCGGGCCGTTGGCCCTCCGTGCATGAGCGGGCAAATATGCATGACAGTCCCTAGACGGTGCGCCCCGCATGCGGAGGCGTGGCGACGCCGGCGCGGAACCGGCAGCGCCAGCCGGCGCGCACGATCGCGAGCCCGATGGAAACGGAATGCCGGAGCGACACGCCGGTGACTTTCTGTTCGCCGGCGATGCGCGGGCGCTCGGTCACGCGGACCTGCGCGATTTTCGCCCCGAGGCGTGCGGCGAGGATTTGCGGTTCGATGGTGCATCCCCATGTCGTCTCGCGGGGTGCCATCGTTTCGAAAAGCTCCCGCGTGATCAGCCGGTACGGTCCGAGGTCGGAATACCAGCGCCCGCAGAGCAGGCCGGCCCATGCTCCGAGCAGCACGTTGGAAAATGCGCGGACGATCCCGAGCATCTTCCAGTTTTGCGCAATGCCCGTGCGCTGCCCGAGCACGAGCCCGGCGCCGTCGCGCCAAGGTGCGAGCAGTCGCGGCAATTCCGCCGGATCGTGCGCTCCGTCGGCAGCCATGAAAATGTATGCTGCGGGCTGAAGCCCGGCGGAACGGACGGCGGCGATCCCGGCGAGGCAACCGTGGCCGTAACCGCGAGTTTTCGTCTCGCCGATCAGCACGCCATTTTGCTCGGCCACTGCGCGCGAGCGGTCCGTGCAATCATTCAATCCGACGGCAATCACGGCGTGGTGTCGTGCAGCGTGCGGCAGCAGTTCGCTGAGCACCGGAGCGAGCGCGGCTTCCTCGTCGCGCGCGGGCAGGATGATCGCGATGTCCGGACCAGCGGTCACGCCTTGGCCTTCTCGCGCATCTGCACCGGCGAGGCGGCGAGTCGATCGAGCGCGGGCACACCTGCGCCGTCGAGATGACCGAAGCTGAGCACGCCAGTCGGGCACTGCTGCACGCAGGCGGAGCAGCGCACGCATTCGGGGTCTTCCATGGGGATGCCTTTGTTTGCGAAGTTCATGATGTCGATGCCCTGATGGCAGACGGACGTGCAGACATTGCACGAGATGCATTTCTTTTTCTCGGCAAAAATGCGGAAGCGCGAGAAGCGCGCGTAGATGTGCATGAGCGCCGCGAGCGGGCATGCGAAGCGGCACCACACGCGGCCCGAGAGATGGAAGTAGAACGCGACGCCGATGATGCCCGACCAGAGCACGTCCACGAAATATTCGTAGTTCAGCAGCGGCAGACCGGAGCCGAGCGGCGCGCCTTTTTCCAGAAAATGAAAGACGGCGCCGGCGGACGACGCGGGAAAAATCCAACTGATGATCCGCAGCACCATAAGCACCACGGCGAAGGCGAGAAACACCTGGCCGACCATGTTCCAGCGCGTCGCCTTCGGGCCGTGCGGCATCTTGTGTCGCTGAGTGTCGCCGAGCGTCTCGGCGAGTGCGCCGCACGAGCAGATCCAGCCGCAATACGCGCCTTTGCCGAAGCGCCATACAAGCAGCGGAATGAGCACGAATGTCTGAATGCTGCCGACGATGAGCCAGCCGAACATCGGCTTGTCGGTGAACCAATTTGCGACGAGCAGCGGCCACGCAAGGATGAAGCCGATGACGCGCCAGTACGAACGTTCCGCACCGAAGACGGCGGCGGCCGCGCGATCCGCCTCGGGGAGTTTCGCGAGTTTCCAATCCGCGACCTCGAAGAACTGATCGGCGAATCCCCGCAGCGGCGCGCCGTCGGAGAAGAAGCCGTTGTGGCCCATCCACGGCAGCACGATTTCCGGCAGGAGAAAAAGCGGGATGATCGCGATGAGCGCGAGCGAGAGCGTCTGCAATTTCACGTAGGGCGTGCGGCGGCGCTTCACGCGGCGAATGCCGAAGATGGCGATGACGATCACGTAGGCGAATGAATACCAGAAGCTGCGATACGACGCGGCTTCGCGAAGTGTGTAGAGGAAGCTCGTCGTGTCCGCGGCAGACGAGGGTTTCAGCACGGTCGTGTTCACATCGAGCGGCGTGCCGGCGAAAAATTCCTTTTTCCAATGGTAGAGCCACAGGAAAAAAATGACCGAGAGGGCGACGGTGATCCACCACTTGCGGCTCCGCTCACCGCTGATCGTGATTCCGCTGCGGCGGAAAAATTCGAGCGGCGCCTCGCGCCCGATCATCGCGAAGACGAAATCATTCGCGAGCGGTTCCTCCGGACCGTCCTTGCCTCGACGCAGCACGGCCTTTCCGGATTCGATGCGCACGGGCGACGTGCCGAGTGCGAGCCTCAGCGAGCCCGCGGGCTTTGTGCCGCGCATTTCGGAATTCGCCGCCGTCGTCACGCGCTCGGAAGTCGGCTGCGAGACGGCGACGGCCGCGGATGGATCGCTCGCGAGCATCTTGAGCTTCTCGACGTTCTCGGGCTTTGGCCGCGTGAACTCATTGCCGCGATGCGAAAGTGTCACCTTTGCACCACATGCGACCAGCGCGATGGCGGCCTCCGCCGCGCTGTCGCCACCGCCCACGACGAGCACGTCCTTCCCCGCAAAATCCTTCGGGTCATGCAGGCGGTTCATCACCTTGTCGAGTTCCTCGCCGGGCACGCCCATGCGGCGGAAATTTCCGCTGCGACCGATCGCCACGATCACGCGGAGCGCGCGAGTCTCGGTCTTCGCATCATCGCCGTGATGCAACACAAAGACGCCACCGCGCCGCTCGATCTTCTCGATGCGCGCCATCACGGTCTCGACGCCCGCCTCGCGCCGCTGACGCTCCATGTCCTCGATGAGCGCCTCTTTCACGCTGCTCGTCGGCGGATACTGGATGCCGCCGGCGGGAACCATTTCCGTCGGGTAAGTGAAGATGGGTTTCGCCTTTGGAAAATTCGCGACGGTCGAGAAAACCTGCGTCGCCTCGAAGAGCCGATAGCGCAGCCCCGCCTTCGCCGCCTCCATCGCCGCGGAAACTCCCGAGACGCCCGCGCCGATGATCGCGATGTCGAACACTTCCGCATCCCGACCGCGCTGCTTCACAAATTCCGGCTCCGCGAGGATCGCGCGCACCGCTTGAATGCCCGTCTCCGAACTGAACTTCAGCAATGGCACGCCCGAAAGATCGCCGACGATGCGCACGCCCGGCACATTCGTCCCACCAGCTTCGCCGACCAGCGGCAGTTTCTCGATCGAGCCCGCCGGCCATTTGCCGTGCAGCCAGTGAAAGTAACGTGCGACAGCATTCATATTTGGTAGAGTCATCTAGGAGTTTTTCTGTGTTTCGGGAAGAGAGTTCGTGGGACGTGCGGCGACGACAGGATCGGGTTTTTGAAAAAGAAAGGGGCTCCGAGCCATTTCGGACCGGAGCCCCTCGTAACGCATTCGTGCGAGAGCGACTACATTTTGCCAGATGCCGAGAGGTGAGCGGCGTGCTTGTCGGCGTCCTCCAGCACGTAGATGTCCGTTCCTTTGCCGCCGCCGCCGGGGCTCACTACGTGGAACTTGCGCCCGCAGGACGGGCACTTGAATCCGGTCATGTAGCTGCGATCCTTGTCCACTGCCATCATCGCGACTCCGTTGCACTTGCCACAGGAAATCGCGATCATTCCGCCGACTGGGATGCTTGCGGCCATCTTCATCGAGGTGACCGGATGGAAGACCTGCTGAGGTCCGGGACCGGCGCTGGCTTGCGGTGCGAAGCTGGCGAAAACCATCGCCGCCGCGAGGACGCCGAAGGCTTTGCTGAATTTTTTGCTGAGTGTGATGTTCTTCATGACTTTGTGTTGTTTTGTTTTGGTTGCACGCCCCGGTCATTTGTTTTCAGACCATCAGCCAACGCTCACCGGAGAGCTGACATGCGGGCGTGAGTGCTTTGTCGGGCAAGGCTGGAGAACCTTACGAAAAAAGTTCGTCCAGTTTGCGAACCTGCGAATTGCAATCGGAGTTTGCCACGATTCGGACACGAGACATGCGACAAAAAATCGCGCTCGCTCCCGGCGCTGCGCTCCACTAGACGGGCTCTGTGTCCGAAAAACCAACCAAGAGTGCGACCGAAGGGGAAGCTGCACACGCAGCCCCGGAGCACTGGGTGGACGAGCATGGCGACTGCCTTTTCCACTACGCGCTCACACGCGTCCGCCGCACCGAGGTCGCGGAGGATCTGGTGCAGGACACCTTGCTCGCGGCGGTCCGCGCTCAGACGAATTTCAGCGGGCGTTCTTCGGAGCGGAGTTGGCTGGTCGGCATTCTGAAAAACAAGATCAGCGATCACTTTCGCAAATTGGGAAGGGAGACTACATTCACGGATCTCGATTTTTATTCCGACGAGCATTCGGACAAGTTCGAGAACGAGTTTTGGAATCATTCCACCGGCCCGCGCGTCTGGAAACCCGAGGGCGAGGAGGCGCTCAATCGTACGGAATTTTGGGAGCATCTGCAACGCTGCCTCGGCAAATTGCCAGAGCGCGTGGCGAGCGTATTCCTCATGCGGGAGATGGACGATGTGTCTGCGAAGGAAGTGTGCGCGACGCTGAAGATCACCGACGCGAACCTCTGGGTGATGCTCCACCGGGCACGAATGGCGCTCCGGCTTTGCCTCGAGAACAATTATTTTACTGACGGGCCGCCATCCGCATGAACATCGAGCCGAATAACTGGCTGACCGCAAACGTCGTCGGTTTGCTCGCGCGAATCACGCCGCGCTGCCATGATATGACGCGGCTCATCTCGCGGAGCCAGGATGCCGTGCTGCCAGTTGGCACTCGGATCAAAATGCGGATGCACCTTTGGATTTGCGCGTGGTGCGTGCGTTACGGCGTTCAGGTGCGCTTCGTGCGGACGGCGCTGCGCGTGTGCCCGGAGCCGCCGTCCTCGCCCGCGGGAAAACTTTCGGAGGATGCGAAGCAGCGCCTCAGACAGGCCCTCAGCATCGCATGACAGACTGTGTCACCGCGGTGAGGGCACTGTAAGGTCTTGCCCTTTCGCGCGACTAATCAGGTTGAACTTCGATACCCAACTCTCCCACTTCATCACGTAATGCCTCGCACCAACTGGTTTGGAAAATCCATCGCCGCGCTCAAAGCGTCGGTGATGTTTTCCTGCCGTGACATGACGAGGCTGATCTCCCAAGCGCAGGACGACACGCTGCCGGGGTTCGTGCGCGGCAAGATGCGCCTTCACTTTCTGACCTGCGCCGTGTGCCGGCGATACGAGGAGCAACTCGGCTTTCTTCGCGGTGCGCTGCACCGACTGTCCGAATCCGCAGACGTCATCCCCGCACAACCGCTCCCGCTGCAAGCGAGGGCGCGGATGAAGCAAATACTGCGTGAGCAATCCCAGGCAACGAAGCCGGACGAAAGTGTGGTGGTGAACATCGCCCCGGATGCCAATGCAGCCGCAGCCGCGGAAAAGGTCGTCGCATTCCCGGTGCCTCACCGCTCGCAGTGGACACGCGTCCTGCAACTCGCCGCTGGGATTGCAGTATTTGCAGGCCTCGCAGGATGGTGGCTGCGCGAATCGCATCGCACGTCATTCGCCGCGGTCCCGGATCGCATCATCGAATTCTTTGCCACGAAGCAAAAAGTGGATCCCGCGCCATCGAGCAAGGATGAGCTGCGCGCTCTGCTGGTGCAGCGCGGCGCGCCGACGAACCTCCGCATCCCTGCATCGCTTCAGCCGCTCGAAAATGCTGCGTGCCAGGTGGTCGATGTGCAGGGGCAAAAAGTATATCTCGCATGCTTCTGGCGCGTGGCCGGCGAAGGGCGCGGCCTGCCGGAACTCGTGCATCTCGTCGTGGCCCGCCGCGGCGACTTCCGAAATGCTCCGGCCTCGGACAAGCCGCAACTCAGCGAGCACGATGGCTGGGCGTTTGCCTCGTGGAGTGAAGGCGACATCGCTTACACACTCGCTGCTGCTGCCCCGCTGGAAACGCTGCGCCAGTTCGTTTCTGTCGCGCCGCGCCGGTACTACGTGGCATCCGGATTCTGGATGATCCTAGCGGCCATCACTCGCTCGGACCTCATTTCGTCGCGGTAGATTTTCTCCGGCAACGATTCACCGCTCTATTCGCGTAGAGCGCATGTAAGGAATCACCCGTTCGCGCGACTTATCCTCATATGACAAAGCGCACATTCGTCACCACTATCCTCGGCACCGCCGGTATCGTCGCGGCGGCCGATCAACTCCGCCGTTTCAAAAGCCACACACCTATGATCGCCAACACAAATCCCGTCACCGTGCGCCTCCTCGATGGCGCAGGCGCCCTCACCGAACCGCTCACCGTGCCGAAGGTCGTGAAGTCCGACGACGCATGGCGTTTGCAGCTCACGGATGATCAATTCCGCGTCACCCGCACGGCGGGCACCGAGCGCGCGTTCTGTGGCATCTTCCACGACAACCACAAGCTCGGGCTCTACACCTGCGTGGCGTGCGGCCTGCCGCTTTTCCGCTCGGATGCGAAGTTCGATTCCGGCACAGGCTGGCCGAGTTTTTTCCAGCCGGTCGCGGCGGAAAATATCGGCAGCACGAAGGACACTGCGTTCGGCATGGCTCGCACGGAAGTCCACTGCGTGCGCTGCGATTCGCATCTCGGCCACGTCTTCGAGGACGGCCCCGCGCCGACGAATCTGCGCTACTGCATCAACTCCGCCTCGCTGCTCTTCCGCGAGGATGGCGTGAAGGCGTCGCGGGAAAAAGTGATCTTCGGCGCAGGCTGTTTCTGGGGCGTCGAGTCCACGTTCGCCGCGGTGAAAGGTGTCACCGCCACGCGCGTCGGATACTCCGGCGGCACGACGAAGAATCCCACTTACGAGAGTGTCTGCTCGCACGGCAGCGGCCATGCAGAAGTCGTCGAGGTGGAGTACGATCCTGTGCAACTCAGCGTCGATCAGTTGCTCGCGGTGTTTTGGAAAAGTCACAACCCCACGACGCGGGATCGCCAGGGTCCGGATGTCGGCAGCCAATATCGCTCGGCGATCTTTTTCACCACGCCGGCGCAGGAAGCCGCGGCGCGCGCCTCTGCAGCAAAGCTCGATGCAAGCGGCACACTCCGCGGACCGATCACCACGCAGATCGAGTTCGCCGCGCCGTTCTACGCGGCGGAGGAGTATCATCAGAAGTATCACGCGAAGCACGGCGGATACTGCCCGGTGCCTTTGTAACTCCACTGGAAACAACCGATGAAACCGCCCGCCGTCCTCGCCTCGCTCCTGTTCAGTGTCATGCCGCTCTTCGCCGAGCCGCGCACTTTTGAAAGTGATGAAACTCCCGTGACGCTCATCGAGCTTTTCACCTCCGAAGGCTGCAGCAGTTGCCCGCCGGCTGACGCTTGGGTGAGCACCTTAAAGACGAGCCCGGGTCTTTGGAAAAATGTGATCCCGGTCGTCTTCCATGTGGACTACTGGGATCGCCTCGGCTGGCCGGATCGCTTCGCATCCCCGGCGAATACCGAGCGCCAGCGACGCTATGCAGCAGCATGGCGGAGCAACTCGGTTTACACTCCGGGCTTTGTGCAGAATGGCCGGGAGTGGCGCGATTGGTCGGGCCGCGCGCCGCTCACGGCGGGCAGCAATGAGAGGGTGGGCAAACTCCAAATCACCTTGCGCGACCGAACGCATGCAGACGTGATTTTCACTCCCGCTCGCACCGCGCTGAAGACGCTGCGAGTCGAAGTCGCACTGCTCGGCGGCAATCTCGAATCCGACGTGAAGCGCGGCGAGAACAGCGGGCGGAAGTTGCGCCATGAGTTTGTCGTCGTGCATCTCGCCACCGCCGCACTCACCGCCGAGGGAAACCGCTTCGCAGCGACTCTCGCACTCCCGGAGAAGACGACCGACGCACCGGTCGCGCTGGCCGCATGGGTCGTCGCAGGTGAAGGCCAGCCGCCGCTCCAGGCCACCGGCGGCTGGTTGAAAACGCCTTGAACGATTCGCTCAAGGAATCAGCCTCGGCGCTGCTTTGGCATTTCATGAGATCCACTCCGCAATCACCTCAGAAAAAGTCCGACGGCTTTCCAAGGATCGCGCATCCAGCGTCTGTCCAAAACGAGCCGCACATGCCGACTGCGGGCACTCGCCGAGCTGCGATAAGAATGGCGTTCGCCCTGAGTGTGACGGGTCATTTTTTGCTCCGGCGCTCCGTGCAAGCGGCGGATAAAGCTACGACTGAAACTTCAAGCATCATGACACCAAATCCACGCCTCTTCTCTTTTGTCGGTGGAAATGACGGGCCTTGGAAAGTGACCGCCGTTCGCGCCATCACCGGCGAAACATTGCCGGTCATTGAGCGGCTGAACATCGTCGCCGGCAACTTCGCCGCGCCGCCTGCAGGAGCCGCGTGGGTTTTGCACGGCGCGACCAGCAATGAGCGCTACGTCACGCGCCCGGAGAAGGAGCAATTGCTCGCCAAGCAGCAAGGTCTCGGGCGACCGGAAGCAGACTGCGCGGTGCTGATTCCGATCAGGAAAAACGCGAAGTGGTGGGCGATGACTCAGGACGAGCGCCGGCAGATTTTCGAAGCGCAATCGCATCACACGCAGATCGGCCTCGAGTATCTCCCGGCCATCGCGCGCCGTCTGCATCACTGCCGCGACCTTGCCGAGGCGGAGCCGTTCGATTTTCTGACGTGGTTCGAGTTTGCAAAGTCGGACACCGCGGAATTCGACAAACTGCTCGTGCGCTTGCGAGCCTCCGAGGAGTGGAAATACGTGGAACGCGAAGTGGAGATCCGCTTCACCCACGACAGATCCAGCCCGGCGAAGTAACGGCGAGCGTAGCGTCGCGGATCTCGGCACTCGCTGCCGCTTGCGCACCCAGAGATCGGCTTCAGAGGTTCACTTAAGAAGGATGGCAGTTTTGCAAGGAGCAGGGGCGCCTCGCCCCAAGTTGCCTCTCGGGGCGAGGGCGCCCATGCTCCTTGTGCCGCGCCACATTTCTTGAACCGCCCAAAAAGTGTCTCGTGGCTCAAGTTCGCAATTGCGCTTCGAGTTCCGCGATCCGCGCCTTGAGCGGGGCGACGTGTGCGGCGACCTCGGCCTCGGTGTAGCGCGGGGTGATGTATTGCGGGCAGTTCCAGTCGAAGCTCACGACTTCGATGAGGAAGAGTCGCTCGATCTTGTTGCGCAGCTCAGGTGTCGGCGTGAGCTGGTCGGCGAGCGCGGTATTTTCACGGGCTTCGAGGACGCGAGCGTGGCCGAGGATTTTCAGGCGCTCGCGATTCGGGTAATCCATCAGAAAGAGCGCGACGCGGTCGTTGCCGTCGAGATTGCCGGTGGTGAGCACCTGGCGATTGCCTTTGAAATCCGCGAAGCCGAGCTGGTGCGGGCCGAGCACTTTCAGAAAACCCGCCGGGCCGCCGCGGTGCTGCACGTAGGGCCAGCCGTCCGCGTTCGTCGTCGCCATGTAGAAGCTGTCGCGCGCGGCGATGAAGGCGGCTTCGTCGGCGGTAAAAGGATCGCGCTCGGGCGCGCCGGCGACGCTCTGGTGCTTGCCGAAGTAATGCTCCTGCGCGGCCTGCACGGCGGGCGTGAGCACGAGTTGCATGAATTTCGCAGCCATAGGATTTTCGACGCTAGAGGCCCTGTCAGAATTTACCGATCCAACTCATTCCTTAAATCCCGCTGCGATGAGACGAGGGATAGAGACATTTCTCACATAGGAATCATTGGGATGATTCCTCACGTAATCTTGGTGGTATGCTTCCGCGGGGTAGAATTTTTCGAAGGGAGCGATCTGCGTAGCCACCGGCTTGCCGAGTTGTTTTTCCAAGGCAGCCTTGGATTTCTCGATGGTTTTCTTCTCCTCATCTGTGCGGTAGAAGAGCGCGGAACGGTATTGCTTTCCGAAATCTGGAGCGACGCCGCGACCGTCGGTGGGATCATGGCTTTTCCAAAATACTTCGAGCAGTTTGGCATAACTCGTTTTTTCGGAATCGTATGTAATCTCCACCGCCTCGCAGTGCCCGGTCTTGCCGCTGCCGACTTGCTTGTAGGTGGGGTCTTTTTCTTTTCCACCCGTGTAGCCGGATACGACGTTCGTCACGCCCGGCACGCGTTCGTAGATCGCCTCCATGCACCAGAAACATCCGGCGGCAAACGTGGCTTTTTGTTGTTCGCCACCGCGCAGGACGCCGGGGAGCAGAAGTGAAGCGGCAAGGATGAAGGTATGGATTTTCATTTCGAGGAGCTGTTCGCGGTGAAGGTCTTGGCGAGTTCTGGGAATCCGGCTTCTGCCAACTTGTCGGCAGGTATGAATCGCAGCGCGGCGGAATTAATGCAGTATCGAAGGCGCGTCGGTGCAGGACCGTCGTCGAAGAGATGACCGAGATGGGTATCCGCCTTGGCCGACCGGACCTCCTGGCGAATCATTCCAGCGGAAGCATCATTCTTATTTTTCAAGGCAGTCGGAGAGATGGGCTTCGTAAAACTTGGCCAGCCGGTGCCGGAATCAAACTTGTCGCGAGAGCTGAAGAGGGGCTCGCCACTCACGACGGAAACGTAGATGCCGGGTTTGTGATTGTCGTGGTACTCATTTTGAAACGGAGTCTCCGTTCCATTCTCCTGAGTGACCTTGTATTGAATGGCCGTGAGCTTGCTTTTCAGCGCAGCTTTTGTCGCAGAATCTTCGCCGTTTGCGGGTGAAAGTGCGAGTGAGGCAACTCCGATTGCCAGCGCTGTTGTCGCTGCGACTGCGCAGGCAATTTTGCTTAGTTTGGTGAGATTCATGTGGTGTTTTGAGTTAGTTGTGTGGAGCGGCTCGATATTTTGGGTCCATCTGCCAGCCTTCAAATGAGAGCGGACGTGTGGATGCAGTTAGTTTGTCGGACGCGACTGGAAAACCTTACATGCAACCCGACATATCTACGGCTGCCCCTTTGCGTGCCTGAGGCTCGCGCACGCCTCTTCTTTGCATGCTTTTGGGAAGATGAGGTGAATGGTATCGCGACTCAGTTTCCGGTCGCGGCGTGCTCCCAGCGGAACTTGCGATCCGCCTCGGCGATGGGCTGGTCGTTGATGCTGGCGAAGCGCTTCGCCATGTAGCCGTCGGCGTCGAACTCCCAGTTCTCATTCCCGTGACTGCGCCACCATTGTCCGGCGTCGTCGTGCCACTCGTATTCGAAGCGCACGGCGATGCGATTGCCCGTGAAGGCCCACAGCGTTTTGCGCAGCCGATAGTCGTGCTCCTTCACCCATTTGCGCTTGAGGAATGCGACGACCTCGGCGCGACCATTGAGAAAAACATCGCGGTTCCGCCATTCGGTATCCGGCGTGTAGGCGAGCGAGACGCGCTCGGGGTCGCGCGAGTTCCATCCGTCCTCGGCAAGCTGCACTTTTTGGCGCGCAGTTTCTTCGGTGAAAGGCGGGAGCGGTGGGCGTGGGGTGCTCATGATCGTGGTTCAGGCTTTGCCTCCGAAGGTTACGTGGTCGTCGAGGTCGAGGTAGTCGAACCACGTCTTCACATCCTCGCGCACAGCGCTGAGGCCGCCGACGCGCTTTGCAAAAAACTCGAGCGTTTCCACGTCGCCGTCGGGGCCGCGTTCGTTGTGATACGCGCTCCACTGCTGGATTTCCCACGGCGTGCGCTTGTGCGGCGCGTGCTCCGCGACCCACGCGAGGATTTCGCCATCGCCTTTGCCGGTGGCGATTTCGGCCTTGAGCGCCTCCGCGGCGATGCCGGTGAAATTGAACCAGTGGCGGTCGATCGGGTTGTTGTACTTGTATTCGCCGGCGGTTCCGGCGAGGTCGGCGCGGCCTTTGTCGAGGACGCGCGCGAGGAGGACGAATCCGCCAAGGCGGACGCGCGGGCTGCGGGGTGGACGTTGCGTGAGGTTGGGTGCGTTCATGATGTGGTTGTTGGTGCAGGTGAATTGGGATGTGAAATAAGTGTGCCTTGGGCCGCTACCAAACGCCACTCGCCTTCATGTCCGACATACACATGCGTGTAGCGGCTGTCGGCGGCGAAGGGTCCGTCTCCGAGCCGCCCTGTCATCCGCGTCTGACCCGTGATGATGTGGGTTCCCGAATGGCTGCGCACGTGCTGACCGACTGGCTGAATGGACTCGAACTTTACCTGCCCCAATGCGATTGCGGTGAGAAGGTCCACCTTCGCGATTTCCGATCCGCTGTTCACATCGATCAGCATGAAGTCATCAGCGAGGATGCGGTCCAACGCGGCAGTGTCGGCGGTGAGGAGGCCGGTGAAGAATTGGGTGTCGAGGCTGAGCGGATTCATGGGCGGGTGCCGGTGAGTTGGGGAAGCGGCGTGGCCGACCCGATGGGTCCAGCCACGCCGCGTTGAGATTACTTTCCGTTCTGCTTCACCAGGCTGGGCCAGTTTTTGTCCGCCTTGGTGACGTTGCCGCCGAGGTCCTCGTTGAACTTTTTCAGGATTTCGGGATTGAGGTTGAGATACAGCTTTCCGTCCCGCACTTGCGCGGTGCTGATGTCCACGGGGAACAGCTTGCCGAGCGCGACCCCGTAGGCGCAGAAGCCGCCAAACTGCGGCACATACTTTTCCGGGTTGGCGGTGAAGAGGTTCTTGTGATCTTCGTTGGCGAAGAAATAAGTCGCCCCCTTGTGCTCGGCGCTGATGAAGGGCGAGCCATTCACCGGTTTGGGATCGGTGAAAAAGGCGACGGTGTCGTAGCCATTGACCGCGGCCTTGCTAGCGCCGGAGACGTTGACGAGATCGCCAGCGAAGGCGGCGACGGACAGAAGCAGCAGAGCTGCGGTGGATGTGATGATGGATTTCATTTTCGTGGTTTGTTCTTTTGTTGGTTTGGTTTTGGCAGTCCGCCGGAGACAGGAATTGTCCCCGGCGAAAATGGGTTTCACGCGCAGTCGCAGCCGGCGGTGGTGCAAGTTTCCGCGCCCGCGGGTTCGAGTTCGCCGGGCTTCACCTCGGGAAAATCAATCACCGTGCGGGCGACGTTGTTCGTGTAGTTCGTGAGAATGTTCAGCGCGACGTGCTGCACGACCTCGACGATTTCGGCGTCGTTCAGGCCGGCGCTGCGGGCGGCGTGCAGATCGGTGTCGGCGATGTGACCGCGCTGGAGAGTCACGGTGCGGGCGAGCTTGAGCGCGGCATCGGACTTTGCGTCCACGGCAGTCGAGCGACGTGCGGCGAGGATCTCGTTCTCGGTGAGCCCGGCCTTTCCGCCGAGCATGGTGTGCGCGCTCAGGCAGTAGCCGCAGCCGTTGATTTCGCCGACGGCGAGGGCGATTTGTTCGCGCAATTTCACCGGCAGCACGCCGCCCGCGAGCGCGCTGCTGAAGCTGAGGTAGGCTTCGAGTGAGGCGGAATTTCCGAGCACCCGCATGAGGTTCGGCACGAAGCCGAGATCGTTCTTCACCACGGCGAAAAGCTGCTGGTTCTTGCCGCTGGCCGCGGCGGTATCGATTTGATGGATGCGGTTCATTTTGTTTTTCGGGGTGGTTTGTTTCGGAGAATGGGAGGGCTCGACCCGGATGCTCAGTGCATGAGAAATGCGAACGCCCCCGTGAGCGCAGCGGCGTGCGCCCAGACGACGAAAGCCTGCATTTTGCTGTAAGCCCGCGAGCTGCTGGTTTCGCTCGGCATGCTCGCGTCCACGCCGAAAAGCCGCTCGTGATTGCGCAGCAGGTAAACGCCCGCGACGAGCGTGCCAATGAAGAGCAGCGCGGCGATGAATTGGAAGAAGTCGGAGGTATCAGCGGGTGTCGGATTCATTGAGTGCTTGAGATGCATCCCCCTAACACATGACGCGTGCCAACGGCCTGGCGCGGGGTGAAAGGCTCCGATTTCCAGAGTAAAGTGACGTTTTTCGACCATTTTCTGAACGCTACGATTTCTCGTTAAACACGAAACTTCGTTGCGCTTTCCGACTAAACTTCGTAGTTCGATGCCGTGAAGACCGCGACTTTTCCACGCCACATGGTCTCGATGGCGCAGAGTCGCTCACTGCCCGAACTGCTCAACGGCATCGTCACCGGCATCTGCGATTGCAGCTACATCGCGCTCGCCCGCATCTGGCTGATCAATCCCGGCGACCTCTGCGCGACCTGCCGCTTCCGCGACGAGTGCCCCGACCAGACGCGCTGCCTGCACCTCGTCGCCAGCGCGGGAAATTCCGGCGGCGACGGCACAGGCCTCACCCGCACCGATGGTGCTTTCCGGCGCTTCCCGATCGGCATGCGGAAAATCGGCCGCGTCGCCGCGAGCGGCCAGCCGCTGCTGCTGGGCGACCTCACCGGCGACGAGGAATGGATCGCCGATCGCGAGTGGTTCCGCCGCGCGAAGATCCGCACCTTTGCCGCGCAGCCGCTCGTCTTCCGCGGCGAAGTGCTCGGCGTGCTGGCGATCTTCGACGCGCTGGTCCTCGGCGAACCGGAATTCGAGTGGCTGCGCATCTTCGCCGACCACGCCGCGGTGAGCATCGCGAATGCGAACGCCTTCGAGGAGATCGCCTTTTTGAAAGAGCGGCTCGAAGAGGAAAACAGCTATCTGCGCGAAGAGGTGAGCGCCGCGCGCGGCAGCGGCGATCTCGTGGGCGACAGCCCCGCGCTGCGCAAAGTGCAGCAGCAAATCGAACTCGTCGCCGCGACCGACGCCACCGTGCTCATCACCGGCGAGAGCGGGACCGGCAAGGAACTCGTCGCCCGCGCCATCCACCAGCGCAGCCCGCGCCACGACCGACCGATGATTGCCGTGAACTGCGGCGCGGTGCCCGAGCCGCTCTTCGAGAGCGAGTTCTTTGGCCACGCGCGCGGCGCCTTCACCGGAGCGCTGCGTGACAAAGCGGGCCGCTTCGAGCTCGCCGATGGAGGCACACTTTTCCTCGATGAAATCGCGGAAATCCCGCTCCCGATGCAGGCCAAGCTGCTGCGCGTATTGCAGGAGCAGGAAGTCGAGCGCGTCGGCGACACACGAACTCGCAAAGTGAACGTGCGCATCATCGCCGCGACCAATCGCGACCTCAAAGCCGAGGTCGAAGCCGGCCGTTTCCGGCAGGATCTCTTCTACCGCCTCAGCGTCTTCCCGATCGAAAACCCGCCGCTCCGCGAACGACGCGAAGACATCCCGCGACTCGCCGAACACTTCATCCGCACCGCCGCCAAACGCATGAACCGCCGCGCGCCGAAATTCACCCAATCCGCCGCCCGCCAACTCTCGACGCACGACTGGCCCGGCAACGTGCGCGAACTGCAAAACGCCGTCGAGCGCGCCGTCATCCTTTCGCAAGGCGGCCCGCTGCAATTCGACCCGCCGACATCCACGCGCCCGCTCCATTCCAGCGCCCCGCAAATCCCCGACGGCTCCCACGTCCTCACCCGCGCCGATCTGAAACAACGCGAACGCGAAAGCATCGCCGCCGCCCTCGCACAAACCGCGGGCAAAGTCTTCGGCCCCGAAGGCGCAGCCGCCCTCCTCGGCATGAAGCCCACCACGCTCGCCTCGCGCATCAAGGCACTGGGGCTCCGGCGGAGATGAAAGGCCGGCGGCGGTCATCAACACGTTCCGCGTCTTCCGCATCATCCTCACCAACGCGTTGAAATGCGTCGCCAACGTCGAGAGCTACGACCGGCGCATCCAGTCGGCCATCAGCATCCGGGGAAAGAAGATGCAGCGCCGCGCGGAGTTCCTTTTGACACGCGCTCTCCGGCAGGCGGGCTGGGAGTAACCGCGTGGGTGTATCGGTTATTCTTCGGATCCCTCGATCGCACGCTCGATCCTGCGGTCAGGGATCAGCCACATCAGCGCGACGAGGACGTAGATGATCCCCGCGAGGAGAGGCTGCCAAAACGACAGGCCGATACCGGCGAGATAAAGCACGGGGGACAGTTTGCCTTTCCAATCGCAGCCAATCGCTTCGGCAAGCCGGGACTGACTACCGTGGTGGGTGAGGATAAGCCGTTGCAGGAGGTAATAGGCGACGGCGGCGCAGAAGAGGACGGTGCCGTAGAGTGCGCTCGGCCCGGCGGCGAAGTGGTTCTCACCCATCCAACCGGTGACAAAGGGGAAGAGCGAAAGCCAGAAGAGCAGATGCAGATTCGCCCACATGATCCCGCCGGTCACGCCACGGCAGGCTTTCAGGAGATGGTGGTGGTTGTTCCAGTAGATGCCGACGTAGGTGAAACTCAGGACGTAGCTCAGGAACACGGGCAGCAGCGGCTTCAGCGCGGCCCAGTCCGCGCCGTGCGGCACTTTCATTTCCAGCACCATGATGGTGATGATGATGGCGATGACGCCATCGCTGAAGGCTTCGAGTCGTCCTTTTTCCATGGTTCAATGTCTGCCGCGATACGCGAACCACACCAGCGTCGCAACCGCCGCCGGCACCGCGAAGATGAGGGCGAAGATGGGCAATTCCTCGCGCACGGTGTAGCCCGCCTTCGCCACGCCGAACCACAAATTTACGCCGGCACCGACGAGCCAGAGAGGTAGAAAGACGAGTGCCGCCCGCGCGAACGCCGTGCGTGCGCCGCTGGTGAGCTTCGCCGCAAGCAGGCAAAGTCCGAGCAGCAGGAAGCCCCCGGCGACGACCAGCAGCGTGTGCATCCTAGCGCGTGGTGTAGCCGCCGTTGGCGAAGATGGTCTGGCCGGTGATCCACCAGCCATCGGTCACAAGGAATTTTACCAGCGGCACGATGTCCTCGATTTTCGTCAGGCCGCCAAGCGCGGACGCGGACTTGTGATACGCCACGGCATCGGGCGTTTCCTGCCCATAGAAAAAGGGCGTGTCCATCGGCCCGGGACCGACGGCGGTGACGGAAATGCCGCGCGGACCAAACTCCTTGGACGCGGCGCGCGTGAAATGTTCGACCGGCGCCTTCATGCCGCCGTAGGTCGAATACAACCCCGTGTAGGCCGCGAGCAGCGACGTGACGATGGTGCAGATTTTGCCGCCGTCGTTGAGCTGCTTCCCAGCTTCCTGGATGAAGAAATACGCGGCCTTGGAATTGATCGCCGCCATCGAATCGTAGTCCGCCTCGGTGGTTTCGATGAAGGGCTTCTTGAGCACCTTGCCCACGGTGTTGATGGCAATGTCGATGCCGCCAAACTCTTTCTTCGCCGCCGCAAAAACGGCGACCACCTCGGCAACCTTGGTGAAGTCACCCTGCACGGCGAACGCCGCGCCGCCCGCCGCCTTGATGTCCGCCACGGTCTTGTCAGCGTCGGCCTTGGTCGCCGTGCTGTTGAAGTGGACGCAGATTTTTGCGCCCTCCGCCGCGAGCGTGCGACTGATGAGGCCGCCGAGGTTTTTCGCTCCGCCGCCGACGAGGACGACTTTGTCTTTGATGCTGTGTTTGCTCATAAAATGGATGTTCGTTTCCGCGCGGTTATAGCGGCGAATTTTCCGGCCCGCTTTCAAACTCTCCGCGCGCTTTCAAACTTGCCCGGAACGCGGTGCATCCCACACTCGCTCCATGCCTCATCAGCCCGCCACACGCATCGGCGACGGTGCTGCCGCCGTCGTCCTGGAGGAAACGCAAACGCGCTTTCCCGGCCTCGAGGTGATTCACCGTGGCGACGACATCCGCCAGCCCACCGACTGGCGCATTCACGAGCCGGTGCATTCCATCGTCGTCCATCTCGGTGGGCACATGGATCGACTGGAGACGGAACTTGACGGCTTCGGCGGCAGCAGCGGTCCGGCGCTGCCCGGCGAAATCTGGACCATTCCCGCCGAGCGCAAATACGCCAGCCATGCCCGCGGCCAGAACATCGAATACGCCGTGCTCCGCCTTCGGCCAGACGCCGGAGATCTCGTGCGCGGCGCACCGCGCGGGCGGCAGGACATCGCGCCCGCAGCCGGGGTGCGCGATGATTTCCTGCACCACGCCGTGCGCGCTCTCCTCGCGGCGATGAAGTCGCGCGACGACGTATCCGCGATGTTCGCCGAATCGCTCAGCCAGAGCATCGCTCTCCATTTGCTGCGGTCATTTGCGCCCGGCGGCCCCGTGCTCGATCAAAGACGCGAACACCGCCCCGTCCTCGACGCGCGCACGAACCGCCTTCTGCGCGATCACATCGCCGCCCGCCTCACCGAGCGCATCACTCTCGCCGAACTCGCCACCCTCGCCGCGCTCACCACACACCAATTCCTCCCCGCCTTCCGCCAAGCCTTCGGCACGACGCCCGCGCAATACATCATCCGGCAACGCCTCCGCCGCGCGCAGCATCACCTGGTCAGCACGCGCCGGGACATCACCACCATCGCGCTCGACTGCGGCTTCTCCAGCCACAGCCACCTCACCGCCTGCTTCGCCCGCCACGTCGGCTGCGCTCCCCGCGAATATCGAAGGTCTTCGCGGGCGCATGCCATTCCTGTCTTCCAGCGGTAGCCCGGCGGCGAATTGCGAATCTGGCGAGCGCCGTTGACGCGGCGCAGTGGCCATGCCGAAAGCCACCGCCGTAGTCGACGCGGATGACAGCCGCATGAGCAGCGCACTGCTGCGCATCGCCTCCGCCCCGAGCTTCTACGGCTTCACGTAGTGGCGCACGTAGTCCACGACGATCTTCGTCTTCCCGCTCGCGCGGTCGCCGTAGCCCTCGGCAGGGATGGCTGCGGACCAGGCTCCGCTTTCCACCTCGGAGCTGAGGATCATGAATTGTGGGCGTTTTGAAATCGGCTCCTTCACTTCCCACTGCTGTTTTCCGTCGATGAAAAAGCGGTAGGCCGACTCGGTCCACTCGAGGCCATAGACGTGGAAACCCTTGTCCAGCGCGAGCGCGGGCGTCTGGTGGCCTTTGCCTTTGTGCTCCTTCCCATAGCCATTCCAATGGAGCGTGAAATTCGCCTTGGCCGCGAGCGGCTTGCCCTCGTGATCCACCGCGCGGTGCTCCACGAAATCGATCTCCATGCCTGCCGTCGCCACATCATCGATCGGTTTGCCAATCGTGGGTGTCTGCGACCAGAAGGCGGACCATTGACCGGGTGCGTCCGCCCATTCGATGCGCGTTTCGTAGTAGCCGTATTGGGCCTCGTATTTGTCCCGCGTGGAAATCATCCCGGTGAAATGTTTCCCGGCTTCGGTGTAAGTCGCGATCGTCAGGAACCCATCGCGCAGCGTCACCGCCTCCGGCACATTCATCGCGTGACGCCGTTTCCCCGGAAGCCAGTGAATCCACTTGGACTGGTCGAGTGCGACGCCATCAAACTCATCGCTCCATTTCAGCACGTAGCCCTGCGGAGGCTCTGCGAAGAGAGAGGCTCCACAGCAAAGGAGGGCCAGCGTGGCGGGAGCGGTTTTCATGGGACGGGAGTCAAGGGCACGGAGGCTATTGGATGCAAGTGCGACGACCTACTCGCGCGCGTCGTTGGATGCGAATCGCAGTCTCGCGCGGCCCGCGGGCGGTTTCGGCAGAGAACTGACACGGGTTTTGCGCAAGCATGGATCTCATGGAAATCCATTCCGGCGATGGAATCCCCAAAGAAATGGCCCGCTTCAAAATAGACGCTGTGCCTTAGTGTGTTTTAGGCTTCGTCTAAACGCCGAATTCAATCCCAACCCCGATCGAACCAACCCCATGAGCAACAACCGCATCCTCCCGCGCAATTCTTCCATCACGCGCCGTCGTTTCCTGCAAAGCACCGCTGCCGTCGGCGCGGGCGTGCTCGGCTTCCCAGCCATCCTCCGCTGTGCTTCGCCGAACAGTCTGCTGAATATCGCCGTCGTCGGCTGCGGCGGACGCGGCGGTGCGGACATGGCGCAGATGCTCACCGAAAACATCGTCGCGCTTTGCGACGTGAATTTGAAGAACCTCGATGCCGCCTCCGCGAAGCTGCCGAATGCGAAACGCTTCCGCGACTACCGCAAGATGTATGACGAGCTGAAGGACTCGGAATTCGACGCCGTGCTAGTCGGCACGCTGGAGCACGCGCACGCCTTTGCCACGATGCCGGCGCTGCGGAGGAAAAAGCACGTCTATTGCGAGAAGCCGCTCACGCGCGATGTGCACGAGGCCCGCCTCATCACCGAGGCTGCGAAGGCCGCGGGCGTTGCCACGCAGATGGGCACGCAGATTCATGCGACGAACAACTACCGCCGCGTGGTCGAGCTCGTGCAGAGCGGCGCCATCGGCCCCGTGCGCGAAGTCCACGTGTGGGTGAGTCGCGCCTGGGGCTGGCAGTCGCCGGAGGACGCCGTGGCCAATCACGACGTGACGAACACGCAGGAACGCCCGAAGGAATCCGAGCCCGTGCCGCCGGAGCTCGACTGGGATTTGTGGATCGGTCCCGCGCCGATGCGCCCTTACCACAGCGTTTATTTCCCCGGCCATAAGTCGTATCGCTGGTGGGATTTTGGAAACGGCACGATGAGCGACCTCGGCTCGCATTGGAACGACCTGCCCTTCTGGGCGCTGAACCTCGACGCCCCGCTCACCATCGAGGCCAGCGGCCCGCCGCCGCACCCGGAGATCGCGCCCGCCTCGATGAGCGCGACCTACGAATACGGCCCGCGCGATATTCCTGGCGCAAATGGCGCCAGGATGCCCGCCGTGAAACTCACGTGGCACCAAGGCACGCACCGCCCGCCGCAGTGGAAGGAAAACCTCATCCCACAGTGGCCCGATGGCGTCCTCTTCGTCGGCGACAAAGGCATGCTGCTCTCCAGCTACAGCAAGCACATGCTGCTTCCCGAGAAGCAATATGAGGGCTTCACGCCGCCGGCGGAGACCATCCCGCCATCCATCGGCCACCACGCGGAATGGATCCAGGCGTGCAAGACCGGCTCGCCGACCACGTGCCACTTCGGCTACAGCGGACGTCTCACCGAGGCAAACCACCTCGGCAACGTCGCCTATCGCGCCGGAAAGAAACTCCAGTGGGACACCGCCGCCATGCGCATCCCGAACGCCCCCGAAGCCGAGCGCTTCCTCCGCCGCGAACCGCGCAAGGGGTGGACGCTGGGGTAGGGGAGTGCGGAATTGAGAGTCAGCAATCTGCGAACCCTCTCTCCGAAACTAAGAGGCCCCAAAAAATTCACCCGAGTCGGCACCAGTCCGTGTGGGCTGTGCGGTCTGTGCTTATGATACAGGCTGGTGCCTGTGACCTCAGAACGTGTGGACGAAGAGTCCTGAGCGAAGCTTGGGCTCGAACCATGTGCTCTTGGGAGGCATGATCTGGCCGGCGTCGGCGATGTCCATGAGCTGCTGGACGGTGGTTGGAAACATGGAGAAGGCGACTGCGGCTTTGGCGGAGTCCACGAGCTTCACGAGTTCACCGGGGCCACGGATGCCGCCGATGAAGTCGATGCGCTTGCTGGTGCGTGGGTCGTCGATGCCGAGGATGGGCGCCAGTAGGCGCTGCTGGAGGCCTTCGACATCGAGGCGCGAGATGGGGTCGGCGTCGGGCGCGTGCTGCCAGCCCAGAGCATACCATTTTCCGCCGAAATACATGCGGATGTCGCCGGGCTTTGCGGGTGTGGAGTCGCTGCTGGGGGTGAGTGTGAAGGCCTTGCCGACGGCGGCGAGGAATTGCTCGGGCGTGTGGCCGTTGAGATCTTTCACGGCGCGGTTATACGGCATGATCTGGAGCTGGCTCCCTGGGAAGAGGACGCAGAGAAACCAGTCCGAGTCGGGCGTGGACTGGCTCTTGGAGCGGAGATCAAGGCCGACGCGCGCAGCGCTGGCGGTGCGGTGGTGGCCGTCGGCGACGTAGGCAGTGGGGAGTTTTGCAAATTCGGAGACGAGTGCCGCGATGATGTCGGGCGCGGTGATTTTCCAGACGGTGTGGCGGATGCCGTCGGGCGCGGTAAAATCGTTTGCCGGGGTCTTTGCGATCTCGTTTGCGATGGTGGCGTCAATTTTTTCAGTGCCACGATAGGTGAGGAAGACGGGGCCGGTGTCAGCGCGCAGCGTGCCGATGAGTTTCGTGCGGTCGTCTTCCTTGTCCTGACGGGTTCGCTCGTGCTTCTTGATGATGTCGCGTGCATTCGGGTTTGCGACGCGCTCGTGGATGTAGTCGTCCACGTGGCACACAGCGGCAAGGCCGGTCTGCACGTGCAAGCCCATGCGTTGCTGGTAGAGGTAAATGGCGGGCGCATTTTCGCGCCTGAGCGCGCCGTTTTGCTGGAGGCGCTCGAAGTTTGCCTTGGCCTTCGCATACACCGTGTCGGAATAGGGATTGGTGTCGGCCGGGAGTTCGAGTTCCGCTCGGTCCACGCGGAGGAGTGTGTTCGGCTTTCCTTCGGCGAGGATGCGGGCCTCCTCGCTATTCAGCACGTCGTATGGGACGCAGGCGATGTCAGAGACTTGGGCAGGATCGGGGACGAGACCTTGGAAAGCGCGGATGCGAAGCATGGGGCGCGGGTGTTAGCGGGGCGGGGACGGTCGTGCAAGCATTGCGGGAGAGGAAATCGCGGTCACACGGAAAACCATCTGCGAAAGCAGTGCGAAAAGAAAAAAGGGCGCACCACTGAAGGTGCGCCCTCTTTGAATTCAGTCTGAGCTAGGTCAGTTCACATACATGGACTCATTGGCGAAGAGCAGCGCGTGCGCATAAGCTTCCCAAGGGTTCAGCGGCTCGCGCCTGACGATTTTACCTTCGTTCTGAACAGCGCGCTTTGCGTCGTTGTCACGCTTCGCGAGGTCATCGACTCGCTTTTGGATTTCCGCGTTTTTCTTCGCGAAATCCGGAGCTTTTGAGTCGATTTCCGTCTGTTTCATTTTTTCCTTCATCACGAAGTTCTGGCCCATTTCGAGTTCCCTACCGTTCGGATAGCGCTGGAACATGATGTGGTAGAGCGATTGCACGCAGTGCTGGGAGTTTCCGGATTTCAGGACGGCCTGAAATTCACTCCGCGCAACGATGCCGCGCGCCACGTCGATGGCCATGGGGCTGTTCATGAGGAAGAGGGCCTGCTGCGGGACGATTGTGGTAGCGCGCTTGGTATTCGGCATGTCGGGATCGCTGAAGTCGAAGAGCGACATAATTTCCGGCACGGCACCACGGTCGATATAGCCGTAGATGCTGCGGCGGTAGCTGTAAGGCTCGTCGGTGATGTTCACGGGTTGGCCCCCCATCTTCGTATCGAGCCTGCCAGCCATCGCCAGCAACGAATCGCGGAAGGATTCAAAGTCGAGACGGCGGACGTTCGCACGCCAGAGTAGGCGGTTGTCCGGGTCGATGGCTTCGTATTCCTTGATGCCGTTGCTGCTCTCCTGATAAACTCTGGAAAGCATGATGAATTTATGGAGTTTCTTGATGCTCCAGTTGGCGCCTTTCTCATCCACAAACCATGATGCGAGGTAGTCGATCAGTTCGGGATGCGTCGGCTTTTCGCTCATCACTCCGAGGTCATCGGGCGTGCGGACGAAGCCTTCGCCGAAGTGCTGCAGCCAGACGCGATTCACAATGACGCGACCCGTGAGGGGGTTGTCTTTGTTCGCGATGGCCTTGGCGAGATCGAGACGGCCGCTGCCTGATGTGAACTGCTGGCGTTTGCCATCGGGGCTCAGGATGCTGAGAAAGCCGCGTGGGACGACATCAGCGGGCGTGCCCGCCTGACCACGGAGGAGGAGGCGGGAATTTTGCGGGCTGTCTTTGTCCACGACGACCATTGCGCGGGAAGGGGCTCCTGGATTTGTCAGTTCGAGGTCGTTGATCTTGGCAAAGACGAACCGCGCGCGCCCTGTCATCTGCACATTCCAAGTAGCGATTGCATCCCGAACCCAGTCAGTGGTTGCTTTCGGGGCTGGCGTCATTGCAAACGGCCCGGCCATCAACTCAGCCTCTGCAGGAGAGAAGCCCGCGATTTTGTCGCTGGTGGCATCCTTGTGCGCAGCGATGTAGCCCTTGAGCTTTGGTGCCATACGCTTGATGAGGCCTTCGTAAGCAGCAAGCACTTCATAACCTGAGTGAACTTTTGCTTTCTCCAACTCAGCCATCACGAGCGAATTATAGTGTCCGCTTTTCACCATCTCCTGAATCAGAGCCGGTCCTCGGGATGCAAATTCGCTGTCACCCAGGGACTCAAGTTTCTTCAGCGGACCGAAGACCGGATGGTCAGCCCGCAGGAAGCGCGCAAGGTAGTTTGTGAGCGGCACGTCGAGGTCTGCCTTTTTGATGATCGCCTGGCGTTCTTCCGCGTTCTTGCCACCTGCATTCATTCTGCCGCCCAGCATCGAGGCTTTCAGGTAATCAGCAGGCTTGCCTTCGAAAAGGCCAAGGAAGTTTTCCACTTCGCGATAGTAGATGTCGTGATTTTCTTTCACGACTGCGGCGACCTTCTTTTCAAAGTCGGCCTTAAGCGATGGGTTGGGCTTGAAGATGATCGGCTTCGAATCTTCGCGAGGCTCCTCGCTGCTCGCGAAGATGCCGTGGATGGCGTAATAGTCCGCTTGCGGGACAGGGTCGAACATGTGGTCGTGGCAGCGTGCGCAAGCGACGGTGACGCCGAGGAATGCCTTCGAGAACACATTGATCTTGTCGTCGATGTCGTCGTTCAGATTGTTGAAACGCATGCCGACTGTGAGGAAACCGAGTGCGGCGAGGTTGGGGTTGCCCTGCGTCCCTGGTCCACCTGATTGTGCGCTGCTGCCTCCGCCCATCATCATGCCGTCGGAAGCCATCATGCCTGCGTCTGAAGCGGTCCCCGGTGTCTTTTGTACCGATGCTGACGCAGTGTTCCCTTTGGCGAGCATTAATGGATCCGCCTTTTTCAAGGCTGCCGTCTTGGCCGCAGCACCGCCCATCCTCATACTCTGCATGGCCATGCCTTCGGTCTTGATCGGATAGACCAGATCGGCTGCGAGCTGTTCGATGATGAACTGGTTGTACGGCTTGTCCTCATTGAAGGCGCGTACCACGTAATCACGATAGGTCCACGCGTTGGGATAGCGGTAGTCCGTGCGCATGTTGTTCACGTTCGCATCGCCACCGATGGTGTCGGCGTAGCGAGCGGAATTCAGCCAGTAGCGAGCCCAGCGTTCGCCGTAGTGCGGGCTGGCCAGCAGACCATCGACGACTTTTTCCCAAGCGTTCGGGGATTTGTCATTGTAAAACGCGACGATCTGAGCGGGGCTCGGTGGCAGGCCGATGAGGTCGAAGTAAGCTCGGCGCAGCAGGATGGTGCGGTCCGCATCAACCGAAGCGAGCATCCCTTTCGCCTCCAGTTTCTGAAGGATGAACGCGTCGATCGGTGTGCGGGGCCATAGCTGGTTTTTGTTCACCGGGACTTTGATGCGGGCCTTCACCGGCTGGTAGGCCCAGTGGTTGCGCGCGCTGTCATTGAGGCCGCTGAGCTTTTTCACCTTCGCTGCATCCTTGCGCGGGTCCGGGGCACCCATCTTGATCCACGTGGCGATGTCGGCGATCTGCTGCGCATCGAGCTTCCCGCCGCTGCTGGTGGGAGGCATCTGCATGTCCTTGTCAGCATAGGTGACTGCCGTATAGATGAGCGATTTCTCGGGATTCCCCGGCACGACACCCGCGCCTGTGTCGCCGCCCTTGAGCGTGGACGCAGCCAAATCCAAAGTCAGGCCGCCTTTGCTTTTGCCAGATTCGAGGCTGTGGCACTTATAGCATTTTTCACTGAGGATGGGCTGGATCTTTCCCTCAAAGAAAGCGAGCTGTTCCTTGGTCGGTTCGTCTGCAAAGGCTGGCAGTGCGAATGCGAGCGCGCCGGTGAGAATGAAGAGCGGTTTGGATTTGTTCATGGATGAAGGGATGGGTTTCGAGTGCTTGAAAGTATCAATCTCTATGGTGTCGGATCAATGTGGGACTTGGATTCAAAAAATGGAAAGCGCCCGCTGGAGCCACAGGCTTCCAGCGGGCGCTGAGCAGAATGCTGATCTAGCGTCCGCTGTTAGCCGATGAGCGCCTTGACGACCTTACCGTAGTTATCGGTAAAGCGGAAGTCGCGGCCATTGTAGCGGTAGGTGAGTTTTTCATGGTCGAAGCCAAGCAGCGCGAGCTGTGTGGCGTGCAGATCGTGGACGTGGACCTTGTTCTCGACGGCCTTGGAGCCGAATTCGTCGGTAGAGCCGTAAGCTTGGCCACCCTTAACTCCGCCGCCTGCCATCCATGCCACCATTGCGCGACCATTGTGGTCGCGGCCCGGGGCTGCATTGCCGTTGCGGTCCGCAGTGACTGTGCGTCCAAATTCGCCACCCCAGATGATGAGCGTCGAATCGAGAAGGCCGCGTTGCTTTAGATCCTTGATGAGGGCCGCAGCAGGCGTATCAATGTTGCCTGCGGTGCGGGGTAGATTGGTTCCAATTGAAGCATGCATGTCCCACCCGCCAGCTTCGACTTGGACGAAACGAACACCGCGCTCCACGAGGCGCCGGGCGACGAGGAGCTTCGAGCCAATGTCCGTCTTTCCGTACATGTCTTGGATGGCTTCCGGTTCCTTGGACACATCGAAAGCCTCAGTGGCTTCACTCTGCATCTTGAACGCCATTTCAAATGCCTCAATGCGGGCTTCGAGCTGTGCGTCTTTCTGCAGGTGCTCGGCGTGCATCTTGTTGAGATCCTTGACGAGGTCGAGCTGACGGCGCTGGCGCTCCACCGGGCTGAACTGGTTGCGGATATTCAGGATGACGTTGTCGAGATTCATCCCGCGCGAATAGTTCACATTCACACCCTGATAGGTGCCCGGAAGGAAGGAGGATTGGCGCCACTCAGGACGACCGCCGATGGTGACAAAGCCGGGCATATTCTGGTTTTCCGTCCCGAGACCATAGACTGTCCACGAGCCGAAAGACGGCTTCGGAAGCTGGAGTGAACCGGTATTCATGAAGCGCTGCGCAACTTCATGTGCGGGGATGTCGGTCCACAGCGAGCGGATTACTGCGATGTCATCAATCTGCTTGCCGAGTTCAGGAAACACTTCGGAGACTTGAACGCCGCTCTTGCCCATCTTTGGGAATTTGAAAGGAGATCCAAACGCGAGCCCGTCATGTCCGGGGAGGCTCTTGCCATCAAACTTCGTCAACTCCGGTTTCGGATCCCACGTGTCCACCTGCGTGGGGCCGCCCGAGGCGAAGATGTGAATGATGTGCTTCGCTTTTGCAGGGAAGTGCGGCGTCTTGGGTGCGAGCGGGCCAGCGATCTTGAGACCGCCGGGGTTCAGCGCAGAAGCACCATCGGCCCATGGGTTGATGCCGAAAATCGCGGCCAAGCTCATTCCGCCAAATCCCATGCCCGTCCGAAGAAGAAACTGACGGCGAGTGAAGATGATGTCATCCGCAGAAGGCGAGTGTTCGCGAAGGTATTTTTCAGTGGCTTTAGATGGGGTGCTCATGATGAATTTTTTGGGTGTGACGGTTGAATGAATGAGTTGCGCCGCAGTGTGGATCTGGGACGTACTTTACATTCCTACATTTTATTCACCATTTGCCTAGCAAAAATTTTGCCTTTTTTGACCAAATCTTCTCTAATTTTGTCGGCTCAAAAAAGGAAGGTTGAGATATTGGTGGTTCCGTGCTTATACGGTTTCGTGACAAAACAGTGGTTGACGAGCGGCAGGCAGGTGGAGCGCGTCGCTCTGCGCGCTCTTCTTCGGTGGCACGCACCACGAAACGTGCGCGGAACGACGCGTTCCACCGGGCTTGCGCCGGATTTGTCACGCAGCCGGATAAGCATGGGTGTTTCTACCTTTCGTTTGACCGGTTTCCGGTGCAAAGATCAGAGACCTCGGCGTAATGGGAATCGTACTTCCGCTTCGCGGAAAAGTAGTCCCCAAGAGCGATTCAAACTTTGGACCATTCTTAGAATGGAACAGTTAAATGCTCTGCGTGGGATTGCGGCGGCGGCGCATCAAGCCCATGCCTGCGCCGATGGCGAGCAGGCACGCGGAAGTCGGCTCAGGCACCGGTGTCAGAAAACCGCGGATCGCACCTCCAGGATACGCAGTTGTTTTAATGTCGATATATGTCTTGCCACTGTTGGCGGCGGCCTTCAGTGCGGCGAATGCTGCCGCGGTATTCCCGCCGTTCGCAGCCAGGAAGGATGGATCGTAGTTCCCTGCCTGCGTCATATCCAGCGTCCCGGTGAATCTTCCGATGGATGAATTGTTTGTAAAACTGGTAAATGGACTGCCCACCGCCGTGCTTGCCGTCCCGGTGTAGGGAATTGCTGTAGGCCCAAAAAGCATCGCGCCGGTCATAATTCCGCTGACCAGCGAAAAGTGTACGTCGGAAATCATCTCGAAGGTCACATCATTGAGGGTGAACGTTCCGTCCCCAACGCCGCCTGAGATGTTGGGCGGGATGTCCGAAAGATTAACCGTGTAGACGCACAGTGTCGCTTGCGAGGATGCGGCGGTGAAGAGTAAAGCCGAGAGGATGGCGAGGGATTTCAGTATTTTCATCGTTGAGGGATTGTGTGTTCCGGAGATAACTGTTTTTTATAAAAACAACCTTACTTCTCCTATAACACGGGTCGGAATCGCGGCAAACGAATTATGGTAACAATATTTATTGAGCTTTGTCCGCACGCCGTCCGGGTGGTTTTTTTCTGACTTCGCATGTGTGCAACCAGTCCGTTTGCGGCAAAAACCATGTCAACGTCATCTACTCAATTTGGAGCTTCACCAAACTGCGCCTGGCCAAGCTCCGGGGCATTCGACCGGAATCCTTCCATATCTAGCCAATGAACCCGGATGGCGCTTCGACCATCGCCGCGAGATATTTTAACAACTCTCCCTTAAGATCCCCGCTTTTTGCTCCCCAAAACTGCTTAAAACGTAAAATGGCCGAATGGAACGGTCATTTTATTAATTTTGCTAACTGTATTCAGATGAAGTGATTCCAGGCCGGGAAAGCCGACATTTCAGCGGTTCAACTCGGCGAGCACTTCCGGGTCGCGCACGTCGGCCCAGTCCCCGCTTAGCTCGGCCACTCGCACGATTTTGCCGCTTTGCGCCAGATCGCGGATGGCGTCGGTGAGCTCGTATTCGCCTCGCGGTGACAGTTTCAGCTTCGCGGTGAATTCGAAGATGCTCGGGCGGAATGCATACACACCGGCATTGTACCAGGGGCTCGGTGCGGGGCCGGCGGGCTTCTCGATCAGATCGGTCAGTTCGAAACGTTCATTCACCACGACGCAACCACCTTTCGAGATTTCACCCTCGTTGTGTTTTACCGTCACGATTCCTTCTGCATCCGCCAAGGCCGTGAGCCGTGCGTAGTTCGTGGGGTTGATCAAAATATCGCCGTAGCTGAGGACAAAGGGATCGCTACCAGCGAATTTTTTCGCAAGCTCCACCACCCGGCCGGTGCCGTCCTGCACGACTTGTGTCTCGTAGGTCACGTGTACGCCGAACTTCGATCCGTCGCCGAAGAAGTCGCGCACAACGTCCGCACGATAGCCGACGATGATGCAGAAATCCGTCACGCCCGCCCCTTTCAGTCCATCGACAATGTGCAGCAGGATTGGCTTTCCGCGCACTTCGAGCATTGGCTTTGGAAGTTCGTTCGTGAGTTCCTTCATCCGCGTGCCTTTGCCCGCGGCGAGGAGGACGGCCTTCGTCACTTTCGTTTCGGTGCTCATTTCCGCACCTCCGTGACAAATTCGGCCATCCGTTCCATCGCGATTTTGATCTTCTCCATCGAGGTCGCGTAGCTGCAGCGAACGTGGCCTTCACCGCTCACGCCAAATGCCGGACCCGGCACGCAGGCGACTTTTTTCTCCTGCAGCAGGCGCAGCGAGAATTCCCTGCTCGTGAGCCCCGTGCTCCGGATGTCCGGGAATACGTAGAACGCGCCGAGTGGCTTGAAGCAAGGCAGCCCCATGTCATTCAGGCTGCGCACGATGAAGTTGCGCCGCGCCTCGTATTCCTTGCGCATCATCGCCACGTCGCCGTCGCCGCTTTCGAGCGCTTCGATTGCGGCATCCTGTGCCATCGTGTTTGCGCAAAGGATCGCGTACTGGTGCACCTTCATCATTGCCTCGGTGAGGGCGGGCGGTGAGCACGCATAGCCGACGCGGAATCCAGTCATCGCAAAGGCCTTCGAGAAGCCGTGCAGAAACACGGTCCTCTCACGCATCCCCGGCAGCGCGGCGATGCTCACATGGATCGCGCCTTCGTAGGTCAGCTCGCTGTAAATCTCGTCCGTCAGCACGACAAGGTCATGCTTCACGCAGAGCGCCGCGATTTTCTCCAGCTCCTCCCGCGTCTGTGTGGCACCGGTCGGGTTGCAGGGGAAATTCATCATCAGCACCTTCGAGCGTGGAGTGATGAGCTTGGCGAGTTCATCCGCGGTCATTCGGAAGTTGTCCTTCGCAAAGGTCGGCACCGCGACCGGCACGCCGTGCGCGAGGATCACGCTGGGGCTGTAGCTCACGTAGCACGGCTCGTGGTACAGGACTTCATCGCCGGGGTTCAAAAGCGCGCGCAGGGCAAGGTCGATCGCCTCGCTCACGCCGACCGTCACGATGATTTCCGTCGCCGGATCGTAGCCGACATGGAAATGCTTTTGCACGTATTGCGCGATGCGTTCGCGGAGCTTTGGGAGGCCGAGATTTGAAGTGTAGCCCGTGTGTCCGCGCTCGAGGCCGTAGATGGCTGCTTCGCGGATGCGCCAAGGCGTGTGGAAGTCCGGCTCGCCGATGCCGAGTGAAATCACGTCGGCCATGGTCTGGACGATTTCAAAGAAGTCGCGGATTCCCGATCGGGGAATGTCTCGGACGTGGTTTGCGATGTGGTTGCTGAGAGTCATGAAAGAATGGAAGATTTGGGATTTGGGAATTCAGATTTGGGGCGTGGTCGCCCCCGGCGTTTGGGACGGAGGAGCCGTGCGGGGGGCGCAGGCGGCGAGGACAAAAAATCCGTGCCGCCCTGCGGAAACGCACGGCTAGCGAGCTCGTGCGCTCAAAACCTGAAAGCCAAAACCTGTAGCTGGAGACGTCTTCACGGCGCTACGGACAGCCGCTCCGGGCCGTTCTCCTTTTTCAGTTCCAGGCCGTTCTCCTTGTACGCCCGGAGTCGGAAATGCGTCGCTGTGGACAGCACCCCTTTTTGCGTGCTCAGTTTCTCCGACACAAAGCCCGCCACTTCGTGCAGCGTGCGTCCTTCGACCACGACCATCAGATCGTAGCCGCCGCTCATCAGGTAGCAGCTCTGCACCTCGGGAAATTTCGATATGCGCTCGGCCAGCTTATTGAAGCCGCCGTCGCGCTCGGGCGTAAGCTTCACCTCGATGACCGCCGTCACACTATCCCGCGCGATTTTTTCCGGATCCACGATCGCCTGGTAGCCGAGCACCACGCCGTCGTGCTCCAGCGTGGCGATGCGCGCAGACACTTCTTTCTCGTCGAGGCTGGAAGCCTTCGCGAGATCAGCGATGGAGGCGCGCGCATTCTTGCGCAGGAGAGGCAGGATCTTGTCCATGGTGCGACCTCAGTGTCTTGCGCGGCTGACAGCGCATCGCAAGCGAAAACAGTCGCGGTCCGCCGGTGCCTCGCCGTCCCACCGGGGCGCGTTGGACGATTCAGCTCTTCGGGATTGAACTCGCCCTAATCGAGAGCAGCAGAGTGGGGGAGAGCGTGCTCACACCCACCTCGGCATGCATGCCGGGCCGGAGTTCCGTCGAACGCGCGCGTTTTCCGTCGATGGAAATTTGCGTCTCATTCGACATTTTGTAGGTCGTGCTCGTCTTGGAATATTCGATGGTGATCGAGTCGCCGCTGACGGTGGAGATTTTCGATCCGGAGGCGTTCACTTTTTCCGGAACGTGTTTCGCCTTTGGCTTGCCCGTTGTGCCACCTTTCGCGGATGCCGCGTCCGGCGAAGTGAGCAAGATGCAAAAAGTGGCTGCGATGGCTGTGAAGGAGAGGGGTTTCATTTGGGGGATTGGGGTTACATTAAGTTATATTATACGATGTGATTCCGTGGAAAGTCCAAATGCTCTGCGATTCGACCGCATCGCCCATCACCGTCGTCCTCCGGAAGAGTGTGCCTTTTTTGAAACCACTGCGCGCTACTTGATGATACCTCGCAGATCGATCGCGTCGCCGCCATTGATGATGACGTTCCCATGAATCTGGATGCCTCCACCTTCATTGTTGAAAATGATTCCGCCGGGTTGATTTCCATTGTTCTGACCGGCCTTCTTATCTGCGGCATTTTCCGGCGGTGAGGAAGTGCGCGGTTGGAAGACAATTTCCGAAAGTGTCGCCGCGGTGAAGATGAGGTCGCCAGCCACGGGACTGTGGCAAATCACCCGGCCATCGGCGACCTGCAAGGAATCCACGGTGATCGTGCCCTTGCCCGCAAGGTGGAGACGGATGCCCGCTGCGGGAGGCTGGGGTGCGCCGGGAAATTCCGCCATGAGCGCGCGACTCAGGGGAATGTCGAGTTTGCCGACATCGCATTGCAGCCGGAGTTCCGTGGCGCTCGCGCTTTCGAGTTTGCCGGAGGTTTCGTCGCCGTTGGCGAGTGTGAGGAGATCTTCGCTGGGTGCTGCAGGCTTATCAGCGGGCTTCTTCTTTGGGTCGGTTGCGGCTTCGGCTTTCTCCATGTTGGGTTCCTTTTTCGCGGTATCAGCGGCGACACCCTTGGCATCGACGATCTGGTTCCTGCCCTTCAGGTCGATTACCACGCCGCCGTTGCCTCCGTTGAGGATGATGTTTCCTAGCGCGCGACGGTTCCCGTGTCCGTTGCTTTTTGGCAACTCGGGTGCGTCGCCACTCCATGGCCCGACCCAAAGATTTGAGATCGTCACACTGGAATTCATCGGCTGAGGGACGATGGCGATGGCTTTGCCGGGTTTGGCCGAGTCCTTGCCAGACTTCTGACCAAAACCGCCGACTGGGATGCCGTTCACGAGCATCGCTAGGCGTCCGTTCCGGCGATCGGCGAGGAACCGGAAGCTGCGTCGGTTGCCCTCATCGCCGACCTTTTCGCCGAACTCGACCTGATGTGGCTGGTTGAAAAACACACCGCCCTGTTTTTTTGGCGACATGTCGTAGATGTAGGCGCTGTCCCATCCGCCCTGAATCATGAGCCCAGGGCGGTTCTCATCATTGAAGAGCTGGATGGCGTACCCCGCCGGGCCTTTCGGCGTGGTGATGTCAAAGCACACCTCGACCTTGTCCGGCAGCGTATCAAAGCTGCGGCCGATGTTCGGTCCGTTGCCGGAGCCATTCCGGCTGTTGTCCCGCGGGAGGCTGAATGCGCCGTCGAGATAGCGCCACGGGTTGCGCTTTGATGCGTCGTCCTTGGCGCTCGTCGCCATGCGGCGCTGGCCGTAGATCTCTGCATTCGTCGCCTTCATCCACGACTGCCGGTCGCTCGCTCCGTCCCACACGGGGACCTCGCTATTCTGCCCGAAGTACAGTGCGCGGATCGCATCGCGATCGACCTGCAGATGGTCGGCGACAGGCGACTTCAGATGGAGCTGCTGCTTGTCGAGCAGGATCATTTCCCCAGGCAGCCAGTCACCATTGCGGAATCTCACGGCGGCCGTCGGTGCCTTTGTCACCGGCCTCGCGCGGTTTGCCAGCAGGATGCCCGCGAGGCGGTTCACCGTGAACTCGACAGGCTGCGTACCCTTCACCGGCTTCCACTTCACCTTCTGATCGTGGCTCGCGCTCACGAGAGTGCCGCGAAGCTCATCGCCATTCCGGAAGACCAGCGTATCGCCGCCCTCGGCGAGCGCCTTGTCCACAGCCGCGATGCGGTGCGGAAATTCAATCGCACGAATGGCCGTGAGTGGCAGCGCGATTTCACCGCCGAAAGAAGTGCGCATCCTGAGCTGCCCGTCGCGGAAACCGAGCGCAGACACGTCGAACTCCCCGCGCTGCGCAAGCCACACGCGGGCCACGGAGCCAGCCGGTGGATCCGCGATGGCGTTACGGTTCAGGCGGATGAAAAGCGGATCGTTGCGCGAGATGTCCCTCCCGGAAAATTTTACGGAATCCGGACCAATCGAGTCGAGACTTCCAGCGTGTCGCATCGGCTTGGGCTCCGGTTTTGCAGAGGGAGGCACGCGCTCGCCGTTCACGATCGGCCAGTCAGCGCCCTTCGGGAAATTCAGGCTCTGGAGCTGATTCGAGATGAGATCCTTCATGGCTTCGTCGCCTTTGGGATCCGGGTCCGCGCTTCCATCCCACGGACGCACGCGGACCTTCGAGAGGGTCCACGTCATGTTCGCGCTCCAATACGTCGGCTGCCAGCTCAGCGAGCCGCCCTGCGCGGGATCTTTCTGCGCGGGCGAATCCCAGTCCGCGACCTTCTTGTTGTTCACGAAAATGATCACCTTCCCGCTGCGTTTGTCGTGCAGGATCCGGTAGCGCGTTTCCTTCGGCGGATTTTTGTCCTCCGGCAGATTTGCGCTGAAGTTCTTCATGTTGCTCCCATCGTACGTGTTCGCGTTGATGCTGTTCCCTTGGAACCGGAGATACACGGAGCCCTTCGTGTATCCGCGCGCCTGCAGTCCGGGCTGCAGCCACATCGTGAGGCCGCGCATCGCATTGCCTCCGTCGCTTGCGGAAAATTCGATATCCGTCCTTTCCGTGAGCGCCTCGAAGCGCCGCATCACCGGCATCGCTGCACGTGCGATGAGTGCACCGTCCGCATAATCCCACGCACCTGCTCCAGCCGATCCGCCCGTATCCCACCCGGCGAGTCCCATCGGCCCGGTCGGCCCCTCGTAAGCATCGGGTGGCATCGTCTTGGAAAGCTGGATCCACTCGACCTTGTCGCGCTCAATCTCAAAAACGCCCGCACCCTCGATCGCGAGCCGGAATTTCCCATTTTGCACCCCGATGAGATCGCCCGTGAGCCAGTCGCTCCCGGTCAGCTTCACGGTGGCATTCGCCTTTTGCGTCGGCGCGGGTTCATTGCCACCGAGGACGATCCGCTTCACATCCTGCGGCGTGAAGGCCAGCGGAACCGCGGTATCCGAGCGCTGCCAGGTGAGTTCGCTTTTTCCAAATGCGGCGAGCTTGCCGTGAAGCTGCGAGCCATCGGTCAGCTCGAGCACCTGATCGCCGGCGGGGTCGGCCTGCGCGGGTTTGTCGGGCCTTTTCGCAGCGACACCGGTGAGCACCACGCGGCCATTCACGATCTGCACTCCCTCGGCCTCCTCGGCTGCACCGTTGTCGAAAATGTCGCCATCAAATCCTTCAATCATCCGGATTTTTTCCGCACGGGCCGGGACCGTGGCAAAGGCCCCGATCGCAGCCAGCATCGTCGAAAGCAGCGCTCCGGTTTTCATCGGCATTCTTGGTTCAGCGTTCGTAAATCGGAAGGTAGCGGTAATTCAGCGCGATCGAAAGCAGCGCAAGCGCCGTGCATGTCCCGGGTCCGAGGCCCGCGTCCCAGCTCCCGTCGTCATTCTGCGATTCAGTGAGCCGCTTCACCTGCTTTTCATTCCATCCCTGCCACGCCTTGAAGTCGCCCTGAAAGAATCCCTGCGCCGCGTAGTAATCGTAATAAAACGGGTAGCCGCCGCCGCTGCCGTCATCGCTGCCCTTCATGGCCTTCAGCGCTTTCAGAAAGGTCGGCGCATCCTTCTTCCGCGCGTATGCGTACGCCGCGACGCCGATCGCCGTCGTCGCATTCCCGTGCGAACCGCTCCTCGGCATGTAGCCGATGCCGCCATCGCCGGGGTTCTGGCAGTCGGTGTAAAATTTCAGCGCATCCTCGATGTTCTTGTCCGGCACCTTCAGACCCGCATTGCGCGCCGCGATGAGCGCCACAAAGCACGCGCCGCTCACCGTCGAATCCGCATCCTGCGCATCGGGCGAATAGCGCCACGCCTTGAACTTGTTCTTGTCCTGCGAAGTGAGGATGAGCTCCACCGATTTCTTCAGCGCCGGCGCGATGCGGTCGTCCGCCACCGCCCCGTAGGATTCCGCGAGCGCGAGCGTTGCAAAGCCGTGATTGTACATCGAGTTGCCTATGTAGCCGTTATCCTTGTGCTGCTTCAGGATGAATTCGATGCAGCCCTTGATCGCCTTGGAATAGGGTCCGTGATTCGGATCATCGCCATGCGCGAGCATCGTCATCAGCGCCAGCCCCACGACGCCCGGCTCCGTCCCATACTGTCCGGGAAATGAGCCGTCCGCATTTTGCGCGGCAGAAAGAAACTTCAGCCCCTTCTCGTAAATGCGCTCCACTTCCGGCGGCACCTGCGTCCCGCGGTACACTTGGAAATCCGTCGTCTGCGCCCGCACGATTGTCGGCATGGTGGAAGTCAGCACCAGCGCGCATACTGTGATCGTCGTTCGGAAAAATCGCCTCATTTCTTCTTCTCCTCCATCGCCTGGAAATACGCCTGCAGCGATTCGCGGAATTCCTCCGGCCATTCGCCTGCATTCGCCGCGCCTCCGCTCTTCTCGACCGTGCGCGAGTTGGTCTTGTCCTTTGCCGTCGATCCGCTCGCCGCGGTGCCTTCGAGGTTGCTCGCGTTTCTGGAATTGTTCCCGCCCGCTGTGCGGCTCTTGGTCATCTGCTGCATCATTTTCTGCATCTGCTGCTGCATCTGCGCCATCGGCGACTGGCTCTCGCTGTTGCTGCCGCCCTTCTTGTCCGGCGGCACCAGCATCTCGATGATCATGCCCTGCATGGAAGCCGTGTCCGCCCCCGTGTTCGGCTTGTGGAGTTCGCCCGCGACTTCGTGCATGAGCGATGTCACCTCCGTCAGCAGTTGCACCACCTCGCCCGTGTAGCTCATGAATTTTGAAAACTTCGGGTTGGCCTCGATTTCCGAGATCGTTCCGCTGAGCTGGTTTTGCGAAATCCCAAGCTTCGAGCTGTCCTCCGCGTGGTTCGGGTTCTTATCCTTGGTCCGCTCCAGTTCCATCGTCAGTTCGCGGATGTTGTCCTCCGCCACGGCGAGCCGCACGAGTGCGATCATCAGCTCCATCATGTCCGGATCCATCTGGCCGCCACCGCCTTTGGAATTGCATTCATCCTGCAGCAGCTCGGCCCACGCATTGAGCTGATCGCCCCATGCCTTTGCGCGTCCGACGGATTTCAGCCCGAGATTCGCACGGACAAAACTTGCGAGCTCTCCAAGTTCCGCCACCGCCCGCTTTTCCTCCATCTCGCCCACGACCTTCTGATACTTCTCGTTCGGCATGCGCCGGAGGAATGCCGTCATGTCATTCTGGAGCAAATCCACGTCCTTCACATTTCCATCCTGTTTCCCAGCGACCCCCTCAAACGACTTCTTCTCCCCAGCGCCGATCTCATCCGGCTTCAGACCCACGGTCGCCTTCGCGAGCTTCTTCAGTCCATCGGAAATCTGCTGCTCTACCGATGCTGCGAGCCGCAGCCGGTTGTAGAAATTACGCGCAAAAAGATTCTCGTTCGTGGATTTCATCTTCGACGCCGCCTGCCGCATCGCGTCCAGCGCCTCCTCCTGATCCTTCATCGCTTTTTCCAGATCCTCCGCGCGCTGCTGTGGCGACGCACTGGCCTGTGAAGCCTGCGCCATCTTCTCGGCGGCCGAGTCCATTTTCGGCGAAGCCTCATTCTTCAGCGCCTCGGCGATCTTGCTCCACTCCGCCATCGTGTCGCTCGGGAAATCCTTGTTCCGCAGCGCTTCCTTCATCACCTCGGCCATCTGTTCCGAGAGTTTTCCCAGCGCGTCCTCATTCGCCTTTTCGCTCGCCTCGACACGCTTGATTTCCTCCGCAGCCTTCTCCGTCTTCAGCTCCTCCTTGTTCTCCGCGATACCCTTGTTTTCCTCGATCGCGCGCTCCTCGTCCCGGATGCGTTCGTCGAGCTGCTTCAGCACTTGGTCCATCCGCTCGCGGATGCGCTCCGCCTGCTTCTCCGGGCTGAGCACAAAAATCGTGAGCTTCCACGAAGTCGAGGGCTCGCGTTTCGGCAGGTAGTCCAGCGCGTAGCCCGTGAGTTCCACCACACTGTCCGGCGGAACCCCGAGCGCCGCCGGCGACCACACGATCGCCCGCGAAAGTTCGCGCACCATCTGCCCACCTGCGATGTGCGGCAGCTCGGGCGCTGGTTTCACCTCCTCCGGCTTTTCCTCGGCGTTCGCCTTCCATTCAGCCCAAAGTTGCGCGACCCAGTCCTTGCTATTGTTCTTATCCCCGCCCTTTTCGTTCTTCTTCGCGTCCTTCGGCTTGTCGTTGATGCTGCGCACGCTCCACCCGACCCACATTTCCTTCAGCCCAAAATCATCCGCCGCGGCGAGCGTGAAGCGCACTTCCTCACCCGGCAAAATCGCGATCTCTTGCGAGTCGAGATTCTGGATTTCCACGCGCGGCGGCGCGTCCTGAGTCGTGCCGAGCTTCAGCGAATACGGCTGCACCGGTGTGAGCCCGTGAATGTCCGTCCAGCGAAGCGCGATCTCACTGCCAAGCTTTTCGAGTTCCGTGGACGGCGTTGTGAAAGTCTCCTCATTCGCACTCGCATCGAGAGTCAGCTTCCCCGCATCGAGCGCGCCGGTGCCGACCGCACGGCTGATTTTTCCCTCGAACGAAACGCTGCTCCCGGAAAGAAAATCCGCGACCGTGCCATTCACCGGCACGCGCAGTTCGGGATGCCCGAGGTACTCCGGCAGCTTCACGCGCGCCGCGAGTTGCTTCAGCTCCGGCCGGTGCAGCGGATGCACTGCGATGTCCTTGAGATAGTCGCCGAAGCGCAGCCCCAGCGTGCCCTCCCGCGTCTGAGCGGGAAATTTGAACAGCGCCTTCGAGTCAAGCACGAGCGCCGCGAGTCCCTCCTGCCTGTCGATCTGCGCCGTCGCGTGCCCAGGCCTCCACTCCGCGTCCTTGCGCAGCCCGACTGCCAGCTCGAACGCCTCGCCGTGCGGAATGTAGAGATCATTCGGCAGCGTCTCGACCGTCGTAAAAGTGTAGCGCTCGATGCCCGCCCAGGGTTTCGCCCAGCGCTCCAGCGCATTCGTCGCAGCGCGCGGTGCAAAGACAAACGGAGCCGCAGTCAGCGCCGCCGCCGTGATCCCCGCCAGCGCCCAGCGCCGAGCCGGACGCTTCGGCACCGCATCCGCAAATTCATATTTCCCCGAATCATCCGCGACCTGCCGGATCGCCGCGCGCAGCAGGGCGGGGGACATGTTCGGCGGCAGTTCCTCGAGATGCGTCAACTCAATGACACCCTGCAACCGATCGCCGAGCACCCGGAAGTGCTTCTGCAAAAGTTTCGCAAGCTGTGTCGGCCCGCGCCGGTTCCACAGCCAATAGCTCGCCCAGCCCTGCGCAAACCACGCCGCGAGCAGCGCGCCCGTGACCATGAGCATCGTGCGCGCCCACACCGGCGTATTTACGAAACGATCAAGCGCAAACAGCAGCACATACGTGATGAGAAGCCCCGCGAGCCCACCTGCCACAGCGACGAGAGTTTCCATCCTTCGCAATTTCCGCTCGTAAGCTTGAAGCTGCGCGACCAGTGAATCCGGCAATTGGATCGAGTTCATGGCTAGTTTGGTTCGTGGACAGTAACGGGGAAACTGCGGAGGGAAACTGCGGATTTGTCAGGAGTTTGTGAAGGTAGGCGGTGCCAATGTAGCGCCGACGACTCGTCGGCATGACAGCCGGGCGAAGGCGCAATGGTGGCTGTGCAAGATGATCGCGCTGCTGCAATCCGAGCAGGCAGGGCCGACGAGTCGTCGGCCCCACATTGGTGCCACGCTTCGTCGTGCGCGCATTTTCACACCAGCCCTCCGATCTTGCGTCCGATCCAGTAGGTGGAAAAAAGCGTGAGCAGCGCAGCGCACCACCACGGGTCGCACCATAGGCGGAAGCGCAATTCCTCCGGTTTCCGCTCCGGCAGCAGGCTCAGCGAACTGATCACCTGCGCAAGCTCACCCGGCGCGGCGAACTTCCCTCCCGTGAGCGCCGCGATCTCGCGCAGCACGTCGAGCTTCGCGGGCAGGCCGACTTTTTCCAGAGTGGGAACACTCACATCAATCTGCGTCTTCATCCGCCGCCCCGCGGTGTCGTTCGCGACCTCGACTTCGTAGCGTCCGCCTTCGCGCGGTGAGAACGTGCCGTTGTAAACACCCCATTCGGAATTCTCCGCCGCGAGTTCGATCGTCTCGCTCGTGCCGCCGGGCGCTTTCAGCGTCACGGTTACTTTTCCCTCGGTGATCGGCGTGCCGAGCTTGTCGAGAACGGTCGCGCTCAGGCGCACCTTGTCGCCGCGCTTCGGCGCTTCCGGCGTGTAGAAAAACCGCATCCCGTCCGACTGTGCGAGATGCCGCTGATGCGACATCCACCGCACGACCTGGCTCCAAAACCGGTAGTGATACGTGTCCTCGACGCCCTTGCGCCAGCGCCACGCCGCATCGGTGCCCATGTAGAGCACCTTGCCGCTGCCCGCGCTGCGCGTGGCGAGAAGCGGGATGCGGCCAAATTGATTTTTCGCCGACTCATGCACCGCGAGCACCTCCGCGCCGGGCTTTGCCTTCACGACCGGTGCATACCAATAAAATCCCGGCAGCCCGCGCCACACTGCCTGGTTCGCCGCGGGGTCCGTCGCGAGCATCGTCAGCCAGTGGTCGCGTCCGCGAAAAGTCAGTTCCAGCTTCGTCTCGCCCGCCGTCGAGAATCCGCTGCCCGCCGTGAAATTCACCATGCCCGCGCCCTTCTCATAGTCCGTCTCCACCGGCACGAGATCCGCGAGCGGCGAATCCTTCAGCGTCTTCTGCCACCCGAGCGCGCCGGGCAAAAAGACCAGCCCGCTCGCCTGCTGCTCGATCAGCCCGCGCAGCAGCGTCGCCTGCTCCGGCGTGAGCATCCCTTTCGTCACGCCCACATCGCCGAGGAAAACCACATCGTATCCCTGCAAGTCTTCGCGCTTCGACGGGAACGCACCGAGATACCCTGGCCCCTCGCCCATGCCGATCTGCGGATGAAAGAGCACCGTGTTCACCACGACGCCGGGGTCGCGCATGAGCGCATTGCGCAGGTAGCGGAATTCCCACCGCGGCTGCGAATCCACGACGAGCACCTTCAGCGTCTCCTTGCGCACCGCCATGTGGAATTTCTTCTCGTTGTTCTCGGCGAACATCTCCTCCTTCTCGACCGGCACCTTCACCGTGAAGTCCGCCTCGCCCTCCGCCAGCGGCGTGATGACGACCATGTCCTGAATCTGGGCCATCGGCGGAATCGTCACATTTTTCGACCCCGTCGAGCCGCCCGGCCCGCTCACCGTCACCGTCGTCTTCACCTCGCGGTTGAGATGATTTTGCAGAGTCACAAAAACGCTGATGCGCTCATTCAGCAGCCCATAAGTCGGCGCGAGCACGCTCTGCAATTCGAGGTCTGGCAGATAATTCTCGCTGCCCGTGCCGAGTGCAAAAACCGGCACATCCTTCTGCGCCAGCGCCGTCGCGCCCGTGATGGGCGACTTGCCGAGATTCCAATCACCATCCGTGAGCAGCAGCACCGCGCGAAGATCCGTGTGCGCCTTCAGCACGCGCTCCAGCGCAGCATTCAAATCGGTGCCAATTTCCGTCTCCACATCCGCCTTCGGATCTGTCGGCGGCGCTCCGAACGACTCCACGCTCACCTGATACCGCTTCTCCAGCGGCGTCCAAAATTTCGCCTCCACCTGCTCCTTCACCCACTCCGCGCGCTGCACCGCCGTCTTGCCATCGAGCACCACATCCTTCGTCGCCATGCTCCCCGAGGCATCCCAAAGCACCGCCACGCGCGGCTGCTCACTGCGCTTCGCGAGTTGCACGCGCTCCGGCCGCAAAAAAGTGAGCGCCACCGCCACGGCGATGATCATCCGCAGCACATGCAGCAGGATCATCCCGCCCGTGCTCCCCTCGCGTTTCACCGAGCGGAAAAAGAACCACACCGACGCGATCAGAAACGCCCC
>JBBRPQ010000035.1:0-52371 GCA_038227825.1 Chthoniobacterales bacterium
ATAAACGATCCCTGCATCGCCTCCAGCACGACACTCGTGGTGTAAAGATTCACCACCGGGATGAGCAGCGGACTATTGGTGAAAGCCGCGAGCCCCGTGACTTTGTCCGCCGCCACCGGAGTGCCGCCCGCAGTGCCGCCAGTCACTCCGCCGTCTGCGGAGATGAGCACCACCTTGTCGCCCGCGTGCAGATGATAGTTGCCCAACTGCACGAGAGCCACCGTTGCTCCGCTAATATTAGCAGTGCCGCCGGTCTTGAGCTGGTCGTGAGTCACGCCTGGAGTCGTGCCGCCGACTTGGGCCAGATAGGTGCCGCCACTGAAAAGGATGTTTCCGCCTTTGTATTGGAGATAAAAGATATTTGTGCCCAGATAAAATATGCTATACGAGCCGGAAGTCGGGCGTTCAAAGGAGCCGAAGCCGCTTCCAAATTGAAGCAATCGCGGACCTCTTTCCGTGCGCAGCGTGCCGCCAGTCATTGTTAAATCGCCGGAACCAAAGGCGCGCATACTTCCTGCCGCAAGCGTGCCTTCTTTAAGTGTGGTGCTTTCGTAATCATTGTCGCTGCGGAGAATCTGAGTTCCACTGCCAATTTTCACGATGGAGACTAATGGAGCGATGATTCTGCCACTGAACACTGTGTTTGCATTCACCCCCCCCGATCGTCAGCGTGATAGGGTCTGCAGCCAATAACAGTGGCATGCTCGTAATTAGTCGTGGCATATTCGAAATGTCACCTGAGCCGGAAAGCGAGCCGATCGAATTGCTGAACTCGTTCAGTTCCAAGTGTGCTCCAGCGTTCACCGTGACGGCAGAATTGATGCCAAACGCCTGCGTGGAACCCGCCTGCAGGATCCCTTCGTTCACGGTCGTCGGACCCGTGTAGGTGTTCGTGCCGGAGAGCGTGAGCCTGCCCGGGCCGGTCTTCGTGAGTGAGCCGCCCGTGCCACCGGCAAATCCCCCGTTCTGAATCGTCCCGGATAAAGTCGTGTCCTGGTTGCTGCTTCCGACCTTCAGGTTCTTGGAACCGAGGAAGACATTGCCATCGCCCGACAGCGAGCCGACCGACACTCCGGTGTTCGTGGTGCCGCTGATGTCCAGGACGCCATTGCCGTTCACGGTCACCGCCCCGGTGGTCCCGGTGGCTGCGCCGGAAAACTGAACCAAGCCGCCTGCGCCGCCATTGGTCCCGCCATTTGCGGTGATCGCCGCCGCGCCTCCTGTCGAATGATCGTAAAAGCGCAACTTGGCTCCCTCGGCAAGGACCGTCGCGCCGCCGTTCATGATGAAAGTCGCGCCGTCCGCTGACGCATTGTCGTGGAAATTGATGCTGCCGCCTTCAGTGGGCGCCCCCAAAAAAACCGCCGCTCCGTTCGCGACGAATGTCCCGGTGCCCGCCCATGCGTGGTCGTAGAAATTGATCGTCCCGCCTCCTGCGCCCCCGGCTTTTCCGGCTTGAGCGGTAAAATTCCCCGTGTCCGCGAACGAGTCGTTGTGAAAGCTCACATTGCCGCCCTGTGCCCCCGCTGCGGTTCCTCCATTGACGTTGAATGTCGCGTTGCCCGCGGTGGAGGTGAGGTAGAAGCCCACCATCCCACCGCCAGTATTGGCAGCCGTCCCACCATTGACGTTGAATGTCGCATTGCCTGCGGTGGGTGTGCCATAAAACTCTACACAGCCGGCAGTCGCGTCGGGCACCGCACTGCCGTTCACGGTGAAGGAAGCACTGTCAGCAGTCGTCGCGTCGTAAAATACAGCCGCCGCACCGCCTGCTTGAGCCACGGTTCCACCGTTAATCGTAATATGCGCGCTGCCAGCACTCGCATAGCCGCTGGAAACGTAGGTGGTGCTCGAAAAATTCGAGAATGACGCAGCTCCGCCGCCTGCGCCGGCGACAGTTCCACCATTGAGAATAAGATCACCGCTCCCGGCAGTCGCCTGGGATTGGAATACCACAATCCCGCCAAGTCCACTTGACGTGCCGCCAAATCCATTTGTCGTTCCTCCGTTCACAATCGTCGAGCCGCCGCCGAGCGTGCCGAATGTGGTCGTGCCGTCGTTGTCAATGACGAGCCTCCCGGTCGCCACCGTCGTGCCGCCGGTATAGGTGCTCGTGTTGGCGAGCGTGAGCGTGCCCCGGCCTTCTTTCTTCAAGCCGTTGCTGCCTGCGAGCGGGGCAGTGAATAGCAAGCCAGCCGCATTGTTCACGGTGATCGTATCGGAAGCTCCCCCCAGCGTCACATTGGACATGACGGTCGGCCATGATCCTTGCAACATGCAGCCATTGCCGCAGACGATGACGAGATTCCCGATCTGCCCACCGATAGTCACCATCCCCGCATCGCCGTTCACATGGATGCCTGTGCCCGCAGCGCCCGAGATCGTAAGCGAAAACGGGCCACCCACACCTGAAGTGATCTGCACCGCCGCCGGGTCGCTGATGGTGAGGCTGTGGATGGTGAAGTTTTGCCCGAGCGTCGTGGTCTGCCGCGCCGCGCCGCTGGAGATGGAAAAAGTGACCTCATCCGCCGCCGTCGGGATCGCGGTGGTCGGCGTGCCGGTGGCGTCGCTCGCCCAGTTCGCGCCCGTCCAGATCCCGTCGGTCGTGCCTTTCCAAAATGTGGCTGGGAGATCGCCTGTCGCCGCGGAGGCCGTGGGAGGCAGCCACAGTGCCGCTCCTGCGAGGAGTGGGGCGATGCCCGCGGCCAGCGCCCGGGCGCGGCTGCGACGGAGGGAAAGTGAGGGACGGTCACAAGCAGCGTTCGTTTTCATGGGGAGGGATGAAGGGGTTGACTGAGGGGGCTCGCACGAGATCAGCCGTCCACCGCGGGACTTCCGAATCCGCTCGCCGTATCACCTAGTGTGCCTTCACCGCAATGCGCAAGGTCATTATGGAAATTCAACATCATTGTCATCAGTACGACGACGCCATCCGTGCGCTGAAGTGCATGATGGCGCAAATGTGCGGGGTCGGCGTGGGTCGCGGTAGAAGTCGTGAAAATCCCGCTGTCGGGAAATTGTCAGCAATGGGTAAAACTCCGCGCCGGGCCTTTCCATGTCTGCCAGACTGCCGCTACATCCGAACCATGGCACCGAGCGTCCCATCTTCCGCAGCGAAAACCCGCGAGGGACTGCGTGTGCTTGTGATCGATGACGATGAGGATCTTTGCGAACTCACGGCGGACTATCTCAAGCCGCTTGGGTTTCACGTCGAGGCCGCGCACACCGGCGCGCAAGGTGCGGAGCGCGCGCTCGGGGAGCAGTGGCATGCGGTGATCCTCGATGTGATGCTGCCGGATGTGGATGGCTTCGAGGTGCTGCGGCGCATCCGCGCAAAGTCGAAGGTGCCCGTGCTCATGCTCACCGGGCGTGGCGAGGAAGTGGATCGCGTCGTGGGCCTGGAACTCGGTGCAGACGACTATTTGCCGAAGACTTTTTCCTCGCGCGAATTGCTCGCCCGTCTGCGCGCGGCGGTGCGTCGGGCGGGATGGGTGGAGCAAAGTCCCGCGCAGGCTCGGGTGCGCGAGGTGGTCGCGGGGCCGCTGCGCATCAGCCCGGAAACGTACACTGCTTCTCTCGATGGCAAGGCGCTCGTGCTCACGCGGACGGAGTTCGATCTGATGCTCGCACTCGCATTGGCAAAGGGCCGTGTGAAGTCGCGCGATCAGCTATTCGAGGAGTTGCGCGATACTGAGTGGGATGTATTCGATCGCGCGATCGACATGCACATTTCCTCGCTGCGGAAAAAGCTCGGCGACGACCCGAAGGAGCCGCGCTTCATCAAGACCGTGCGCGGAGTGGGCTACATGCTCACAGTGCCGGAGGACTGACCCCATGCGCCTTCGGTTCCCGCTCTACAGCAAGGTGCTATTCTGGTTCTTCGTGAATCTCGCGCTGGTCGCGTTGCTCACGTTCGGCTTCGTGCGCATGCAGTTCCGTGTGGGTATGGAATGGCTGCTCGCCGGGTCCGCGCAGCAGCGGATCGAGGCGATGAGTGAGGTGATTGCGGCGGATTTGCGGGAGCGGCCTGCATCGCGATGGGGTGAGGTGCTGGAGCGCAATCGCGCTGTGCACGCGGCGACATTTGCACTTTTCCGAAATGACGCGCGGCAGGTCGCGGGGCCGATCATCGAGCCGCCGACGGAACTGATCGAGAAGCTCCGCGACCGGCGTGGTCCGCCGAATCAGCGACCGGGGCAACCGAGAGGCGAGGGCGGGGGAGGCAGGAAAGGTGACGCCGCACCGCCAGGAGCAGGAGCGTCAGGACCGCCGCCAGCGCGACTATCCTTTTTCCTCCGTGCCGGGGAGCCAGCGAAGTATTGGACGGGTATCCACATCGGAGTCACGCATGACGATGCTGCCGATCCGCGGCCCGTCACTCTGCTCATCTCGGCGGATTCGATCCGGGGAGGCGGGCTGTTTTTCGATCCGCTGCCGTGGATGGGATTCATCGGCGCTGCGCTCGTGCTCTCAGCACTCGTGTGGCTGCCGATTGTCGGCGGCATCACCCGTGCCGTGCTCCGTTTGAATACAGCGGCGCGCAGCATTGCGCAGGGGCACTTCGATGTCCGCGTGTCGGAGAAGCGTAGCGACGAACTCGGTGAACTCGCCGGGTCGGTGAATGGGATGGCCTCACAGCTTGGCGAACTTGTCGGGTATCAGCGCCGGCTCACCGCCGATGTCGCGCACGAGCTTTGCTCGCCCATCGCGAGGATGCAGCGCGCGCTCGGCATCGTGGAGCAGCGCGCAGTGCCGGAGCAGGCGGGCTATTTGGAAAAGCTCGATCGCGAATTGCAGCACATGGCGCGGCTCGTCGAGGAGGTGCTTTCATTCACAAAGGCGTCTGCACTTCCCGCGCTTGCCGCCCCGGAGGAGTTCGCCCTCGCCGATCTCGTCGCGGAGATTGTCTCGCGTGAAGCTGCGGATGCGCGCGTGGAAGTCCGCATCTCAGCGGAACTCCGCGTGATGACGATCCGCGAGGCGCTGGATCGCGCGCTGTCGAATATCGTGCGAAATGCCGTGCGCTACGCTGGGCAAGCCGGGCCGATCGAAGTGAGCGCGCTGACAACAGGCAATGCCGTCGAGATTGCAGTGCGCGATCACGGCGCCGGAGTTCCCGCGGATGCGCTGGAGAAAATTTTCGAGCCATTTTACCGCCCTGAAGCCGCACGCCAGCGAACGACCGGCGGCGCTGGTCTCGGGCTCGCAATCGTGAAGCGCTGCATCGAGGCATGCGGCGGAAATGTCGCTGCGGCGAACTGCATGCCCGACGGCTTGCAGGTAAAAATCACCCTGCCGCTTCGGCGCAGATAGAACTGCGGGGCATCCGCAATTGGCCCACACTTGCAAACGAAAAAGCCGGTGCAGTTTCCCGCACCGGCTTTTGTGAGTTGCTGGCTCGTGCCTTACTTCAGGACGGCGGCGTGGAATTCCTGCCAGTCGTCGATGTTGTTGAGGTCAATCGCGCCGGGGAGCACGCTGCCGTCATCGGGGAGACCGGCGGCGGTGAGGATGCCCTTGCGGACGTCGTCACCGTGGCAGTAGCCGAGGATGGCGAGGTTGTGGCGCTGGATGTCGGCCTTGCTGAGTTTTTTTCCATTCTGGCGCACCCACGCTTCGAACTGCGTGTAGGTGGGCTTGTTGCTCGCGATGAAGGTCTTCACCGCCGCGGCGTCGAGGCCGAGTTGGTCGCAGGTCATCTGGTCGTAGCCAGCGCCGATGCCGGGGTAGCCGGGGGCGAGTTTGCCCGCTGCTTCGAGGCTGACTTTCAGCCAGAGGCGGGGGAGGTGAAGGGCGCCGAGGGGGCCGGCGACTCCGGAACTGATCAATGGGACGTAGCTCATAGTGTGTGTCTGTTTGGTTGTTGTTGGTTTTAGATCCGCCGCGTGGGCGAAAGTGTGACTAGTGACTGGTGAATAGTGAATGGTGCAGAACGGCGACTAGTCACCGTTCACCATTCACTGGTCACTTCTTTTTCTTCGGCCCGCGGCCTTTGAAAGTGAGTTCCGCGATGCCGCTCTTGTCGAGGGCGCCGAGGCCGAGCTTGGTCATTTTGGTATATTGGGCGTAGGTCGCTGCCGCGAGGGGAAGATGGAGTTTCTGCTGCTTGCCGAGGCTGAGTGCGATGCCGCTGTCCTTCGCGGCGTGCGCGCCGCTGAAGAAGCACGAGTGGTCGCGGTTGATCATGTCCTCGCCGTCGGTCACGAGCACGCGGCTGTTTGCGCCGGTCTGGCTGAAGACTTCGGCGACGACTTTCAGATCCAGCTTCAGCGCGTCCGCGAGGCCGAGGCCCTCGGCGAGTCCGGCAGTGTTGATATTCATGACCATGTTCACGAGAGCTTTCACCTGCGCGGCCTGGCCGGCTTTGCCGATGTAGCGCATCAGCTTTCCCTCGTCGCTCAGCTTCGTGAGGAGCGGCTTCATTTTTTCAAAGGTCGCCTTTTCACCCGCGCACATGAGGTAGAGTGTGCCGGCGCGCGCCTGATTGATCGAGGAGGCCATGCAGCCTTCGAGCGATGCAGCCTTCGCCTTCTTCGCGAGCTTTTCCACCTGCACATGAACTGCTGGCGAGATGGTCGCGCAGTTCACAAAGGTGCGGCCTTTTGCGCCGATGAGCAGGTTGTCCTTTTTGTTCGTGAAAATGTTGAGCTGCGCCTTGTCATCCGTGACGACGGTGAAGACGACGTCGCTCAGTTCCGTCACGCGGGCGAGCTTCGTGCATGCTTCCGCACCGAGTTCCGCGCCGAGTTCCTGCGCGCCCTTGGTGTTGATGTCATAGACGGCGGTCACGTTGTAACCGACTTCCTTCAAGCGGCGCGCCATATTTGCGCCCATGCGACCGACTCCGACAAATCCGATGCGTTCTGACATAGAGAGAGTTGTTTGTGTTTTGAGTTGAGGGGCGTTCGTTCTAGCGGCGAGCGTGTGCGTGGCAAGCGCAGTGTGAGGGAAAATTGCACTTCGCAAACGTCCGGTGGTCTGCGCCCGATTGTAGCGTGGACCCCGCGGGCTTTTTGATTTGGACGCGCGATGCGGAATGTCCGACGCTGCGGATTCCCATGAACCCCGCCCTCCTTCTCGCCGCGCTGGCTGTATCCGGCATGGCCACTCAGGCGCAGAGTGTCCTCGTGAAGCCCTACGTCCAGCCCGGCAATGGTGCTTCGCTCGATGGCACTGACGTGAAAGTCCTCACGTGGCTCACCGATGCGGTGCCCGGTGATTTCACCGTGGAATTTTCCACCACCGGCCAGCGCATGCGTGCTGTGAAGGCCGCAAGTCTTGCGCTTGATTTTGCACCCGCAAAGGTGAAGGCTGCGACGAAGCCGTCCGTCACGCCGAAGGAACCGGCGGTCACTTTGGAGGACATCAAGGACATGGTGACCAAGATCACCAGCCCTGCGATCCCCGAAGTCGAGCAACACTACCTCCGCTATCGCGCGGAACTCACCGGCCTGCCTTTCGACAGCGCCATCACGTATCGCGTGAAGCTCGGCGCATCCGTCGTGCGCGAGGGTACCTTCAAGACGCGCGCATCCGCACAAAAGCCGATCCGCTTCGTGGCTGTCGGTGACCTTGCAAACGGCAAGCCGGAGCAAAATGCGATCGCTTTTCAAATCAGCAAACAGAAGCCCGACTTCCTCATGGCGCTCGGCGACATCGTCTATTCCGGCGGTCGTGCCAGCCAGTACATGCACCACTTCTGGACCACGTATAACGATGTCGCCACACCCGGCGAAAAGACCGGCGCACCGCTCATGGCGAGCATTCCATTTTACCCCATCATCGGCAACCACGACGCCGACAACTCCAAGCTCCCCGACTACCCAGATGCGTTCTCTGCGTTCTTCTTTTTCAGCGCGCCAAAAAACGGCCCCGGCCCAGGCATCTGGAACACCGCGCTCGGCAAAGACCCGAAGGCTGCGGCGACATTTCGCGCGCGCGCAGGTGCGGAATATCCCGCGCTCAGCGAATACTCGTTCGACTACGGCCCAGCGCACTTCGTCTGCCTCGACTCGAACAGCTATACCATACCCGAGGCCATCCGGTCGTGGGTCGAGAAGGATCTCACCGCCAGCAAGCAGCCGTGGAAATTCGTCTGCTTCCACGCACCCGCATTCCACACGTCGCCGCAGCATTACTCGGAGCAAAAAATGCGGCTGCTCGAGCCGGTGTTTGAGAAGTGCGGCGTCGATGTCGTCTTCGCCGGTCACGTCCACAACTACCAGCGCTCAAAGCCCCTCCGTTTCACACCAAATCCGCCCACGCGTGACGCACGCGGTCGCGTGAATGGCACCTTCGCATTCGACACCGCGTTCGACGGCATCACGAAGACAAAGCCGAACGGCATCATCCACATCGTGAGCGGCGGCGGCGGCGCGACGCTTTACAAAACCGACTTCGCCAAAACCGTCGCGAAGATGCTCGCCGAGACCCCGGAGAACTATCAGCCGCTCACGGAAAAATTCACCGCCGACCAGCACAGCTTTTCCCTCGTGGACCTCACGCCCACCACCTTCGAGATGCGCCAGCTTAGCATAGATGGAGTGGAGCTCGATCATTTCAAAATCACCAAGTAGCGCGGGACCCGCCACCCAAACCGAATAATAGATTTTAGAATACCAGAGCCAATGAATACCGAGAAAAAGCAGGCAGTCGTGCTCATTCATGGTGTCGGCGAGCAAGTCCCCATGGACACTCTGCGCGAATTCGTCGAAGCGGTTTGGACGACGGACTTCAAGGTCCGTCGCTCGTGGACTCCCGGCAAATCGTGGAGCAAGCCGGACGAAATATCGGGCGATTTTGAATTGCGGCGAATCACCACGACCGAAAACCGGGAACGCAAGCGGACAGATTTTTTCGAGTTCTACTGGGCGCATCTCATGCAGGGGACCACGCTTTCCCACCTCGGCGCGTGGGCAAAGGTGCTGCTGTTTCGCAGTCCGTCGCGAGTGCCCCGGCAGTTGCTTGGGATCTGGTGGACGATGGTGGCCTTGGCAGTCGTCGCAATCGCGGCGGTGGTGTGCAAAGCCGCAGGCATCCTGCCGATTCCCGCCTCATTCCTTGTCTGGGGATCGATTCTTTGGCTGCTTCTCGGGGGAGCGCTGACTGGGCTCATGATCAATGTCGCGGGCGACGCCGCACGCTACCTGCACGTGGCGCCCGGCAATATCGCGATTCGCAGCGGAATCAGACAGGCAGGCATTGACCTCCTCGAAAAGCTGCACGCATCGAAGGAATACGACCGCATCATCCTCGTGGGCCACAGCCTCGGCAGCGTGATCGGATACGACATCCTCACGCACCTTTGGCCCCGGTACAATTCAGCGTCCGCTCCGGAAGAGGGAAAGGAGAACGCCGACACTGCGCAGAAGGCATTGGAGAAACTCGCGGCGGTCCCCGGTTCGGCGAAACTCAATGTGAACGAATACCAGCGAGCCCAGAGCGCGTATTTCGACGAATTGCAGACCCGTGAAAAGAAGTGGCTCGTCTCGGATTTTATCACACTTGGCAGCCCGCTCGCGCATGCAGGCGTGTTGCTGGCGCGCAATGAGGAGGAACTCGCCATGAAAAAGGCGCACCGTGAATTTCCCACGTGCCCGCCGGTTCTGGAAGTGTTGAAAGGCTCGGAGCGGTTCACCTACCGGGATCGTGCGGAAGCTCCGAAGGAATGGAGGCCGAATCATGCGGCCGTCTTTGCTCCGACCCGTTGGACTAACCTCTACTTTCCCTGCCAGTGGACGATGTTCGGCGACGCCATCGGCGGTCCTGTCGCACCCGCGTTCGGCCCGGGCATTCGCGATGTGCCGGTGAGTACCGACCTGCGCGGCGGCATTTTTGCGCACACGCTTTACTGGACTCTTCCAAAGGCAAACCGGGCCGCGGTGCCGGACTGCATCACCCAATTGCGAAAAGCCGTGCGCCTTTGCGAGACGCAGCCGCCATCGAGGTCCGAAGCAGAGGAGGAGTAAGCGAGAGCGCTCTCGGTCTCGCGGTGGTTATGCGCCCCGCGTCAGCAGACTGCTCGTGAGCACGAGGGCGGCGTAGATGACTACTAGGATGAGGAGGATTCGCAATTCGCCGCGAGTGGCCTGCCATTGGAAGGGCTGCTCGCGGCGTCCGGGCCACGGACGCAGTCGCGGAATCAGCCTGGGTACGGCAGCGCAGTAGTCGGCATATTCGGCCCCAAAGCGGGCGCGCAGGAAGGCCTCCTCCGCGGGGACGATGAAGGCGTACAGCAAGCCGAGGGCGAAGGCGGCGCAGAGCAGCGCCCACGGATCGCCGATGAGCAGTGCCATACCCAGGCTGAGAGCGATGGTGCCCGCGTAGATCGGATTGCGCAGGTAGGCAAAAGGGCCGCCGGTGATGAGTCGCGGTGCCTCGATGCTCGCGGTGCGCGTGTGTCGCCCGGCGCTGCCCGCACCCCATGCGCGCAAGCCGAGACCGCAGGCAATGAGTGCCAGCGCGAGTATTTGCATTCCCCGGTAGCTCGGGTGGAAAAGTGGGAGCGGACGCAGCCACCAGATGCTGAGAAGCACGACGCCGAGGCCAATGAAGAGCCGTACGGAAAACATCCGCTGCCCGATTCGCACGAGCGAGGAAGTCGGGGGAGGAGTCATGCTCATCGGGCGACCTTCATAGCAAATCGAGCCGGATGGCGAGGAGGAAAGCTGGAGCGCTTCGTCTTCGACGGAACGCTGCGCGCGCTTGAAATCGTGCTGTGCCAATGATGACCATTTTCAAAATGCAAGGGCGGCTTAACCCCCGAGCGGCGTGCTGACGTGAGTCCCTGCGGGCGGGGTGAAGTCGAACTTGGCTTCGACGGATTTCTGGGGCCGGACGTTGCGGTAGGTGGTGGTGATGCGGTCGCCTTTGGGGAGCGTGGCGTCGGTCTTTTCGATGATGGCGTCGGCATTCATCCAGACGGTGAGCGTGGTGAGAAAGCGGCGGACGCCGACGGATTTCGGAGTGAGGACGATGCGGTATCCGGCGCTCTCGCGGAAGGGGGCGATGCGGAAAAATTTCTCGACGTCCTGAAAGTTCAACCCGGCGGTGAGGGCGGCGAGGCTGTCGTCGAAGAACTGCTTTTTGCCGAGGGTGTAGTGCTCGGCCTCGCTGAATGCGGGGTAGTGAATCCAGAGGTCGGTGCCGTTGCACACGGTGAGGCTGGGTGAGGTGCCCTTGAGTTCGCGGCGGAATTTGCCTGGGGAGTGAAATGCGATGGTGCCTGTGCCGCGGATGGGTTTGTTCAGGAGGTGCGTGGTGCGCTCCTCGGTGAATTCGGCGGTGAGTGCGGGGAATTGCGTGCGCTGTTCGCGGAGCCGGGTGAGAAGGGTCTTTTCGTCCTCGGACGAGAGTTGCTGGGCGCGGGCTGTGACCGTGGTGATGATGCTGAAAAGGATCAGCGCGGTGAAGGCGCGGAGGATGGAGGTCAGGCTAGGGATTTTTGAAGAGTGGGACATAGTTGAACCATTGGGTGGGATGTTGGCGGATGAGAACTTCAAAAACATCGGCGATGCGCTGGGTGTTTTCATTCAATGTTTCGCGCAGCGATCCTGTGGCCATCGGCACAGGCGGGCAGGTGATGGCGCGGTAGCGGTGATTCGGCAGACGGAGGACGAATGCGGGGATGACGGTCGCGCCGGTGTGATGGGCGAGCATGGCGGCGGCGGAGCTGTATTGCGTCTCGCGTCCGAACTGCCGCACAGGAATGCCGGTGCCTTCATAGGGGCGGTCCACAAGCATGGCGAGGCAGCCGTTGCCGCGCAGTGTGCGGAGCATTTCCACGAATGCAAAGTCGTGGCCTGGCCCGACGGCGATGGTGTCGATGCCGAGGCGCTGGCGGTATGCGCCACGCCAGCGGGTGAGTTCATCGGAGGGTTCGGGCAATGTGATGACCGTCATGCGCAGGCCGCGCAGTGCGAGGAGGAGGCCGCCGAGTTCCCAATGCCCGAGGTGGCCGGTGATGAGGATGGTGCCGCGCCCGGAATCGCGCGCGGCGGCGAGATTTTCCCAACCGTCGGCGGATTCGATGAGGTCATCTACCCGGCTGGAGTGGTCGCCGACGCACAGGAAATAGTCGGCGAGCATCCGTGCAAAGCAGCGGAAATTTTCCCGCACAAGCGCGTCGAGATTTTCGCCGGTGAGGCCGGTGGCGATGGTGAGATTTTCGCGGGCGATTTTTTCCAGATCCGAGGGGCGACGGAGGCTGAAGGCGGCGAGCGCATCGGCGATGCTGCGCATGACGGGGCGGGGGAGAAGCTGCGAAAGGGCGAAGGCGGCCTTGAAGGCACGAATGCTGTAGAGCGCGCGCATGAGGGACTATCGTGCGGCACCCGCCGCGCGCGCGTCCCTGCGCGACGTGAGCGCGCAGGCGGGGAGGATGAAGATGAAGGTGACGAGCACGCACCAGGCGACGCCAATGCCACACACGAGGCCGAGCCCGCGCAGCGCGGGATTTTGCGCCCACGCGAGGGAGCCAAAGCCGACGACGGTGGTGAGGCCGCTGAGGAGCACGGGCTTCACGAGTGCGCCGACTTCGCGCGCGGGGTCGTGTGAACGCAGCGCGAGAGCGATGTAGATGCCGTAGTCCACGCCGACGCCGAGGACGAGGGGGAAGGCGAGGATGTTGAAAAGATTCAGGGCGATGCCGGCGAGTTTCAGCGTGGCGAGGAGTGCGCCCAGGCTGAGCGCGAGGCCGAGCATGAGGATGCAGACGGGCTTGAAGGCGCGGAGGAGGAAGGTGAGGAGGACGACGTTGAAGGCGATCATCAGCACGCTCAGTTGCGCCATCTTGCGCTCGGACCATGGGCCGAGTTCAGCGAGGGTGTAGCCCCAGCCGGAGAGGCCGACATCGAGGCCGGGGACCGCGAGCGCGGCCCGCAGGTGCTCGGCCTGCTCGCCGGTCATGATGTTTTCCGAGGGGGAGATGCGCGCGATGCCGATGGGATGTCCGCGGCTGAGGAAGCCATCGATGAGGAACCACCACGCGCTGCTCTCGGGCAGGTTGCGCTTCCAGTCGGCGATGTTCTCGCGGCCCTGCGCGGCTTCGGCGAGCGCATCGAGGAGGCCGCGAGCGGGGGCAAACTGTTGCGGGGAAAAGTCGCTCGCGATGAGCGTGGCGTCGAAGGCGGCGGTGGCCTTGGAAAAATCAAGCGCGGCAAGTTTCGCGGCGTTGGCCTTCATCCGTGCGGGGGAAGTGGCGAGGCCGGCTGGGGTGGCGATGGAGGCGAGGAGTGTTGTCGCCGTGGATGAGGGGTCGCCGCCGGGCGTGAGTTTCTCCCAAGCGGTGTGCGCCTTTTGCCATGCGGCGGAAAGTGTCTCCGCATCGGGTGCGCGGATGACCGCGAGGACGGTCTCGACGCGGCCGGGATTGATGTGCGCCATGATGGTGCGCAGCGCGTGGCCGGCGATGCTGTTGCGTGGCTCGAGGGATCGGGGATTGAGATCGAGGACGAGTTTCCCGATCGGCGCGAGGGCGACGGTCGTGAGCGCGATGAGGCCGAGGCCTGCGGGCGCGAGCAGTCTCCAAGGGTGCGCGAGTGCGACACCGGGCAGGCGGGGGATCCATTTGCAGAGAAAATGGGCGACGGCCATGGCGACGATAGCGCAGCCGGCTCCGGAGGCGATGTTCTGCCATGTATTTGAGGTCCACGAGCGGATCGTGGTGGCGATGAAATACAGGCCGACTAATGCGGCGCAGAAGAGCACGGCGAAGGCAATTTTGCGCAGCCATCGCGGCAGGGTGATGCCGAGGAAGAGCCAGAAGAAGGTCATCATCACGCCAGCCGCGATGAGGATGCCGCATGCGATCAGCACGCCGAGCTGCTGGTAGCCGAGCGAGCCGCTGCCGAGCAGGCAAAGGAAGGCGGTGGCGGTCGTGAGCGCGCCAAACCAGATGCCGGTCCCGTGCGTGCGCAGCGCGCCGGCGATGGATTCCTCGTGGCTGCGGCCGGAGTCGCGCTCGTGGAGGTAGAGCGCATAGAGGATCATCGCGAAGTCCACGCCGAGCCCGACGAGGATCGCGCAGAGGCCGACGGTGATCATGTTCAGCTCGCCGAAAAACGCCGCGCCGCAGGCGACCGCGAGCACGCAGCAGAGCAGCAGCGCCTCCATAATCGCGCGCAGTGGCTTCCAGCGGCGGAAGCCCGCGTAGAAGGTGAGCGCGACGAGTACGAGGCTGCTCGCGATGGTGCTCGTGATGTCGCTCTTCATCTTCGACGCCATCTCGGCGACGTAAGGCGTGCGCCCGGTGCAGAGGATCTCCGGTGCGGGACCGCCTTTCCATTCCGCGAGGGTGCGCACTTTGAAGTCCTCGAATTTCTTCATCGTCGCGGCGCAGGCGGGCTCGTTCAGATCCGGCTGCACACAGTGGACCAGCACGCTGCGGAAACGTGGATCGTTGCTCCCGGAAAAATTGGTCGAGCGCAGCCCCTTCAGCGCGGGGAAGACGATGCCGAGCGGATCGTATTCGAGTTCCGCCTGCGAGACGCCCACGCCGGCCTCGATTTTTGCACGGAGCTTCCCGAGGCGCGCTGCGATGGCGTCTGGCTGGAGTGTGGCGAGTAGTTTTGCAAAGTCCTCGCCGTCCTGATTCAGCATCAGCGGGAGTGCGACGGCGCGGAGTTCTTCGAGTCCGCCGGGGGCTTCGAGCGGGGAGCGTTCCATCACGCGCACGACCCATTCCTCCTTGCGCAGCGACGCCGCGAAGTGATCGGTGAAGCCGTCCATGTCCACCTCGTCCGAGTCTGCGAGGAGCCCGATGACGATCTCGCGCGCGGAGCTGAACTCGCGATCTGCGAGCTTGTAAATCTGGATGCTCTCGAAATGCCCTGGCAGCATGTCGAGCACCTCGCTGTTCAGCCGCGCCCGCGAAAAGATCAGCGCGCCCGCCACGGCGAGCAGCACGGGCAGGATGAGCCACAGCACGTGCGGGCGATGCGCAATGAGTTGCGCTACGCGGTCAGAAATCTGCGGCCGGGTTTTTTCCAATGGGTGCGTGCGGATGCCCGGTGCATCGCGCGGGCTGTGCAGTGCCTCGGCGAGCTAGCGCGAAAGCTAGTCGAGATGGCAGATGACGCTCTCGTTCTTGTGCTGCTTTTTCAGATCGCGAATCGCGAGCGGCTGGCCGGTCGGGTTCTCGTGGCGTGAGTAGTCAAACCGCTTCACATGTCCGTCACTGACGCGCGCGTGCATCACGATGTCCGGCAGGGAGACGCGGAAGGCCTCGCCTTTTGCCTGCGCCTCGCCCCACATGAAGACTTCGGGCAGAGCAGCCCACGCACGGGATGAGTCCTTGAGTTTGTCAGATGCCGATTTCTTCGCGAGGCTACTCGGACGCCACATCCAGCCGCCGTGTGCGAGCGGGCCTGTGGCGCTCACGGAGCGGAGTTGGTTTTCGGGGGAATCCTTCACTTTCGGATCGGTGCCGAATCGTGCGGAGATTTTCAGCAGCGGAACGCCGGGGCCTTTGGTGATGTCCGCGTAAAAGTGTTTTTCGTCATGCCGGATGGCGATCTCGCCGACGATCTGCTCGCTTGCGCTGGAAAATTGCACCTGACCGTGACGTTCGGTCATGGCAGCCGAATGCTTCGTCGGCGTGGTGGAGGAGCACGCACTGAATGCGAGAGCAGCGAGTGCAAGTGAGCCATGCGCGATGCAGCGGGCGGTTTGGTTGGATGAGGTCTGTGGTTTCATGGTTGGGCTGATGGTTTTGGTTTGGCTGTCCGTGTGCGATTAGGTGACCGCGGCTACCTCGGGTGCGGCTTCATCGTGCGTTTCCTCAAGGCGCGGGACAATTGTATGACGTTTCTGTATCCAAAGGACTAGATAAAAAAGCTGGAGCCTCCAGCGAACACCGAAGTTCGGGTGAATATTGCCGCCGAGCACGCTGTTCACCGCTTGCGGGATTTGGAGCGGTGGATTCGCGGCAGTGAAGACATCCACGAATTCATCCGTGTACCATGAGGTGACAAAGCGCAGGTAGCGATCCATCTGCTTGTTGAGATCACGGGCGTAGCTGGCCATGCGGATGCGGCCGAGAAGCGGATGGCGGAGTGCAAAATCGAGCACTGATGCCGCCTGTTCCGCGCTGTGAAGAGCGAGGAAGACGCCGGTGCTGAAAATCGGATCGATGAAGCCTGCTGCGTCTCCTGCGAGGAGCCAGCGCGGGCCGTGCATACGGGTGTTGCGGTAGCTGTAATCACCGGCGGCGTGGACTTCGCTGATGCGACTTGCAGCGGCCATGCGAGAGCGCATGACGGGGGCATTTGCGATGGCGTCATTGAGCGCGGCTTCGGGTGTCATTTTCGCGGCGCGAAAATCGGCGATGTCCATCACCACGCCGATGCTCGTGCGCCGCGCGTCGATCGGGATGAGCCAGAACCAGCAGTGCTTCCCGCGCACGAGTCGCGTGAGCGTGGCATCCCGTCCGTCGTCGCGCTGGACGCCCTCGTAGTGTGCGAAGACGCTGAATTTCTGCAGGTGATCGTAGCTGCGCTTGAGATCAAAGTGGGAGCCGACGACGGCATTGCGCCCGGAGCAGTCGAGCAGATAGGAGGCGCGGATTTCGCCGCTGCCCGTGCTGAGCGTCACGCCGGTTTTGTCGAATGCGAGGTCGCTGACTGCGCAGGGCTGGCGGACTTCCACGCCGCTTTCCGCCGCACGCGTGAGGAGCATTTTGTCGAACCACGCGCGCTCGACCTGGAACGAGCTGCGATGGCTGAGTTGCATCGCGCCATCAAAATAGAACCGCCGCGTGCGACGCCCGCAGGCAGTCGCGATTTCGCCGCCAGCCTTTGGAAACGCATGCCTTTCGAGTTCGTCCCGGACGCCGAGCCTGTCGAAAAGTTCGAGCGAATGAGGCAGCAATGATTCGCCGATTTTGAAGCGCGGGAATGCCTCCTTTTCACAGAGCACCACGCGCCGTCCCGCGCGTGCGAGCAGGATCGCCGCGGCGGAACCTGCCGGCCCGCCTCCGATGATTGCGACGTCTGCTTGTGAAGCCATCGCGTTCACCATGCCAGCGTGATGGGGTGTGGTGCAATGGCAACTTCGCCGAAGACTTGCGATGCACACGGCGCTTGCAAAGAACTCCCGCGAACGGGCAACGTCCGCGCTGTGCGCCTGCTCGACCGCTACATCGGACGTCAATTACTGGTGTCGGCAATTTTCGCCGTCACCGTTCTCAGCGTGGTGTTGGTTCTCGGCAATATCTTCAAGAAGCTGCTCGATCTGCTGATCAATCAGAACGCGCCGGCCGGTCTCATTCTGAGTTTCATCGCCTACGTGCTGCCGTTCTCGTTGACCTTCACGATTCCGTGGGGATTTCAGACGGCGGTGCTGCTGGTCTTCGGGCGCCTCTCGGCGGAAAATGAACTCACTGCGATGAGGATGACCGGTGTGAGCATCGCTCGATCGAGCATCCCGGTGTGGATTCTCGCGGTGATCCTGTCGTGCGTATGCCTCTGGATCAATCTGGAGGTGGCGCCGCGGGCACAGCAGCGAATGAAGGATGCACTTTTCCAAATCGCGACGGACAACCCGCTGGCGATGTTCGGAGGAGACAAGGTGATCGATGATTTTCCCGGCCGGAAAATTTACATCGAGAAGAGCGAGGGCAAGAAGCTGACGAACCTGCTGATCTATCAACTCGACCCGTTCAATCGCGTGAAAAACGTGATGTATGCGCGTGAGGGAAATATTAACATGGAAACGGTCCCCAAGACGATGCCCGACGGGACGGTGGTCGAGGAAAAGCAGATCATTCTGAAGCTGAGTCACGGGCTCTACGAGCAGCGCGATGAGGACCATTCGTATGATTTTTCACGGATGCGCCACGGCATCACCGTGGAGGAGGGGAGCATGGCGATTTCGCTGAAGGAGCTGTATGAAAAGCAGCGGAAAACGAAGGGGGTAAGCGCGCTGCCGATCGGAGAATTGCTCGACAGCGACAGGCCGGAGAAATTCGTGGAATTGAACAAGCGCATCGGCAATGCGCTGGCGACGATCGCACTCGCGCTGCTCGCGCTGCCGCTCGCGGTGACAGCGCAGAGGAAGGAAACCTCGGTCGGCTTTGCGATCAGTCTCGTGCTGGCGATGACGTATTATTTTCTCATCTTCATGGCCGACCTCTCGCGGCATAAGCCAGCGCTGCACCCCGCATTTTTTGTGTGGTTGCCGAACATCCTCTTTTTCACCATCGGGGGCTATCGATTCTGGCGGCTCTCGCGGCGTTGATGCAGTCTTCCCCGGCTTGACACCGCGGCTCCGGTCCTTTTCCTCCATCTTTAGAAATGCAAAATCCGCATTATTCCCCTCAATCCCGCCGCGTCAGTACCGCCAGACGCGGCTACGACTTTGATCGATGAAGGATTTTGCGGCAAGCGGTGCATGGATTTGCCACACGGGCAAAGTTCGCAAGGTGAATGAGGACGCATGCCTTTTCGGCGGAGCATTCGGCGGTGCGAGCACTTCGGCCCCGATGAAAGCCTCGGTGACGAAGCCGCAATGGGTAATCGCGCTTGCCGATGGCATCGGAGGCCACCGTGCGGGTGCGTTCGCGAGCCGGGAGGTGCTGGCAAATCTCGAAGGAGCGTCGGAATTCTCCACGGAGGCGATCAGCGAGGCACTCCAGCAGACGAATAAGAAGCTGTATATGATGGGCTGTGAGAAACCGGAATTTGAAGGAACAGGAACGGCTGTGGTCGGCCTGGTGTCGGGGCCGGAGGGGCTGTTTGGGTTCAACGTGGGTGACGCGCGCCTCTATTGCCAGCTAGCTGGGCGGCTCACGCAAGTCACTCGTGACGACTCGGTGGAGCAAATGCTCATCCATGAGGGTTTGCTCGGAGCTACCGACGGGGTGAGGTCCCACTACATGCACGCACTGACGCAGAGTGTCGGCGGTTCAGTCGAATACCATAAGCTCGACCCGCATTTCTATCCACTGGCTGTGAAGGACGGCACCCGCTTTCTCCTTTGCACGGATGGCCTCACGGACATGCTCTCTGTGAAAGACATCGAGAGCTACCTGGTGCCGCAATTGAGGCCGGTCGCCGCAGTGCAGTCGCTGTTTTCGGCGGCAATGGAGGCCGGGGGACGGGATAATATCACGGTCGCCATCGTGGACGTTGAAAAGCTCTGAGAGGCTCGAATTCCCCCTGAAAGCTGAAACCCCCCGGACCTTTCGGTCCGAGGGGCTCAGTAGCCCAACCAAATGGATTGCGGCGTCTAGCCGCGGCGACCGTTCGAGGCGACCGGTGCCTTGCGCTTGCTGGCGACTTGGGCGATGCCGATCTGCGTCGCCGAGTGCCGGTAGGTGCTGCCTTTGCTGAAGCTGTAAAGGGGGATGTAGCGATTCTCAGGAAGAGTGTCCGCTGCGATGGGAGCGTTGCGGAGCGTGCAGTCCAGCAGCCACCAACGCCCTTCATTCCGCCACATCACCCAGGCGTGACTGATGCGAACTCCGGGTTCAGTCTTTCCAATGACGAAACGCACATCGCTGTCGCCGAGCTGATTGCAAAGCCAGAGCGCCTTGTCCTTGCAGTCACCGGAGCGTTTGGCCGCAGTCGTCGCCGGCATGGCTGCCACATAAGGATTCTCCATGCGGTAGCGGAAGTTGCGGCCTTCAATCATGAGCTTTTTCACCTGGTCCATGGTGGCTTTCTGTTGGGGAAGGCGTGAGAGCACCGTGCGGACAGGAGTCATATATCGGTCGTAAGGCGTGTAGTCTGAGGGTGTGCCTGTATCGAACGCTGCGACTGCGGTGAATTTTGCGATGAAGATCAGGGCGAGAGAGAGGAGCTTGGTATTCATGACTATAAGAGCTATAATTACCAGAACTCTGTAGCGGATGTTGTGCCAAGCGCGGTTGCGAAAGTAATATTTTCTATAACCACTATAATCTCAGCGTGGTTCTCCCTGTCCGTTTCTCAATTTCAAATGGGGGATTCTCAAAATCGAGAATCGGCCTCAGATGGCTTCCTCCTGTGGGCACTGCTCTCCAGTGAAATCGGTTCGAGTTTCAGAGGTGGAGCGAAAGCAATCAATGTGGTCGTACATCCACGGGCATCCAGCCTCACGCGGCAGATTTGTGGAAACACCCCATTCCTGCAGTGCCCATGCACGGACAAAGCCTCAGAAGAAGATCCCGCTCCCAAGGCAGTTCCGACCCAGCCTTTGCAACTTCAGCTTCGGGGCAGGGACTGGCGCGTTTCCAGCAGGCTCCTCTTGAAGGCATCGGTGACCGCTGAGAGCGGATTCTTCACTCCGGTGGTAGAATTGCGTGCAAGGAAGTCGCGCTTGTGAAAGTTTTCACAAAGAATACTTGCCTTCGTCGTGGAGTGGGGCATTTTGGAAGCGTTCTGGGGGGAACAGCCGGGTCATCGATCAATCGGTCGGTGGCCCGGCACTTTTTTTGGCCGGAAGCTTTGAACGTTATTTGGCGAATCTTTTATCGGAGAAGACGCCGATTCGGTGCGGGTCTCACCAAAGTCGAAACGCCGATGCCGAGAATTCGGACGGGCTCTTCACAAGCCGATGGAGGGCGAGGAGGATTTGGCCCATACAGTAGAGCTTCTTCGCTGTGAACATTGTGCCTTGCAGCGAGGTTTGGCGGATCAATGTCGTAAAATCGCTGGAGTGTACCTCCACCTGCACTGTCATCGCCCCGAGTCCCAGCATTTCAAGCCACGTCCACAGCGACGGTTGAGCTACTTCTTCCCGCCGCGTATCGCTCGGATCAGCGACCAGACCTCTTTCGTTCGCCAAGCCGGGGATTCGAGCTGTGCATCCCAAACGGCCAGACCAGTTCCCGTGCCGTCCGCAATCGAACGGATATGCTCAATGGCGGATTCGTCCTGCCAACGTTGCTTGTTCGAGGGCAATCCCATCAGCAATCTTCCTGTGTGTTCGCCGGCTGCCTTCTTCTGAGCAGCATAGGAGCGCCACTGTTTTGCGTGTGCACCAGTTTCTTCGTAGCCCATCGTCGTGAGTGAGTCCACCAGTGGTAACAGTTCGGGCCACCAAGTTTGATTCGGTGCGTTCCAAATGTGGGAAAAGCTGTCCACCGTGAGCTGCTTGCCCTTCGCACGAACTCGTTCTGACAGTGAACGGCAGAAGCTTGTGAACGCTTTCTTGTCACCATCGAGCGAGCCGTTGCCCTCCAGGTCCAAGTCAATCCCGTCGAGATCCAGTCGTTCCATTTCAGCAATCAGAGCATTCACCAGCTCTGTCGGGTGGTCAGCAAAGGCGGAGCGAGCCAGAGCCCAATCCCACCCGTCCACCCCATTGTAAACGCACAACATCATTCGGATTCCATGTGAGCGGGTCCATGCCCTGAATCCGCCAATTGTTTCGTCGGTGATCTTCCCGTATTTGGATGGCCGCTCGATGCCACCTGCTTTCGTTGGCACCCAGAATTGCAGAGCGATGTGGGTGAGCGCGTCCTTCATTCCTATACCGCCAAACTCCTCATTCAACCGCGCTCGTGATTTTTCAACGGCGTATGGCGGCACCCAGGTCATCACCACATGCCGGTATTCGTGCGGTTTACTCACCTCGGCTGCCGCTGATGTTCCGATGGAGCCGAGTAGCAAGGTAACGATGGGGGCAACGAGGTTTTTCATCGCATATACTGTACGTGTTTTACCGCGAACGATCTACTTCTTCTGAACTCCTAAGAAGTCCGCCAATGTCGCCTTCAACCTCTTCATTACATACCCGAAACGGCGCATGGCCTGTCCGCACGGAGGGATCGTCACTTGCATCTCGACTGGGGCTGCTCCCTTTGGCCCAGTTGGCCTGAAGTGATTGTGCGACCGCATTGACGGTTCGCTGGAATCTCCACATGGTGAGGCGATGCTCCCTGCCGTTACCCAACTCCTCGTCCTCCAAGACCGCGATAAGAAACTCCGCCAGCTCAGGCTGGAACTCAAGCGAGCCCCGCTGGAGCGGAAGGACATGGAATCGCGGACGGCCGGGACGACGAGCGTGCTCGATGCGGCGAAACTGAAGGCGAAGGAGATCGAGGTGAAGCGAAAGGATCTCGAGAACGAGGTGGGTACACGCAGGACGCGCATTCAGAAATATAACCAGCAGAAACTGGAGACGAAAAAGAACGAGGAGTATCAGGCGATTTCACACGCGATCCAAACGATCGAAAACGAGATCACCGTGATCGAGGATCAGGAACTGGAGCTGATGGAGGCGGCGGAAAATCAGAAGCCGGTGATCGCGGCTGCAGAGAAGGAGGCTGCGGCGACAAAGGCGCAAGTAGTGCGGCAGTTTGCGGATCTGGATGCGAAGGTAAAATCACTCGAAGCACAGGTCGTGGAGGTGCAGGCCGTTCGTGAGAAGCTGGCGGCGGAAGTGGCGGAGCTGGATGAGGATCTTCTCGATACGTATCAGCGTCTTTTTGAGACGAAGGATGCGCAGGCGGTGGTGGCGCTGCTGAATGAAATTTGCCAGGGCTGCCACGTGAAATCTCAGACGCATGTGATCCACGCAGTGAAGGCCGGCAAGGTGGTGACACACTGCCTGTACTGCGGGCGGATTCTGTATCCGGAATACTAAGGGCTCACAGCCGTGAACCGAATCGCTGGCATCGAGACGGAGTATGGTTGCCTCGTTACCAGGGGCGACGTGCGCGGGGAATCGTGGCCGGCGCGGGTGAAGAATCACCTTTTCAAAAAATTGCGTGTCGGTGTGCTCGATCAGCATTATCGCGATTACGAGGAGCCGCCGGGCAATGGCGGATTTCTGCTGAATGGCGGGCGCTTTTACCTCGATATGGGGCATCTGGAGTATGCGACGCCCGAGTGTCGATCGGTGCGCGACCTCGTGGCGTGCGACCTCGCCGGGGATGCGATGCTGCAAGGGGCGATCGAGGCGATGGGGGTGGCGGATGATGTGGCTTTCCTGAAGAACAACATTGATCACGAGACGAATGCGACCTTCGGCTGTCACGAGAATTACCTCATGCGGCGGGAGACGGATTTCACGGAGGAGAATACTGCGGGGCTGCTGGCGTTTCTGGCGACGCGTCAGATTTTCACAGGCGCGGGACGTGTGGGGCAGGCGAGTCCGCTGGCCTTTGAGACGGAGCCGCCGGCGCCATATGAGCGCGTGGAATTCCAGATGAGCCAGCGCGCCGACCACATCGTGAACGACATCTATCAGTGGGTGCAGTTCAACCGCGCGATCATCAATGCACGCGACGAGCCGCTCGCGGACTATCGGAAATATCGGCGACTGCACCTGCTCATAGGCGACTCGAACATGAGCCCTTTCGCCACCGCGATGAAGGTCGGCACGACGCATCTCGTGCTTACTTTGCTGGAAGAGGACAAGCTGCCGCGCGATGTCGCGCTGCAGGATTCGGTGCTTTCGACGCGGATGATTTCGCGCGCGTGCAGTGTGGATGCCCCGGTGCTGCGCGCGGATGGCTACACGGATACTGCGATCGGGGTGCAGGAGAAATTCCTCGCCGCCGCGCAGTCGCTGGCGGGGCGTGATGCCGAGACGGACTGGCTGCTAGACCGATGGGGCTGGCTGCTGGATTCGCTGCGGAGGAATGCAACGGAGGAATTGCTCGGCGCAGTGGATTGGGTCTCGAAGAAGTGGCTGCTGGATACTTTCCGCGCGGAGCAGGGCGTGACTTGGAGCGACCCCTGGCTCGAAAGCCTCGACCTCGAGTATCACAATTTGCATCCCTCACGCGGGCTCTTTCACGGCCTGCCGTGTGAGGGCGGGATCGAGCGTTTCAACAGTGAGGCGTTTCAACCGGCATTTTTGCGCACTGCGCCGACGGATACGCGTGCCTATGCGCGAGGGCAGGCGGTGGCGCATTGCATGGAGACAGGCGAGCCGTGTGTTTTCAACTGGGACTCGGTGAGCCTCGGTGCGAGCAGTTCGCTTGCGATGCCTGATCCGCTGGCGACTTATTCGGACGAGGTGCTGGCTTTGTTTGCCCAGTAGGGCAGAGGCCGGATAGTGGGACACCCGGCGGACGCTGTGCATCCGCCGGGCTGCTTCGATGGACTAATGCTAGTTTACGAGACCTTGACCTCGACTGTCTTCGGCTTTGCTTCTTCCGCTTTCGGGATCTCGACTGTCAGGACGCCGTCCTTATAGACAGCGCCTACTTTGTCTGCGCACACGGCGGCGGGCAGGCTGACACTGCGGCTAAATTTGCCAAAAAGGCGTTCAGTGCGGTGTGCGGTGCCTTCGTTCAGGGTCTTCTCGTTCTTGCGCTCACCGGACACGGTGAGGACGCCGTCATGAACGGAGACGTGGATGTCCTCCTTCTTCAGGCCGGGGACTTCGAGGGACACGGTGTATTTGTCCTTGTCCTCGTGGGCGTCGAGGGTGGGCGTCCAGTCGCTGAGGGACTCCGTCGTCCGGGTGGGGAAGGCGATGTCAAACAGGCGGCCGAAGTGGTCGCGCAGATTGCCAAGGGAGCTGAGGTTGTGGACTTCGGGATTGATGTATCGGATGAGGCTCATAGTTGGATTTGATTTGCAGTTTGTTGATTGGAACTACCGGCGGCTTATGAGCGAAATGGATGCCGGGAGTCTCGGCATGCCGACAAAGTTGCCTAATGCGCTCGTGTCAGACTAGTTGAGCGTTATGGCGCTTTTGCGCCGCTTTTCCAATGTGCGACAAAGGGTGCCAATCGTGGCACAGGGGAGGTTCTCCCTCCGAGTCAGACTGACCTGTCGGAATGGTGAGCCTATTGATTCAAAAGACCCTGGATGTCCTTCATCCGAGTCGCGTAGGCGGTGACGATGCGCCAGCCGACGTAGAGCATAATTCCGATGTAGATGAGACGCGGGACCCATTCGGCCACGGCTTCAAGGCCGCGCAGGGCGGAGTCACGATATTTTCCGCCGATGCTCACGAGTTCGCGATCGAGTTCGCCGGTCTGCTCGCCAACGGCGAAGGCGCGGACAAAGGGCGTTGGGAATGCATGCGTCTTTTCCAGTGCGGGGCCGACCTGGCCACCGGCGCGGACTTCGGGCATGGCGCTGGTGACTGCTGCGCGCAGCAGTGCGCTGCCGGTGGCGGCACCCGATGTTTCGAGATTCGCGAGGACATTCACGCCAGCTTCGAGCTGCATGTGATACGCGGAGCAGAAGCGGCCAAGTGCGAAGTCGCGGCGGATTTTTCCAAAAACCGGGATGGCCTGAAGGAGCCGGTCTGTGGCGGCGCTTTTCTCCGCTGCAGTGAGAAACATGCGGATGAGGGCTGCGATGATGAGGATGGACAGCCAGAGCGTACCGATGCCGATGGCCGCGGCTTTCAGGAAAGGAGCGAGTCCGCCATTTTCCGAAAAGACAATCGGAAGTGGCAGGACGAGTAGTGCGAAATGGATGACAAAAACGGGGTAGGCGAGGCGGGAACGGACGCGTGCGCGTGCTTCGGCTACGGCGGTGTGGTATTGCGATGCCTGCTCCAGGCCGGTGTCCAGACGACCCGCACGGTCGCTGGCAGTGAAGACGCAGGCCTCTAGTGCGGAGATAAGCGGCGAGCCAGCGAGGAGCGAATCCCCGACGGATGAGCCGCGATCGAGGGCGGCTTTGATTCGTGCAAATGAACCGCGCGCCTGCCCGCCGCTAAGGCGTGTGAGCTGCTCGACGGCTCTTGGAAAGGGGGTGCCGGTGCGGACAAGCTGCCCGAGTTCATGAAAGAGGCTGGCCTTTTCGGTGGGGTGCATCTCTTTGCCAACATGCCTGTGATGCAGTGAATGGGCAAGAGAGCAGGAGAGGAGTTGTTCGGGCTATGGAAATTCTCGTGTTGCACGGCGTCACGAATTTGCGAACATCCCAGCCCATTTCATGCTGGATTTGCCTAGACAGAAAAAACGCTGGTTTCTCCGGTGGTGGTTTACCATCCCGTTTTTTACATTGCTCGTTGTGACAATTGTGGCGGGGGCGTTTCTTTTGAAGGTGAAGTGGGATTACGAATCGCAGGCGCTGCAGTTTGACTACACGCGGCTGGAAGCGATGGAGTCGGCGAGCGTGATCTATGACCGCAAAGGGGTGCAGATGGGGAAGATTTTCACGCAAAACCGCGACCAAGTGACTCTGGATCGGCTGTCTCCGGCGCTGAGGGAAGCGGTGGTGGCAGCGGAGGATGCTCGCTTTTACGATCATTCGGGCGTGGACGTGCGGGGCGTGGCTCGTGCGCTTTACGAAAACTGGCGTGCCGGCAAGGACAAGCAGGGCGCGAGCACGCTCACCCAGCAGCTCGCGCGGAATACGTTTCCAGAGCAACTCCCGCCAAATGACCGGAGCAGGGAACGCAAGCTCCGCGAGATGTTTGTGGCTCGGGAAATCGAGCGACGGTGTACGAAGGAGCAGATTTTGGGGCTTTACCTGAACCGCGTGTATTTCGGAAACGGCTTCTTTGGCGTGGAGTCCGCATCGAAGGGCTACTTCGGCAAAAGTGCATCAGAGGTGGACTTTAGCGAAGCTGCGATGCTCTGCGGCTTGCTGCGGAGCCCGGATAAACTCTCACCTTGGCGAAACTACAACGCATGCATCGAGGAACGGAATCGTGTGCTTAACCGACTTCTGGAACTGAACCGAATTACCCGTGAACAGTATGACGTGGCATTTGCCATAGAGCCGGTGCTGAAAAACAAGCGCTCGATCCATCAGGATAATTATCCTTCCGACTTTGTGTATCAGCAGGTGCTGAAAATCGTGGGCCGCGATCGAGCGACGAGCGAAGGGCTGCGCATCTATACGACGATTGACTCTGCGCTTCAGAAAAAGGCGGAGGAGTCGCTGCGCACGGAGTTGAATTCAGTCGAGCTGCACCCGGATTTCCAGCCTGAGGACGCAAAGGGGAAAAAGCAGACGCTCGCAGAGTACACGCGCATTTTTGAGGCGGCGAACAAGCAGCCTGCCGATGCGGAGGGGAAGCGAATCAATCCAGAATACCTGCAGGGCGTCGTAGTGATGCTCGACAACAAGACCGGTGGCATCGTCGCAATGGTCGGAGGGCGTGATTTCCCGCACAGTGAGCTGAATCGTGCACGCCAAGTGCAGATCACGCCGGGCACGGCATTCAAGCCCCTCGTGTATGCAGCGGCGTTTGAGAAGGGGATGTTTCCTGGAACGACTGTGGATGACACGGTGATGGACAACACCAAGGTGGCGATCGGTGGAACCACCGGCACGCTCGGTGAGTGGGGCCCGGAGCGAGCGGATAACCGCTACGAGGGCACCATTTCCGCCCGTGCCGCGCTCGTGAAATCGAAGAATGGCGCAACCGTGAGACTGGGCATGGCAACCGGGATCAAGGAAGTGATGGAGCTTGCGGATGCCGCGGGAATTTCCAGTGACCTCGCGAACTACCCGCGCACCTACCTCGGTGGCAGCGAAGTCCTCCCGATAGACCTTGCGCTCTCGTACACGATGTTTGCGAACGCTGGCAGTCGGGCTTCGACGACATACATCATCCAGCGCATCGAGGATAAACTTGGAAACGTCATCTTTGAGGAAAAGCCCGAAACGGTCCGCGTGATCAAGGAGACCACCGCGTATGAGGTGCATTCCTGCCTCACGCAGGTGCTGGAACCGGATGGCACTGCGGAGCGTGCGACGGAACTCGGCCTCAAGCGTTACCCACTCGCTGGAAAGACTGGGACGGGCTACAATTTTACCGACGCTTGGTTCGTCGGCTACAGCAGCGAGCTGACCTGCGCAGTCTGGATCGGCTTCGATCAGCAGCGCGGGAAGCCGAGGCAGAGCATCTATCGAGGTGCTTTTGGCAAGGATATCGCGCTGCCGGTATGGGCCGAGGTGATGAAGGCGACTTTCGACAAATACCGGCCGGCTGAAATCGTGCAGCCAAAGGGAATCATCCGTGTGGAAATCTGCCGTGCGAGCGGTGGTCTCGCCACGCCGAAGTGCATCGTGGATGGAGTCCGCACCACGTATCAGGAAATTTGCACCGAGGAGCAGGCACCGAAGGATCCGTGTTCGGTGCACAGCGGGACGGCGCCCGCTGTGACGTTTAGCGGCCCGCCAGCGCCGAAGGGAGTGCTGCCGGCAAGGGTTGCTGCGCCGCAGAATCTGAAGGCCATCGCGCTTCCCGCACCGACCGTGATCGGCAATGATCCGTATGGATCGCATCTGGCGCTCCAGCGGCAGTTGCAGATGAATAACGTCGGCACCGCTCTGGCCCCGCTCGTCACGCTGGATGGAATCCCTGTGAATGACGGTGAGGCGCCGGCGGTGAACATCCCGCCGCCGCGCCCGATTGTCATCCCGCCGCCGCCGAATACGGATGTGAAATTGGATCAGCCGGAGCCGCTGAAATTCAATTAGCTCGCGCGCAGCAGGGACGGCTGCATCCTGATTTTAATTCCCGTCCAGCGGTGTTTCCGTCCCGGACGAGTCACCCTCGGGTGAGGCCTACCGGTTGAAGAGAAACGCCGGTGTATTCACTAGCGCCCAGACCAAGTCCTGCGAACCGGTGAGGCGACGGTTTCCATTCTGCAACTTGCTCTGCTCGGCATCGGCGCGGAGTTGGACGAGCTTCGGATCGATGCGGATCGGCTCTTCGGATTTTGCGAGCATGCCGCGGCGATCGATGATGCCGGGGTCGGTCGGCAGCGGCATTTGGTTATTCGCGAGTGTGAGGCGGCGCTTGCGCAGCTCGGGATCGTTTTCGTTCCAGTATGCGGTGATGGCGGCTTTGTCCTCCTTGCTGCGGAGCTGTGCGGGCTTTTTCAGCGCCTCAGTCACCGCGATGGGCAGGCCGATGTTCAGTGGCGAATTCCCCGTGGTGACGTAGAGGCGGAAGCGCGCAATGTTAAACGAGGCGTTGCGCGGCTGGTGGAGTTCAAAGCGCAGGCGGAGGCCGGTCTTTGCGTCACCGATCGGCTTCGCCAATGAAAATGCCGCATAGTGCGGGATGCCCGCCTGATTCGCGATTGCCCAGCCGTTGTTGCCGTCGCCCTTCTTGTCATCGATCGCCTTGGCGACCTCAAAATTCACTTGGCTGAAGTCCGCGACCGCCCCGTTGAACTTCGCGTCATCAATCTGCCGAGGCTTTCCGAACGGGCCGGTCTTCAGGCTGATTTCGCCGAGGACAAAATTTCCCCCTGCAAATCCGGGACCGAATGCGGGTGCATTCGCATCCGGCAGCACCTCGATCATCACGCCGGTGATGCCTGCAAGCTTCGTGTCAGCGAGGATCGTGTAATCCGTCGCCTTCGCAGCGCCATTGCTTGCGCGGAGCGTTCCATCGGGCTGCTTTGTCAGTTCCACGCCGCCGGTTGCCTTTGGCTCGATGAGATCGAGAGGCACCCAGCTTGCATAAGTCTTTGCAATCGGCACGGTCGCCTCGAAATTTGCCTGCGAGGTGGCGATGTTCTTCTGCTCGTATTCCTTCACCGCCGTGGCTGCAGTGGCCACGCTCTCGACGCGCTTTTTCTCCGCTTCAGCGACCTTTGGTGCGATTTCCGTTTCGTAACGGGCGAGTTCCGCCTTTGCAGTTGCGATCGCGGCGATGCGGTCTGCCTCCACCTTTGCAATGTAGGGCGCCTGCTCCTTTTCCTTGGTTTCGAGCGACGCGAGCAAATCTTTGTATTCCTGCTCGATGGAGGACCAGGCCTCCAGAGTCCGCGCGATCTCGGCGTCACCCGCCGGGCGGTTCAGCACGCGGGTGAAGATCTCGTCGATCAACCTGCGGTCATCCGGCTGCGAGGCCACGAGCTTCGGCAGTGCATTGCTCTGGTCGCCGATGGCGTCGGCAATTGCGGGGCCGCTGAGCAGCGCCATGACGCTGCCGAGGCGAAGGTCACTGCTGCGCTCGCATTCGCACGAACTCTCTCGCGCAGGCCGTCCGGCATTTGCGAGAAAACCGCTCGGGAGGTCGGACTGCGAATCCGGGAGCATCGACGCCCGGACGCCTCCGGGCAGCCGGGAGCCGGCACCGGTGACTTTCAGGACGGAATCGTAGAGCACCTCGGCGGGGAGTCGGCGTGCGAGCGAATGCGAGTAGTTCGTCTTGTCGTCCTCGTTCCATTTGTTTGTCGCGAGCGCGAGCTGGTAGGTGCGCGATTTGCAGATTTCGCGAAGGACGTGGCGCACGTCGAAATTGTGGCTGATGAATTCCTTCGTGAGATATTCGAGCAGTTCGGGATTGGTTGCCGGATTGCCTGCGCGGATGTCGTCGAGCGGCTCGATGATGCCCATGCCGAGCAGATATCCCCATTGGCGGTTCACGTAGCTGGAGGCGAAGTAACGGTTATCCGCCGAGGTGATCCATGCGGCGAGCTGTTCGCGGCGTGCAGTGGGTTTGTCCGCCTGCGCCGGAGTCTCCGACTTGGAGGGGAAGGGGAACTGCGGTTCGGCGACCTTGCCTGTGCGGAGATGCGTCATCTCGCCGGTCGGCGAGTCCTTCACGATTTCAAAAAGCGCGCGTGCTTTCTCCACGGCAGTGCCGACAAGCTTTGCGCCGCCTGCAGCCGGATCATCGGCGAATGACACCTGCGAGAAGAAGGCGCCGAGGTGGTAGTATTGATCCTGCGTCCAACGCTCGAACGGATGGTCGTGGCACTTGTTGCAGTTGAAACGGGTCGCGAGGAAGAGGTGCGTGGTGTTCTCCATCGTCTCCGCGGGTTCGCGCAGGATCTTCCAATAGCTGGCGGCGGGGTTCTCCTTGTTCGAGCCGGACGCCGTCACGATTTTACGCACGAACTGATCGTAGGGCGTGTTGTCCGCGATCTCCTTGCGGATCCAGTCGCGGAAAAGCTGCACGCCCTGCCCGCCGAGGAACTTCGAGTTCACCTGCAGCAAGTCGCACCATTTGTTGGTCGCGTGCTCGATGAAATCCGGCGAGCCGATCAGCTTTTCGATGACCGCATCGCGTTTTTCCCGCATTGGCCTTGTATCCGCGAGAAATGTACGGACCTCTTCCGAGGTCGGCGGCGTTCCTGTGAGGTCGAGGTACACGCGGCGGAGGAAATCGGCATCGCTGCAAACGCCCGATGGCTCGATTTTCATGCGCTGCCATTTTGCCGCCACGAGTTCATCGATGCGGCCCCAGGTCTCCGGCTGCTTCCACGCGAAGCCGCTGCGGTCGCCCATCACTGTGAGTGTCGTCGCGTCGTAATTTCCCTCGTAGCGCGCCAGCACCGGTGCTTCGCCGCGGCGCAGTGTGTTCAGCAGCCCGTTGCTGTCCGTCACGAGCGCGGCGACATCGCCATTGCCGCTCTCGACGAACGCCTCGGAGGTCACGTCACGCACCTTGCCATCGGAAAAAGTCGCGACCACGCGGAACTGCTGCATCGCTCCTGACACCGGGACGACGGGATTTTTTGGGAACACTTCGATTGCCTTCACGCGCGCCACGCCGAGGTCGAGCCTCGCGCCGTCCGCGATCCATGCGCGCATGATCTCGTAATATTTCTCGCCAAGCTTTGTCCGCTGTCCGCCCTCATGCGGCACGCCTGCTGTGGATTTCAGCAGCATGAGCGAGTCATCCGGTGAGGCCACGTTCAGCCGGCGGCCCGCGAGATCATCCTTCAGCGAGCGCACGTCGTAAATCGGATCGTAGCCGCGCAGCGAGAGCTTGAAGCCATACTTCCCATCCTTTGCGCCGTGGCAGGTGCCTTGGTTGCATCCGAGCTTTGTCATCACGGGGTTCACATCGCGGATGAAATCCACGGTCGCCTTTTCCACGACGCCGGACACCTCGACAGCAGCCGAGGACTTCTGCCCGGAAAGTTCCGCGGTCAGTGTCGCTGCACCGTTTTTTCGCGCTTCGATGTGTCCCGATTTGGAGATCTCTGCGCAATCCCCGCCGACCCGCAGCGTAGCGAGGCGTGTGACGTCTGCCAGTTCTCCAGATTCCAGCTTCGCAGTCACGAGCACCTGTGCTGCGCCGAATTTACCGTCCAGCACGACCTTCGCCGGCTGAAACTCGAGCGAGACGATTTTCTGCTTCGGCATCGCTTCCGCCACGGGCTGCATCATGGGCGCATCCGCTGCGGCGACTGTCATGGGGAGTGCTAGAGATGCGAGCAGCGAAAATGAGGCGAGTTTCATAGGGAAATGGTGAGCGTAGTATAAACCGACGCGATGGGCGACTCTTAGGGTAGCCGCCTGCAGATTGGCGGTGTGGAGGACGGGGAGGAAAAACATACCCACCTCACTCGCTTGCGAAAGATAAATGAAAGGACCCCTCGCTTAGTGTGTGAAATGTGCGATGATGTCGAAATGAAGACAACTTACGGATTTTCACGTCGGGGACCAGATCGGGTAGCAGAGGAGCTTGCCTCTGTGCTTTCAAATAAGACGCCTTTGGAGTTCAAGGCGCTATTTGACGTAGTCCATGCGAATCTCCGTGCTAAGAACGCCGCCTCCGGAGGCGAGGAGATGCTGCGCCTTCGTCTTTACGAAAAGCTCCAGAATTTCGTGCAGGCTGGCTTTGCAAAAAAAGTTGGCAAGGAATATCGCGGCGTGCCCAAGGGCATAGAGACGTTCCTTTCAACGGCTGCGGAGCTGAATGCAAAATTCGCCGCTGGCACGCACAGTCGCCCCCCCGTGATCGCGCTCGCTCCAGTGGTGAAGGCCGTGAAGGTGGTCAAAGTCGCCAAGGTCGCCAAGGTCGTCAAGGTCGCTAAGCCCGCGAAGGCATCCAAGCTGTCGGCCGTAGCCGCAAAATAAGGCACCTCCGAGTTGCCGTTCTGCTCAGGCGGCTTTTGCCACTTCTGCCTGAATGGCGAGGGGAAGCATGAGTGTGAAAGTTGCGCCCTTATCCGGCCCTTCACTCTCTCCAGTGAGGCTGCCAGCGATTTCGGTCGCTGCATTTGCCGCGCTGTGCAGGCCGAACCCGTGGCCCGTGGGCTTTGTCGTGAAGCCGTGGTTGAAGACGCGCGTGAGGTTTTCTTTCGCGATCCCGCATCCATTATCCCGGATCGTGATGCTGGCATGCCCGTCCTGGCAGGTGACTCCGATGGTGAGCGTCCGCTCGTGCGCAGGTGTATTTGCCATGGCCTGCTGCGCATTGTTGATCAGGTTCACAAGGATTTGGAGCACCTTGTGCCGATCCGTATTCACTTCAGGCAGGCTCGTCGGGCAGTCCAGAAGCACAGTCACGGAGTTTCGTTTGAGGACGGTTTCAGCCATGAGCAGCGCCTCGTCGAGTAGTGAGCGGGGCGCGAAATCCTGCATCAGGCCGGAGACTTTCGCATAGTCCTGCTGCATCGCTACGATGTCCTTGATGTGCGCGATGTTCTTGGTGAGTTGTTCGAGTTCGGCGATGCGGCCCTGCTGTTCCGCCTCGATCTGCTGAGCCAGGGTGGAGAGGTAGCCCGGCATCATCTGCCCTTTGCCTTCCGCGCTGAAAAATGCGGGGAGGTTCGCCTTGTTCGCATCGAAAAGGTCCGCGACCTTGCGCACACTTGCTGCCTTTGATTTTCGGACGCTGTCCGTGAGGACATTCGCTGAGACGTTCACGCTGTTGAGCACATTGCCCACATTGTGCAGAACGCCGGTGGCGATTTCGGCCATGCCTGCTGCACGCGAGGCCTCCACGAGTTTCAGATGCATTTCCTCGAGTTGCTTCTGGGCGCGATTCCGTTCGGTCACATCCTTTGCGAGCACGATTTTCGTGACTTTTCCGGCAAAGACAATCGCGTGCGCGGTGAGTTGGACCTCGATGATCTCGCCGTTCCGCTTCTTGTGTCGCCATTCCCCGGCGTCGAATGACTTTTGCGAAGTGCGGAATGCGCGTTCGACCGCGAGTGGCTCGGCGTCCTTTGTGATAAGCGGCAGCGAAAGCATGAGGAATTCCGCATGATCGTAGCCGTAGTGGCGGACGGCGGCATTGTTCACCGCGACAAAAGTGAGCGTTTCGAGATCCATGACCCACATCGGCATCGGGTTGTTTTCGAAAAGGTTCCGGTAGCGCAATTCGGAATCCTTCAGCGCCTCCTCCGCCTGCTTGCGTTCCTGGATTTCAGTCTGCAACACGCTGGTCCTCGCCATGACATTGGACTCGAGGCCTGATTGTGCCTGATTGAGTGCCGCATCCCTCTTCTGGATTTCGGAGAGCAGGATATTGAATGTCTCGGCGATGCTGCCCACTTCGTCGTCGTGCTGCCTTTCCGCCCGGATTCCGTAATTGCACTCCTTCGTTGCTTGGTCCGCGATTTGCGCGAGATGCAGGACAGGGCCTGAAATCATCCCCTGAAGCCTTCCGACGATGAGCCGTGCAAGTGCGATCGCAAATATGGAGGTGATCAGAAATATGATCGCCGCGATTTCGAGGCTCTTCCAGATGGGGGACAGGCTCGTTTCGATCAAAAGCGTGCCCACTATTTTCCCCTCACGCATGATGGGTTCATAGTGTCTGAGGCTTGAGAGTCCGATATGGGTCCCAAGTTTGATGTCAGGCTTGATGCTCGTGGGCGGGCTGCTTTTTCCGTTTTTTGTCGGACGCGCAATCGCGTTCCCTTCTGGAGAATAGATCATCACGCCCGATACGAGAGGATGCGCGGCCAAGGCATTCATATTGGCGACGATCGCCTGAGAGGATCGTGCGTCGAGAACGTCGCGGTTGCTCTCCGCTGCGAGACGGCTCAGCGACTGCAATGCAGTGCGGGCTGTGAGAAATTCAGAGACGAAGCTGAAGGTAGCAAAGAGGAAACTGCAAAACACCACTGCGACCGTACACGCCAGCATCGCGATATGAGACAGCTTCCGATGGATCGGCTTCGGACCGAGAAAGCGTTGCATCTTTCCGTCGAAGCGCGCGCCAAAGCCCTTTCGATCCCTAACGGGTGGCTGCGCATCAATTGGTCTGGATTGCGAGTCGGGCATTTTTTGAAATCTTTGGGCAAAATTCCCCGACATTCCGTTCGCAAGTTGTGAGCCAAAGGCCGTGAAAACTTCGCGGATTTGCAAGTCACGCGGAGGTCGGTTTTCGCTGCCAGAAATGCCGCCATAGTCGCCTGCTTGCACATGCGTCGTGCGTTCGTTACCAAAGAGTTTATGAATGCCCCCCTCCGTTCCCGCCGTTCCTTCCTTCGTGATCTCGCGCTCGGCGCCAGTGTCGCTCCTTGGGTTGCAAACGGCCTAATCGCGCAATCGCCAAATTCCGTCATCCATCACGCCAGCTTCGGCTGTGCTGGCATGGCGATGTCCGATGTGTCCTCCATCTCGGGCCACGCTGCGGTGAAGATCGTCGCTGGCTGCGATGTGGATGAGAAGCGCACCGCCGAATTCCGGAAGAAATTCCCTGACGCACGCATCTACTCGAATTTTCAGGAGCTTCTCGAAAAGGAGAAAGACCTCCAGACGGTGAACGTCTCCACGCCCGACCACATGCACGCGCCAATCGCCGTCAGTGCATTGAACCGCGGCCTGCACGTCTATGGCCAAAAGCCGCTTGCGCATCACCTTCATGAAGTGCGCCGCATGACCGAGATCGCGCGCGCGAAAAAGCTGCACACGCAGATGGGCATCCAGATTCACAGCAGTTCGGAATACCGCACTGCGTGCAAGGCCGTGCATGATGGCGTCATTGGCAAAATCAAGGAAGTCCACACGTGGAGCAGCAAGAAGTGGGGCGACAATGGCGCGATGCCCACGAATACCGAGCAGCCGCCTGAGAACTTGAACTGGGACCTCTGGCTCGGCATCGCCGAAGAGCGCCCCTTCATCGGCGGTGGATTTTACCATCCGGGAAATTGGCGCAAGCGTCTCGACTTCGGCACTGGCACGTTTGGCGATATGGGGTGCCACATTTACGATCCTGTCTTCAAGGCGCTCGCGCTCACTGCGCCCCTCAGCGTCCGCAGCGACGGCGCTGCGCCGAACGATCACTCGTGGGCAACTGACGCAATCTGCGATTATATTTTTCCAGGCACCGCATTCACCGAGGGAAAAACCGTGCGCGTCGTGTGGTACGACGGCGATCAGCGTCCGCCGCAGGAAATCCAGGATGCCGCGCAATTTGTGAAGGGCGATAAAAGCAGGGCCATGCCCGACCAAGGCAGCATCTTCATCGGCACGAAGGGCATCATGACTCTCCCGCACATCGCGCAGCCGCGCCTCGTGGGCAAGGAGGTCGAAGGCATCACCATCGAGAAAGTGGAGAAGGACAATCACTGGCATCAGTTCATCGAGACTGCACTCGGCAACCGCCCCAAGGCCGATGCAAACTGGGACTACGCCGGCCCGCTCACGGAGTCCGTCCTGCTCGGCAGTGTCGCCACGCGCTTCCCGAAGCAGACGCTCGCCTGGGACGCCGCCGCGCTGAAATTTACCAACGCGGATGCGGCGAACGCCTTCGTGACGCGCACTTATCGCAAAGGCCACGAAGTCGCGGGTCTGTAACTCTGCGCTGCCGCAGATGCGGGTATCATGTGGCGAAGGGTGCCGGTTAGATAACAAACAGTTTCATTGCGCCGGATGAATTAAGGGTCATCTTTTTATTCATGATTCCCCTCATGAAATCCCGCGTGTGGATGCTCGCGATGGCATCCTTCGTTTCCACTGCATCTGCGACTGATCTGGCTGATCTGATGACCGAGGCGCAGCGTGCGTACCTTCGGAATGATTATGCGAGCGCCAAGGAAAAATTCGAGATGGTCCGCAAGCTCGATCCGGCCAATAAAACCGCGACATCCTATCTGCGGCTGATCGTGGCGGAAGAGCAGAAGACTGCCGGGAAAGGCAATCGCAATGCGACGCAGGAGGCGCTGCAAAAGCTCATCATGGAAAAAGTCGAGTTTCGCGAGGCCTCGCTGGCCGAGGCGCTGGAGTTTCTGAAGCAGAAGGGGAATCTGCTCGCGGGTGGGAAGGTCGCGATCAATTTCGTGCTGCAAATCGATGAGCAGGCGCAGGCGAGGAAGGTGACGATCACCATGCAGAAGGTGCCATTCAGCGAGGTGCTTCGCTATGTGGGCGATCTGGCTGACGTGCAGTTCGTGTACGAGCAATACGCGATCGTCGTGAAGCCGAAGGGTGGTGCGCAGCCGCCGCAGGCTGCGGTGGAGAATCCGGGCGGAGTGAAGATTCCCGGTCTCTGACGCGGTGCGTCAGTAAAAGACGCGAGAGAGATACAGCCCGTCGGCCACGCCCATGAAATGGGTGCGCGTGTGAATATTCAGATCCAGCAGGTCGCTGATAAATGAAGCCGGCGCACGTTTTTCCGCGACGCGGACGATGGTGCCGGTGAGGAGGCGGACCATCTTGTAAAGGAAGCCGTCGCCCTCGAAGGTGAGTGTGATGAGCGGGCCGCGCGACTGCACGCTGATGCGGTGGATCGTGCGCACAGTGCTGGTTTCCTTCCGGCCGCGGTTTGCGGTAAAGCGTGCAAAATCGTGACGGCCGACGAGCTTCGCGGCGGCTGCGCGGAGCAGCGCGAGATCGAGCGTGCGCGGGACGTACCATGCGCGGCCGATTTCGAGGGGGTGCATGTAGGTGGCGTTCCAGAGCCGGAAAATGTAGCGCTTTCCCTTCGCAGAGAAGCGCGCATGAAAGCCCTCCTCGCCGCCCCGCACGCGAGAAGCGCGCGTGATTCGGATTCCATCGGGCAGGTTTGCATTCAGCGCGGACATCCACTTCGCCGGAGCGAGCTTTCCTCGCGGCACGTCGGCATGCGCGATTTGGCCGGTCGCATGCACGCCGGCGTCCGTACGGCCCGAGCCGTGGATGCGGAGACGGGTGCCCCCGACGGCGAGGAACGCGGCCTCGATGTGATCCTGCACGCCATTCGCAGTGGCCTGACTCTGCCAACCGTCGAACGGCGCGCCGTCGTACGCCACAGTGAGTTTGATTCGTTCGAGTGCCTCAGGCATGCGGCGTCACCCCAGCATCGCCTGCGCATCCAGCCAGCCTTGCAAAATGATCTGTGCGGCGACCTGATCGATCACAGCGCGGCTCTGCTTCGCGTTGCGACCCGCATCGTGCAGGTAGCGCTGCGCGGCGACAGTCGTGAGTCGCTCGTCCCAGAGCTTCACGATGCAGTCCACTTTTTCGCGCAGCTTGTCGGCAAAGGCGCGCGTCTTTTCCGCGGCTGCACCCGAGGTGCCATCCATGTTTTTTGGCAGGCCGATGATGATGTGGCTTACGTCTTTTTCCTTCGCGAGCTGCACGACGCGTCCAAGAGGATCCGCAGTTTCCTTTACGACTATCGTCTCGACGGGATGCGCGAGCATGCCGAGTTCATCCGAGACGGCGACGCCGATGCGCGCCTCGCCGAGGTCAATTCCCAGTGCGCGCTTCATTGAAGCTCCGCCGGCACCTTTGCCACAAGGTGCTTGATGCGTTCGGCCTCGTGGCGGCTGCACACGAGCAGCGCATCGGGCGTATCCACTACGATCAGATCGCTCACGCCGAGGAGCGCGACGCGCTTTTTCTGCGCGGAGAAAATGATGCTGTTCGACGCATCGAGCGCATTCACGTCGCAGTTCCCGACATTGCCTGCGCCTTGATCGGCGAGATATTTCGCGACTGCGGTCCAGCTTCCCACGTCGTCCCAGTCGAAGGCGCTCTCCACCATGAGCACGCGCCCGGCCTTTTCCATCACGGCGTAGTCGATCGAGATTTTCGGCAGCAAGGGAAAATCCTTCGAGAGCAAGTTTCCGAAATCCTCTCCGGAGTGAATGCGCGTGACGAAGGTGCCGAGATCTGGGGCATGCGTGCGCAGCGCGCTGAGGATTGCCGGGATGGTCCAGATGAACATGCCAGCATTCCACCGGAAATTGCCCTGACGCAAAAACTGTTCGGCGAGATCAGCATTCGGCTTTTCACGGAAGCATTTCACCTCATGCACTGCCGGGGCACCGTTCATTTCCTGCAAGGTGATTGGTGAGCCGCATTCGATGTAACCAAAGCCCGGGCATGCCCATGTGGGCTGGATGCCGATGGTGACGAGTTCACCCGTCTGTCTTGCCGCAGCCACGGCGGTCATCAGCGTTTTTTGAAAACCAGCGGTGTCTTTGATCAGATGATCTGCGGGCAGCACAATCATGGTCGCCTCCGTGTCGCGTGCGGCGACCCAGCCGACACCGAGCGCGATCGCTGCCGCGGTGTCGCGCTTGGCAGGCTCGGCGACGATATTTTCCGCGGGAAGATTTTTGGCCAGTTCACGGACGGCGGCCTCCTGATCGGCATTCGTGAGAATGAGGATGTTCTTCGCAGGCACTAGTCCATCGAGGCGGCTGAGAGTGGACTCCAGCAGCGTCTCGCCACCAAAAAGCGAGAGCAGTTGCTTCGGGCGCGACTTGCGACTGAGCGGCCAGAAGCGCTCGCCGCTGCCGCCGGCGAGGATCAAAACATACAGGGAAGGGGATGTCATCGGCGTCCTATTAGCGGAAGTCTTTCGATTGCACTAGGGGATTTGATGGCATCGTGAAGCGCGTTTGCGCAGGCGGTCGCGCCCATGGCCCGTGCGGCACGGTTTGCGAGAAGTGCCGTCCGCGGCTGGAACAGTCGGTGCTTTACAGGCAAGTGAAAACTTGCATCCTCCCTATGAGCCACATGGAACCCGCAAAGCAGAACGACGTCCTCAATACCTCCCTTCTCGCCGTCACGCAGACCGCAGTCGGCTGCGGTCTCGGCTTGCTCCTCGGTGGAAAAATGAGCCGTGGCGCGCAGAAGGCGACCGCGTTTTCCCTGCTTGGCGTCGGCGCACTTCTCGCGCTGCCAGCGATTGTGGACGCCATCACGCATGTGATCAGCGGTCCTGCGACAGAGCGCGGTGCCAGGAAGCGCCTCGACAGCATCCGCCACGACTCCGGCCTCCCGGACGACGCGGAGGTTTACTAGAAAAATCGGCACGGTGCGCGTGGACTGGGGCCACGCTGAGCCGGGTGGAGAGAGCTTTTCACTTGCTGCAAACCCCTGCGGTCGGGAACAATGCTGCAAAGCAGACGAAACGTTGAGCCCGTTCCCTTCGGCGATAGAAGAACCGATCGAAGGCTACCAGATAGTCAGAATTTCACGAAACTCCTCCGAACCATGAGCGGTGCTCCCATCCATGTTCTGTTGGTCGAAGATAACCCGGGCGATGTCGCGCTGCTGAAGCTCATGCTCGGCGATGAACGTGAGGTGGGAATGACGGTCACGGACACCTCGCGGGTCGCTGATGCGGTGGAAATTTTGGATCGGGGCGGCATCGACGTTGTTTTGTTGGATCTGACGCTGCCCGATGCTCAGGGCATCGAGGCGATCGTCCGCCTCCAGCCTCATGCGGCACGGGTGCCGATCATCGTGCAAACTGGCTTCGACGACGATGAACTCGCGGTGAAGGCCATGCAGCTCGGTGCTCAGGATTACATCGTGAAGGGCAAGGCCGACGGGCGATTACTGGCGCGCAGGATCCGCCAGGCCATCGAGCGCACACGCACCGCCCGCGAATTGGCTGAGCAGAGGCGGCGGCTCGATGCGCTGCTGGAGAACATCCCGGACAGGGTTTATTTCAAAAATTGCGAGGGTGAATTCATTCAAGTGAATCCGGCGCTCGCGCACTTTTTCGGGCAGGCGGATCCTGCGCGGGTGATTGGCAAAAGGGACACGGATTTTTTCGCCATGGAGCATGCGAATCAGGCGCGCTCCGATGAGGATGTTGTCGTTCGCACCGGAAGGCCCATTGTCGGGAAGATGGAAAAGGAAATTTTTCCCGATGGTCGCACCACATGGTCGCTGACGACGAAGATGCCGCTGAAGAATGAGGTCGGCAAAATCGTCGGCACTTTCGGTGTCTCGCGTGACATCACCGCTCTGAAGGTGGCGGAAATCGCCCTTCGTGGCAGCGAGGAACGGTACGGCCGGCTGCTCGATTCCGTGAGGGACTACGTTTACACCGTTGTATTGAAGGACGGACACGTCGCATCCACGCAGCACGGACCGGGATGCCTCGCGGTCACGGGATATTCGCCGGAGGAGTTCACGAAGGATTCGTTGCTGTGGTACCGGGTCATTTTTCCCGAGGATCGCGATGCGGTGGTGAGCAAGGTCGCAAAGGCTGAAATGGATGAGGCGACGTTTGAGATAGAGCATCGCATCATACGCAAGGACGGTGAAGTCCGGTGGGTCCGCAACAAACAGGTGCCGCACCGCGACGCCGCAGGCCACATCGAATCCTACGACGGGCTCATGACGGACATCTCCGAAAAGAAGCGTGCCGACGAAGATCTGAAAACGGCGCAGTCCCAGCTCATGCAGCTTGAGAAGCTCCACTCCATCGGTCAGCTCGCCGCAGGTGTGGCGCACGAGGTGAAAAATCCGCTGCAGGTCATCCTTGTCGGACTCCAGTATCTCTCGGATTCGCCGCTATCGCAGGATGATGAAGCGCGCTCCGTCATCGGCGAAATGCGCGACGCCCTGCACCGTGCAAACGCAGTGGTCCAGGATCTTCTGGATTTTTCATCACCACGGGAACTCGGGATGCAACCGCGTTCCATCAATGTAATGATCGAGAAGGCGGTGCGATTTGTCCGGCACGATTTTTCAAAGGCAGGGGTGAAGGTGGTGACCAGCCTTGCGGCGGATCTTCCGGAAGCCCTCGTGGACCCGACTAAGATCGAGCAGGTCTTTGTGAATCTCTTCACGAACGCATGCCATGCAATGCCATCCGGCGGCACACTCTCGGTGAAAACGAGCGAGAAAATCATGACCCCTGCCGAAAGTCCGAAGCACGACAGCGGCGACCGCAGCGGCATTCGTTTTCGTGCAGGCGAGAGCGTAATCGCCATCGAGATCCGCGACACGGGCACAGGTGTGCCGCCCGAAAAGCTCGGCAAGATCTTTGAACCATTTTTCACGACCAAGAGCACAGGGAAGGGCACGGGACTGGGACTTTCCGTGACGCAGAAGATCATGGATCTCCATCGTGGAAAAATAAGCATCGAAAATCATCCCGAGGGAGGTGTAATCGCAACCCTCACACTGAAACCAATCAACCGGGCAAAAGCGGCCCAAAGGACCGAACCATGAGTAAGAAAAAGATACTGCTGATTGACGACGAATCGGGCTTCACACGCCTGCTCCGCCTCACCCTGCCGGCATACGATGTCCGTGAGGAAAACAACCCTTTGAACGCTGTGCAGACAGCAAAGGAATTCAAGCCCGACATTATTTTCCTCGACGTGATCATGCCCGAGGCGGATGGCGGCACCATCGCCGCCCAGATCAAGGAGGAGCCGATGCTCCGGAACGTCCCCATCGTATTTCTCACCGCCATCGTTTCAAAGAACGAGGCCAAGGGGGGCAACCAGATCGGCGGCTGCGAGTTTCTCGCGAAGCCCGTCAGCCGCGACCAGGTGGAAGACTGCATACGGCGGCATCTGGGGTCCTGAGGGATCCGAATAGCGATGCAAGCATCCCAACAGCAAGAAGGGCGGCATCAGGCTGAACTGGTGAAGTTCTTCGAGATGTCGATCGACATGCTGTGCATCGCAGACATGGGCGGTTACTTCCGGCGAATCAACGCGGCATGGGAGGATACGCTCGGCTTTTCGACGGAGGAACTGAGCGCAGTTCCATACGTTGATTTTGTCCACCCCGAAGATCGCGCGAGTACGCTCGCCGAAGCAGCGCGGCTGAGGGTGGGGATGGATACGGTTTCCTTTGAGAACCGCTACCGGTGCAAGGATGGCTCCTACAAATGGCTGCGCTGGCGTGCCCATGCGGATTTCGACACCGGGCTCGTGTACGCCGTGGCTCGCGACATCACCGCGCGGAAACACGCCGAGGACAGTCTCAGGGAGACGGCAGCCGAACTCACGCGCTCGAACGACGAACTCTCGCAGTTTGCCTACATCGCATCGCATGATCTGCAGGAGCCGCTTCGCATGGTCGCGAGTTTCCTGCAATTGCTTGAGAAGCGCTATGAGCCCATGCTCGATCCCGAAGGCAGGAAATTCATCCACTTCGCAGTGGATGGGGCAAAGCGGATGCAGTCGCTCATCCAGGATCTGCTGTCTCTCTCACGCGTTCAGACGCGGGCGAAGATTGCCACATCCACCGACTGCGCGAAGATCTTCCGCGATGTGATGGATAACTTGCAGATGGCCGTAGCCGATGCCCATGCCACCGTCACCTGCGACAGCCTGCCGGAAATCATCGCCGACGGCACGCAGATAGGTCAGCTCTTCCAGAACCTCATCGATAATGCCCTCAAGTTCAGGGGAGCGAATGCCATCCGCATTCATGTCGGCGCCCTCCGAAGGAACGATGAATGGGAATTCTCCGTAAGCGACAATGGCCTCGGCATCGAACCGCAGTTCTTCAACCGCATCTTCGGGATCTTCCAGCGACTGCATGCGCCCGGTGAGTTCCCCGGCTCTGGAATCGGATTGGCTGTGTGCAAGAAAATCGTCGAGCTTCACTCCGGCAGGATTTGGCTCGAATCGACGCCGGGAATCGGCACCACGTTTTTCTTCACGATTCCTGATAAGAAGACGTCGGGAATCGGATGAACGGTGCATGGTGATGACCCAAACGCGGACGACCGAAATCCTGCTGGTGGACGACAATATCGGCGATGTCGTGCTCACGAGGGAGGCGCTTGACAGGGCCGCCTTTGACAATCGAGTGAGCATCGCTCGCGATGGCGTTGAAGCGCTCGATTTTCTACGGCACGCCGGGATTTTTACCAGCGCGCCACGGCCGGATCTTGTGCTTCTCGATATCAATATGCCTCGGAAAAACGGGTGCGAAGTGCTTGAGGAAATGCGCTGTGATCCAGCGCTGCGGATGATCCCTGTGGTCATCTTCACCAGCTCCGAATCGGAAGAGGACATCCGGCGCGCCTACGAGCTTGGAGCAAACTGCTTTGTGACGAAACCCGTGGACGTTGATGAGATGGACAAGGTGGTCGAGGCCATCACCCTCTTCTGGCTCACGATTGCAAAGCTTCCGACGCACACCTGAGGACATCGGCAACCGCCACCGGCGCACGGCCGCTGCGGAGGCTTTGATCCGCAGCCTCCATGAAGGCGTACATTTCGATCGTCTCTGCGTGGCTCACCGGTGGCTCGCCAGTTTGGAAAAATTTCACAATTTGCGCGACGAGCGGCGCATAGCTGTCCCCGCCGCCGGCCTGCTGCGCGAAGCCTGTGCTCCCAAACAGACTTACCTGATGTGGCAGCGGCTGCGTTCGCAGCCCGACGAGCGTGCCGGTCCTTCCTCGATTCCATCGGCCGACGACGACATCCGTGTCTTCCGTCTTCGTCCTGCTCACACTTTCGCATCCTGCGCCCAGCACGGTGTAAAGTGCTTCCGCCGGGTGAATGCCGTACCAGTAAAAATCGGGATGATGCTCATTGAGATGGGCGGGCCCAAAGGAGATCGCGCCGCGAACATCGCCGACGTCTTTTTTCATGAGCTCACGCATCGAGGGATGCCAGCGATACGCGCTGCCGGTCCACAGCGGGACGTCTGCAGCCTCCGCGAGCCGCACGATTCCGAGCGCATCGCGCAAGCTGCCCGCGAGCGGCTTGTCCACGAAGACGGGCTTGCGTGCGGCGATCACCGAGCGGGCCTGCTCAGGATGCGGGCGGCCATCCACACTTCCGACGATCACGGCATCCACCTCCGAACACAGCTCGTCGATGCTGCCGGTGATCTTCACTCCGTGGCGGTCCCGGAGTTCTGCGATGAATCCATCCACACGACTGCGCGACCATTCGATGTCGGGGCTCACCGTCTTCACTGCTGCGACAATCCTCGCGCCTGGCACGTGGTCCTTCGCTGAAGCATCGTTGAGGATATTTGCAAACGCAGTCGCATGCGACGTGTCGCATCCGATAATGCCGACGCGAATCTCCGGTGAAGGCGCGCTCATGGCTTTGTCCCCGGCACGCTACTTCAGCGTCTGGATGAAAAGGATCAGCGCGTCGATCTGCGCGTCCGTGAGAGCGCCTGCGTAGCTGGGCATCGCATATTCGCCGCGTTCGTAGCCGGCCACGATCTTGGCGGAAGGTTCGAGGATGGATTCACGGATGTATGCGGAATCAGCCATGCCGTGGCCCTTCTTTTTTTCCGCAGTGAACCAGTCGCGCTCACTGCCAAAGAGGCCCTTCCAAGTCGGGCCGACGTGCGCCATATCCTTTCCCTCCTGCGAGTGACATGCGGCGCAGCCGAACATCTGTGCGATCCGGCGCCCTTCCTCGGGCGTGGGCTTTACGGCGTTCTGCGTGGCAGCGACGCGCGGGGTGAGATCCACCGTCAGGTCGCCGAAGCCCTCGGCTTTCGGATCAAATTTCGCGAGATTGTAAATGGTCGTGTAGGCGTTGTCTTCGAATGCGATTCCATCGGCCGTCGCGAGGGACCAGCCGACGCGAAATTGCTGCACGGGTTTCATATTTGGCACGCCGATGAAGACGCTGCGGCGGTCTGCTGACAGGTAGGCACTGCTTGGATTCAGGAAGTCCTGCCCTGTCGTGCCGTCCTCTTTGTAAAGTGCGGAGCCGTATTTGTAGGTGCGCACGTAGTGAAAGCTGGCCAGCGAGTAGTTTGCGAGGTCGGTCGCTCTTGCTGGATCGAGCGGCACATCAAAGCGGAGGAGGACACCCTTCGAGCTCGGGACGATCGTTCGGGGAAGTGTGCTCGGTGTGCCCGTAAAGCGGAGACGTGCGAGCCCGCTGATGCGTGTCGCGGTGGTGCCCCAGCCGATGATTTGGAATCCGGCGAAGTAGAACTGCCCGTCTGCGGGATTCACGGAACCGCTGAGTGGTGGAAAATCGAACGCGCTGGTGATGCTGACGACGGCGGCCTGAGGCTTTGCGGTGCGATTGTTCATCACCACGCGAAATATCTCCGGCTTGTTGAATGCGATGTGGATCAGCGAATCGTTCAGCGTGCCCATTTTTGCGTCAAAGAGCCACGTCTGCGAGATTCCCGACGCATTCACGGCGTGCGGAATCCACGTGAGCGGGTCGGCAATGGGCGCAGGATATTTTTCATGCGGCTCCAGCTCGCTGAGAAAGCCGTAGTACTGCCTGTCCTTTACGATGTGCAGCGGAGTGCTCGGGATGTACTGGCCTTCCTGATCGCACGCGGTGACGAGCCCGGTGCGGATGTTCACTCCGATATTCGGCTGACGGAAGCCCCAGCCGAGAACGGTGGCCTTGCTTCCGTCCGCGGAAATGCGGAGCACGCTGCCATTGTGTTTCCCGAGTGTCGTATTTTGCTGGCCGCCTTTCGCGATGACGAATTCGTCGTCCGGTGCGAGACGCAGGGCGCTGGGGAATTCGCGCATGTCGGCGGTTTGCGCGAAGGCGTTCGAGAATAGTTCGTGCACGTCTGCCTCGCCGGTGCCCTTCGTATCGTGCAGACGCCAGATGCCATTGCGGTCGAAGACGAAAATTTCGTCGTTGCGAATCGCGAGCGACATCGGCTCGTGCAGCCCGGAGGCAAACCGCCGCCAACTCACCTTGCCTCCTTTTTCATTCAGGCCGCGGATGAGCCACACGTCGCCATCCACGGTGACACCGACGCCGGTGCCGTCTTTCAAAAATTGGATGTCGCCGATGCGCACATCGCGTTTCCACGGATTGTCGAGCGGGAGCGCCACATCATCCACGACGTAGGTGCTCTTTGCCGTGGAAAAATTCACCTTGCTCACGACCTCCTGCGGCCAGCGTCGCGTGGGCGCACCATCGGGAATCGCCGATGCCACAGCCTTCGGGGCTGACGCCGCATCCGCGATGGTGACGCAGAAATTCACCGGCTTGTCGTGCGAAGGTACGCGCACGACCCAGAGCGTGGGATCATCGACGATCTCGGCAGCGTGCCCGCCATTCGGAGTGCTCACTGCGATGGAGGCGACGACTTCTTCCACCGCGCCACTGTTCTTTGTGCCTGCCACAAGAAGCAGCGGCTTCTGTGAAGGGCCTACCTCGATATGCCGTTCGATCACCGGCTGTCCGGCGGTTTCGGAGACTGTCGTCCATTCCCGGATGTCTGCGCCGCCAGCGGTGTATTCGAGCACGACACCGCCGCGCACATGGCGCACGGCTTTGAATTTTCCCATCTCGACGGGCATCGATCCGCGTCCCACTTCATCAGCAGTGGGTGCTGGTTCGCGGGGATCCTTGATCGAAGCTCGCGCGATAGTCTGCCAGCCGGGATAGATGCCGTTTGCGAGCCAGAGTTTTCCATCGGGCTGCGGTGCGGGGAATTGCCCTCCGGGAGTCTTGCGGCTCGGGTCGTGGTACGAGCCGGGTGCGAGTGCCTTCGGTGTCACACCAGGTCCGCGCCACACTGCGGCGACGCGCAGCAGATCGGTGTCAAAGCACACCCAGCAGTCCTTGCCGAGATTCAGCACGATGCCGCGTGGCGTCAGGTTCCTGTCGCAGATGCCCGTGCGGCGGGCGTCGAGGATGGATGAGAAAAATGGAAAGTCTGGCTCGACCCAGGCGGCCCACGGCGAGGGCCCGGCCGGTTTCGTCGGCTTGGGAGGCTTCTCAGTTTTCGGCGCGCCCAAGGCATGGACGGTCAGAAAAATGAGCGCCAAGCAGAGAAGGCGGAGCAGATGGCCGCCGCCAAAATTCACGTGCGGATGGTGAGCGGAATGATACGGGCGCATGAGGCTGTGGGGAGACTGCTGCTTTCGTGCCAGCCTCGAATGTGCTGCTCAAGCCACAGTCTTGAGAAATCTCCCGGGCGCTCGTGCCCTTCGCTAGCGGATCCAATGGCCGTTCACCCAGCGTGCGCCGGGAAACGGAGGACGCGCGACGACTGCATTCCGCACATTCGGTGTATGCCGAGTCGGCACGACAACGGTTCCACGTGCTGCATAGGGCCGGTTCTGGCCATGCCGGTAGGCTTCGCTGCGGTAAGCGTCAGAACGGTACCCGTCATGACGGTAGCCATAGGGTGAGCCGTAGCCATTGGAGCCGTAGCGGTACGGATTGCCGTATCCGTATGGAGACCCGTAGCCATAGCCGTAGGGCCGATGGTAGCCGGGCGTCACGACCGCGATCGATCCGGGAGGCGGCAGGCAGCCGCTGAAAAGGGTGCAGACGGCGAGGGCAGCCAGGAGGATCTTCATGAGGGAAGAGTATCGGTATTTACTCGGAAGGGCGAGCGCTTTGTTCGTCGCCGCGCGCTATTTCATCCTATCGAAGTTCCGCTGCAGGATCTGCCAGTCGGGCACGTCCGCGAGCTTCGCGCGCGCGTCGGTGATGAGCTTCGCCTCGTTCGCGTTCTTGGTCGGGCGGTTCACTTTGTAAAAGGTGCCGAACATGCCGGGCCACGGCTCGTCGCAGAGTTTGTAGGCGGCGTATTCGTCCGTCACGTCGTGCTCCGCGGGGATTTCCGGGAATGTGCCGCCCTTGCGCGGGATCGCGGCGTCGAATGCGCCAGGGAAAAACTCGATGCACTCGCTGAGGCACTCGATGAATGAGAAGCCGTCGTGGTCCATCGCGGCTTCCATGAGTTTCAGCAGATGGTTCACGTTCGTGGCGGTCCCGCGAGCGACAAACGTCGCGCCGGCGCTGATCGCCTGCTTCATCGGATTCACGGGGCGGTCCGTGCTGCCGCCGATGTCGGTCTTCGACTTAAAGCCGATCGGCGAAGTGGGCGAGGTCTGCTTTTTCGTGAGGCCATAGACGAAGTTGTCCATCACGACGTAGGTCATCTTCACGTTCTTGCGCGCCGTGTGCGTGAAGTGATTTCCGCCGATGGAAAATGCGTCGCCGTCGCCGCCGAAGACAAACACATGCAGGTCCGGCCGCGAGAGCGACACGCCGCTCGCGAACGGCAGCGCGCGCCCGTGGATGAAGTGCGCGCCGTGCGCCTGCACGAAATACGGGAAGCGCGACGAGCAGCCGATGCCCGCGATGGTGCAGATGTTCTCGTGATTGATTTTCCGCTTCTCGATGAGCTTGTAGTAGAGCGCGAGCACGCTGAAGTCGCCGCAGCCGGGGCACCACGTCGGGTGGTCGGCGGCGGTCTCCTTTTTCGTGAGCGGCTTGCGGTCCGCATCGGCGAGCGGCGCGGGTGCGGGCAGCGTGGCGGTGATGCCGGTGCGGGGGAGGGTTTCGTTTGAGATTGCGATGGTCGTGCTCATGTCGGGAAAAAGTGCGGGGTGTTACTTCGTGAGGGTGAGGGCGCGGGTGAGGATTTCCTTGATCTTCCACGGGAGGCCGTCGGTCTTCGTCACGCTCTGGATGCGCGGGTCGCAGTAGCGCGCACGCAGGATCGAGGCGAGCTGGCCGTGACCGTAGAGACCTTCGTCATTGATCTCGCAGACGACCACATGCGTGAAGCCGCTGAAGAGCTTCTCGAGATCGTTCGGCAGGGGATTGATGTACTTGATGTGCAGCCCCGAGACCGCCTCGCCCTGCGAGCGGCCGAGCTTCACGGCTTCCTCGATTGGCCCTTTGCTCGATCCCCAGCCGACGAGCAGCACGTGGCCTTCGCTTGCGCCGTAAATCTTCGGCACGGGGATCTCCGTCGCCAGCTTGCGCAGTTTGTTGCGGCGCTTCGCATTCATCTGCGTGTGCAGCTTGCCGGAGCCGGTGGGGTGGCCGAGTTCGTCGTGCTCGAGGCCCGTCACCACGGGATACTTGCCGCTCGCGATGCGCGTGCCGGGCGCGACGTGACGCGTGATGCCGTCCGCGGCGGAAAGGTCATACGGCTTGTGTTCCGCCACCGCCGTGAAGTCCGGCGAGATGTCCTGGCAGATCGTCTTCAAGTCCGGCATCGCGAACGCCTCGATGCGCGTCGCGATCGCCTGGTCGCTCAGGATGATCACCGGCGTGCTGAATTTCCGCGCAATGTTCACCGCCTCGATCGCCGTGTAGAAGCAGTCCTCCACGCTCGACGGCGCCAGCACCACGCGCGGGCTGTCACCGTGACCACCGAAGCACGCGATGTTCAGGTCGCTCTGCTCCTGATTCGTCGGCATCCCCGTGCTCGGCCCGCCGCGCTGCACGTCGATCACGATCAGCGGCATCTCCGCCATCGAGGCCCAGCCGAGCGCCTCCGTCTTCAGCGAAATGCCCGGCCCGCTCGATCCTGTCACCGCCACGCGCCCGCCGAAGCTCGCGCCCAGCGCCATCGAGATCGCCGCGATCTCATCCTCCGTCTGCATGAAAGTCCCGCCGTATTTCGGCAACTCCCGCCGGAGCAGCTCCATCACCTCGCTCCAAGGCGTGATCGGATACCCCGCGCCGAACCGCACCCCCGCCGCGATGATGCCGTAGGCCAGCGCCTCGTTCCCGCTCATCACCACCTGCTGCGTACCGCCCTTGTCCGGGTGTTCAAAATGGAACGACTCGATGAGCCCCTGGATCTGGTGCCCGTAGCCCCCGTGGAAACACGCCAGCGCATTCTGCACCACCGACGGATTCTTCCCGCCGAACCGCTCCTCCAGCAGCTTCGTCAGCTTCTCCACATTCAGGTCAAACATCCGCGCCAGCAGCCCCAGCGCGTAGATATTCTTCCCCTTGTCGCGCCCCGTCCCGCCGATCGCCTCCACCGTGAGACTGGAAATGGCCACGCCCACGTGACGGTAGGTGCCCAGCATCTCCTCGTTCGGCTTCACGTGATCGGAATCATACAGCACGATCCCCCCGCGCTTCAGCGAGCTGATGTGATTCGCATAGCTGTGGTCGTAGAAACACAGCAGCACATCCGCCTCATCGCCCGCGCTCAGCACCTCGCCCGAGCCGATGCGCACTTGGAAAATGGACGCCCCGCCCGAGATGGTGCTCGGGATGGTCATAAAGGTCATCACCTCCTGCTCACTGCGCCCCGCGAGCCGCGCGAGGAACCCGCCGATGGCCTGGATGCCATCCTGCGAATCGCCCGCGATGCGGATGATGCTCTCGGAAATCTTAGAAACGCGGGGTCCGCTCGGGGCAGCGGCGGCAGTGATGTCGCTCATGGGAATGGTGTGGAGTGAAAAGGGGCGGGAAAGTAGCAACCGGATGACACTGGTCAAGACTGGGGCTTTTCTTGCGCTGGGAAAAGGGGGCGCGCCGTCCGTGATACTGCAACGCAAAGCGCCCTCGCCATCCGTTCCCTGCGCTGCTAATCCGCGTGCATGCCAGCACGCCTGATGACGAACTCCTACTTCCTGCGGGAATTCATGCAGCGCCATGAATACCGCTCGAATCGCCCCTTCTGCTGGCTGCTCGGCGCGGGTGCTTCTCGTGAATCGGGCATCAGCACCGGTGGCGAACTCGCCAAGAGGTGGCTGGAGGAAATGCGCGACAGCCAGGTGCCCAGCAGCACCCCGATTGATGTGTGGATTGCCAGCGCGGATCGCAAAATCGAAGGCCTCACGCACGCCAACGCCGCCGACCATTACTCGGAAATCTACAACCTCCGCTTCGCCAACGATCCCGACGGCGGGCACGCCTACCTCGAAAAGGAAATGGCCACCGCCAAGCCCAGCTTTGGCTATGCCGTCCTCGCGCGCATCATGGAGAAGACGGCGCACAAGGCCGCCATCACGACCAACTTCGACGACCTCATCGCCAACGCTATCTCCGTCTTCACGGACACCATGGCGCACGTCTGCTTCCATGAATCGCTCACCCGCTACATCCGCATCGAGCCCCGCCGCCCCTTTGTCGCCAAGATTCACCGCGACCTCTTCCACGACGCCAAGAATACGGACGGGGAGACCAAAAAGCTGGAGGAGCAATGGGTCGATACGCTCCAGAAAATCTTCCAGCGCTTCACTCCCATCGTCATCGGCTATGCGGGCAATGACGGCAGCCTCATGGGATTCCTCGAAAAGCTCGTTCCCATCGAGGGAGGCATCTTCTGGTGCTACCGCGAGGCGAACCCGCCTTCTGACCGCGTCCAGAAAGTCGTCGCCAAGCACAACGGCTGGCTCGTGCCCATCGAAGGCTTCGACGCGATCATGACGCAGCTCGGCAACCTGCTCAAATGCACCCCCACATGCGATGACCTCAAGGCCACTTTCGACAAGCGCCTCGACGAACTCATGAAGAAGTTCGTCGAGCTGGAAAAGAAGCCGAAGGAGCCGACGCCAGCCGCACCGGTCTCCGAGTCGCACAAGCTCGCCCGCGAGGCGGTCGATGCTGTCGGGGAGCGAATGAAGAAGGAAAAGAGCTGGTGGGCGTGGCAACTGAAAGCTGATGCAGAGAAAGACCCCGCTAAGCAGGAGGCAATCTACCGAGAAGGGATGAAGGACTTTTCGGAGAGCGCGGAGCTGACGGGCAACTTCGCGTTGTTCATGGCGACAGTCCGTAAGGACAATGACGAGGCGGAGCGGCTGTATCGGCGAGCGCTGGAGCTGGACCCGAAGCACGCGAAAATCACCGGCAACTTCGCGTAGTTCATGAAGAATGTGCGCGACGACAAAGACGAGGCGGAGCGGCTGTATCGGCGAGCGGAGGAGCTGGTCCCGAAGAACGCG
>JBBRPQ010000036.1:0-52206 GCA_038227825.1 Chthoniobacterales bacterium
CACACACGGCTGGTTCCTCGGCGCGAGCCGCAACCTTGAAGCAAAGGGCGCGGCACCGCTGCACATCACGGATGTCGCGACGACGGCGGATGCGATCACCGTGAAGCTCGCGAACACGACGCCGTTCACGCGCGTGCATTTTGCCGCGTCGCGCTTCGAGCCGGGGCGCGGAATCTTCGGGGACTTCGGGAGCTTCGCGCGGTTCGGTGCGGCTTCGGGCTCGCCTGCGCGTCTGCCGAATCTCTACGCCGCGGGACGCGAGATCGGCGACGAATACCGCTACATTCTGGAGCGGCGTTTCCAGAAATTTTTCCCCGGCAACATGCTCACGCGCCCGGGTCTCCTGCTGAATCCGTGGGACAAACGATCGACGGATGTCGAGGAACTCGCGCAGCACGCGGGCGAGGCGGCGGGCAGCACGCGCGGTGGAAAAGACCAAATGACGCGGCGTGCCTTGGCGGAAATGACGCTGAAGGCAGGTAATGGTCCCGGTATTGGCGCTGCGGCGGAGACGAACCTCGACTTCCTCGCGGAGTCCGCGCCCGCGATTTACAATCTGTTGCCCGACAAGGACGGCGTCGTTCGCGTTGACCGCAAAATCCTCGGCGATCGACAACATGTGCAAATCTACGCGGAGGATCTCGCGAATGCCGAGTGGCGCTCGTTTGCGCTGCCGGAGATGCCGGTGCGCTTCACGGACCTGCGGCTCGTGCGGCATCTCGATCCCGCGAAGCCATTCACGCAGAAGAAGGAGGTCACCGTCGTGGAGCCGGGGAAGACGCTCACGCTTGCGGACATTCTCACGAGTGAATTTGAGAGCTACGACACGCTCGGCGGCATCTACTCGCTGCTGAAGACGCTGAACGGCAACGAGAACCTCGCGAAGTTTGCGTGGGTGCTCGAATGGCCGAAGCTCAAGGACGACGAGAAGCGCGCGAAGTATTCCGAGTTCGCCTGCCACGAGCTGAACTTCTTCCTCGCGAAAAAGGACGCCGCGTTTTTCGACAAGGTCATCAAGCCGTATCTCGCGAACAAAAAGGATCGGACGTTCATGGACGACTTCCTCCTCGGCCACGACCTCGCGGGCTACCGCGAGCCGTGGGCCTACGGGCGGCTGAATGTCGTCGAGCGCGCGCTGCTCGCACAGCGCATCGGCGGCGAGGCCGCGAATGCCGCGCGCCACATCCGCGAGATGTGGGAGATGAATCCGCCGAACCCGGACGAGCAGGATCGGCTATTCGAGACCGCGCTGCGCGGACGCGCGCTGCAGGCGGATGCGGGACGGCTCGGGGACTTCAAGCGCGAGCAGGAAAAGCAGACTGATGAGCTGAAAGCGGGGGTAAAAAATGGGCGCGCGGCAGGCGCAGCCGGTGCGCTCGCGCCGATGCCTGCCGCAGCGCCAGCATCGGCGACACCAAATGCGTTACGCGGCGGGTTTGCCGTTTCCAGCCCTCTCGCCACGGATGGCAAGGTGAACTTGGCAGACAAGGAAGTGATGCAACGCTCGATGAAGCGCAAGGAAGCCGAAAGCCTCACCGTTGCCGCCAGTTCACTCGGACTCGATGCGCGCGCCCGGTTCCTGAAGCAGCCCGCCGACTTTTCCGAACTCAATGAGCCTGCTGGGAAAGCCGACGCTCCCGCCTCGCCAGCGGCAAACGACTTCGCCTTCTACGGCACCGACGCCGCGAAGGCCGCGCGTGCCGAAGTGCGCGCATATTACCGCCAGATCGGCGCGACGAAGGAATGGGCGGAGAACAACTACTACCGCCTGCCCATCGAGCAGCAGGACGCGAGTCTCGTGACGGTGAACGCATTCTGGCGCGACTACGCGGCGTGGGTTGCGGACGGCTCGAAGGGCGCGTTCGTCTCCGCGAATGTCGCCGAGGCGCACAATAGCTTCACCGAGATGATGCTCGCGCTCGCCGTGCTCGATCTGCCGTTTGACGCGCCGAAGCACACGACGAAGGCGGACGCCGGACAGTTCCTCTTCACCGCGGGCGGCGCGGCCATCGTGTATCACAAGGAGATCAAACCCGCCGCGCCCGCGAAGGCCGATGCGGGGCAGTTCCTCGTCTCGCAGAGTTTCTTCCGCCAGGGCGACCGCTACCGGCAGGAGGGCAATGAGAAATTTGAAAAGTATGTGACCGACGAATTTCTCACCGGCACCGTCTATGGCGCGAATGTCGTCGTGACGAACCCGACGAGCGCGCCCGTGAAGGCCGAGGTGCTGCTGCAAATCCCGCAGGGAGCGGTACAGGTGCTCGGCAGCAAGGCGACCGATTCGCGCCGCCTGCGGCTGGAGCCCTACACGACGAAGACGTTCGAGTATTCCTTCTACTTCCCCGCGGTGCCGCGCGAGGGGCTGAAGTTCCCGCACTACCCGGTGAATGTCGCCGTCGCTGGCAGCAGCGCGGCTGCGGCGAAGGCGTTCGCGTTCAACGTCGTCGCGAAGCTGACGCAATTCGACAAAGCCTCGTGGGACTACGTCTCGCAATACGGCACCGATGCGGAGGTGTTCGCGTTCATCGCGCAGAACAATGTGGAGTCGCTGAACCTCGAACGCATCGCGTGGCGCTGCCGTGCGAGCGGCGATTTTTTCAAAAAGCTGATCGGCGTGATGCAGCAGCGGCATGTGTGGGAGGACGTGATCTACAGCTATGCCGTGATGCACAATGATACCGCATCGCTGCGCGAATGGCTGAAGCACCGCGATGATTTTGTGAGCGGCTGCGGGCCGTTCCTTTCCTCGAAGCTCATCACGATCGATCCCATCGAGCGCCGTGCGTATGAACACCTGGAATATTCGCCGCTTGTGAACCAGCGCGCCCACCGGCTCGGCAGCGAGCACCGCATCGCGAATCCGACGGTCCTCGGGCAATACCAGCACCTGCTCGACATCCTCGCGCACAAGCCGCAACTCGACGGGATGGACAGCATGAGCGTGACGTATCACCTCTTCCTGCAGGACCGCGTGGAGGAGGCGCTCGCGCGTTTCCATTCGCTCGATGCCAAGGCGCTGCCGACACAGATCCAGATCGACTACTTCAAATGCTACGCGGCGTTCTACGAGGGCAACCTCGCCGAGGCGCGCGGCATCGCGGCGAACTACACCGGACATCCCGTCGCACGCTGGCGGAATCTTTTCGCCGAAGTCGGATCGCAGCTCGACGAGATCGAGGGCAAGGCTGCGGCGAAGAAGGACGACGACAAGCCCGACCGCGAGAAGCAGCAGGCCGAACTCGCGGCGACGGAGCCGGTCTTCGACTTCAAGGTGGAGAACAAATCCATCGCGCTGACGTGGAAGAATCTCGGCGACGTGACGGTCAACTACTACCTCATGGACCCCGAGTTCTCGTTCAGCAGCAGCCCGTTCGTGAGCCAGGATTCGAGCCGCTTTTCGATCATCAAGCCGAGCAGCAGCGCGAAGCACGCGCTGCCGAAAGGCAAGGACGCGCTCGACATTCCGCTGCCGGGTGAATTTGCGAAGGCGAACGTGCTCGTCGAAGTCGTCGCCGCCGGGCACCGCAAGGCGCAGGCGTATCACGCGAACACGCTGAAGCTCACGCTCGCGGAAAACTACGGCCGCATCGAGGCGCTCGACAGCGCCACCGGCAAGGCTGTCTCGAAGGCTTACGTGAAAGTGTACGCGCGGCTGAACAACGGCACCGTGCGCTTTTTCAAAGACGGCTACACCGACCTACGCGGACGCTTCGACTACGCGAGCCTGAACGCGCCCGAGCACGCGCAGGCCGTTCCCCTTGCCCACGACGCCGCACCCGCGAACGGCCTCGACTACCAGATGCTCAAGCCCGCCGAACTCAACAACGTCGAGAAGCTCGCGATTTTGATCCTGAGCGACACGAACGGCGCCGCCGTGCGCGAAATGAATCCGCCGCGGAACTGAGCCTCGCAACCGTAGCCGCCGAGGGAACGAGGCGGGCACTCTGATTCACGCGCGATAAGAGCGAGTGGCCCGCCTCCTGCCGTCGGCGGCTACGGTGAATTTCGCCTCTGTGGCTGACATCCGGCATCTGTGATTCCATCTTGCGCAGATGCCCGAAAAGAATCCCGCGCTGAAATGCCCCGTCTGCGGAAAGCCCGCGGACTTCAACACGCCCGCCAGCCCGTTCTGCTCCGCGCGCTGCAAGATGATCGATCTCGGCAAATGGCTCGGTGAAGACTACCGCATCAGCGAGCCGCTCCGTCCGGATCACTTCACGGAGTTCGAAGAGATGTCTGGCGAGCGTTTGGATGCGCCGGAAGAAAGCGGCGGCTAGTCGCGCCGCGAGTTGAGCTTCGCGAGCAGGCGGAGGATTTCGAGGTAGAGCCACACCAGCGTGACCAGCAGGCCGAAGCCGGCGTACCATTCGAGATACTTTGGAGCACCGAGCTTTGCGCCCTGTTCGATCACGTCGAAGTCGAGCACGAGATTCAGCGCGGCGATGATGACGACAAAGACGCTGATGCCGATGCTCAGCATCCCGCCGCCCTGCATGAAGGACATGTTCACATGGAAGAGGCTGAGGATCCACGAGACCATGTACAGGAGGAAGATGCCGCCGGTCGCGGCGATGACGCCTGCTTTGAATTTCTCGGTGGCGCGAATGATCCCGGCGCGATACGCGGCGAGGAGCGCGAAGAGCGTGCCAAAGGTGAGCATCGCGGCCTGGAGCACGATGCCGTGCGACTGCGTATTGTAGAGCGCGGAAATGGCACCGAGGGCCAGACCTTCGAGCAGGGCGTAGATCGGCGCGGTCACAGGGGACCATTGCTTCTTGAAGGTGGTGATGAGTGCCATGATGAGGCCGCCAATGGAGCCGATGAGGACGAGCGGCATCGCGGAGCCGGGGCTTTGCTCAAAGCGATTCCACGCGAATGCCGCGGAGAAAATCGCGATGGCGAGAAGGATAGCGGATTTGTTCACCGCGCCCTGGATCGTCATGCGCTGCTCGCCGACGGAGACAGGCTCGTTGAAGGTGGCTGGAGACAGTGTGGGATTCGATGTGCGCATCATGTTGTTAAAGATAGCCGCTTACCTGTGGGACGCAACACACACCACGTGAACTTTGCGCGAGCGGAGGAAGCCATGCACTTGAGCGGAACCCAGTTGCAGGCTACGTCTGCGTCAATGTTTCGTCCGTCTCCCGTCATTCTCGCCGCCATCGGTGTCTTCCTCCCGCTCGCTGCAATGCGCGCAGATACGCCGACCTTTGCGCAGGCGGGCGTGCCATTTCTGGAAAAGCACTGCGTCTCCTGCCACGGGAAGGACAAGCAGAAGGGCGACTTCGCGCTGCATGAATTCCGCGACGACATCTCCGTGCTGCGCGCGCGCAAGCGGTGGCGCGATGTGATCGAGCAGGTCCGCTCAGGCGACATGCCGCCGGATGACAAGCAGCAGCCTTCTTCCGAGGAAAAAAAGCGGTTCCTCGAATCGGTCGCAGGTATTTTCGCCAAGGCGGACAATGGCAAGCCCGACCCCGGCCGGCTCACGGTGCGCCGGCTGAACCGCAACGAATACAACAACACGATCCGCGATCTGCTGCACATCCAGTTTCGCCCTGCGGATGATTTCCCGAGCGACGACGTGGGGCACGGCTTCGACAACATCGCGGATGTGCTCACCGTCTCGCCGGTGCTCATGGAGCGCTATCTCGACGCGGCGGACAAAATCGCGGCGCAGGCGATCCCGCTCAGCGCCGCAGCGCCGCCAAAGCGCACGATGTCTGCGAAATTTTGCGAGCCTGCGTCGGCGACTGTGCCGCAGTCGCGGTTCCGTCCGCTCACGGCGAGCGAGAGCGACGCGGTAAAGTCCGGGCCGATCAACACGCCCGCGCGCATCACCGCGGACGGCGACTACATCATGCGTGCGCGGCTCTATGCAAAGTCGGCGGACGGACGGCCAGTGCGCGTGGCGATGATGGTTTCGGGCGGCGCGATTGCGAAGGCGTCATCCGCTGGAGAAATCGCGAAGCTCGACGGCGCATGGCTCGAAAATGCGAAGCGCGCACACATTTTGAAGAGCGTGGAAATCACCGCGAAGTCCGAGAGCGATGCGCAGACCATCGAGGCGAAAGTGCCGCGACTCGAAGGCATCGAGCGCATCATGCTTGCGGCATTCAAACCCGAGGGAGGAAAGGCTGCGCCGACGCTTTACGTCGAGTGGCTCGAATACGAAGGCCCGATGGACGCACGCAATGCCGCTACCAAAATGCTACTCACCGTGACGCCCGGAAAATCGCAGGCCGAACAGACGCGCGAGGCGCTTGGACGTTTCGCCGTGCGCGCGTGGCGGCGTCCTGTGACGGGCGAGGAACTCGACCGCCTCACGAAGCTCGTGGCCTACGCGATGGGGCACAACGACACTTGGGAAGAGGCAATGCGCCGGGCTGTGAGTGCGATTTTGGCGTCGCCAAAATTTATCTTTCGACTGGAGCCTGATGAACAACCCCAGAACACGGAGGCTCGCGCCATGGATGAATTCCAACTCGCGACGCGGCTCTCGTATTTCCTGTGGAGTTCGTGCCCGGACGACGAACTGCTTCGCATCGCATCAGAAAAAAAACTCAGCGCGAATCTCGACGCCCAGATCAAGCGGATGATCCAAGACCCGCGCGCCGACGCGCTCATCGAGAACTTCGCGATGCAGTGGCTCCAACTCGGACGCCTCGCTTCCCACAGCACGGACCCGAAAACTTTTCCAAAATGGAAGACCGAACTCGGTGCGGCGATGGTCGAGGAGACGCGGCGATTCTTCGGCGAAATCGTGCGGACGGATCGCAGCGTGCTCGATTTGCTCGACGGCAATTTCACCTGGGTGAACCAGCGCCTCGCGGAACTCTATAGCATCGGGAACGCGGGCAATTTTCAAAAGGACGAGTGGAAGCGCGTGTCGCTCGCCGGCACGCCGCGCGGCGGGCTGCTCACGCAGGCGAGCATTCTCACCGTGACCTCGAATCCCACACGCACTTCGCCGGTGAAGCGCGGCAAGTGGGTGCTCGAACAACTCCTCGGCACGCCGCCGCCGCCTGCGCCACCGAACATCCCGTCGCTCGACGACAGCAAGCGCGCGGAACTCAAGGGCACCTTCCGACAGAAGCTCGAACAGCACCGCGCCGATCCGAAGTGTGCGAACTGCCATGCGAAGATGGATGCGTTCGGCTTTGCGCTGGAAAATTTCGATGGCATCGGCCAGTGGCGCGAGCGCGACGAGACGGGCGCGGCCATTGATGCCTCGGGCAAGCTGGCCACGGGACGCGAGATCAAGGGACTCGCCGACATGAAGGTGCTGCTCCGCAGCCGCAAGCAGGACTTCGCGCGCTGCCTCACGGAGAAGATGCTCATCTACGCGCTGGGTCGCGGGCTCGACTGGTACGATGAGGCGACTGTTTCGCGCATCACGTTCAGCATGGAAAAAAACGACTATCGGTTTTCCACGCTCATCGGCGGGATCGTAAAGAGTCCCGCATTCCTCATGCGACGCGGTGCGGCGCAGGCGGACGCAAAGTAGGCGTGCTCGGGAGAGCGCGACGTGAGCTTCCGCTCACGCCTACGATTCACCCCGCCAGCAGCGTCTTCGCGTGGGCGAGGGCGGAAGCTCCCTTTCCGCCGAGCATGCGCGCGATCTCGGCTGCGCGCTCGGCGCCTTCCACTGCGGTGAGAGTCGAGACGGTGCGACCGCTGGTGAAATCCTTTGTGACGACAAACTGCGAGCGCGCCAGTGCGGCGACCTGCGGGAGATGCGAGATCGCGAGCACCTGCCGCTCAGCGGAAATTGCCTTCATCTTCGCACCGACCGAATGAGCGATTTCACCGCCGACATTTGCGTCGATCTCGTCAAATACGAGCAGTGCGATGGTATCCTGCGCGGCGAGCGCGGATTTCACGGCGAGCATCACGCGGGAGATTTCTCCGCTGCTCGCGATGGCCTTGAGCGGTTTCGCGGGCTCGCCGGGATTTGGCGCAAAGACAAACTCGACCGACTCCATGCCATGAGGTCCCGGCTCCTGCGTGGCGACTATTGCGACGGTGAAATCCGATTTTTTGAATCCCAGATCGCGCAGGTGAGCCGTGACCGCTGACGCAAGTTTCGGCGCGGCAGCGCTGCGCTTCGCGGAGAGCTTGCGCGCGGTATCGAGCATCAGCTTTCGCTGCGCGGCGATCTCGGATTCTAGGCGCTTCAATTCCTCGCCACGCGATTCGATTTTGCGGAGGCGCTCCGCCGCGGATTCGCCAAAGGCAATCACGTCGGCAAGAGTTCCGCCGTATTTCCGCTTGAGCATCTCGAAAAGCGATACGCGCTCCTCCAATTCCGCGAGCGCAGCAGGTTCGAGGTCGAGGTCTTCCGCGTAGTGAGAAAGGCCGGAAGCAAGTTCCTCGATCTCCGCAAGGCCGCGAAGCAATGTATCCGAGAATCGCTTCGCAGTCGGATCCACGCGTTCCAAATCGCGGAGCACTTTTCCGACTTCATTCATCCGCACCATTGCGGAATCATCCGATTCAGAAAGGCGTCCGAGTGCGCCGCTGCAAAGTTCGAGCAGCCGCTTTCCGTTCGATGCTGTGTGATAGCGCGACACGGTCTCCTCCTCTTCATCGGCTCGCAGGTGAGCGGCCTCGATCTCGTTCACCTGATGGCGGAGCAAATCCACTTCGCGCTCGAGCGCCGCCTCGCTGCCGGCAAGTTCGGAATATTCCGCGATCGTGCGGTTCAATGCCCGGTATTGTTCCGTGTATTTTCCCCGCAATGCATCTGCGCCGGCGAAGGAATCGAGCAGGTCGAGCTGGCGCTCCACCGAGAGCAGCGACTGGTGATCGTGCGGGCCATGCAGATCCACGAGGCCGTCGCCGAGTTCCTTGAGCACGTTCAGCGTTGTCGCGCTGCCGTTGATGAACTGCCGGTTCGTTCCGGTGAGTGCAAAAGTGCGCTTCAGGATGAGCTGACCATCGTCGCACGGCTCGATCCCCTGCTCTTCCAGTCTTGCATTCAGCTTCTTCACGTCCGGCGGATGAAAGACGCACTCTACCGTGCAGCTCTCAGCGCCACTGCGGATGAGCGATTTATCGGCACGCTCGCCGAGCACGAGCTTCAGCGCGCCGACGATGATGCTTTTTCCCGAGCCCGTCTCTCCCGTGATGGCGACGAAGCCCGGGCCGGGATGCCATTCGAGTTCCTCGACGAGTGCGAGATTGCGGATGCGCAGGGAGACTAACATGGCGCGGATGGGCTATCTTGCGGTGGGCACGCTTACAGCCACTTTTTCCATGCCTTCAGCACGACGCCGATTTCCTTTACCTCTTCCGGGCGCAAATCGTTCAACGGCGGACGGACAAAACCGCCGATCTGCCCGCTGAGGTCCATCATCGTTTTCATCACGCTGACTTCGTAGCCTTTTCTGCGTCCGCGGAAGGCGTAGAGCGGTGTGACCAGTTCTCGCATGATGACCAGGATCTCTGCATCAGCCGTTGCCGTGCGTGCGGAAGCGAGTTCGTGAAGGTGGTGCGAAAGCCGGGGCGAGACATTCGCGATGCTGCTCGTGTAGGTGCGGACGCCGAGGCTGTAGTACGCGGGCACGCAGTCGTCGCCCGCGCCGCCGATCCAGTGCAGACGATCGCCGACGCGCGCGATGATTTGCTGGAAGCGGCGGATGTCGCCCTGGCCGTCCTTGTAGGCGATGAAGTTTGGAATCGTCGCGAGGCGCTCGACGGCGGCAGGTGAAAAGTTGGCGTGGTCGCGGCTGTAGATCAGCACGCCGCGCTTTGTCGCAGCGGCGACGTTGCGGTAGTAATTGAAGAAGCCCTCATCATTCGCATCGCCGGGATAGTACGGGGGAAAGATGAGGATTCCATCGACGCCCGCGGCACTGCACGAGCGCGCCATATCCACGGCGGTCTGCGGGCTGAAGCCGACGCCCGCGAGCACGGGATGGCGGCCTTTCACTTCCTCGATCGTCGCCTTCACCACAGCGAGATGCTCATCGGTGGAAAGCGAATGCAACTCTCCGGTGCCCGCGCCGGCGACGATTGCGCAGACCGACTGGCCCACGAGTTTACGAAGATTTTTCCGCAGACCAGCGAGATCAAGTGTGAGGTTTTTTTTGAATGGAGTGACGGGAAACGCGATCACGCCGCCGAGGCGGGCGCGGAGCTGTGCGGGTGTGAGTGGCATGTGTGGATGAGGATATTGAAGTCAAAGGGCTGGCATTTCCAGCCAGAGTGCGCGGTTGCGAAAATCGAAGGTGGTGCGCCAGCGCGAAAGGAGTTCTGAGCCGATGCGTACGGTCCACGGGCCATGGCTGCTGTCCACGACGACATTCGGGACGGGCATCGCACCGAGGTAGAAAACGCCGAGACGAAACGTTCGCCCGCGAATCATGCCGCCGAGACCTGCGGCTTTGAAGGTGCCTCCGTTGCTTGCGGCATGTTCCAAGCCCAGTTCGCGGACGATCTGGTCGTTGATGAAAAGTTGATCCCGCGCGCCGGTATCCACGAGTGCGGAGTAGGTGCGCCCGTTGATCTGCACCGGTACGTACGGCAGCGAATCACGCATCTCCAGCGGTACCCGGACAGCGCCGCGTGAAGGAACGAATGGCGTCCCCCCGGAGAACATCATGCGCTTCGCACGGTAATCGAAGGTGACGAATGAAAACGCCGAGAGGATGGGTGCGCCGAGCAAATTCACCTCGAAACCGCCGACGTGCATTCCGCCGAAACGCAGCGCGGATGATTCGCGCCGGAGAATCGTGACGAGGTCGTGAAACTCAATCGAGCCAAGCCGCGCATTGGCAAAACGTGCAAGCCACGCCTTTTCCTCACCACCGATGCCGCGCACGCGAAGGGTGCCCTCCGTCGGCGCATAGACGTCCGCTTTATTCGCAAGAGCGATGTCTGCCTCGACGACGCTAAGTTGCGCTCCGCTATCCGCGATGAAACGCACTGGAGCAGACTGATTCAGACTGACACGGACGGTGGGTAATCCAGATGCGCTGTTGTCCATCGGGATCTCGACCGGATGCTCAGGGAGGTTCGCGCGGAAAAGCTTCAGGCGATATTTTTCCCCGCCCGGCAGCACTTGAAACCCTAGACTATCACCGGAGATCGCGCGTTCACGGAGGCGTGCCTCGGATGCCCGCGGGATCGGGACCGAACGCACGCTGCATCCCGGCGCGGAAAGAAGCGCGAGCGCCGCCGCGATGGCGGTCAGAATTTTTGGAAGTCGGGCCATTTACCAGCGCGGCAGGAGCCGCTCCCATTTTGGATCCACGTGCTTGCGCATTTCTGCGGTGTCGTCGCGCTTGCGATACGGGCACTTCGCGTAACGTTCGCGACCACGCGCGACTTGATCGTAGTCGAGTTCCACGCCGAGGCCGGGCTTATCGGGAATCACGACAGAGCCTTCCACGAACTTGATGCGCCCGCCGACGACGATCTCATCCTTTGCCTGGCTCCACGGATAATGCGTGTCGCACGCGTAGCTGAGATGCGGAGTGGCAGCGGCGACGTGTGCCATCGCCATGAGCGAGACGCCGAGGTGCGAATTGCTGTGCATCGAGAGGCCGACGCCCCATGTCGCGCAGATTTTCGCAAGGTGCTGCACCTGCCGCATACCGCCCCAGTAGTGGTGATCGCAAAGGACGATCTGCACGGCATCCTCGCGGAATGCCTGCGGGAGATCGCCAAAGCACGTCACGGCGACATTGCTCGCGAGCGGGACATTGCATCCCGCATCGAGCAGTGCGCGGCGCACCGCGGCCATGCCGGAAATGCTCGCAGTCGGATCTTCAAGGTAACCGCCGGTCGCGGAGCCGAGTTCCTCGCGGAGTTCCTTGCCGACGCGGATGCTCGTCTCGACACTCCACGCGCAGTTCGGATCCATGCGGACAGGCAGGCCGAAGGCTTTTCGCAGCGCGCGCACGCTTTCGATTTCGATATCTGGATCGAGCACGCCGGTCTTGAACTTGATATCTTTGAACCCGTACTTCGCGATGAGCTGGCGCACCTGCGCGACGATGCCCTCGGGGGAAAGCGCCTCGCCGTATTCATCCTCGCGCGCATCGTCCCCTTCGCCGCCGCCGCCAGCGTGCTTGTAAAATGGATACGCGCTGAATGGCACCGCATCGCGCACGCGTCCGCCGATGAGGTCGCACACGGGCGCGCCGACGGTCTTGCCGATGAGATCGAGGCACGCAGTCTCGACGGCGGAATAGGTGCGCGCCGTCGCGTCGAGCGGATTTTCGCCGGGCACGAGCATCGTCTGCGAGCGCGCATCGCCAGCCCCTTTGCCCTCGACCATGTCCACGAGCGTGCCGCTGAGTCGGAAGGGGTCTGCACCGATGAGCCGCGGGCGCAATTGCTCCAGCGCATCGGCAGGTGCCTCGCCGCCGTATGTTTCGGCGATGCCGGTCATGCCGTTGTCGCCTTTGATCTCCAAAATGGTGCGGAGTGCATAGGGCTGGTGCAGACCGTAGCTGGAACGGAGCGGCGGGTCCGCGATAGCGATGCGATGAACGGCGACTTCTGAAATGCGCATGCCGCGAACAGTGCCGCGAAGCCAACGCGACGCGCCAGCAGATTCGCGTTCACCGAAGGTTCGCCGCGTGCTGGCAATCCTCACAACGGTGTGATTTGCTCGGGCGGATTTGAAAACACACCTCCTCACGCTGCTGCTGATTTTTTCCGCGATGCTTCCCAGCGCCATCGCGGATGAATGGATCTCGGAGGAGTATCACTGCGCGCGGACCATCCCGACGCAGGAATCGTGGATCGCCGGGGCGCGGCAGCAGCTTCCGGTGGGCGAGGTCATTTTCACTGCAGCCTCGATGACCACGAATCAGGGACTCATGATCACTTACGTGCCGGACTTGCCTTCCGGTGATCTGAACCATCCCGCACTCATCAAGCGAATCACCGAAGTCCTCCTTTCGCAGGGATGGAGCACCGATGGCTCATCCCGGATGGAGTGGAAAGGGAAAACATTTCTCCAGTTCATCGCGCAGCGCAGGGACATCGTCGCCGGCAAGCAGATCGCGATCGTGCGAGCGACCATGCGCGACAAGAGCCTCTACATGATCACCGCCTACGGAAAGGGCGAGGCTGACCGTGCGAATGATTCGGACTTCATGCGGGTGATGGAGACTTTCCGCTTTGTCGATCAGCCGATCATCGTCGCGGATCATCCGGAAGGCCCATCGGCAAAAGTGTACCGGTTCGCGATGCTGGGGGCCACCGCCGCAGCGGGACTGCTGCTGGTCGGGTTGGGCGTGATGTGGCTCCTCTCACGCCTGAGCGATGAAGAGTCTGCTTGAGCCGCGCCGCGCGAAACCTTTCCTTACCCTCCAAATGCGCCCGACCATCCTGATCGTCCTGTACTTCCTCACCATCACGGCCCGCGCGAAGGAATGGAGGAATGAAATTTTTCACTGCGGAGCGAGTATCCCGGAAGGACACGGCTGGCAGATGATCGAGGCGCCCTCCGCTCCCGGGATCACGCCCCTGATTGTTATCCAGAATACGGCGAAGCAATCGGTCTTCGGAATCAACGTCATCGAAAAATTCCGCGGCGCGAACCTCGCCGATCCCGCCGTTCAAAGAGGACTCGAAGCGATGCTGATGCAGTTTGGCTATCAGTTCGTCGGACACTCGAATGTGAACATCTCGGGGATCAACTGGCTGCAATACCCGGTGCACGCAGGCACCGGTCCGCAGCAGGTCGGCGGCATCGTCCGCTATGCCTCGATGGGCGGGTATGTTTTCAGCATCTCGATGCTGCGTGGAGGCGGCCAGGACGCGACGCCGGATACGGAGTTGCAGCAAGCCGCGGCGAGTTTCCGAATGTTCCCCGTCGGGAGCGTCGCAGCCAATCGTGCACCCGGAACCAACGGGGAAACTGGAGCATCAAAGACGGCAGGCGCAGCATCGGACAAGCCGGCTGCGGAAGGTGCCGACAATGCGGAAGAAGACAATTCCAAGGCCCGCATGATTTGGGCGGGAGTTGCAGGACTCGCGGTGCTCGTCCTATTCCTCAGCATCATCTCGAAAAAGCCGGCCCAGTAACGAGCGTCCGGTGCGCGACTATCGCGCGTAGGCCTCGACGCGGCGCACCCAGCCCTGAAGCCACTTCGCCTCATCGCGTTCAGGGGGAGAATTTTTTACCCGCTGCGAGAGGACTCGCGCCGCTGATGAAGCGAAGAATTCAACGGCCGGGGTTTCATCCTCCATTCCTTCGATCACCTGGAGCAGACCCCATCCCCGACTATTGTAGCGCTCAGTGGGATTCGTCCCCTCGCCTTTGAAATTCACGTAGTCGATCAGCGCATAGGTGCCCTTCCCGGAGCCCGCGAGCTTTTCAAATTGCCGCTTCACATGTGCGCGCCTGTTCGCGGATGTCGCAGCCAGAAGCTTCGGCAGCGCGCCCTCCATGCGCTGCGCGAGGAATCGACTCTGAAGGGTGATCGTGGATGCGAGCATGTCGCGCAGTTCCGCCACCTGCTTGCCTTTTGATGCCGCCAGAAATTCGGAACGCGTTCGCCACGGACAGGGTGCGCCGGGCTTGAGCCACGCGGGAAGTTTCACACCGTTTGCCGCCAGAAATTTCACCAGGCCCGGAAAACTTTCCTCGAATGGGCCGCGTTCTCCACTCGGATACCAGATGAAATGGCCGATGCCGAGCGATGCGAAACTTTCACCGGAATTCCAGGACGTGAGCCCGTCCCGGGTGCCACCGCATTCATTCTGCCACACTCGCTGTCCGATGGATGCGAGTTCGCGGTCGCTCAGCGCGTGAGCATCGGCGATGGAAAAAGCGACAAGCGTGAGGGCTAGGAATCGGTGCATGACGCGATTCATAGCGCACGAGGCCCGGCACGTTCACGCGGAAAAATGCGGTTAGAAAAGTTTGGGACGCTTTGAGCGTCGTGCCCGCCAGACGTTGACAGCACCGATCGCGCACCTTTTTCTAGGGACCGGCCAAATTCCCCATGCACCGATTTACTAGCGCAGCCCTTTCGTGCCTCATCCTTTCCATGCGCGCTGCCGCCGCGGAGGAAAAAACGGACCCAGCGAAATCCCCGGTGCTCGACGTCTTCCCCAGCGGCCAGTGGACAGGGATGAACGCCGTCTTTCAGACGAAGGATTTCGACGCGACGCTGGACAAGGACCGCGTGCTGCGCATCCAGCCGAAGCAGGACGGGAAAAATGTGGGCGCTCCCGTGGTCATCCGGTTTAGCGCGTATTTCCCTTTCGACGGTCAGTCACGCGCCCGCGAACTCGTGAGCCTGCACAAGAGGCCTGCTCCGGCGATGCAGCCTAGGAAGGTCGAGTTCGCAGGGCAGTTTGAGCAGAAGATCAAGTTCACCTTCTCCATCCAGTTCAGCGAAAAGGGTGTGACGGTGGATGGCGATGTGCAGGATCCGCCGGCGCTGAAATACCCGACCGTGCTTGCATACGCCGCCTACTTTCCCGCCTCCCATCAGATCCCGGTGACGACTGCGCCTGATGAAATCAAGAAGCAGACGGAAGGCTGCACGATGAAATTCACCGACGTGAAACGGCAGTCGGACGTGAAGCAATTCTGGGAAGTGGAAAAGACCCGCAGCGGGACGGTCGCATCGGCAGAGGTGACTGGTCCCTGGGGCTCACGCCGCATCATCACCGAGATGCCCGGCACGCCGAAGAACGCACATCGCATCGGAAACTTCGGCAACTACCTGAATACCGCATTCTACAAAGGTGGATGGTATTTCAGCCGTGGCGCGACCGACAAAGTGCCCGGCGGCCCAATCACAGTCCGTGTCGAGTAACTGCTTGAGCACACCAGCACTCTCCCGAGCGACGTCGCCCGGTTCGGCTACCGTCAGCCGATCGACTTTTGTCCGAGACGCGCGAGGAGGTTGTTCACCGCGGTACGTGCGATTTTGCGCGGCAGCACCCCTTTGATTCCGCCCGGCTCGATACCCATTTCTGGCGGGAGCATGAACATGGAAAAAATCCGCACGAGCAGCCCCGAGCGAATCCATGCCTCACCCCGGACCTCTTCCCGCTTTTGCGAGATCGAGAGCATCATCGGTGCGACTAGGAATCCGACGCCCTTTTGGAAAATGCGCTCGGTGCTGCTTTGAAACACCGGTTTGAATCCGTTCTCCACCGCCCACTTTTCCACCGTCGGCCAGATGCTCTCGGAGTATGGGAAACTGATCGGAGTTCGTTTGTTCATGGGAATGGGGGCGCTCCGAGAAACCGGGAAGCGAGCCGGGTTGTTCGCAGGGTGAACGGAGGAACACGAGCATGAACCGCCCACCGCAGATTTGAAGCGCATTTTTTGCGAAACGGCCAAAAGCGTTTGAATCCATGAAACAGTCGAAGGATCACGAATGGGATCTGAAAATCACCGGCGGGATCCTTCCATCGGGGCTTCACTCCGCGAGTCCCGGTACAAAAAAAAGAACGCAGCCCGGAGGCTGCGTTGCAAGGCTGCTGGAAGGTAGTTGAATATATATTTCGTGGCTTCCAAGCCTCGCACGCATTGATTTAGCAGCACGCGTGCCAAGTGTCCTCAGGGTGGCAAATCCGGCTCATCCGACTTTTGATTCAGCTTGTGACGACGGGTGCCGCAAACTTGGTTCACAGCGGCTTCCCCTCATGCGTCGTCGTCGCACTCGACATCGGGGCGGAGCCAAGCAGTTCGCTCAGCCGAACAACTCCGTGAGCGGCTTGCCTTCCTCGAGAAGATTGTAGGGGCGGCCCAGCGGATCCGTCGCTTCGAGATCGGTGATGCCCATGGCGTGATAGACGGTCTTCACGACGTCGGCGGGATCGATGGGGCGGTGCTTGGGGTATTCAGCACGAGCGTCGGTGGCACCGATTTCGCGACCGCCCTGAATGCCGCCGCCAGCCATGAGGACGCTCATGCACGCGGTCCAGTGGTCGCGGCCCGCACCCGCTACGCCGCTGGAGCGACGGTCACCGACTTTCGGCATGCGGCCCATTTCGCTGGTGACGAGCACAAGAGTATCCTCCAAAAGCCCGCTGGACGAGAGGTCGTCCATGAGCGCCGAGAAGCATTGGTCGAACTTCGGAAGAAGATACTTTTTGAGGCAGTTGAAATTGTCGCCATGCGTGTCCCATCCGCCCGCGCTCTTGCATTGTTTCGCCGTGCTTTCGTCCTCTTTCCAAAAAACTGTGACAAAGGGCACGCCGGCCTGCACGAGCCTGCGTGCCATGAGGAGGCTGGTGCCATTGACGTGGTTGCCATAGCGCTCGCGGACGGCGAGCGGTTCCTTGGCGATGTCGAATGCACCGGTGGTGGCGCTTGATGATAGAAGTGCAAACGCCTTTTCCTGCTGCCGGACGTAGTTCACGGCCTGAGCTTCGTGGTCGAGATCGCGGCGCGCAGTGTCGAGGGCATGGAGGAGTTCGCGGCGATCATCCATGCGTCCGGCGCTCATGCCTTGCGACATGCTGAGCGTGGGTGCGGAGAAGTTCAGCGGGTGATCGAAGTCGCCAGTGAGGTAAAACGGATCGTGCTCCATGCCGAGGCGCCCGGCAAACTGGCCGGGGCGCGTGTAGGGAAGCTTGCTCGGCTTGTGAGGGAGAGAGATGGCGTTTGGCAGCTTCGCGTGCGCGGGACGGCGCGAGGCGATGACACTGCCCATGTAGGGCCAGTCGTCGGGATACGGCCGGCGGTCATTGCCCTGCTGCTTGAAGGTCTGGTCGGGGACGTGGCCGGTGAGATTGTAGTAGTAGCCCGCATGGTGATCGCCGGTCGCTCGCCCGAAATCGGTCACGCCGTGGACGAGGGAGAAGTTGTGCGCCTGCTTTGCGAGAAGTGGCAGGTGTTCGCAGAGATGGATGTCCGGCGATGTTGTTCGGATGGGCGCAAACTCTCCACGAAATTCCGCAGGCGCTTCGGGCTTCATGTCCCACATGTCGATGTGTGAGGCACCGCCGCATAGGAAGAAGAGGATCGTGGACTTTGCAGGCTTGCGCGTGAACGCCGGCGCCAGGGCACTTTGCCCAGAAGCGCCATGCAGTCCTGCAAATCCCATCGCGGATGCGGTGAGAAAAGTGCGGCGGTTCATCGCCGGACGGAACAAGGGGGAACTCATGGATGGTTAACCTTGCAGGATGAGAGCCGTTAGATTCAAGGAGATGACTCCAGAGCCGATGAAAGCCCGTGTGCAAGCGCTGCCAATCGAGTGCCGAGTAATCCCTAGACGCATCCCCCGGCTCGCACCAGATTTGCATCCTCCCAAAACAATCATGTCCCCCACCCTCTCCGCCTCGGCACTCTTTGATCGCCGGAATTTCGTCAAACTATTCACCCTCAGCAGTGCCGCATCGCTGATCAGTGGAAAATTGTGGACGGCTCGCCTGCTTGCAGACATCGGCCCGGATGGTGAGCCGCTGGCGAGGATCCCGATCAAACTCAGCGACTATCCCGCTCTCCAGAGCGCTCTCGGGTCGGTGCAGTTCAAATTCACTGCAACGGTCAATACGACCAACCCACTGTATTACCCGTTCACTTTGACCCGTGCGGAAGACGACGTGTTTTACGCGGTGGACACGCGATGCAGTCACCAGGGCTGCATCGTGGATCCTTACTTGGCCGCCGACTTCCGGATGACCTGCCAATGCCACGGCTCCGAGTACAGCTACCGGGGAGAAGTAATCAGCGGGCCGGCGAACTTTGATCTGCAGCGCTACGCGACGGAATTCACCGGCGGGGACACGGTGACAGTCCTGCTCCCCGGCCTGAACATGAAGATCCACTCCATCCACGTGCAGTCCAACACGACGAGCGCAGTCCGCGTCCGGCTGGATTTCCCCACAATCATCGGTGGTCGCTACCGCATCCGCTTCAGTGAGGACTTAAACAATGCCCCGCAGGATGCCCCGTTCTCGACGACCCCTGCGGGCGTCACCAATCTCACACAAATCCTCGGCATCGGCGGGACGCAGACGGTCTATGTGGACGCAGCCCAACCGAGAGGCTTCTTCGCCGTCGCGCTGATCGTGGACGAATTCTCGTTTTAGCAATTCGCCTTGAATCAACAGCGACTTCGCTGCATTCGCCGTGGAAAGGCGCCTGCCCCTCCCATTGTCGCCCCGACTGGCTTCCGCTGGCGGAGGCGTTGTGCTGCCCGGAATGTTACTTTGCGGTGCTTTCCGGCATTGTTTTTCATGCCTTCCCTCGTGGGGAAGTGGTACTCGGGAGGGGACTTGAACCCCTACGCCTTGCGGCATACGCCCCTCAAACGTACGTGTCTGCCAATTCCACCACCCGAGCATTTATTGAAAAGGGACGACCTAATTAGCAGGCGACCCGATGCGTGCAAGTGTTCTTTGCATTTTGTGAAAAATAAATCGTCCGACCGATGAATCTGCGAGCGTACTTGGCGTGCGGCGGCGAAGCGGATATGTGCGCGGCATGAACCCGACCTTCCCTCAACGCCTCCTCGACAAACACGCACTCATCACCGGAGGAGGCTCGGGCATCGGTCGAGCCATCGCGGAGCGGTTCGCCGCGGAGGGCGCGCATGTGTTCATCATGGAAATCAACGAAGCCGCCGCAGCCGATGCGGCTGGGGCGATCCGTGCGGCAGGTGGAAGATGCGACGTGCTCGCCGCGGATGTCAGCGACACGGAGGCGATGCGCGCGGCATTCGGGAGGCTGCCAAAGCTGAACGTGCTCGTGAACAACGCCGGCATCGCGCACATCGGAAACGTTCTCAACACCACTGCCGCAGACATGGACCGGCTCCACGCCGTGAATGTCCGCGGCGTGTATCACGGCATGCATTTCGGCGTGGCGAGGCTCCTCGAATCGGGCGGTGGCGCGATTTTGAACATCTGCTCGGTCGCCGCGAAACTCGGCATCTCGGATCGCTTTGCCTATTCGATGACGAAAGGTGCGGTCCTCAGCATGACGATGAGCGTCGCCCGCGACTTCGTGGACAAGGGCATCCGCTGCAACTGCGTCTGTCCCGCGCGCGTCCACACGCCCTTCGTGGATGGCTACCTCGCGAAGGCGTATCCCGGCCGCGAGGCGGAGATGTTTGCAAAGCTGAGCGCGTGGCAGCCGATTGGCCGCATGGGAGAGCCTTCGGAAATCGCCGCACTCGTGGCATTTCTATGCTCGGACGAGGCGGGCTTCATCACCGGCACTTCGTATGACATCGACGGCGGCGTCACCCTGCTCCGCTAAATGATGCCTCGCTGGCCGGTTCAGTTCGCCGCGAGGACTTCCGCGGAGATGAGCTGATTGGTCTGCATGAGGTGGCGGATTTCCGGCGGAGAAAGCTGGCGATCCACGAGCAGCAGTTCATCCACTGCGAGCGTCGCACCGATGCTTCCGCCAGGCTGTCCGCCAAGCCACAGCGCGCCGTCGAGACTCGCAGGCATCTCGGCGAGACTGCGGCGTGTGCCCGGCTTCACTGAAAAATTTTCAAGGCGTCCGTCCACGTAAAGTTTTGTGTGGGCCTTGTTCCCCTTCTTTGCCGGCTGCGCAAAGATCGCGGCGAGATGGTGCCACTTCGCGTCGCGCAACTGCGTGGTGCCGACCACCGTTCCCTGTCGTGTCTGCATGCGCAGTGCGCCGAGGACGCCGTCGCCTGGGAGGCTGTTCCAGGAAAATTCCGTCCACGTCTGCGGCAGCCGATTCAGCGGCAGCGAGAGAAAGGATTGCGCTCCCGATACCTGCGCCTCAGCGGGCAGTTTCACCCAACACGCGATGCTGCGAACACCGCGGCCCACCTCGCCGGAAAGCTTCGCCTGCACGGCAGGCTGGCCATCCATCTGCAGCGCACCACCCCATCGGCCACGGGTCCAGTGGGACTTTTGAGCATCGGAATTCCCGAGATGAATCTCCGATCCATTCGAGGTGTTCGTGGCCGCGCCGGCGATGTCCCCTGCCCCTTCATCGAAGGACCAGCGGACGTAGTTGAGCGGATGAGCCATGCGCTCGACGGCGATTTTCGCGGCGAAGCGCTGGAATTTGCCGTCGCCATCACGCACGTCGGTGGATCCGGCCTTTGCAAAGCGGCGAGCCTGCTTTTCACGGAGCACCGAGCGCGGCTGTGCACCGGCACCGGCTTGGTTGCGAGGCTGCACTTCGACGGCACCTTTCAATACGAAGACTTCCGCAGCACCGCCCTCCTCTGCGGTCATGCTGAATTCTGTGCCGAGATCCACGACCTCGACCGCCGCATTCACCACACGGAAACCGATGGCCTCCGGCGGGACACTCGCCTTCAGCGTTCCGCGCTGGAGCTCGGCCTCCCAAGCCGAGCGCAGGTCGAGCGTCGCAGGGCCGGTGATCGTGATTTGCGCGCCGGAATCAAAAGTCACCTCGGCAAAGCCGGACACGAGTTCCAGCCGCCGACCGCTCACGAATTCATCCCCAGCCGCAGGTGCCGCGCCGAGCCATTTGCAATCCTTCGATCCCGAGAGATGCGCAACGGAATCCGGCAGCTCTTCGGAAACCATCGGCTGATTCTGACCGAGAAAAAAGCGGGCAATCCAAATCCCGAACAGCACCGCCGCAGCAGCGGCGAGCGGAGCCGTCCAGCGCGACCAAGTCGCGACGCGGATCACATTCGCCGGCTCAGGACGCTCGCTCTGCATTTCGCCCGAATATTCGCAGAGACTTGCGGATAGCTCCATTGAGCGGACGTAAAAGCGCCGTGCCTCGTCCGACCTCGCGAGCATATTTTCCAGCCGTGAAACTTCCGTCGCACTCGCGCGACCGTCCAGCAGCGAGCTGATCAGCTCGTTTAATTCCACCCGTTCATTGTCAGTCATTTCATTCATGCCGTCGCCTCCGATATGAGTGCGTTCGTCACGCAGTCGTGCAAAAGTTTTCGCAAGCGCGTGAGCGCTTTGTAGGCGGCGACGAGAGAGCGGCCCGTGCGCTGCGCGGCTTCCTCCACACCGGACTCGTAGCGCGTCATCAGCAGCTCGCGATCGCGCGGGTTCAGCTTTTGCAGGCAACGCGAGAGCGCCTCGTGCCGCGCGCTTTGCTCCGGAGCAAGTTCCGAAGCCGTCGCGGCGACAGCCTCCAGCACCTTCTCGTCGAAGATCACCTTGGACCGCGCAAACTTCGTCCGCGCCGCACGCACCTGCCACCAGGCGATCTGGCACGCCCAGGCCGCAAAGTCCGTACCCGTGCGGAAGTCGGAAAACTTCTCGCATATCACGAGGCTCGTCTCCTGCAGGATGTCCTCCGCCGAGTGCCGGTCCGGCACGAGCGTGTAGATGTATGAGAAAATCCGCCGTTGGTGCTGCGTCATGAGCAGCACCAGTTCCTTCGTTCGGTCGGCAGATTGTTCGGACATTTGAAAAAGTGATCGGGAATGCGCAAAATCGATCGCGCTTCACCCACACAATAGCAGCCGCGATATTTCTTGGGACGAAAAATCCCTCGTCTCAAGAAGTGCCTTACGCGCTATTCATGTTCAGTCACACTCGACCACACCGATGAAGCTCACCACGACTTCCCTTCTCCTCGCCAGCGTATCCTTCGCCGGCGCAGCCATCACACCGACGGGTCCCGTCGAAAAGCCGGATGCCGCGGGCTTGGAGTTTTTTGAAAAGAACATCCGTCCCGTGCTCGCGAAAAGCTGCTACGGCTGCCACTCGAAGGAATCCGGAAAGCAGAAGGGCGGGCTTTCGCTCGACACACGCGAGACCACGCGCCTGGGCGGCGAATCCGGTCACGCCGTGGTGCCCGGCGATGTCGCAGAGAGCCTGCTGATGAAGGCAATCCGCTACGAGGACAAGGAGATGGAAATGCCGCCGAAGAAGGAAGGCGGCAAGCTGCCCGATGATGTCATCGCGAAATTTGAGCAGTGGATCAAAATGGGCGCACCCGATCCGAGAGAGGGCCAGTCACTCTCGATGAAGCCGATTGCAAAGCGCGAGTGGGATGCGACGAAGGCGAAGGAATTCTGGTCGTTCCAGCTACCGAAGGCGCAGGCCGTACCGGATGTACATGACAAATCTTGGGCACGCGGCGATGTGGATCGCTTCATCCTTGCAGCGATGGAGGCGGCAAAAATCAAACCCGTCGCCGACGCGGATCGCACAACATTGATCCGCCGGGTGTATTTCGACCTCATCGGTCTGCCGCCGCGTCCGGATGAAGTGGAGGCGTTCGTGAAGGACAAGTCGCCGAATGCATACGAGAAGATCGTGGAGCGGCTGCTCGCATCGCCGCAATTTGGCGAACGCTGGGGACGGCACTGGCTCGATGTCGCGCGCTACGCCGAGAGCACGGGCAAGGAGCGCAACTTCACCTTTCCCGCCGCATGGAAATACCGCGACTGGGTCATCGCCTCGGTGAATGCGGACAAGCCCTACGACCAGTTCATCCGCGAGCAAATCGCCGGCGACCTGCTGCCTCATGCGAGCGATGAGGAACGCAACCGCAACCTCATCGCCACAGGCTTCCTTGCCCTCGGACCGAAGGGGCTGAATGAAAAGAACAAGGAACAGTTCCGCATGGATCTCGTGGATGAGCAGATCGACGTGACCACGCGCGCCGTCACCGGCCTCACCGTCGCGTGCGCGCGCTGCCACGACCACAAATTTGATCCCATCGCCCAGCGCGATTACTACGCGATGGCGGGCATCTTCAAAAGCACGGAGACCTACTTCGGCACCGCAGCCGCAGGCGGGAAAAACCGCAACGGCACGCCGCTGCTCACGCTCACTGGCGGCAGCGCGAAGACTACCGCAGTAACGCCCGCACCCAGCGCAGCACCTGCAACACCTGCCAGCCCACCCGCCACCGCCCGCACCGATGCAATCGATGCACGCCTCCAGCAGCTCGCCGCGAAAAATCCAAAGGCACTTGAACGCCTTGCGAAAATGACTCCTGAGCAGAAGGAAAAGGTGCTGAGGAGGTTCCGAGAAAAGGGTGCCGCCGAGCCAGCAGCAGCAACTCCCGGCACTGCCACTTCAACGGCACCGGCGAATACAAACGCCATCGCCGCCCTGACGATGGACAAGAAAAAGAAGAAAGGCTACGCCCCGGCATTCAAGCAGGAGGGCGACCTCTGCATGGGCGTGATGGAAGGCAGGCGCACGGATGCGCGTGTGCTCGTGCGTGGTGAAATTGACCAGCCGACCGAGACTGTTCCTCGCGGCTTTGTTCCGGTTCTCACGAACGGTGATGCACCGAAGATTTCCGAGATTGAAAGCGGTCGCATCCAGCTCGCGCAGTGGCTCACTTCGCCGACGAATCCCCTCACCGCGCGCGTCGCGGTGAACCGCATCTGGCTGCACCTTTTCGGCGCGGGACTCGTGCGCACAGCGGACAACTTCGGCGCCACGGGCGAAAAACCGAGCCATCCGGAACTGCTCGATACGCTCGCGGTGCAGTTTGAAAAGGACGGATGGAGCGTGAAGAAAATGGTCCGCTCGCTTGTGCTCAGCCACACTTACCAACTAGGCAGTGCGCACGATTCCTTCGCGAATGAAACCGACCCGGACAACCGCCTGCTCTGGCGCGCATCGCAGCGCCGCCTCGACGCCGAGGCAATCCGCGATGCGATGCTCGCAGCGAGCGGCCAGCTCGATGCCACGCCTCCAAACGGCTCCGTGGTCGCATCCGTGGGCGACGGCTATATCGGCAAGCAAATCCGACCCGAAATTTTCTCAAACTACACCGGCAAGCGCCGCAGCGTGTATCTCCCAGTCGTGCGCGACTTCGTGCCGGATGTGCTGGAGGTATTCGACTTTGCCGAGCCAAGTCTCGTCGTCGCATCGCGCGACACGACGAATGTTCCTTCGCAGGCGCTCTTCATGATGAACAACGACTTCGTCCGCGAGCAGGCGAACGCCATGGCGAAGCGGATCCTCTCGACGAAGGCCGACCATCCCACACGCCTGAACTACGCATACCACCTCGCCCTTGGCCGACCTTCGACTGCGGCCGAGCGTGCGCGTGCGGATCAATATTTGAACCACGAGTTACAGGCACTCATCGCCCTCAAGAAGGGCGACAAGGATGCAGCCGCGCAACTCGCATGGTCCACGTTCTGCCAGGCGCTCTTCGCGTCTGCGGAATTCCGTTACCTGAACTGACCGCGCTTCGTCTTCCCTCATTCGACACAAACTCGCAACCGACCACTCGCCATGAACAACGCACCCCACCAATGCAACGCCGTGATGCCCGCGCCCCTCACGCGCCGCGACATGCTGAAGACTGTCTCCGCCGGCTTCGGCTGGCTCGCCTTCCAGGGACTCGCAGGGAATGCCGATGCCGCCGCCTCCGCAGCCACGCTCGCACCGCGCGCGCCGCACTTCCTGCCAAAGGCAAAGCGCGTCATTTTCCTCTGCATGCAGGGTGGGCCGTCGCACATGGATACCTTTGACTACAAGCCTGCGCTCAAGACGGACGACGGAAAGTCCGGCGAAAAAGGCCGCATCTTTGCGTCACCATTCGACTGGGCGCAGCATGGGCAGAGCGGGCTGTGGATTTCCTCCGCATTTCCGAACGTGGCAAACATGGCCGACGACCTCTGCCTCATGCGCGGCATGACCACCGACATCCCGAACCATCCGCAGGCATTTGTGCAGATGCACACGGGAAGCACGCAGTTTGTGCGTCCTTCGCTCGGTGCGTGGACGCTCTACGGCCTCGGCTCGGAAAACTCGAACCTGCCCGGCTTCGTGACCATCAGCCCGCCGATCCAATTCGGTTCGCAAAATTACGGCAGCGCATTTCTCCCCGCCGTCTATCAGGGCACGCGCATCGGTGCGCAGCGCGAAGAAGGCGGCAGCGCTGCCAGCATGGCAGACATCCACAATTCCGAACTGCCCGCGGACATCCAGCGCAAGCAGATCGACCTCGTGCAGTCGATGAACCGCGACATGCTCACCCGTGGTGCGAATCCCGAAATCGAAGGCGTCATCCAGTCGTATGAACTCGCCTTCAAAATGCAGAGCGAACTCCCCCGCGTGCTCGACACGAAGGGCGAGAGCAAGGCCACGCTCGACATGTACGGGATCGGCGGTGGCGCGACGGATTCCTTTGGCAAGCAATGCCTCATGGCCCGCCGGCTCTCGGAAGCGGGAGTGCGCTTCATTGAAGTCGGCCACGGCGGATGGGATCATCACAACAACCTCAAGTCCCGCATGACCGCAGGCGCGGCGCAAATCGACAAGCCCATCGCAGGCCTGCTCGCCGACCTGAAGCAGCGCGGACTGCTGAAGGACACGCTCGTGATCTGGGGTGGCGAATTCGGACGCACGCCCGGCAATGGCAAGCCCGATGGCCGCGGCCACAATGCAAAGGGCTACACGATGTGGATGGCCGGGGGCGGAGTGCGCGGTGGCTTCAGCTACGGCGAGACGGACGAGCATGGCGGCCGCGCCGTGCAGGATGTCACACACGTTCACGACCTTCACGCAACTGTGCTCGCCCTCATGGGACTCGACCACGAGAAGCTCACATATCGCTACGCCGGCCGCAATTTTCGCCTCACGGATGTGTATGGCAAAGTCGCGAAGCCGATCTTTGCGTAGCGCCGCGTACGACTTGTCGCGACAACGAAACTGAGCATGAGCGTCCGTGAATGACTGAGGGACATGGTGCAGCGTGTTTCTGTTCACCGATGTTAAAACGAATTACGCTCATCCTCATCCTGGCAGCAGCGTGGATGACAATGACCGGCTGCGCTCCGGTCGCAAAATCGCCGGGAGATACCAGTCCCATCTCCGGAAGCGTTGGCGTTCGCATCCAGTCGCAAGACACCTCCCGATTCGCACCGGAACGCGCGCCGTATTGAAGACGCGTTGAGGAGGGCATTCCGCCTACTTCACCCGCGTCTGGAAAGTGCGGGAGTGGCTGCGAGACGGGACCGACATCGTGTAAGAATCGCCAGCCGGGCTGACGGTGCAGCGAATGTAGTGAGCCTCGCATTTCTCCGCGAGGTCACCGTGATTCGCGATGAGTTCCTTCGCCGTATTATTCTCAGCGTCGGCGCGGACGTTTTCGTGGATCTGATAGACGGCAGCGACGCTGGGCGTGGACTTGAGCGAATCGAAGGCAACCTTGCTCGTGCCTTTGCGCGGGCCGTTGTTCATCACGGCAACCGTCGGTGCGATGGTGCGGACGAGGAGCGGGTTGTTGCTCACGTCGAGACCGTGATGATTCACCTGATAGATGTCCACGGTGCCCACGAGATTCGCAGGACATACGAGCCGTTCCTCCATGTTCCAAGTGAGGTCACCGCCGTCGAAAAAGCGGAACGCTCCGTATTCCAGCAGGAGCACCGCGCTGTTCGCGTTGTCGCTCGTGTCCTCGGGCTTCGCCGGAACAGTGCCGCAAAGTGGATTTGCGGACGGCCTTGCCATGCTGGGAGCCGCAAACTTTTTATTCGCCGCGAGGCACCGGAGGGAAAGACCGGGACCGCCGGAAGCAGGCTGGCGAAGACCAATGGAATCACCGGGACCAATGACGGAACGCTGCTCCACTTTCGCATCGCGATAAGGCTGGCTGAGGACGGCCCAAAGTTTGTCCGTTCCACCGGCGTCGGGATTCGTCGGGGTAATCCCCTTGTCGTGTAGCGTGCCGATCGGCATGAGCCCGGCGAGATCCGCGAGGCCGCCAAAATGATCGATGTGAAAATGCGTGATGATGACGTGATCGATCCGCTTCAGCCCTGCGACCTCGGTGGCGATCTTATGGATGCGCCCGGCGTCACGTTCCCCGGGATTGCCAGTGTCGATCAGCACAGATTCCCCATACGGTGTGACGAGGAGTGTCGAGCCGCCGCCTTCCGAATCGATCCAATAGATGTCGAGATTTCCCGCTCCCCTCGCAGAAGTGAGGATGGTGAGAAGGATGAATACAGCGGTGAATTTCGGGAGGAATGATTTCATGGCCGGGAATTCTCTTTCTCTGTGCGCTCAGCGACGACGCGGAAGATTTCTCCAGGGCTTCACATGCACTTTTGGCGGAGGCGGTTCGTTACTCGGCGGCTCGATGGGCGCGACCTCGGCGATGTAAATCACATGCGCTGCTCGTTTCGCCCGTTCGTGCGCCTTTGCGGGATACGATGTGGCCTTGAAGCCATGGCGCTGCAGGCTCGGCATGAAGCCGGGCTCGGGGCATGCCGACCAGAATGCGACTTCGCCCTCCGGCTTCAGCGAACGAGCGATGATGCCGAAGCCGCGGCTACCGTAGATGCGCGAATTTTTCTTCTGCACGAACGATGTCGGACCGTTGTCCACATCGAGCAGGATGGCGTCGTAGCTCGGCTTCGGTGCATTCATCAGCACGTCGAAGACATCCTGCACGATGACTTTCACGCGCGGGTCGTCGAGCAGCTTGCCATTCACATGCCCGAGGAATTCGCGATTCCACGCAGCAACCTCGGGGAGAAGTTCGGCGACATGGACGGTCGCGTCAGGGGCGACGATTTCGAGCACGCGCTGCAGACTGTATCCGAGGCCGAGGCCACCGATGAGCACACTCGCATTCGCGCGCCCGCGCAACCTGCGACACGGGAGTTCCGCGAGCATCAGCTCGGAAGTCGTGGACGTGGTGCTCATGAGCTGCCGGCCATTGAGCTTCAGAAAATAGTCGCCGTCGTGCTCGTGCAGGGTGAATCGCGAACCGTCCGGAGTGTGAGTTTCAGCGAGTGTGCGAAATGGTTTCAAAGTGGTGCGGCGAGTGAAGTGGGCGGGAGGAATAGTCGCACGCAAACGAAAGACACGCGAATAAGTGCGGCGAGTAGATCCGGCATGCATCCCTTAATCCACACCCGGCCTGCCCTTGTTCTTCTTTTTACCCGGATTTGCCGCGTTCTCATCGAGCTTCCTTTTCAAATCCGCAAGCACACCGGACTCCTGTTCCTTCAGCCACGTCTCGTAGCCCTTCGCACGACCACCGACGTATTTCAGCAGATCAAGGTCGTCACCTTTTCCGAGCGAGCGCGGGTCGCCATCCTCCTTCAGCAGGCGCATCATCGTGTAGCGCATTTCATCGAGAGTGGGCGCAAAGGCCAGGTCAGCGGCGAGATTGTTCACGCACTCGGGGTCGCGCTTGAGATCGTAAAGTTCATCGGCGGGGCGCTTGCCAAAGCAGAGTTCGTAAAAATGCCCGCCGAGCGATTTCACAACTTCCTTCGACGGGCCGGGATCACAGTTGCCAAAGTCCGTCTCGGGATTTCCGACCGGCCAGCGTTCGGGATGAAAATTATGCACGTAGAGAAAATCTTTCGTGCGCAGGCAGCGCACGGGATAGCCGAGATCGTTCGGGCGTCCGATGTCATGACGCTCCTTGCCTGCGAGCATCGTATCGCGGTTCTCGATCCAGCCGGATTTTTCCGATCGCAAAATGGCGACGAGGCTCTTGCCAGTCATCTGCTCATGCGGCTTCAGACCCGCGAGTTCGATGTAGGTCGGCGCGAAGTCGCGCACGTTCACGAAGTCCTCCACGATGCGGCCCGGCTTGATCCCCTTCCCCCAGCGCATCGCGAGCGGGAGATGGAATGAATCCTCGTGGATCTGCCCCTTCACAAACGGGAACGGCATCCCGTGATCCGAAGTCACGACGACAAGCGTGTCGTCGAGCACGCCCGCGTCTTCGAGGGCCTTCAGCGCGCGACCGATCTGCGCATCGCCCCACTCGACCTCGACGGAGTAGTCGAGCAGATCGCGGCGGACGATTTCCGTGTCTGGTAAAAATTTCGGCACCACCACATCCTCCAGTTTCTTGCCGAGCCGCGCGCCGGAGTTCCATTCGTACGGACGGTGCGGCTCATGGAAGCCCATCCAGAAGCAAAACGGCTTTGCCCCTTCCCCTTTTGCGATGTGCTGCGTGAGGAACTCGCCGAAGTTTCCAGGGTAGTCGTTCTTCGATATGCCCGACGAGATGACTTCCTGCGAGAGATTGTCAAAGCCCGGCCCCGCCGGATTTCGCGTGCGTTTTGCAAGTGTCTTGAAATCGCCCGGCCCCCACCCTTTGCCCGTGAGGCCGACGGTGTAGCCGCTTTTCTCCAGCAAATCGGGATACGTCTGGAACCCCGCCGGGAAGTATCCGCCGTGCGACACGGCCTCGTTGAGTTGCCACGTGTTCCGCCCCGTGAGGATGCTCGCGCGGCACGGGCTGCACTTCGGGTTCGACGTGAACGCATTTTTGAAAAGCACGCCCTCGCGCGCGACGCGGTCGAAATTCGGGGTCTTGATCCACGAGCAACCGTACGCGCCCGCATGCGTGCTGCCATTCCAATCGTCGAAGATGATGAAGAGGATATTTGGCCGCGGCGCGTCGGCGGCGGATGCCACTCGCACGACGGCAATCAGCAGGGTGAAAAGCAAAGCGAAGAATCGGAGGGGCGATTTGTTCATGGCGAAAATGGAATAGCGGAAAGCACGCGCATTTGCCCGGTGAATCGCACGCATTCTCTCCGAGCTCAAATGTCTGCGGCTTGACTCCACTGGTCTCGCCAGCACAAATGCGCCCCCAATTTTCCACCCAAAAGAAAACCCAACAACCCACATCCACCATGCGCTTCGGCATCAATTCCTTCCTCTACGTCAGCCCATTCACCACCGCGAGCGTGAAGCTCTTTGCACAGTTCAAGAAATGGGGCTTCGATACTGTCGAGATTCCCGTCGAGGCACCGGAGCACATCGATCCCACCGCCGTGAAAAAGGCGGCGGACAAGGCGGGCCTGGCCATCGGCAGCATCTGCGCGTGCATGGGACCGGGGCGTGATTTTCGCGGCACCGCTGCTGAGCAGAAGACGGCGAGCACGTATGTGAAGACGCTGATCGATCAGGCCGCGATCATGGGATGCCCGAGCGTCATCGGACCGATTTATTCCGTCGTCGGCAAGGCGGACGCAGTCGAGGAGAAGGAGCAGAAGCGCGAGTTTGATCTCGTCGTGAAGAACCTCAAGCCGCTCGCGAAATATGCGGAGAAGAAGGGCGTCACGCTTTGCATCGAGCCACTGAACCGCTTCGAGACGGACTTCCTGAACACGACGGACAAGGGCCTGAAACTCATCAAGGCCGTCGGCAGCAAGGCAGTGAAGCTGCACCTCGACACGTTCCACATGAACATCGAGGAGAAGAACCAGGCCGCCGCAATCATCAAGGCCGGCAAGAACCTCGCGCATTTCCACGCCTGCGGCAGCGACCGCGGCACGCCGGGCGCAGATCACATTGACTGGAAGCCGATCGTCGCCGCGCTGAAGAAAATCGGCTACAAGGGCGACGTAGTCATCGAGAGCTTCACGACGGACGTGAAGGTGATTGCGCGAGCCGCCGCCATCTGGCGGAAGATCGAGCCGAACCGCAACGACATCGCGGTGAAGGGCCTTGCAAATTTGAAGAAATTCTTCGGAAAGAAGTAGGCTGGAGGCTGCGGCTCACGTCGGCATTTCCGGTCGGCGTGGAATTCGCAAAAAAATCATTCGGGGCAAATCCCCACCCCTGTGCCGCGAGCGAACATTTTCGGGCAAGTTTGAGGACCGTGCGCTCGATCACGTACGGACCGGCACTCTCGATACCATGTAGATCGTCAGTGCGATCACGATGATGGCAATGAGCACGCACAGGATGGGGATCACCACGCCCGCCCAGCCACGAGGGGTCTTCGTCTGACACTCCGGACAGTGATCGGCGTAGTCAGAAAATAGCCGTTTGCAATTCTTGCAACGGATAATGCTTGGCTGGGAGAACATTGCCTCCGTCTAGCACCGCAGACTCATCCTGTCACGTAGAGTGCGGAAAGATTCTCCCAATTCCGCCCTCCGCCTGTCACCACCGCAAACAACCATGACGTGATGCTCAGAATCCGGTATGCCGGGTGGATGCTGCTGGAGAACATCATCGAAATCCGCGACGACACGCCGCACTCCGCCGCGCTGAACATGGCACTGGACGAGGTGCTGCTCGCCGATGCCGTCGCGCCCCTGCTGCGCATCTACCGATGGGAACGCCCGGCAGTGTCATTCGGATACTTTGGCAAATACGCACCGGTCGCAAAATCGTGGGCTGGGCGTGAAATCGTGCGGCGGATGACTGGCGGCGGGATCGTGCCACACGGGGAGGACCTCACGTATTCGCTCATCGTTCCGGGATCGCACGCATTTGCGGCGATCACCCCGCGCGAAGTCTATCGCAGAGTGCATGAGACCATCGGCTCCCTGATCGCAAAAAATGGGACCCAAGCGAGTCTCGCACAGCCCCCGACCGAGATCGGAACCGGTGCGTGTTTTGAAAGCCCGGCGGAATTCGATCTTCTCACGCAGGGCAGAAAGGTCGCGGGAGCCGCACTGCGCCGCACCAGGCACGGACTCCTGCTTCAGGGAAGCATCCAGGATCTTCCAGACTTGGAGTCACTGCGCCCCATCCTCACGGCGTCCTTTGGAAAACAAGTGAGCAGCGGCGCATTTGCAAAGGAGCAGCTCGCCTGCGCTGAAACTCTCGCGGCAGAAAAATACGGGCGGAGTGATTGGACGATGCGCGTGTGATTCACCCGCGCGAACTCCGCGCTTCCGTCGGCCTTCACGATACGTCACCCTCCTCCCATGAATCGCCGTTCCGCCCTCGCAACACTCGCCACCGCAGCCACCGCCGGACTTTCCTCCGCACTCGAAGCCGATGCGCCGTATCGCATTGCGAATGGCCGCATCAAGCAATCCGTCGTCCCGTGGTGTTTCAATCCCATGCCCGTCGAGGAACTCGCGAAGCACTCCGCCGCGATGGGCCTCAAGTCCGTCGAACTTTGCGACCCGAAGCACTGGCCGCTGCTGAAGGAACTCGGCCTCACCTGCGCCATCTCGGGGAGCCACGGATTTGCAAAGGGCTTTGCAAACCGCGGCGAGTGGGACGAGTGCCATGCGAAGCTCCGCGAACGCATCGGGCAATGCGCCGACTTTGGTGTGAAAAATCTCATCACCTTCAGCGGATTCCGCCACGGCCTGAGCGATGAAGAAGGCATCAAGAACATGGTCGAGGGCCTCAAAGTTCTCGCCCCGCTCGCCGAGGAAAAAAAGGTCACGCTCTGCATCGAGATGCTGAACTCCCGCGTGGACATCCAGATGAAAGGCCACCCGGACTACTTCTGCGACTCCGTCGAGCGCACCGTGGAAATTTGCCGACAGGTCGGCTCGCCACACGTGAAGATGCTCTTCGACATCTACCACGTGCAGATCATGCACGGCGACGTCATCGCGCGCATCAGGCAGCACAGGGACTTCATCGCGCACGTCCACACCGCCGGCAACCCGGGCCGCAACGAGATCGACGATACACAGGAAATCAATTACCCGCCCATCATGAAGGCGCTGCTCGATGTCGGCTACACCGGCTTCGTCGGTCAGGAATTCATCCCCACCCGCGACAAGGTCGCCTCCCTCGCGCAAGGCGTGAAGATTTGCGACGTATAGGCGGAAGGTGCAGCACTGCGCCGCGGCCCCTGCTCCGAAAATGCCGCCTTCGACTCATCCTCGCTCGGCGGGAAAAGCACCAGCTCGTGACCCGTTGCCAGGCGCCTGCGCCTACTTGCCCGTCTCTCCCTCAGTCCGCTTCTTCCTCTCCGTCTCGTCCTTCTGCCACTGCTTGAAAAACTCCGACGTCGGCGAGAGCACCACGAGCCGGCCACTTTCACTCACGCCATCCTCCGGCTTGTAGCTTCCGTCAAGGGCGCCGCCGTTCACCCTGCAGAAGCCAAACTCCTTCATCCCCAGCTCCCTTGCGGCCATCGCCTGAGCAAAGGGCACCGGAGCCGCATTCACCGGCACCGTGCAGCTCAGATTCTCCAGCGTCAGCCGCCCGCGATAGGAAAAGCGCCAGCCTTCCTCCAGCAGCTTCTCCCGCTCCGGGTCCGTGAAATCCTCACCCCCGAAGAACTGCTGGAACCACAGCTCGGACATCACCTCCCGCGCGCGTGCGCTCGGAAAAAATGCCTCCACCGTGCAGATGAACGTGTGCGGCTCGCCCTCGGCAAACTCCTCCAGGCTCAGCCGCGTCCGCCATCCGTCCTGCGCGTGCGTGTGTATGCTACCCGCGCCCTGGCCGCTGCTCCAGATCTGGATCTCCGGCTCGTCGGTTTGCGTGCACACCGCCGGGCCGGATGTCGGCTCCACTTCGCGCACCTCCGCGGTGAACCCCTCCAAGTCGTCCCAGTGCATCCCTTCGGGGAAGTTCCCGTTCAGCGACACGTACATCCTCCGGTATTCGGCCTCGAAGTCCTCTTCATCCACCCAGGGTGGCACAAAGGTGAAATCCGCATGGAAGGCGGTTCCGTAGCGCGGACGGGAAGGGAGGAAGAGCGTCAGCTCGCCGTCACTCTGAGGTTTCCAAGTTTGTCTGCCGAAATGGAGGGGATATTCCATGAGTTTATGTGACACTAAAGCGGGCTCCGTGCCAGCCCGTGCATGCACGTTTCGATACTCGTCCATCTTAGCGGACATCGAGGCGATACGGGCCAGGCTGAGTGAATTGACCACCGCGCTCCGCCGCTAGCCGCAGACCCCGTGAAGCGGCCCTGCCTTGCCTTCCGAGTTCCGAGGCTTGCGTTTGAAAAGGTGCCCGCCTCCTCCCATCGGCGGTTACGGGAGCCGACCTTCCTCGACATCCATCACGTCGAAGAACGTCACCAAGTCCTCACGGTGGCCGAGGCCGGCTGATTCGCGCTGCTGGATGAGGCCGGGGGTGGCGGGGTCGCGCCACCCGCGCTTGCTCATGAAGCCGTTGAAAAGTTCGATCTGCTCGGCATCGGGACGGTGGCCATTTTGGAGGCACCAATCCAGGATTTCCCCGTCGGTGCCGCCCTGCAAGGTGCGCGCGGAGAGGGCTTCAAACTCCACTCCGAGGAGCTTGCACACGCGGTCGTCAAAGGTGCGTTTGCCAGCGATCACGCCGATATTGTAACCGGCGGGCAGCTTGCCCTGCGCGTGGAGGCGGATCTTATCGAGAATGCGACCAACGACAAATATCCCACTGACGGGATCGCGGGGTGAGCGGATGGGAAAAGACATGGACGGAAATCAGATCGCGGCTGCGACGGCAGCACCCATCTCAGCGGTGCTGAGCTTTTTCGTGCCTTCGCTCCAGATGTCACCGGTGCGGAGTCCGTCATCAATGACCTTGCGCACGGCGGCCTCGATTGCATCCGCCGCTGTGGTCTCGCCGAGGGCGTAACGGAGCATCATCGCGACGCTGAGGATCTGGGCGAGAGGGTTTGCGATTCCCTTCCCTGCGATGTCGGGCGCGGACCCGCCGCCGGGCTCGAAGAGGCCGAAGTAAAGGCCGCCGGGTTTCGCAGTGCCGAGGCTCGCGCTGGGGAGCATGCCGATGCTGCCGGCGATGGCGCCCATTTCGTCGCTGAGGATGTCGCCGAAGAGATTTTCCGCGAGCATCACGTCGAAGTCCTTCGGGGCCTTGATGAGCTGCATCGCGGCGTTGTCCACGTAGAGGTGGGCGAGCTGCACGTCGGGATATTGCTTCGCGATTTCGATGACGGTTTTGCGCCAGAGCACGGAGTTTTCGAGGACGTTGGCCTTGTCGATTGATGTCACCTTTTTGCGCCGCCCCTGCGCGGCGCGGAAGGCGACGTGGGCGATGCGTTCGATCTCGCTCTTCTTGTAAACCATCGTGTCCACGGCGACCTGCTCGCCGTTTTCCTCGCGCGTGTACTTCGGCTGGCCGAAGTAGAGGCCGCCGGTGAGTTCGCGGATGCAGAGCATGTTAAAGCCGCCTGCGACGAGATCGGGACGCACGGGTGAAGCGTGCGTGAGCTGCGGGTAGCAGATGCCGGGGCGGAGATTTGCGAAGAGTCCGAAGTGCTTGCGCAGCGGGAGCAGCGCGCCGCGCTCGGGCTGTTCATTCGGCGGGAGCGTTTCCCACTTCGGACCGCCGACGCTGCCAAAGAGGATCGCGTCACTGTCGCGGCAAATCTGGATGGTCGCCTCGGGCAGGGCCTTGCCATCCACATCGATCGCGATCCCGCCGACGCGCGCATCGGTGCAGGAAAAGGTGAGGTTGAATTTCTTCTCGATGACGGCCATCACGCGGCGCGCCTCGACCATCACTTCGGGACCAATTCCGTCCCCGGCGAGGACGGCGATTTTGTAGTTCGGCATAGGTCGGGCGAAAGTAGGAGGCGGCCCGCATTTGCCAAGACGGAATCAAAGCCCGCGCAAATTTACCTCTCTGGCCCCTGCCGTTTCACACCGCGAAGGCGGATACATCAGACCGTCCGCCGATACAGGTCAGTTGTGGGTGATGTGATCGGCAACCGTCTTGGTCGCCAACTTGGAAACACCCCTGCCGAGGCCACGAAGGATTCCAAGCGGCAGGCCGAGGATGCTCCGGTTAATGCGCTCTGAGGCCGTCACCGGCGCGACATACGCCCCCTCCGAGGAACGCCTGTTGCCAAAAAGCGAACCCAGCAGACCTTTCGCGACTGGGGTGGCAGCGGCTGTGGTCAGCGCGTCTGCCGCACTTGCGGTGGGAACCGCCGAGCCGAGCATGAGCAGCGAAGCGAGGAGCAGAGCGAGGGATTTCATGATGTCGGCGTGGTGTGTGGAACTCTTCTAGCGTCGTGAGTGCCTGAAGACAAGAGGGATGATTCCCCTGCCCTTGTGTGCTCAGTGCTTCGGTGCGCGCACCATATTTTCCTCCACGTCGCGCTGGCGGCGCGTGAGGATCTTGTCCGCGGTCTCGCCGACCATCTGCTCGATGAGCAGGCGGAGATGACTGCCGGGACGGTAGTCGGCGGGCGCGATATGCCGCACGCGATCCGCAGCGCCGACGAGCTGATAGCATTTGCGAAAGCTCGTGCGCGATTTGTCGTCGGGATTGTAAACCGCGATCGCGTGGCCGCCGTGCTGGCGGACGACGGTGAAGCACGGCACATCCGTCGGCCCGTCGCCGATGTAGATCATGTGATCGAAGGGCACCGGCCGCAATTCGGGTGGCATGTGGTCATTCACATCCTGCGAGTGTTCGAGCATGCCCTTGTTGATGCGGAAGAGGAACTGCGTCTTCTGCGTGTGGCTGATTACGCGCTTTGGAAATGCGATGCGCCCGGAGGAGTCCTCGGCAAACTCACACGCGAAGATCGCGCGGACGTGTGGCGCGAGACGAGAGCCTTCCAGCAGTGCCTTCATGCCGCTGCTGATGATGTAGTGCTCCACCTTGATGCCGAGCATCTCATGTTCAGGCCGCAGCAAGCCGTTCCTGAAGTCCTCAAACATCTCCGGGATGCCGGGAAAAAAATTCAGCCCTGCACCGAGTTCGCGCAGGTGCCGGTTCGTCGGGCGATCCATGCCGAGGTAGTCGAGCAGTGCCTTGAGATAGGCGAGTTCGTTGTCGTAGCCCTCGTCGTGGACGAGCGCGTGGCAGCGCTGCCAGAATTTTTTCGGATCGATCCCGAAGGACGGGAAGAGCACCTCGTCCTGCATATAGTTCGGGGAAAGCGTCTGGTCGTAGTCGAAGACGAGCGCGATGGTGTTTTGGGGCACGGCCATCCTTGCACAATCACCGGAACAGGCGCCGAGTGCGAAGCATTTTCGCGATGCGAAATCTCACGCCGTCACGTCCGCAAGCGCGGGCGCGATCTCGGAAAAACGGAAACCGAAGCCATGCCCGGTCGCCACGGCGGGGAGCACGCGCTTGCTGTCGAGCAGCTCATGCGAAAACTGACGGAGCAACAGTCGCAGCATGAATGCAGGCACCGCGAAAAACGCGGGACGATGCACGCTGCGTGCAAGTGCGCGCGTGAAGTCCGCATTGCGCGCAGGCCACGGAGCGGTGGCGTTCATCGGGCCGCGCATATCGAGATTTTCCACGGCAAAAAAAAGCATGGCCGCGAGGTCCTCCGCGTGAATCCACGACATCCACTGCCGCCCGCTGCCCATGCGACCACCGAGCCCAAGCCTGAACAATGGAAGCATCATCTTCAGCGCACCACCGCGCCTTCCCAGCACGAGACCGATGCGTGTGCGAACGACACGGCACCGCGACTCCGCGGCGATGGCTTCCCGTTCCCAGTCGCGGCAAGTGTCGGCGAGGAAGCCGGTGCCGTGCGGCGATTCTTCGGTGAGTTCCGCATCGCCGCTGTCGCCGTAAAATCCAATCGCGCTCGCTGAGACGAAAACGTCGGGCGGGTGCGCCGCATTCGCGATGGCCTCTGCGATCCGCCGCGTGCCAAGGACGCGACTCTCACGGATGCGCTGCATTTTTCCGGGCGTCCAAAGTCCGGCGACATTCTCGCCGGCAAGATGGATCACCGCACCACACCCGCTGAGATCGAGAGGTGCATCCGGAGAAAAAGCGCGAGTGCCGATGCAGTCATGCACCGTCTGCGAGGGATCACGCGTGAAGGCGATGACCTCGTAGCCACGGCGCACCGCGAGCCGGATCACATGCCGCCCCACGAATCCCGTCGCGCCGGTGAGTGCTAGCTGCATCGGCGATCCATCGCCCGATCAGAACTTTCTGTCCAGCCAGCCGTACGGAAAATGACTCCCGGGGCAATCCGTCGGCCATTGTGGGGGATTGATATTTTTATGCGCGCGCACCTCGGCAGCTTGTCCCTGGATTTTTCCCACCCGATGCCGCAGATAAGTGATGAGTTCCGCAAGGGCGTCGAGCTGCCCCTGGCGCGGCGTGGTGACGTTGAAATCACCGACGAGACAGATCCCGATGGCAATGTTGTTCAGGTAGTCGCTATGGACGTGACCGCCCTGAATCTGGCGATGCCAGCGGTTGCCGATTTCAATCGCGCCTTCCTTCGATGATGTGCCATTGCCCACGACGAAATGGTATGCGAGCCCGTTCTGCATTCTGCGCACGTTGCGATGGTAGTGCTCGAACGCCGCGGCATTGCCCTGCCTGGTGCCGCTATTGTGAACGACGATGTAACGCCAGCGCCCGCGAGTCACCGCGGCACCATCAATCGCGCGACGTACCGCACTGGAAAGATAGCGATAGCTCCCGCTGCCGCCGCCGCCACTGGTGCTGCTGCCTTCCCCTCTTCCGAAGAGGCGGGCAAAAAAGCCGCGTGGCTTTGGCGTGGGCGTCGGATCGGGCTCGGGATCCGGCTCTCGGAAACCGGTTTCGCGCACCACGATATTTGCGCGCGGCGGAGTCGGAGTGATCGTCAGGACAGGCAGCGGTGTGGGCCGGGGCGTGGGCTCGGCCGTCGGTCGCGGGGTCGGTTCCATTGCAGGCCGCGGAGTCGGAACTGGCGTCACATGCGGGATGGGATGCTGCGGCGGCTTCTCCCCGGTCGGAGTCGTATGCGGCTTGGGCTTCGGCCCAGGTGAAGTCGTGGGCGGCGGAGTGTACGGGATCGTCGTCATCTCCTCGCGCGCCTTGAGAAATGCGCGACGCCTCTCCTCATCCGACTGCGGCTGCTGAGCAGGAAGGCGGAATACGACAAAACTAAGGAGGGCAAGAAACAGGACAGGGCGGTTGCGCACGAATCTGCAAGCTATGAAGTCCGCCGCGGCACGGCAAGCACGCTCACAAATTGGAAAGCAAGTTTCTCGCTCGATAGGAACGAGATCAATGGATTGCCGCTGGCAGTCAAAACGGGACGTGAACGAGCCGCCCAAACTTGCAAATTCGGCGGGAGCAACAGCACTCCCCGGCGTGTCCCTGGTTCACGTCACCCCGCGCACCGACACTCATTCCGTGGTTGATTTACCGTCTGGAACGGCGCACTAATGCAGCGCGTTTCATGTCGAAAGAAGACTGCATCCGAACCGAAGCGACTGTGAAGGACGTGCTCCCCGGCACCATGTTCCGGGTGGAGCTCGCCAACGGTCATTCCCTCCTCGCACATATCTCTGGCAAAATGCGGAAGAACTACATACGCATCGTGCCAGGTGACAAAGTGGAGCTCGAAATGTCCCCCTACGACCTCACCAAAGCCCGAATCATTTTCCGCGAAAAATAGACAACCGGCCTCGCACCGAAAAACGAAAAAATCCCACGCACCATGAGCGACTCCACTTCCGACAACGGCAATCAGGATCACTTCGAAGCATCGAAAACTCACGCTCGCGCGGCAGCGGCGGAGATGAGGGATGCGGCGGCGGAGGCTGCGCGGGAATTCCGTGAGCGGGCCGGCGGGGTCGCCGGTGAGTGGCAGGAAAAGGCGCGCACCGTGCAGAAGGAAATCGAGGGCTACGTGCGGGAGCATCCGGCCAAAAGCATTCTTGCGGCCGTGGGCGTCGGCTTCGTGCTGGGCCTGATTTTTCGGCGCTAAAGAATGCCTGATCCGGAGCCATCGCCCGACAACGGGACATCGGGCATGGTGGCGCGTGCGCGGACTTTTCTGGCGGCATGCGCGCAATATGCGTCTGCCCGGCTGAGGCTGGCCTCCATCGAAGGACGCGATGCGGCTGCACATGGATTCAAGCTGCTGCTGTTCGCAGGTGCGGCGGTGGTGCTGGGGGCATTCGGCTGGCTCTTTGCGTGTCTCGCAGCGGTGTTCCTACTCGCAAAGGCTTTCGGCGGACCGAGCGGATGGGTATGGGCAGCGATGGTGATGGCCGGGCTGCATTTCGCAGGAGTGGTCGCGCTCGCGCTCTTGATGAAAAGCAAACTCGGGACGACCCTTTTCCCGATGACGACCGCCGAACTAAAGAAAGATCAGGAATGGCTGGATCAGCAGAAAACGACAAACAGGCAATCGTAGCCGAACTCGCGACAGCGCGCGCAAGGCTCACCGCTGCGGGCGAGGCACTGCGGCAAAGTCTCGACGTGCCCGCGCGGGCGAAGGAAAACTTCAAACGGCACAAGCCAGCCTGGCTCGGCAGCGCGGCCATCGTGGGATTCGTACTTTCAAAGCTGCCATCGAGGAAAAGGACGATCATCGTCGAGCGTGCGACCGGCAAGGTGCTCGGTGCGGCAGGCAAGCTCGGCGCGATTCTCTCGGCGGCGAAGTTTGCGCTCAACTTCGCGAGCCCGATGATCTCGGAATTCGCAGGCGGCGGCATCGCGGAGCTGCTGAAACGCTTCCAGCGCCCTCCGAAAACGGGTCAGCCCGGCGACACCCCTCGACCGTGATGGAAAGTTTGGATTGATTTCAACCGGAACCTCTCTAGCTCTCTCCGCTCTTTCTCGAAAAATGGACCCGAACCACCCTCAGGAATCCGTGCCAAAAGCCGTGCCGGTAGCAGTGCCACGAGCAGTTGCAGTCCCCACAGCTGTCGCAGTGCCCAAAGCCATCGTCGTCTCCGAAGCTCCCACTGGGGCGCTTGCACATGTGGATGAATACTTGAAAAAGGGGCAGGAGTCGGACGCCTCCGACATTCATCTTCCGATGAATTGCCAGCCGACCTGGCGGCGCTATGGAAATCTTGAACCGATCTGGCTGAAGGCACCAATGCTCAACGGAGTGGAGACCGAGCGGCTCGCGATGGGGTTCCTCGACGAGTCCCAGCAAAAAATTCTCCATGAACGCGGCGACGTGGACTTTGCCTACGCGACGGATTTCGGACGCTTCCGCGCATCCGTTGTCAAGCACCGCCTGGGCATTGATCTCGTCTTCCGCATCATCAGCACGAAGCTGCGCACGATGGATGACCTGGGCCTGCCTTCGACCCTCAAGATGCTCACGCAGTACCACAATGGGCTCATCCTCGTGACAGGCTCCGTGGGCTGCGGCAAAAGCACGACGCTCAGCGCGATGGTGGACTACGTGAATGAGACGCGGCACGACCACATCATCACTCTGGAGGATCCCATCGAGTACCTCATCCCCTCGAAGAATTGCCACGTCACGCAGCGTGAGGTCCACACGCATACGAAGGGATTTTCCCATGCTTTGCGCGGTGCGCTCCGTGAGGATCCGGACGTGATCATGGTCGGTGAAATGCGCGATCTCGAAACCATCCAGCTCGCCATCACCGCCTCGGAAACGGGACATCTCGTGCTGGCGACCCTTCACACCGGCAGCGCAGCACGCACGCTCGATCGCGTGCTGGATGTTTTTCCAACAGACCAGCGCGATCAGATACGAGTCATGGTCGCCGAATCACTCCGGGGCATCATCTCGCAACAGCTCGTTCCCCGAGCCGATGGCAAAGGCCGAGTCCTCGCCCTCGAAGTGCTCATGCGCACCGAGGCCGTCGCAGCCTGTATTCGTGACGGCAAGACCTTCATGCTCCCTGGCGTGATGCAGACGGGCGGCAAAATGGGAATGCGACTCATGGATGACTCGCTGCTCGAACTCTTCAACGAGGGGCTGATCACCAAGGAGGAATGCTACCAGCGCTGCGAGCAAAAGGCAGTGATGCGGCAGCAACTCCTAAACGCCCAATAGAACTTTCCGACATGGCCTACATTGATCAATTTTTCGAAGTCCTCGTCGAGGCAGGCGCATCCGACCTTCACCTCGGCGAAGGTTCACCGCCGAAGATCCGCCAGCACGGCGCCATCCTCCCCATCCGCAACGAAGTGCTCACGCAGGAGGAGATGGCCTACATGATGAGCGAGATCGCCGGCCCCGAGCGCTGGGCGCGCTTCATGGAAACAGGTGATCTCGACTTTGCCTACGAGATGAATGCGGACTCCCGCTTCCGTTGCAATTTCCTCAAACAAAGCCACGGCCTCGGCTGCGTCTTCCGTCTCATCCCGACGAAAATCATGACGCTCGAGCAGCTCGGCATCCCAGAGGTCGTGAAGAGCTTCGGCCACATGCGGGGCGGCATGGTACTCGTCACCGGACCCACGGGTTCCGGCAAATCCACGACGCTTGCGGCGCTTATTGATTACATCAATACGAACTTCAAGCGGCACATCATCACCGTCGAGGAGCCGATCGAATTCGTGCACGTGAACAAGAAGAGCATCATCACGCAGCGCGAAGTCCCCGAGCATGCGCCGAGTTTCTCGCAGGGCCTGAAGGCGTCGCTGCGCGAAGATGCGGACATCGTTCTCGTCGGCGAAATGCGTGACCTTGAAACGATCCAGCTCGCACTCACCGCGGCCGAGACGGGCCTGCTCGTCTTTGGCACACTGCACACGAATAACGCGCGCAAGACGGTCGATCGTCTCGTGGACGTCTTCCCCGCCGACCAGCAGTCGCAGGTGCGCACCATGCTCGCGAATTCCCTTCGCGGAGTCGTCGCGCAGCTCCTGCTGAAACGCTGCGATACGGGTGGACGGCTCGCCGTGAACGAAATCCTCGTCGTGAATACCGCAGCCGCTTCCATCATCCGCGAAGGCGCGACACAGAAGCTGCAGGACGTGCTCATCGCTGGAAAAGGCGAAGGCATGCAGTTCATGGACGACGCCATCTGGCAGGTGATGCAGCAGGGCAAGGTCAGCCCCGTCGAAGCCTACATGAAAGCGATCGACAAGAACCGCTTCCGCGCCTTCCTCGGCGACGACGCAAGCAAAGTGCTGTAGCCCCTCCGATTTCCGGGGAACATTTCCGCTCGTCAAATCGAACCGCACTGCCCGCAATTCACTTCGCGAGGACGCGCACGCAGTCGATTTCCATCTCGCCAGGAAACGGCGTGGAAGCATCGGGACCTCCGTCAAAGTCGCCCCCTACAGCGAGATTCAGGATGAGGTACATCGGGCCGAAGTCGGCCTTGCCATTCCAGCGGTGGCGCTCAATGCCGTCCACAAACCAGCGCAGGCCATCAGGCAGCCATTCAAGAGAGAAAGTGTGAAAGTCCGCCGTGAAGTCCGGCCCGTCCCATTCCTTGCCCGTTGACCTTGGCCTCCACGTGCCAGCCTGCTTTTCGTGAAGCGTGAGGAATGCACGGTTCGGGAGCCGGCCCTTGTGCTCCATGATGTCAAGTTCCGGCGGCCATGCCTTCGACTGCGGAAGCATCCAAAATGCGGGCCACATCCCCTTCCCCTTCGGCAATTTTACGCGCGCCTCGAACCATCCGTATTCACGTGAGAATATGTCATGCGACGAAATCATTCCGCTCGTGAATCGCATCCCCTCGTGCGCTTTCCTTTCCGCGCGCAGGACGAGGTGCCCATCTCGCAAAGTGGCATTTTCGGGCGCATAGGACTGGCGTTCGTTGTTGCAGCCGAGCGGGTGAACTTTCGGGGCATACTCGGTGTGCCACTTCGCCGCATCTGGCACCTTGCCGTCGAATTCATCTCCCCACACCAGCCGATACCCTAGTGACTCCGGCTTCACCACATCCTCCGAAAACGCGGATGCGACGAGCAGCAAAAGGCAAAGGACCGCGCGAATCATGGTGCTGATGGCTCGTCGTCGTCCTCGATCTCGTCCTCGATTCCTTCCTTGATGCTCCGCGAAAGGAACGGACGCAGGAACCCGTAGAGGAGATAGGTGATGAAAATCACCGCGAGCATCCTTTGGTAATACATCACCGTGAGGCTGATGATGCCGACGATGGCTATGAACTTTGGCACGCTGCGCGTCGTGCGCCAGTTGATTGCCTTGAAGCTCGGATAGCGGAAGCCGCTGAACATCATCCACGAGAGAAATACCAGCAGAGGCGGCAGCACCCATTTGGCGAGGCTATGCTCGAGCATGTCGTTATTCAGCCACAGCATGAAAAGCGTGATGCTCGCGATGAGCCCGGCGGCAGCAGGGATGGGGAAGCCCTTGAAGTCCTTGCCCGCGCCGGGCACTCCGGATGCAGCAATGCAATTGAACCGAGCCAGCCGCAGCGCTCCGCAGATGAGGTACAGCGAAGCGACGAGCCAGCCGAGTTTTTCAAAATCGCGCAGCACCACGCGGCTGACCATCAGCGCCGGTGCGACACCGAAGCTCACGATATCTGCCAGCGAATCGAACTCTCGCCCAAATGCACTGTCCGTCCCGCCGAGTCTCGCGAGGCGCCCATCGAGCAGATCAAAAATGCACGCCGCAAGGATGCACCAGATCGCGGTTTTGAAATGCACATTGCCCGCATCGAGCGCGCGTTCGGACACGACTGCCTGCGCTTGCGCCGCATTCACAAGCAGAGCGCCCTGCACGATCTTCAGCGTCGCGAGAAAACCGCAGAAGAGGTTCCCCGCCGTCATCAGATTCGGCAGAAGATAAATCTTCGGCGAACCGTCCTCCGCCATGTCGGATGGCTTTTGAGCGCTCATGCGAGGAGAGAAGGCAGGGCAGCCGTCGGCACGATGCCCGGATCCGGTGCCGCAAGACGCGCGACGATACTGGAGCAGCCCTCCACCCGGTCCCCGACTTTCACGAGGATCTCGGCATCGAGCGGGAGGAAAATATCCGTCCGCGATCCAAAGCGGATCATCCCGAAACGGTGTCCCTTCTCCACGGTCGCACCGACCTTGCTCCACGGCACGATGCGCCGCGCGATGGCGCCAGTGATCTGCCGCACCACGAGCGTCGCCCTTTCGCCGGCGAAGGCCCACGTGAGCGCCTCATTCTTCTGGTGGCAGTACGGGTCGCGCGCGTCGAGATAGGTGCCGGGGTGATGCTTGGAATAGATGATGCGCCCGGCGATCGGCGCGCGGTTCACATGCACGTCGAAGACATTCAGAAAAATGCTCACACGCCGACATGGGCGGCCGAGCACCTCCTTTTCCTCCACGACCTCCACCGCATCCACGACACCATCCGCGGCGGCGACCACGATATCCGCACCCGCCGGCATCGGACGTTCCGGGTCGCGGAAAAAATTTGCGCAGAAGATAAATACCAGCGCGGCGGGAATCGCCAGCCACAGCCAGCCGAGCCAATCCGCCGCAAGCCAGCCGCCGAAAATTGCCGTCAGGAGCGAGGGCAGGAGAAAATGCCGCCCTTCATAAAATGTCTGAAATCGCATGGTCAGGCATCGTCGCCACCATCACCGGAGCGTCAAGAGGTTTGCCCGCGCGTCCGCTATCCCAAAAGCCTCCACGGGCACAAACTACTGCGAAAGCACGGTCACGAATCAAGGCCTCGTGACCAGTATCCTCATGTAGCGCTGTGGGTGGAGCGGATCGGTGATGAGATAGAGATCACGGACTTCGACCGTGCGCGTCGCACCGGTGCCGGTCTCGGTGACGGTCACCCCGGCGACGAGCGCGGTGAATGCTCCACCGGCGGTGCTGCGGGCGAGATCCGTCCAAGTGCCGGTGAGTGCATCGCATGCCTGCACTTTCATCGTGATGTCCGTATTCGCCAGCGTGCGCGTGAAAGTGAGCGCAAGCCGGCCACCTGCGATGCCGACCTTCGGGATCTGGGCCTGTGCGGCGATCTGCGGGTTTCCACCGAATGCGTATTCGAGGCAGTTGTTGAGGCCGTCCCGATCGCCGTCCGCGAAATCACCTGAGATCGAGCCATCGTTTGCACCAGTTCCAAAATTCACCGCCAGCCAGCTCTGCCACGCGCTCGGCGCGATGCGCGTGAGCACGACATCGTTGCCCGTCCCACCGGTGTAGCTGATGCGCCACCACTGCCCGTCCTCATAGAATTCCGCGCCCTGCGGGAGATTCGCAAATGTGCCGCTCACGGCGGCGGAGCCGGCGTTGTCGAGGATCGTGAAAGCGCCGCCGACAGCGAGGCCGGGCGCGGCGATGATGTCGAGCGCGCCCGCGAGTGTGACCGTGCTCGCAGCGCCCTGCACTTTCACCTGATCGTACTGCGTGCCGGCGATCGTGCCGTTGATCTCGATTTGCAAAGTGCCGCCGGCTGCGAGCGCGTAGCTGCCGGTGATCGGCTGGATGCCCGGCGAATTTCCCGGCGCGTGAATGCCGCTGTTGATAGTGACATTGCCCGTCACCGCTCCCGTGCCGAGGAAGGTTCCGCCGTTCACTGTCACGGCGCTGTTCACGCTGCCGCTGAGAACCAGCCGCCCGGTGCTGAGCGTGGTGCTGCCGTGCGTATTCGCACCGGCCAGCGTGAGAGTGCCCGTGCCGACCTTCGTGAGCGTGAAAGCGCCGGATACCGGCGCGCTCAACGTGACATCGCCCGTGCCGCCGAAGCTGCTCGCGGTGGCGAGGATGATTGCGGAGAGCTGGGCCGTCGCGCTCGTGCCGGTGCCGCTGCCGAAGCTGACCGCAGGCGCAGCGGTGTAGCCGCTGCCGGGCGCGGTGACGTTGATCGTGGCAACAGTGAAATTCGTCGCATTGCCGGCGCCCGTCGGGTTCGTGCCTGGCGTGGTGATCGTGCCGGCGGAAAATGCGATCGCAGGCGCGATGGTGAAGCCAATGCCTGCATTCGTGATCGTGATGCCGCTCACCACGCCACTCGTGAGAACTGCCGTCGCAGTCGCGCCCGTGCCGCCGCCACCGCTGATCGCGACGGTGGGCGCGACCGAATACACCGTGGTGCCGCCCGTGATCGTGAAGCTCGCGGCAGTCACGCCGAGCGTCGCCGCGGCGGCCGCGCCCGTTCCCATACCGCTGATCGTGACCGTTGGCACCGCGCTGTGCGTGCCGCCTGCCGTGACCGTGAGAGAGGTCACTCCGTTCGCCACGTCCGCGACGGTCACACCATTGTTCACGAGCGCCCCGGTGCCGCCGACGCCTGTGCCGTTGAGCGTGACGACTTCATTCACGCCCGCCTGCGCATTCAGATCGAGTGCGCCGCCCGACGCGACGCTAGTGCCGCCGATTCCGTTTCCGAGCGCGCTCGGATCGCCGAGCTTGAGCGTGCCGAGGCTCACGGTGGTCGCGCCGGAATAAGTGTTCACCCCGGCGACCGTCCATGTCCCCGCGTCGCCCTTGATCACGGAGACGATCTGCGTCGCGGTGCCGTTGCCGATGATGCCATTGCAAAAACCGGTGCCGACACCGGCAAGCTGCAAGCCGCGCGCCGTGGTGTTCGGGACGAAGTTTCCATCGAGAGTGAGCGTCCCGACATTCACCACGATCTTCGTGTCGCCGCCTCCGCTGGAGAGCGTGAAATTCCCGCGCAGGATGTTGTTGCCGGCCTCGTTGACGATCGCGCCGTTCACATTGCTCGTCGTGAATTTGATCGTCGCCGGCAGATCAATGTCCCCGCCGCTGCCGTCGAGCCGGAGCTGGCAGCCGCCCGCGCTGCCGTTGCTCGCCGTGATCGTCTTCGTGCCTAAGCCGAGCGCGCCACTGTGAGTGATGCGCAGTGCACCGGAGGTGATCGTGACGCCGCCGGTGAAACTGTTCGCGCCGCTCAGCACAATCGTGCCGTTGTTGATCGGGCAGTCAATCGTGATGCCCCCGGTGCCGCTGATGTTGTTCGGCACGAGGACCGTGCCCGTGCGATCAAAGCGCAACGTCCCATTGTCAACCACATCGCCCGCCGCCAGCGTGCCCGTCGCGCCGTCGTTGCCGATTTGCAAAATGCCGCCGCTGATCGTCGTGAGGCCGAGATAGCTGCTGGTGCCCGCGAGGATGAGCCTGCTGGCGCCGGTCTTCGTGAGTCCGCCCACACCGCTGATCCCGCCGCTGAAAATGAACGTCGCCGTGCCATTTCCCTGGAAGGTCGTCGTGGCATCGAGGGTGAGCGCGGCGCTGACGTTGTACGTGAGCCCGGTGCCTATGGTCGCGCTCAAGTTCACCGCGGGAGCGAGCACGGTCTCCTGGCGGAAAAGGAGCGGATTGCCCGTGATCGAAACTGCGCTCGTACCGCTGACGGGCCCGGTACCGCCGAGCGTGAGGACGTTCAGCGCCTGGCCGATGGCGGTGTCGTTGCTCGCTGTGATCGTGCCCGCTGCGAATGTCTGGCCGGTGAAAAATTCCACCGTTGAAAAACGGCTGTTCGGCGGCGGCGTGCCAGCGCTCCAATTCGTGCCCGAGCTCCATAGCAGGCTGCCTGCGGCCGTGGCATTCCACACGGTCGTGCTCGGCGGCGCCCCCTCCACGATCAGATTCAAAGTCCTCGCAAAAGTCGTCGCGCTGTCATTCGCCGTGAGCGTGATCACCGCGGTGCCGGACGCACCCGTCGTCGGTGTGAGCGTGAGCGTTCGCTCGCCGCCGAGCTTTACCGTGCCGCCGAGGTGATCGAATACCGTCGTGCAGACCGTCGCGTCCACCTTGCTCGTGACGGCGAGGCCGATCGCATTCGTCGCCGCTGTGAAAGTGATCGCCTGCGCCGTGCCGACCGCCTGCCACGCGCCCGCGACGCCATCGGTGTCGCTCGCATAGAATGCGGTGAAATTGCTCCCGGTCCGCACGAGCCGCACCCAGCACGGCGCGGCCACTCCGTTGATCGTCGCCTTCACCACGGCGGCGGTGGACTCGGTCGCGCGATATTGGAAAGTCACGCCGCTGCCCGGCGTCACCGCGACCATCGCATACGGCGAAGTCACCGTCGTGGACTCGCGCATCATCACGCCTGCTTTTCCATCCGTGTTCGTGAAATCCATGCTCGCGACGCGCGCCATCATTTCGCCGTCGCCGGAAAAATCCTGGCGCACCCAGCGGAACTCATCGCCTGTCGCCGGCCCGATGTCCGCGCCCGCACCGCCGACGATGAACGTGCCGTGATCCTGCGTGAGACTGCCCGCCGCGCCGACTGCGCCGATGTCACCGCTCGTCCAGGCCGCCGGCGCTGCGCTCACCACGATTCCCGCCGCCGGCAGCAGCGCCGTGTTCGACGAAGCCGCCGTGAACGTGACATTGCGCGCCTCCGTCTCCGCGTCGGAAACAGTGAACGGCACCGGCGCGGACACTCCGCTGATCGGCAAAATCACATCCGCAATCGCATTGACCGCAGGCGGCTGATTCGTACCTGCGACGGTGATCGTCACCGAACCCGTCGCCGTCAGCCCGTGGTAATGCTGCGTGCCCATGTGTGCCATGCCCCAGATTTCCGCGCGGCCGCTCAGCCCGCTTTGGAAAGTCACGTCTTCGAGCAGACCGTCGAACCATGCATCGAGCCCCGTCGTCGTGCTGTATGCGCCGCCGACCACGAGCGTCGCGGTCTGGCTCACATCCATCGTCACCGAGGCGACGCTGCCGTAGGCAAAGCCATCCACGTAGAGCGCAAGCGTGCCCGTCGTCGTCGCCGTGCGATCATAAGTCAGCGTGACGTGATGCCACGTGCCGGTCGGAATCGCCGGACCGACCGCTTCCTTTTCCAGTCCCGCAGCACCGTATTTTCCGACCTTCAGCGTGTCGCTGTTCGCGGGGAAATAGAGCTGCAGCTCCGGCTCCACGCCGAAACCGTCGCCCGTGCCGAGGTGAAAAATGATGTCATCCGAGTCGCGGCTCACGCGCTTCACCCATGTGGAAAAAGTCCAGTCCGCGTCGTTGTAGTCGAGGTCAGTGTTTGCGAAAACTTTCCGTATCCGCGCCGCGCCGGTCGTTGCCTCCGTGAGGCTGGCGGATTTCGTCGCGTAGGGCGCGAGCGCATCCGGCACATCGGCCGCATAGGCATATTCGCCGCCGACTCCGGCAGTCTCGATTGCAGCCGTGCGGTTGGCGTTCGAGAGGTCCGTGACTTTCGCATCCGTCGAGACATCCGGCGGCTCGAAGTCGTAGAGGAAAAGCATCCGCGTCCCGAGCGACTGATCATGCGCGGTGATCTGGAAAGACGCAGCGCCGCTGTAATTTGGAGCCGGCGTGAAACGCGCGGTGTGACCATCGGGAAGCAGAGTCACCGTGCCATCGCGGGCGCGCGAAAGCTCAAACGCGATTTTGTCCGCAGGCGTCAGGTCGTCCGCGACGAGCGTGCGCAGGTCTATGTCGAGCGGCGTGTTTTCCGGTGTCGTTTTGCCGGTGAGATTCGAGAGCACGGGCTTCGCATTCACCGTCACGGGATACACGTAGCTCGCCGTGTTTCCCTCCGGGTCCGTCGCGGTGATCGTGATGTTCACCGGCCCGCTCACGTTCGACGCCGCGGAAACCGTCACCGTCCGCACCGTCGTGCCGATCGTGCCGAACACGATGCTCGCATTCGGGATGATCGCCGTGTTCGACGACGTGCCCGTGAGCGTGAGCGAAGTCACCAGCGTGTCCGCGTCACTCACCGGCACGATCACCGCGCCAGTATTCGAGCCTTGATCGAGCAGCCCCGCCTTCATCGTGCCGAAATACGGCACGCCCGGCGGTGCGGAGAAATTCGTGTTCTGTTTGTTCGGCCCGACCGTCACGGGATTCGTGAAGAACGCCGCGTTCGGCTGGATCGTCAGCCCGGTCTTCGTCGCCGTCATCGTGTAGCTGCCCGCCGCGAGCCCGGTGATCGCGTAGTAGCCCTCGGTGTCCGTCGCGTCGCTGTGCGTCGCGTCGGCGCGCACCACGGCATTTTCCACCGGCACGCCGAGCGTCGTCGTCACGATGCCTTGGATGAAAAACGTCGTGCTCGTGCCCACCTGCACGAGCAGTTGCCCGGTGGTCGTCATGCCCTTCTTGTCTGTCACGTAGCAGCGCACGGTTTTCGTCCCCGCCGCGCTCCAGCTTTTCGCCGCCATTGCGCTGTTGTTTGCGGTGAAAGTCCCATCTCCCCAGTCCCAAAAATAACCCAGCGTGTCGCCATCGGGATCGGTCGCTGTCGCCGTGAAAGTCACGCTCGCATTCGCCGCGGGATTCACATTCGTCGCCGTCACCGCCACGGTCGGCTTGCGATTTCCCGCGAACGCGCCGCGATTCACCGTCACATCAATCCACGCCACGCCGTTTGCATCCGTGCCGCGCAGCACGGGCGTGATGTGGATGCCCGCCGACGTGTCGGAAAAAGTGCGCCCGATCAGCAGCGGCGCATCGTCGAGGCTGCCCGTCCCCGGCGTCCAGTCGAGCAGCAGCGGCTTCATGTTGCTGATGTTCACATCGCCCCAGTTCAGCAGCACGCCGTCCTTCGCCCACGCATTCGTGTCCGTGTAAGTCTGGCGGTATTCGACCCAGTAGTCGTTGCTCGTGCCGGTGTGATCCACTGCGAGTGCCTTCACACCCGCCGCCGCCGACTTGTCGAATGCCCGGATGCGCGTCGTCGTCGTGCCGTCCGCCGTGATTTTCACCACGTCCGCATCCACGATCCAGTCGAGGTAGTTTTTCTGGCGCGCGCCAAAGTGGGCGTCCGTCGAGCTGCTCGCGCCGCCCATGTGGTCGTACGGGTTTCCATATTCCACCGCCGAGCCCGCGCCGATTGGCGTGCCGTCGGTGGTGTCCCAGAAGCCCGCGTGATTCAGCCCGAAATTATGCCCGACCTCGTGGCTGCACACGCCGAGATTCCCCTGCGAATTCGCCAGCCACGCGCCGCGCGCGCCGACGTATGCGATGCCGCCAAACCCCACGCTCGGCTTGCTCGCCGTGACCACCACGTCGTGCGTGTAGTTCAGGTAATTGTATCCCGCCGCGGTCGCCGCCGTGCGCGCC
>JBBRPQ010000037.1:0-51919 GCA_038227825.1 Chthoniobacterales bacterium
CCTGCCCCGAATCATTCACCCCGTACGCCGCCGCCGTCGCGGGCAGCACCGAGCCGGGAAGCGTCCCGAGATCGAGCGTGACATTCGGCGGCGAAAAACGAAACGCGCGATCATTTCCCGTGAGCGGCGAAAAGCCGGCGGCCTGTCCCGCGGTATTGATGTGCTGCGGGAAAACTCCCTCGCCATTTCCAAATCCGGCGACGTCCAGCATGCCGGTTGCGGTGCTAAAAATGAACCCGTGCGCGAGCCCCACCGCATCGCGCGAGTAGCCTGTCACCGTGCCTGCCTCGTTGATTCCCGTCGCGCGCGAATCCGTGCCGCCGAGCGAGCCGAGATCCACCGTCCCGATGCCGAGCGTGAAGCGCCACGCCTGCGCGCCGTTCGCACCGACAGTCGTGTAGCCAGACACCAGCCCGCCCCCATTCACACCGGTCGCAAAGCTGGGATTCACGCCCGGCGCACTCACGTCAGTGACCGTGTATGTCTGGGCGACGGCTAATCCCCCGGTCAACAGGCCTGCAATGGTGATAATAACGGCGCTCTTCCAAATCGCACACCACCGGGACCGAAGCATCTCCTGACGGACTGGGGTAAGAACGTCTGAAACGCAGGCCGATGAAGAACCACCAGGGCTGTGGGCAAGCGTGGCGGAGGGTTTCATGAGCCTTGTGTCGGACCATCCGCCGAGGACATCAAAGACAGTTTCGTATCGCTCTTGATACAACTCGCGGACATGCGGGCGGCACTCGGGGAAATCGAATGCTTGCAGCGATGGCACAAGCGGACGCATTTTCCCGGCCCGCAAAATCTATGCTGGCTGAAATCATCCTATCCACCGCGCTCACCGCGACCGTCGCGTGGAGCGTGCTGGCAGCGCGCCTGCACCGGCGGCAGCTCGCGGTGCTGATGCGCGACAAGGTGAAGATCCAAACGGAGGAGCGGCGCGTGTTTGATTTCCTGCACGGCATCGGCGAGGCGCTGAAGGACGACACGCATGTCGGCGACCTTCACGGGATGATCGTGGAGGGCGCACTCCGGATTCTGGAGGCGGAAGGAGGCGCACTTTATCTCACAAACAAAAGCGGTTCCGTGCTGCAGCCGATCTACATTTCCAAAGGCAGCCCGCCATTTGTCGATCTGCCAAAGGAGACCGGCACTGCCACGACTTCGCTCCAGGCACGCGTGCGTCTGCAGGCGGTGAAAGTGGGCGAAGGACTGATCGGAAGTTCCCTTTCGGAGAACGTCGCGCTCTCGCTGCTGGCTGGCGATGAGCGGCTGACGGCGCTGGGCGCCTACGGAGTGAACTCCGCATTCATCGCGCCGCTGATCTACGGGGGGCACCATCTCGGGGTGCTCGCGCTCGCGCGATCCGGAAAGAGCGAGCCGTTCGGACCGGAGCATTTCAATACCTTCAAGGCGCTCGCGGAGCAGTCGGCATTCTCGCTTTTCGACGCCCATCTGCACAAGGAGGCGACTGAAAAGCGGCAAATCGAAAAGGATCTGAATATCGCGAACGAGGTGCAGCGCATCCTGCTGCCGAGCGAGCCTCCCATGCTGGCAGATTACGATGTCGCAGGCACGAATATCCCCGCGCGCTACGTGAGCGGTGATTATTTTGACTACATCGCGCTCGACGAAAATCGCTGCGGCGTGGTGATCGCGGATGTCTCGGGAAAGGGAATCCCGGCGGCGCTGCTGATGGCGATGACCCGCACCGCGCTGCGCCTGCTCGCGAAAGCTGATGAGCAGCCCGCCGAGGTGATTCGCAGGCTGAACGCGCAACTTTACCCGGACATCCGCGAGGACATGTTCATCTCCCTCGCCTACGTCGTACTCGACCGGCGGAGCAGCGAGGTGAAGCTCATCCGTGCCGGGCACGATGCGCCGCTGGTTTATCGCGCCGCGGACAAAAGCGTGAGCAAGGTGAATCCGCCCGGAATGGCTGTGGGAATTGACAGCGGGGGCGCATTCAATAGGGTCACGAAAGAATTTTCCCTGGTCCTCGGGCCCGGCGACTGCCTGGTCCTTTACACCGACGGCGTCACCGAGGCACAAGATAGGAACGGGGATGAATTCGGGTTGGAAGCGATGATTCGCTCCGTGCAGGCGAGCGCATCCGAAAGCGCGGCAGGCATAGTCCAGCGCGTCACCAGTGACGTGAAGGCATTCATCGGCGACCAACCGCCACATGACGACATCACACTGATTACCATCTTGAAAAAATGAGCACACCAAACGTGGAAACCGAAGAAACTCCCGAATCCGCAGATCGTCCCGCCGAGGATGCGACCACTGCGCTGCAGGCCGAAATCGCAAAATGGAAGGACACTGCACTCCGCGGACAGGCCGACCTGGACAACTATCGCAAACGCGTCGCTCGTGAGCGCGACGAGGATTTCAAACGCGCGCAGGCAGTGCTGCTTGAGCGGCTGCTGCCAGTGCTGGATAATTTCGATCTCGGCATGCTGGAAGTGCGCAAGGGCGATCCGAAATCGCCCATCGTCGTCGGCATGGAGATGATCGAACGGCAGCTCAGGGAATTCATGGCCGGCAGCGGCGTGGAGATGATCGAGACAGTCGGCGCGAAATTCGACCCAAACCTCCACGAGGCCGTGAGCCAGGAGGAGGCCGCCACTATTCCCGAAGGAAACGTCATCCGTCAGTTGCGCCGTGGATTCCGCCTGCGCGATCGACTCCTCCGTGCAGCGATGGTCGTGGTGAGCAAGGGCGCGCCAGCAGCATAGCGCTCCAATCGAATGTCCAAAAAACGCGACTATTACGAAGTCCTAGGCGTAGCAAAAAACGTCTCGGCAGAAGATCTCAAGAAGGCCTACCGCAAACTCGCAGTAAAGCTGCACCCGGATAAAAATCCGGGCGACAAGCATGCGGAGGACAACTTCAAGGAACTCGGCGAGGCCTACGAGGCGCTGTCTGATGCCGACAAGCGCGCGGCATATGATCGCTACGGCCACGCAGCTTTTGCGCAAGGCGGCGGCGGCGGCGCGCGCGGTGGTGGAGGCGGCTTCCACGACCCGTTCGACATTTTTCGCGAGGTCTTTGGCGGCAGCGGCGGCGGTGGCGGTGGCGGAATCTTCGAGCAATTCTTCGGAGGCGGTGGCGGTGGGGCAAAGCAGGATCGCGAGAGCAGGCAGCGCGGCAGCGACCTGCGCTACGACATGCAGATCACGCTCGAGGAGGCGGCATTCGGCGCGGAGAAAGAGATCGAAGTCTCCAAGCCAAGCGCATGCGACACTTGCAACGGCACTGGCGCGGAAAAAGGCTCGCGAGTGGTGACATGCAACACCTGCGGAGGACGCGGACAAGTCGTGACCTCACGCGGATTTTTCCAAGTCGCACAGACGTGCCCGCGCTGCCGCGGCACTGGCCAGACCGTGGAGAAACCGTGTCGTGAGTGCAGCGGCGAAGGGCGCATGGAGCAGAGCACGCGCATCAAGCTGAAAATCCCGCCGGGCATCGAAGACGGGTCGCGCCTCCGGAGTACTGGCAACGGTGAGGCCGGCATCCGTGGCGGCCAAAGCGGCGACCTTTACGTCGTCATCCACATCAAGGAACACGAAGTCTTCGAGCGCGAGGAATCGAACCTCTTCTGCGATCTGCCGATCAGCTTTGCGATGGCGGCACTGGGTGGAGAGATCAGCGTGCCCACGCTTCACGGCGATGCCTCGCTGAAGATTCCCGCAGGCACGCAGAGTGGCACTACTTTCAAGCTGCGCGGGAAAGGGATGCCGGAGCTGCAGGGCGGTGACGTCGGCGACCTTCAAGTGCGAACCGTCATCGCTGTGCCGAAGAAGCTGACCTCGGAACAGAAGCACAAGCTTCAGGAATTTGCGGAACTGCTCGGGAACGAAGTGCCGCCGCCGCACAAGAGTTTCTTTGAGCGCGCACGCGAATTTTTCCAATAGTGATGCCACGCTTTTTCATCCCCAGTCTCGCTTGGAATCCCGATCGGCTCTCACTCGACGCGACCGAGAGCCACCACGCATTCGATGTACTGCGGATGAAGGCGGGCGAACGGGCGACGGTCTTCGATGGCGAGGGACACGAGGCTGAAGTCGAGATGGGGAAGCAGGGAAAATCCGGCACGGAACTAAGGAAGATATCCCTCGGAAAAAGCGCCCGCCTTCCCTGCCGCATCACGCTCGCGCAGGCGGTGCCGAAGGGGAAGAACATGGAGCTGATCATCGAGAAGGCCACGGAGCTAGGGGTCGGCGCGATCTCGCCGCTGATGAGCGAACGGACCATCGTCCGCGGCTCCGAGGATGACCACATCCGCAAACAGGCAAAGTGGCAGCGCACTGCGATCGAGGCCTGCAAGCAATGCGGACAAAACTTCCTGCCGCGAGTCGCCCAGCCCTGCACACCGCGCGCACTTTTTGAGCGCAACGAAAAATTTGACCTGATGCTCATCGGTTCGCTGCAAGGCGATGCCGTGCCGCTGAAACAGGTCCTCTCGGAACCAGCGGCGAAACGCCCAATGAGCGTGCTCATCCTTATCGGGCCCGAGGGTGATTTCACTCCTGCGGAAGTTTCGCTCGCGAAAAGCCACGGCTGCCGGCCCGTCACGCTCGGCCCGATCATCCTGCGCACGGAGACTGCGGCGATCTATTGCGTGAGTGTGCTCAATCACGAACTCCAGAGCGCGGCACGATGAAAACCGTGCTCGAAGTGATCAGCGCGACGACGACCTATTTTCAAAACAGCGGCGTCGAGAGTCCACGGCTGAACATCGAGCATCTGCTCGCCCATGTGATGGGCAAGCGGCGCATGGACCTCTACATGGAGTTCGACCGCCCACTCGGCGAAAAGGAACTCGGCCCGCTGCGCGAACTCGTCCGCCGCCGCGCACAGCGCGAGCCATTGCAACACTTGCTCGGGACCGTGGAATTTCTCGGACTCACTCTGAAAAGCGATGCCCGGGCACTCATCCCCCGCCCCGAGACCGAGCAGCTTTGCGAGATGCTTGCCGCACAGTCAAAAAATGCGGACTGCATTTGGAAATGCGGCACCATCTCCGACGTCGGCACCGGCAGCGGCTGCATCGCCCTCTCACTCGCGAATGCGATGCCCGATGCGAAGGTAACAGGCCTCGACGCATCGGACGATGCACTCGCACTGGCGACAGAAAACGCCGCAAGCACCGGCCTCGCCGCCCGCGTTACTTTTGCCAAAAGCGATCTGCTCTCCGCAGCGGAAGGCCCGTTCGATCTCATCGTCGCAAATCTGCCCTACATTCCCACGGCAGATCTCGCCGCGCTTCAGCCTGAGGTGCAGCGCGACCCCGCTGCCGCACTTGATGGCGGCGCAGAGGGCCTCGACCTCATCCGCCGACTGCTCCCGCAGGCACAAGCCAAACTACGCGGCGGCGGCATGCTTGCGCTGGAAGTCGGGCACGATCAGACCGCGATCCTCGCGGCAGAACTTTCGGCAACCAATTGGCGCGATGTCAAAATCCTGAAAGATCATCAGGGCCGCGACCGTTTCCTCTTCGCAAATCATGGATAAAATACTCGTTCACGGCGGCCACAAACTCAGCGGCAGCGTCCGCATCTCCGGCAGCAAAAACAGCGCGCTGCCCATTCTCGCCGCCACACTGCTCACCAAGGAACCGTGCGTCATCTCGAACGTCCCCGACCTCTCGGACATCCACTTCATGCTGCAAATTCTTTCGCAGCTCGGCGCACACGTCGAGCGGGCGAGCGGTACCGTGCGAATCGAGGCGGCGAAGATCAAATCTGAAGCCCCTTACGACATCGTTCGGAAAATGCGGGCATCCGTCTGCGTCCTCGGGCCGCTGCTGGGTCGGAAAAAGAAGGCCATCGTCTCCCTGCCCGGCGGATGCGTCATCGGCGACCGGCCGATTGATTTGCACATCCGCGGCTTTGAGGCGCTCGGCGCGACGAGTGTAATTGAGCACGGCAACGTGAAACTTTCCGCCCGCACCCTGCGCGGCACGGAGATGAATCTCAGCGGCAAAAATGGCCCCACCGTGCTTGGCACCGACAATGTGATGATGGCCGCCGTCCTCGCAAAAGGCGTGACGATCATCGAAGGCGCGGCCGCCGAACCGGAGGTCGTGGACCTCGCTAATTTCCTCATCAAGATGGGCGCAAAGATCGAAGGTGCGGGCACACGTCGCGTCACCATCGAGGGCGTGAAGGAACTGCACGGCGCGGAGCACAGCGTCATCCCCGACCGCATCGAGGCGGGCACGTATCTCGTCGCAGGTGCGATGATGGGCACGGAAGTGAAATTGCTGCGCGTGAACCCCGCGCATCTCACAAGTGTCATCAGCTTCGTGCGCGAGTGCGGCTACGAGGTGGAGACCACGGCGCATTCGCTCACCGTGCGTGGCAATGGCAGACCGAAGCCGGTGCAAATCACCACGGAACCATATCCCGGTTTCCCCACCGACATGCAGGCCCAGATGTGCGCACTGCTTTGCAAGAACAGCGGCATCAGCGTCATCACCGAGACTGTTTTCCCGCAGCGATACATGCACGTCAGCGAACTCAAGCGCATGGGCGCGGACATCGCACTCGACGGCCACACGGCGATCATCAAAGGCGTGAAAAAGCTCAGCGGCGCACCCGTCATGGCGAGCGATCTCCGCGCCAGTGCCGCGCTGGTGCTCGCAGGCCTGCAGGCTGATGGGATCACCGAGGTGAACCGCGTCTATCACATCGACCGCGGCTACGAATCCATTGACGAGAAGCTCAACCAAATCGGCGCGCGGATCGAACGAGTAAAGGCCTGAGCCATTACGGCGTTTTCAGCGAAAGAGATCGCCGCGCTAAGGCTTCGCGACGGCACTCTTGAGGTTGGCCAGGCCTTCCTCGAACTTCGTGCCCACCATCTTGTTGCAATTAATGATGAGGCCCATGGCTTTGCCGATGAAGCTGTTCTTCCCGGACATGCTCCACGTGACCTCAGTGCCGGCACCCTCGGGTGTCATCGTGAACTCTGTGAGATTCGTCGCTGCAAACGGCTTCGTAAAAACGAGGTCCATCACCACGCTCTCGCCCGGCTTGCTCGCGGTGATTTTCATCGAGCCCTCGCCGACTTCATTGTTGCCGGACCACGAAAATTTGGAACCCACACCGGCAGGTGGCCCGTCGAAGCTGTTCTTGGCGCCAGGATCCAGCTTTGCCCACGGGGACCATGCCTGCCAGTTGCGGAAGTCGTTGATCTGAGCAAAAACCGCAGCCGGCGAAGCGGGTATGACGGCCTTGCGCGTGATGCGGAAATCCGCCGGCTGAAATGCGGCGACGACGAGGAACAACACGATGGCGGCTGCGAGAGTGAGGAGGATTTTTTTGATCATGGGAGATAGGTGGGCTGGTGGTGGGTGAACACGGAATCCGAAGGCAGCTCATCTTCAGCAAAATTCGGGATCAGTGGCAATTCCTCGATATCCGCCTCATCAGGCAGCAATGTGGCAGCTCAGGGACGGACTGCGCATTCTGAAACATTCTGAATGAATGCCTCTGCTTGCGGTGAAGCCCCGCCATCCGTAAAAGACCCGCCCACATGTCCGAAAGCAACCTGCCCGCAACCGAACTTCCTCCGATCTCCGTGCGGGCGAAGTTTTTCTTTGAGGGCGACAAGCCGTGGTTCCTCCGTGGCGTGACCTACGGGCCCTTCCGGCCAAATGCGGCCAATGAGTTCATGAGCACGCCGGAGCAGGCGCGGCGTGATTTTGCGCAGATGCGGGAACTCGGAATCAATCTCATCCGCGTCTATCACCTTCCCTCGCGATGGCTGCTCGACCTTGCGGCGGAGATGGGACTGCGGGTGCTGGTGAGCATTCCGTGGACGCAGCATGTGGAGTTTTTGAATTCGCGCTCGCTCAAGCGGCAGATTCTTCAAGTCGTGCGCGATGTCGTCGGAAGGAACAAGGGACACCCGGCGATCTTCGCATATCTCGTGGGAAATGAAGTGCCGACGACGATCATCCGCTGGCTCGGAGCGGAGCGTGTGCAGCTCTTTCTCGAAAAGCTGATCGACGTCGCAAGGGAGATCGATCCGCGGCCGCTCTACAGCTATGCGAGCTTCCCACCGACGGAATATCTGCGCCCTGCGAATGTCGATTTCCTCTCGCTGAATGTGTACCTTGAGCGCCGCGCTGACTTCGAGCGCTACCTCGCAAGGTTGCAGAATATTGCGGAGGAAAAGCCTCTGATCCTGGGCGAATTCGGAATGGACACTTTGCGCAACGGTGAAGACCGGCAATCCGAAGTGCTCGACTGGCATCTTGACGTCGTCGTGAAGGGCGGCGCTGCGGGGACGATTTTCTTCTCGTGGACGGACGAGTGGTTCACCGGCGGGAACGAGGTGACGGACTGGAAATTCGGCCTCGTGACCGAGGACAGGAAACCAAAGAAAGCCTTCCACACTTTGAAGGCGAAGCTCGGCACCGGCGCTCCGATCACGAGCGTGGTGCCGCTCGCGCGGTATCCGAAACTCAGCGTGATCGTATGCAGCTACAATGGCGGCAAGACGCTCGGGGAATGCCTCATCGCGCTCGATCAGGTGCGCTATCCGGATTTCGAAATCATCCTCGTGGACGATGGTTCCAAGGACGACACCCAGAAAATCGTGAAACGCTGGGAGGCAAGGCGCGCGCTGTCCGGACAAAAGCTGCCGCACTTCGTGAACGTGATTCAGAAGAACATGGGCCTCAGCTATGCGCGGAATGTCGGCGCACAGTCCTCGTCCGGCGAAGTGATCGCGTACACGGACAGCGACTGCATGCCGGATCCCGACTGGCTGTATTACCTCGTGGCCGTGCTCACGAGTGGCAACTTCGCAGGCGTCGGCGGGCCGAATATCTCACCGCCCGCGGTGAACTGGGTCCAGGCAGCAGTAGCCGCGAGTCCCGGCGGACCGAGCCACGTCCTCCTGACGGATACGGTCGCAGAGCACGTGCCCGGATGTAACATGGCATTCTGGCGATGGGCGTTTGATTTGACCGGCGGATTCGACACGGAATACCGGAAAGCGGGCGATGACGTGGACTTCTGCTGGCGCCTCCAGACAGCAGGCGGTGAGGTCGCATTTTCTCCGAGCGCGATCGTATGGCACTATCGCAGATTCACGCTCACGGCATTCCGCAAACAGCAGGAGGGCTACGGAGAGGCCGAGGCGCTGCTTCGATTCAAGCATCTCATCTTCTTCGGACCGACAGGGACGGCAAAATGGAAAGGACAGATCTACGGTGCGCCGCGGCTCACATGGCTATTCAGCCGTCCGCTGATTTATCACGGTGTCTTTGGCCAGGGACTTTTCCAGTCGCTCTACCCTGCGCAGCAGTCGCAGGTGGCGGCATATCTTGGCAGCATCGAATGGATCGCGCTGACGGTATTCATCGGCGTGCTCGGCATCCCGCTTGAGTGGCTGCGCGTCGTACCCGTGCTCATGCTCCTCGGCACAGTGAGCGTCGCTCTGAGCTGGATGGTCAATATCCGCATCGAATCAAAATACGACTCGATCCGTGCCCGGCTGCTGGTCGCGGTGCTCGCATTTTTCCAGCCACTCGTCCGAGGCTGGGCGCGCTATTTTACATGGCTCAAATTCAAGCGCACGCCCACTGCGGTCATCTCAAAGCCGGAACCGGGCATCAGCCGTGAGGCGCATACCGGGAGCACTCGTCAGCTCGACTTTTGGAATGAGACCGGGCAGGGCCGCGAGGTCCTCATCACCGAGACGGTGAAGCTCCTCGAAGACGAAGGCTGGCGCTATTCTACGGACACGGGCTGGAAATCCTGGGATGTGCTCGTGTATGGGAACCTCTGGTGGAGCGTGAAGGTCGCGACTGTGACCGAGTATCACGGCGGGCCGAAGTGCCTCACCCGCGCACGCCTCGGGCTGATGATGGTGCCCACGACATTCCTAGTCACCGTGATTTTGCTGAGCACGCTTCTTTACCGGCAGCTCTTCTCGCACTCGTACGATTTCTGGCTGTGGATTTTTTCCTTCGCATTTCTCGGGTTGCTGCTCTTCCGCGGGATGCGACTGAAACGCCGCGTCGCCGATCTGCTCATCCACGCGGCGGAGACCTGCGCGATGAAACGCGTCTCCGGCGAACAGGCCAAACCCAAGGCCGCCAAGTGAGCGAAACAACCTTTGCCTTTGTCTCCGAGCCCAGCGACGCGGGGTCACGCTTGGATCATTTTCTCGCCGCGCGCGTCAGCGAATTGTCGCGCTCTCGCATCCAGTCGCTCATGGAGGAAGGCCACGTCCGCGTGAACGGCGAGACGAAGCTGCGGTCATGCAAGTTGCGCGGTGGTGAGCAGATCGTGCTGACCTTGCCGGCTGTCGTCGCATCCGAAAATCTGCCCGAGGATATCGCGCTCGAAATTTTGCACGAAGACGATGATCTGATCGTGGTCAACAAGCCGCCCGGCCTCGTGGTGCATCCCGCACCGGGCCACGCCGGCGGGACACTGGTGAATGCGCTGCTCCACCATTGCGAATCGCTCAGCGGCATCGGCGGCATCGAGCGGCCCGGCATCGTGCATCGTTTGGACAAGGAAACGAGTGGCTGCATGGTCGCGGCAAAAAATGATGCAGCACACCAATCGCTCACTGAGCAATTTTCCGGACGGGAAGTGCGAAAAATCTACCTCGCGATCGCGTCCGGCATTTTCAAAAAGAAAAAGGGCACGATCAATGTGCCGCTCGGCCGCCATCCGGTGCATCGCCAAAAAATGGGTGTGCTCTTGCGCGGCGGCGGACGTGAGGCTGTGACGGACTGGCTCGTGCTCCACGAACTCCCATGCGGCACCCTCATCCAGTGCACCCTGCACACCGGCCGCACGCATCAGATCCGCGTACACATGAAACATCTGGGCCATCCGCTCGTCGGTGACGAGGTGTATGGGAAGCGCGGCAAATTTGAACGGCAGATGCTCCACGCTTGGAAGCTGGGCTTTTCGCACCCGAGGACAGGAAATCCGATCGACTTCACCGCACCGATCCCGCCCGATTTCGTCGTTGCCGGCGTATCGGCAGACCTCCGATGAGCGACCAACCGACAGACATCGTCCTGAACGCCCTGCAACAAATGCAAGCGAACGGAATGCGCATGCGCGCCACACTCGACGTCTGCGATCGGCTGCGGAACACACCGTCCGCCCAACCCCAAATCACACGGATTGCCGCACACGAAACTACGAAGGAGCAGCCAAAGCCAACCGTATCGAATCCGGATACACTTCAGCAGAAAACTCGCATATCGGAATTAAAACCAAGATTGGAATCTTCTTTCAAAAAGGAATTTACGACTGATTTAACGGTAACTTCGGGAGAAAAGGCACGCAGGCTTTCCGCCCTTCGTGGGCCGGTATTGGTCTGCACGCAATGCGCCCACCTTGTGAAATCTCGCGAGCAGGTGGTCTTCGGTGTCGGCAATCCCGAGGCAGAGTTGATGTTCGTCGGAGAAGCTCCCGGCGCGGATGAGGATCTGGTGGGTGAGCCCTTTGTCGGCCGCGCTGGACAGCTCCTGACCAAAATTATCGAGGCCATGAACTTCCGGAGACAGGACGTTTATATCGCGAACATCCTGAAGTGTCGCCCAGACACGCCTCCCGGAGCATCCGGCAATCGAAAGCCGACCCACGAGGAGATGAATGTCTGCAAACCCTACCTGATCCAGCAAATCGAAATCATTCAGCCAAAAATCATCGTCGCACTCGGCGCGACCGCAGTCGAAGGGCTCCTCGGCATGGACAAGGCAGGCATCACGAAGATGCGCGGGACATGGAAGGAGTTTCACGACATCCCGCTGATGCCGACTTTTCACCCCTCCTTCCTCCTCAGGCCGACCGGCGAACAGAATGCGAACAAGCGACTAGTTTGGGAAGACATGCTCGCCGTGCTCGAAAAACTCGGGCATCCGATCACCCCGAAACAGCAGGGATACTTTCTGACCAAATAGGCGGCGACCTTACTTCGGCAGGTCTTCCTTCGCAGGCTCCACCTTGGGCGTGCCTTCGATCGGGGATTCCTCCTTCAGGAGGTCCTCCATCGTCTGGTCTTTCGGAATCCCGAGCTCGAGTGCCTTTTGGTATGCCTTTTTGGCCTCGGCCTTGTCCGGTGGCTGCTTCGTCGCGAGAGTAATGGCGAGATTATACCACGCATCGCCGTATTTCGGATCGAGTTGCACGGCGCTCTCCAGTTCCTTCTGCGCTGCTTCCTGCCAGCCTTTCTGCGCAGCAGTAATCCCGAGGTAATTGTGTGCAGTCGGGTTCCTCGGGTTGATGGCGAGGGACTTCGTGAGTGCATTCACCGCGTCGTCGAATTTTTCCTCCTGATAATAGACAATGCCGATCGTGGACCAGCAGAAGGCGTCCTCCGGTGCGATCGCCAGAGCCTTCTTAAAGGTTTCCTCCGACTGCTTGAATTTGCCCATCCGATACTGGACGACGGCTCGATTCGAGAGCAGGTAAACGTTGTTCGGTGCGACCTGAAGCGTCTTGTCGTACAGGCGCTCGGCCTCGGCAAATTTCTCACTGTCGAATGCCTTCTTCGCCTGATCGGCGAGCGGCTTCACAGACGGAGGGAGCTTCGCGCCACCGCCACCACCGGACAAAGGCGGCGTCGCACCCGCCTCAGGCGGCTTCGACTCGGCGGTCTTCTTCTCCGTCTCGTCCTTCGCCGGCAAATCATCACCAGGCTTTGGTTTCACAGTCGTGGGCGGATTATCCGACTTCGCCGGTTCGGTCGTGGGTTCTGGCGGCTTTGGAGTGGGAGTGGCTTCCGGCGTTGTCGGCGTTGGAGAATCAGGGGCCGGCACCGGCAGCGCAGTTTCGCCGGAGGGCTGTGTATTTTCCGTCTTGAACGCGACCAGCGTATTCGGGTCCTGCACCTCAATGACGGGTTTTTTGAAGAGCTTCCGCTCTGCCGTGGAAAGCTTCACCACCGGCTGCGACAGAAAATTGATCTGCTGGAGCAGCGCATCGGACTGGAGATGAAGCTTGCTGACCTCGCTCTGGATCATCCGCTTGCGCTGACTGCGATTCGCATCTTCCTGCATCACCCGCACTACGATTCCCTGCAGAAGCCTGTTCTCGTCCTCCATCTTTTTCCGTTCCTCGGCACTCGCCTTGGAGTCCACCTTGAACTGATTGATCTGCTTCGAATACTCGGTGACTTTTTTCTGCAATTCACCGATTTCCGCCTGCAGCGAGGCGTTTTTCTGATCCGAAGTGACAAGCGCTTTCTGCGAATCGACAATCTGTCTCCTCAGAGCAGCAAGCTCGGTGTCACGCGAGCCGGTCGATTTGAAAGTGAGAACCTGCTTCTCCGCATCTCCGAGCTTTTTCAGGAGCGTCGCATTGTCGGCCATCAGCTTGTCGGTCTGCTTGTTCAGATCGCGCAGGCGCACCAGTTCCTCACGATCGTCCTTGCGCTCCTTCGTGAGCGTGGCGATCTGCCCCTTCAGATCCTCCTCGCGCTTCTTCGCCTTCAGAGTCTCGCTGGCACTGGACTTTTGCTCCAGATCGAGTTTCGCCTGCAATGCCTTCATCTCCGCGACGGCAGTCGCAGATTCAGCCTTGTCCTTGGAAAGTGCAGTGATCTGGCCCTTCAGGTCCGCCTCACGCTTTTTCGCCTCTTCGCCCTTCTGCGCAGTCACCTTCTGCTCGGCGTCCAGCTTTGCCTGAAGTTCCTTCACCTGCTTCGGAAGCGTCCCGGCAGACTCTGCGATGCCAGCAAGCGCGCGGGTGCGTCCAAGCAACTGGCTGACACGCTCCTCCTGCGCTTCGAGTTCGATTTTCGTGGATTCCGATTCCCGATTCGCCGCGGCGAGCTTTGCCTCCAGTTCCTTCACACGCGTGCCATTCACGTCACCCGTAGTCTTCAGTTCATGAATGCTCGTCTGGAAAACATCCGCGAGCTGCTGCGCCTTTTTTTGCGCGACCTCAGCCTTCTTCCGCGACTCCATCGCATCACCGATCTCACTCGTCAGCTTTTGATTCCGCTCTTTCTCATCGCGGAGCTGATCCTTCACCTCGGAAAGCTGGCGCCGGTATTCCTCCATCTGCCGCTGCACCGCTGCGATCGGATTGCCGTCATCTTCAGAAGGTGGGATATTCGTCTTCCTATTCTTCGGAACTGCAACCGGAGGATTCAATGGATCGGCATCCGGCGTCAGCGGCGGCAGTCCCAGCCCGGGATCATTTCCGGGAATGTTTTTCATCGTACCACCCGTCTTCCCTCCTCCCATTTTTTCCTGAATAAGATCCACGGCCTCCATCGTCCTCTTGATTCGGAAATCCAGCAGATCCGTCTGCCATTTTGGATTCTCCTGCTTGATGCGCATCAGAGTACCGAGAGCCGAGCGATAAGTCGCCAGCGCCGCCTTGTGATCGCCTGCCTTCTCCTGCTCCTCACCCTTCCTCACACTGAGAAATGCATCCACAAACTGCTGTTGCGCAGCGTCCACCCCCTGGGCACGGACAGGCAATTGGGCAAGGTGAATACCGGCGATAAAGGAGAGAATTGCGAACGTTCGACGCATGATAAAAGTGGGAAAGGAAAAAGAACTGTAATGGAAACTTTGCGCCCTAGCAAATGCCTTCTCACACCCATGGAAAATGAGACCGGCCGAGGAAACTCAGCGCCGATCACGCCCGAAGCGCACCCACGTCGTCTCGAGTTCACACCACAGAGAACGGAAATCCGGGTGCGCCGTGAGCTGCGAATCGCGCCAAGTCGGCCAGTCCGGCGTATCCATTCGCGCGGGAAAAAGATGCACTCGAACCGGACGCACACGGCTGTCGTTCGCTGCGAGGTAGATTTCCTCGATTCCATCATCTCCCATCGCCAGGCAACCAATGCTCGCACTGCCGCCGTGGATGAAAATATCCGAACCGGGCGAGACCGGATCGGCATGAACGCGATCGCTCGCATTTGGATAATTCAAACCCAGCGAAAGGTGAAACCTGCTGAGCGGATTGAATCGATCCACCTCATAAAAACCCTCCGGCACCTGCATGTCGCCCTCACGCCGTTTCGGCCCTGGCTTTCCTGACGCCGCGAGGACCGGCATCGCTTTCACAAGGCGGAATGACTCCCCCGCTCCATTGCGCGCCCACAGCTCGAGCTGCCTCTCACGCTTCATCCCGCGCAGGAAAATCTCGTGAGCAGGCCACGCGATGCCCGCCTTTTCAAAATGCGCTCGCAACTCGACCCCGCAACGTTGCCTCGCGGCAGCAATGCGCTCCAGCTCTGGTTGCGACGAAGATTTGGGCGACTTGGTGCAGTTCATTAGCAAAAACGGGGCAAATACGGACGATGCAACTGCCACCGTCCTCAATGAGTTCCTCGAAATCCGCGCGCGACGTTTCATTCGTTGCTCAGACTTTCGTCTAGATTCAAAACGATGCTCCCAAGTCCCGTCCACGCAGCAAGCTCGGCGACTGCCAGAGTCGCATCCGCCTTGCTCTCACCGACGGCGACCACTTTACGCGCAGCTTCCGCATCCTGCGAATAAGCCTCGCGCAACTTGCGAAGACGCTCGACCAGCACTCCACTCTCGCTCTCGTCCGGCAGGCGAGAAGTGCAGCGGCGAAACATCGCCGCGACGCGTGCCGCATCATCTCCCGGCTCCAGCAGCGTGCGCTGAGCGAGCGCGCGCGCAGCCTCGGCGAATGTGATGTCATTCATCGTGATCAGCGCGTGCAGCGGCGTATTCGTGCGTCCCGTTTTCACCGCACAGCCCTGCCGGTTTGCCACGTCGAAGAACATCGTGGGCGCGACGATGCGCCGCCAGAAAATATAGAGACTGCGGCGATACAGAGACTCGCCGTGATCCTGCGCGTAGGTGATTTTTCCAAATGTCGCATCCTCCCAGATACCGGATGGCTGATAGGTCTTCACCGGCGGCCCGCCGACTTTCTCCACGAGCAATCCCGACGCTGCGAGCGCCTCGTCGCGCAGCATCCAGCTTGGCAGCCGGTGCCGCGGTCCGCGCGCGAGCAGGCGGTTTTCGGGATCGCGCTCCGCCATTCCCGGTGCGACATGCGACGACTGCCGGTACGTCGCGCTCATGACGATGAGCTTCACGAGCCGCTTCACATCCCAGCCACTCTCGCGGAAGTCCACCGCCAGCCAGTCGAGCAATTCCGGGTGCGATGGCGCATCGCTTTGCAGACCGAAGTTGTCCGCACTCTTCACGATGCCCGTGGCGAAAAACTGCTGCCAAATCCGGTTCACCGTTACTCGTGCCGTCAGCGGATTTTCCGGCGCCACGAGCCACTTCGCGAGCGCCAGCCGGTTCTTTGGCGCATCGGTGGGGAGCGGCGCGAGCTTCGCAGGGACACCGTGCGTGACTTTGTCCGCATACTGATTGTATGCGCCCTTCACGAGGATGAACGTCTCGCGCGGCTGCTCGCGTTCACGCATCACCATCGTGCGCGGCAGAGACTTTTCAAAATCCGCCTTCGCCTTCCTTGCGGCCTCCACCGCCTTGTTCGCCGCTGCGAGCTCGGGACTCGTCTCGGACTGGAATGCGGTGAGTTCGTCGCGCTCGCCCTTCGTGCGCTGTGCGGCTGGTTTCGCCACAATCTTGCGGATCGAATCCGGCACCGGGCGCAGCAGCGCGGGATTGTCCGTCGTCGCGGAAATGCGGAAACGCCCCAGCGTGTGCTCGCGGCCAAAGCCAAACGACAGCCGGAAACCCAGAGCGCGCGTCCCGCCGTTCGGGAGCGCCTTGTCCGCCGCAAACACCAGCGTGTGCGCCTTTGCAAACTCCGGCATGATTGCCCAACCCTTCTTCGAGCCATCGAACACCGCATGGGCGGAAAATCCTCCCTGCGAAAAATCCGCGATCACCGCGTGCAGCACCACCGGCGCGCCGCCGTCCTGCAGCGACACCTCGGTGAGCACAAAGTTCCCATTGTCCGAGCGGCCCGGTCCCTTGTTCACGAATGAATCATCCGGCAGCGCCTCCAGCTTGAACGCCGTGATGCCACCGAGCGTCGTGTGAATCGTCACGTTGTAATCGTCCGTCTTCGGGCTGATGCCGCTCGCGCGAATGGAGCCGTCTTCGAGCACCGCGAGCGTCGCGCCATTCGCGCTGTAGATTTCATTCGGCGTGAGCCCCTGCCACTTTGCTTCGGGCAGTTTGCCATCCGCACCGAGCAGCGCCTTTTCAAGTGCCGACTGATCCGCACCGAGACGTTGCTCCACGGCAATGCGCGCCCGGCTCACCTCCTTCTCCTTTTGATCCAGCACAGCGAGTTGCTGCCTCTGCGCGTCCGATGCGAAACTGATGATCGGCTTCGCAAGCCCGCCCGCGTCATTCGCTCCGGTCTCCTCGATCGAATTGAAATACGCCGAGAGCTGGTAGTACTCGCGCTGCGTGATCGGATCGAATTTGTGATCGTGGCAGCGGCAGCAGTTGAACGTAAGCCCAAGCCAGACCGTCCCCGTCGTCTCCACGCGATCCTGCACGTAGTCCACGCGCGACTCCTCAGCGATGCGCCCGCCCTCGCCGTTGATCATGTGATTCCGGTGAAAGCCCGTCGCGACGAGCTGCTCGTGTTTCGGCTCCGGCAGCAGGTCGCCGGCGATCTGCTCGATCGTGAATTGGTCGAACGGCATGTTCGCGTTGAACGCCCCTGCCGCCCAGTCACGCCAGTACCACATCGAGCGCGTCGGATCGCCCTGATAGCCGTTTGTGTCCGCGTAGCGCGCCGCCTCCAGCCATTCCCACACCATGCGCTCGCCGTAGCGCGGCGACGCGAGCAGACGATCCACGTTGCGCCCGTATGCGTCCGGCGATCGGTCGGCGAGAAAGGCGTCGAGTTCCTCCGGCGTCGGTGGCAGACCAGTGAGGTCGAGCGTCACGCGGCGCAGCAGCTTCTCCCGCGATGCCTCCGGAGAGGGCATCAGCTTTTCGTCGGCGAGCCTTTTGAAAATGAACGCATCAATCGCATTCCTAGCTGCGCTGGCGGAAGCGCTGGCAAGCTCCGGCGGCGGATTCACCGCGGAAAGATCAGCCCGCGCTTTGACCATCGCGGTTACGGGTCGCTTCGGCGCGACGAAAGCCCAGTGCTCACCCCACTTCGCACCCTCGTCCACCCAGCGCCGCAGCAGTTCCTTCTGCGCTGGCGTGAGCGTGCGATTGGATTTCAGCGGCGGCATCACGTCATCCGTATCGGTCGTGAAAATCCGCTCGATGAGCGCGCTTGCATTGCTGTCGCCCGGCTTCACCACCGCCACGCCATCCTGCACGCGCATCGCGCCCTCCCTTTGATCGAGCCGCAACTCCGCCTTCCGAGCCTTCGCATCCGGCCCGTGGCAATGATAGCAGTTCTCCGAGAGGATTGGCTGAATGTCCCTGCTGAAATCAATCGCACCCGCGAACGCAAAGCCTCCGCTGGCTGCTGCAAAAAGGATGGCGAATCGGAGGGGCATGGCTCTTGGGAGAATTACCGCAAGTCAGTGGAGCGCTTAGTGAGCATCGCTGGCCTGCCTACTTTTTCTCCCCGAAAATCTCCGCGAGCAGCGCCGCCATGCGGTGGCCTGCGACTACGATCCTGCGCCCTGAAATTTCATACGCTGCGTGCGCAAACTCCGGCGTGAGCTTCGGCGCCTCGGTATTGCCAGGATGCGGCCCCGGCGGGTACGCAGACTTGCAGCCGATGAGGTGACTCTCCTTCGCCCACGCCTCCGCATTTCGCGGCTGTGCGAGTTCGCTGAGGACGCCCTTAGGAAATCGCCGCATCAGTTCATGCGCCTCCTCGGCGATGATCCCCTCGCCCGGCTTTGGCCGCGCGCCGACCTTTGGATTCGCCCACAATTCGGCGATCATTCCCTCGCGTACGTCGAAGCGGAAAGATTTGTCCCAGAATGTGTGCAGGTTCGCAATCTGCCCCGGCATGAGGTCGCTGAAATGCACACCGGAGACGAGGTAGCCATTGCCGCCCCGATCATTCCACGTCGTCGTGTGCAGCGGCTGGTGGATGTCGCCGACCCAGTGGAAAAGCATCCCGAGCGCCTTTGCGCGGTCCTCGGCGGGAGCCGCCCTGTCACGCAGCGTCTTGAGATTTTCCCCGATGGCCCACACGACGTTCTGCCCCTCGGGCACTTTGAAGTTCTTCCCATCGTCCGTCTTTTCCGAATCCACATAGTGCCAGGTGGACCACGGGTATTCACTCCTCGGCAGCGAGCGCAGATCATCCATCCAGCACGAGATGCTGATGAAATTGTACGGCAGCCCGTCGTTGTAGCGGCTGTCGAGAGTCGCGACCATTTCATCCACGGCGGCGCGCACCTTCGGGCTGCTGAGTTCCCAGGCGATCTGCCCGACGAGCATGTGCCCGCCGGCATCCCATGCGTGTGCAGTTGCGGCGAACAAAAGAATGACGAGCGTAGTTTTTTTCATGGCGAAAAAATGTCCGTGCAGCGCGAACGAATATCTCACGGCAGCACGCGCATCTGCTCCAGTTCGAACACGCGCATCTGCAAAGCGCCATTCCGATCCTCAAGGATTCCGCCGACGTGAATGCTCTTGCCGACGAACGTCGCGAGTTCCGCCTTTGAAATCCCCTTCGCGCCCTTGCTGCCGAGAAATACGAGCGAGACCGAGTCGTGGTAGTTTTTCGTGAAATTCAGATAGCTCGTGGAGCCGCTGCGGCTGCTGCCTGCCGCGGCGATCTTTCCCTCGATCACCACACGCCGCCCCACGCGTTTTCTGAGCGCCGCAAAGTCCGTCGGCGCGTAGATGACCTCCGCGACGACCGGCACGGTGACGGCGGGCTTCGGCTGCTCCGCGCGGGCTGGGCCGGACGCCGTGAAGCCACATGCGACAATGCAAGTCAGCGCAAACGGGCGGAGAAAATTCCTCATGAGGGTGCCGAAGCAAAGGGCCGCTTACCGCTCGAAGCTCAAAGCCTCCGCCAGCGGAGATCCTTGAGCACGCCGGACGTCCGCCACGTCGCGATGCCGAACGGCTTCGAGCTTTCGATTTCACCGATGCGCATGTCGAGCGACTTGCCCTCCGTGTCGAGGTCCACCACCAAATCCTTGTCAATCCACACCTCGATCTTCGCCTTCGTCACGCGCACGCGGATGAGATACCACTGCCCCTTCTTGAAGTTCCGGTACTGCGTCGTCTCATTCTCGCTCGCGTTCTCGCCATTCACATTCGAGATTCCCACGACGCTGCCACCCCATCCGCCAACAATCAGCGACACGCACTTGTCGTTCACAGGAAAAGTGAGCCCGCAGAAAAAGTCATCCCCCTCGGTGCGCTGCGCCTTCAGTTCGAGTTCGTAGTCCATCTTCGCCGGCGCGGCTTCGAGATTGATCCCCGTCATGTCCCCGCCCTGCGGCAGCAGGATTTCCCCGTCCTTGATCTTCACATCCGCGTGCCCGGCAAAATCCGTCTCCTTCCATTTCCCGAGCGTCTTACCATCGAAAAGCGACACCCACTCCGGCTCCGCCGCCCGTACTAACGGCACAGCAAGCAGCACGAGTGAGGACGTGGCAAGAAAGCGGCGGCGCGAGAGGGACTTCATGACTTCAGTGTGATTGCGCCCCCATTACGCGCGCAATGCGAATGTGCGCATGACTTCGGGGTGCCAGCGGCCTACTCGTCCTTCTTGGGATTCCGCGCATCGCGTCCCCGCTTCCCGCCTTCCTCAAATCTCGCCGGATCCATCTGCCGCAGCGACACCTCGTCGGGCTGCTCGTTGAATTGCTTCCAGTAGATTTCCTTGAATGGATTCATCTTCGGCCCGACCGCATCCTCGTTCACGAGCATCGGCAGCGCGTCCGTCCACCACCGGTCATAGGCGGCGCGGAGCTTCGCTGCGGCTTCGGGATTCTGCTCGATCACGTTTGTCTTTTCACCGGGATCGGCGGCGAGGTCGTAGAGCTCCTTGTTGTTCACAAGCGTGAATCGCGCATCGCGGATTGAGCAGTTGCGAAACTTCGCATCCTCCACCTTCCCGTGCGGCCAGCGACCCACGTGAGTGACGAGCGTGCGATCGGGCCAATCCACCTTTTCCTGCGTGAGGAGCGGCATGAGCGAGCGCCCCTCGACCTGTTTGGAAACCGCCGCATCGAGCGTCACGCCCGCGACATCCGCGAGCGTGCGGAACATGTCCACATGCGCCGAAAGCGCGCCCACATCGCGTCCGCCTGCAAATTTCGCCGGCCATCGGAAGAATGCCGGTGCCCGAGTGCCGCCCTGGTACGGCGTGCCCTTGCTGCCGCGCATCCCCGCGTTATAAATCTTCACGCCCGCAGTGCCGCCGTTGTCGGTGCCCAGATAAATCACCAGCGTGTTTTTCGCGATCCCCCACTCGTCCAGCTTCGCGATGAGCCTGCCGAAGTTGTCATCAATGTTCTCCAACATCCCGTAATACTTCGCGACCGTCGCATCCACCTTCCCCGACCAATGCTCCTCGTAGCCCGCCGGGCATTGCAGCGGCGCATGCACCGCGTTCAGTGGGATGTAGGCAAAGAATGGGATGCCCTTGTCCAGCTTCTCATCCATCCACTCGATCGCGTGTCCGAAAAAGAGATCCGTGCAGTAGCCCTCTGACTTCACAAACTTGCCGTTATGCATCAGCGCCGGGCTGTCGTACATGTTGTGCGGTGCGTCGCCGCAGGAGCCGGGATACGTCTGCCCGATGCCACCGCCGCCGTGGATGAATACCTCGTCGAACCCGCGCTTGTCCGGCTGATACGCCGCCTCGTCGCCGAGATGCCACTTGCCAAAAATCCCCGTCGCGTAGCCCGCACCTTTCAGCACCTGCGCGATCGTCGTCGCCTTCAGCGTCATGCGCTCGCGCTCGAGGATCGTGTGCGTCACGCCGTTCTTGAATTCATGCCGCCCCGTCATCAGCGCCGAGCGCGTGGGCGCGCACGTCGGGCTCACATGGAAATCCGTCAGCCGCACGCTCTCCTTCCAAAAAGCATCCACGTGCGGCGTCTTCATGATCGGACTCCCGAGGCAGGAATAGTCCCCGTAGCCCGCATCATCCGGCATCACGAAGATGATATTCGGCTTCGTCGCCGCGTGGGACGTCATGAGCATCGCAGCGAAAAGCGCGAGCGCGAAAGTGAGCAGGGATTTTTTCATGGGATAATTGCGAAACTGTGTCCGGAAGAGACGAAACGTGAAGCGCTATTCGCCTTTCTTTTTCTTCCCACCATCGGCCTTGCCGCCTTCGACTGGAACCGGGTGCAGCTTCTTCACAAGCGCCTTCATTTCCGCGACAGTCGCAGCGTGCTTTGGATCGTTCGCGAGGTTGTTCAGTTCGCGCGGATCGGCTTCGTGATCGTAAAGTTCCGCGCCCTGCGCGCCGCCGGCCCACTCGGTGTAGCGCCAGCGCTCGGTGCGGACGCTGTGGCCGGGCATTCCTCCGCGCTGCACCTGCGTGTAAGCCGCACGTTTCCACACGGCCGCGGTATCATCGAGCAATGGCCGGAGACTTGCGCCTTCGAGATTCTTCGGCGGCGTGAGGCCGGCGAGATCGGCGAGCGTGGGATACATGTCGAGCAACTCGACGGTGCGGGCGCACGCTTTGCCCGCGGCCTTCTGCCCCGGCGCAGCGACGATGAACGGCACGCGCGCGGATTCCTCGTAGCAGCTTTGCTTCATCCACAGGCCGTGCTCGCCGAGGTGATAGCCGTGGTCGCTCCAGAAGACGATGATCGTGTTGTCGCGCAGCTTCAGCAGGTCGAGCGCGTCGAGCACGCGGCCGATCTGCGCGTCCACGAATGAAATCGCCGCGTAATAGGCCTGCTTGCATTCGCGCGCCTGGTCGGGCGTCACGCCCATGTAGGGCCACGGTTTCGTGGATGCGAGCGCGGGCTCCAGCGCGTTCTTTTGAAAATCCGTGGCGATGGCGGGCAGCGTGATTTTCTCCAGTGGATACAGGTCGAAGTATTTCTTCGGCGCGATGTAGGGCGTGTGCGGCTTGTAGAATCCCACCGCGAGGAAGAACGGCTTGTCGCCGTGCGCCTCCAGCAGCCGGATCGCCTCGCTCGCCACCTTGCCGTCCGTGTGCTCCTCGTCCCTGCCCTCTTTGTCGCTCAGAAATGCCATCGCGCTGCCGAGCCCGCGCTTCGGCGAATAGTTGATCACATCCGCCTCCAGCGTGGTCTTGTCGCGGCCCGCGGGATTCACGAATTCCATCCACGACGCCGGATCGTCCAGCCCGCTCGTGCCGATGTCGCCGGGATTTCCGTAGTGGTAGATTTTCCCCACGCGCGCCGCGAAGTAGCCTGCCTTCGAGAACATCTGCGGCATCGTCACCACGTCAGGCAGCCCTTTGCGAAAATGATACTGCAAATCGAACACGCGCGTCGTGTCCGGCCGCAGCCCCGTCATGATGGACGAGCGGCTCGGCGAGCACAGCGGGAACTGGCAATACGCGCGGTCGAAACGCGTGCCCATCGCCGCGAGCCGGTCAATGTTCGGCGACTTCACCAGCGGATGCCCGTAGCACCCGAGGTCGTTGTTCATGTCGTCCACCGCGATGAAGAGCACATTCGGCTTCCCCGCCGCCCGCGACGGCGCAGGCAGCAGCGAGAGAAAAGCGATGACGAAGAACGACAGGTTGCGAAGGGGATTTTTCATGGAGGAGAAAATGCGGCGTGCCGATGACAACACTACCGGCTGAAAAAACTAGGACGATTATCCGTGAAACTATTCTGCCACTGATTGCGCGTCACACGATCCGATGTATCTTCCTTCAAACAATGGACGACCATTTTTCTCCGGCGCACGAGGGGGGAGCTTCGTCGCCCAATCAAAACGGTGAGCCGCGCAGTCTGCTGGAACGCATCGAGCATTTGATCGCGCAACTCCCACCGGGCGATGCGATGCGCACGCATCTGCTGGAAATCCGCTCGGAGGTGGCGGAGCGCGAGGACATCATGGGCGAGGCTCAGGACACGATCGAGAAGCTGGAAGCCGCACTGCAAAAGGTGACTTCGCCCGCGAACCGCATCGGCACTTTTGTCACGGCGTTTCCGAAGTTCGACGAGGGACGGCCTGCGATGCTCGCGCAGATCGTCGTGGGCGGATCGGAGTTTTACTGCAACGTGGACCCGCGGCTGGATCTGCGCGCATTCCGCCGCGGCACGCGCGTGCTGGTGAATGAGGCGTATGTCGTCGTGGGCGATCTCGGCTACGACCGCGCCGGGCCTGTGGTGAAAATCGCGGAGCTGCTCGGCAGTGATCGCATCCGCGTGGGCGGCGAGGCGGGGCAGCAGGGCACGATTCTCTACCGCAGCGAACTGCTCGCCAAGGAAAAGCTGAAGCCCGGCGACGAAGTGCGCGCGGATGCGAATTTCCGCGTCGCGCTGGAGGTGCTCGCACGGACGAAGAGCAACGAATACTATCTCGACACGGTGCCCGAGCTGCCGTGGGAAAAAGTCGGCGGGCAGCATGAGGCGATCACCGCGATCCGCGAGGCCATCGAGGGGCCGCTGCTGCACCCTGAGCTTTACGCGAAATTTCACCACGCGACGCCGAAAGGCTTCCTGCTCTACGGCCCGCCCGGCTGCGGCAAGACGCTCATCGGCAAGGCAACGGCGTGGAATCTCACGCAGCAGCTCCGCGCGCAGACGGGGCAGGAGATGAAGGAGTTTTTCATGCACATCAAGGGGCCGGAAATCCTCAACATGTGGGTCGGCGAAAGCGAACGCATCGTGCGCGAGATTTTCGCCACCGCGCGTGAGAAGCGCCGCGAGGGCTACCTGCCGTTTGTGTTCATTGACGAGGCGGAGAGCATCCTCGGCACGCGCCGCGCCGGACGCTTCAACAGCATCCTGAGCACGCTGGTGCCGATGTTCTGCACGGAGATGGACGGCCTCGAATCGCTGCACGACGCCGTGATCATCATCGCGAGCAACCGCGCGGATTTGATCGATCCCGCGATCCTGCGTCCGGGACGCATTGACCGGAAAATCAAAGTGAACCGCCCGACCCGCGAGGGCGCGCAGGAGATTTACCGCATCTACCTCACGCCCGACCTGCCCTACGATCCCGCGCTGCTCGCGGCGAAAGGCAGTGTGGACGCGACCATTGCGCATCTCGTGGATCGCGTGATTGATGCGCAATTCGCGCACCGGGATGAAAACCGCTTCCTGAGCCTCACGCTGCGCAGCGGGCGCAAGGAAACGCTCTACCGCGGGGATCTCGTGAGCGGTGCAATCATCGCGAGCATCATCGAGCGCGCGAAGTCGCTCGCGATCAAACGCGCGCTCGCGAGTGGCAAGGACGAAGGAATCAGCGAGACCGACCTGCTTGTCTCGCTTGAAGCCGAATACCACGAGAACGACATCTTCCCGCCGACAGACATCACCGAGGACTGGCTGCACCTGATCGATCACGATGCGGAAAATGTCGTGAAGGTCTCGCCCATCCGCGCTGGAGCGGAAGCGGCGAAGACGCCATCGCCGATCGTGTAGTGGGCAATGTAGGACAGGCTTCCAGCCTGACTCGGTTGCAAGGATCGTATTCGGACTTCGACACGAAGTCGGACTGCGACGCAACGTCTCGAGAACCCCATACGAATCAGGGCGGTCTGTTCAATGTTTGGACGCCGGCGTTTCATTAGCGAAAGACTGGAAGCCTGTCCTACATTCTGCCCCGCACGTTCCGTCCGCCTTCGCCCGTCTTCCCACGCGAAATTTCAATCGTCACCTGCTGTCCTCCGCCGCGCTCAGTGATTGCATTCCGCACGCGCAGCCGGTTTGCTCTCACGACATGCACTCCCAGTTCCGGACCGATGAGAAGACGCTCGCACGGCGCGAGCTCCAAATAGAGCGCAAGCTGATGACCATCGAGATGCGTGAAAACGCGCGCGGACGCTTCCTCCGAATCGTTGAAAAATGCGGCGGCAAGGCGAATGTGGTGATCCTCCCGGACACGGGCATCAACGACTTCTACGCGGCGCTCGACGAGGTGATCGCCGAGACGAACGCGCTCGGCAATGCCGACCCGCAGGCCTGAATAATCCCTAGCGTTCCGATGACGTGCGAATTGTCGCAAGGCATCCACTTTTGCCCAATCATCCCATGAAAAAGACCACCCTCCCAATCCTCCTCGTCGCACTCTCCAGCTTCGCCCATGGCGCGGACAATGTGCCGCCCGCGGGCTTCACCGCCCTATTCGATGGCAAGCAAATTTCCGGCTGGTACGGCTGGGGCACGAAAGACCCGCGCGACATCCTCGCGGCGACGCCCGAGCAATTTGCCGAATACAAGAAGCAGTCCGTGGAAGGCGGCCCTGTCATCAACAAGCCGAACGCAAAGACCGGCGTGGCTCCCGCGGAGCACATTCAGGCGCATTGGAAAGTGGACGGCGGCGAACTCGTGAACGACGGCAAGGGCCTCTATCTCACGACGGAGAAAGACTACGGCGATGTCGAGTTGCTCGTGGATTACAAGATGCTGGCAAAGGGCGACAGCGGCATCTACCTCCGCGGCGTGCCGCAGGTGCAGATCTGGGACTTCACCGAGAATGACGCAAAGGCCGTGGAACTCGGAAAACCGAAAGGCTCTGGTGGACTCTGGAACAACGAGAAAGGTGCGCCCGGCAAAGATCCGCTCGTGCTCGCCGACAAGCCGCTTGGCGAATGGAACCACTTCCGCATCGTGATGGTCGGCGCGCGCGTGAGCGTGTGGCTGAATGAAAAGATGGTCGTGGATCACGCGATCCTCGAAAATTACTTCGACAAAAAAACGCACACTCCGATTTTGCCGAAAGGGCCGATCCAGCTCCAGACCCACGGCAGCGAAATCCGCTGGAAGAATCTTTTCGTCCGCGAGATCGGCAGCGACGAGGCAAACAAGATCCTCGCGAGCCACGGACAGCAGGGCTACGAATCCATTTTCAACGGCAAGGACATGACCGGGTGGGCCGGCCCGACGGATGTCGTTAAAGTGGAGGATGGCGTGATGAAGTGGCAGGACAAGAAAGGCGGCACGCCGTATTGGAATACGTCGCTGAGTGACTTCCAGGCGCGCATTGAATTCAAGCTCCCGCCCGGTGGTAACAATGGCCTCGCCATTCGCTATCCCGGCACTGGCAACACCGCCTACGACGGGATGACTGAAATCCAAGTGCTCGACGACAACTATGAGAAAGTGAAGGGCAAGATCGATCCGCGCCAGGCCCACGGCTCCGTGTATGGCATGGTCGCGGCGGCACGCGGATACCAGCATCCGATTGGCGAGTGGAATTTCGAGGAGGTCACCGTCAAGGGTTCGACCATCAAGGTGGAGGTGAATGGCAGCGTCATCCTCGATTGCGATGTCAGTAAAGTGGACATGGAAACCGTGATGGCGAAGAGCAAGCACCCCGGCAAGGATCGCACGAGTGGCTTCTTCGGCCTCGCGGGACACAGCGATCCTGTCGAGTTCAAGAACATCTTCATCAAGAAACTCTAGACTTCACCGAACACTTCACGGGAAGAGCGCGGGCACACAGCTCGCGCTCTTTTCGTGTAGCGTAGCTCTCCAGAGCTGCGCCGTCGCCATCCGCAGGTCTGGAGACCTACGCTACTTTCCTGAAAATGAATCCGCTCCGCTCCCACTGGCTGCTCGAAGACGGCCTCGCATTTCTCAATCACGGATCGTTCGGCGCGTGTCCGCGGGTGGTGATGGAGGAGCAATCGCGCCTGCGCGTGGAAATGGAGCGCAATCCCGTGCGCTTCCTCTGGCGTGAGATCGAGGGGCGACTCGATGCGGCCCGCACCGAACTGGCGCGCTTCCTCGGTGCGGATGCCGAGGAGCTTGTGTTCGTCCCGAATGCAACGACCGCGGTGAACTCCGTCCTGCGCTCGCTCACGCTCCAGCCCGGCGATGAGCTGATCGCGACCGATCACGGATACAACGCGTGCAACAACGTCCTCGCCGAATGCGCGCACCGGGCTGGCGCGAAAGTGATCACCGCACACATTCCGTTCCCCATCGCCGGGCCGGAACAGGCCGTCTCCGCGATTCTCGAGGCAGTCACGCCACGGACTCGGCTTGTGCTGGTGGATCACGTCACCAGCCCGACGGCACTCGTCCTCCCGGTCGAGAAAATCATCCATGCACTCGAACCACGGGGCATCGCCGTATTTGTGGACGGCGCGCATGCGCCCGGAATGCTCCCGCTCGATCTCCATGCGCTGCAGCCCTCGTATTACACCGGCAATCTTCACAAGTGGGTCTGCGCGCCGCGCGGCTCCGGCTTCCTGTTCACGCGGCGCGACCGGCAGCCCGGCCTGCATCCCGCGGCGATCAGCCACGGCTACAATACGCCGCGTGCAGGCCGCTCGCAGTTTCATGACGAGTTCGACTGGCAGGGCACACTCGACCTCACCGCATGGCTCACTGTCCCGGCCGCGATCCGATTTTGCGAAAATCTGCTCCCCGGCGGCTGGCCCGCGCTCATGCAGCACAATCACAATGTCGCGTTCGCCGCACGACGCACGCTCTGCCAGCGCCTCGAAATCGAACCGCCGTGCCCGGAGGAAATGCTCGGCTCAATGGCCACGCTTCCCCTGCCCCGCGCCTTTCAGGAAACTCAGGCCGGCGAATCCCTCGCCGTCATTGCTCGCTTCGATCCGCTGCAATCCTTGCTCCTCGAAAATCACCACATCGAGGTGCCGCTCGTCCGCTGGGGAAAACCAACACGGCGCTGGTTCCGCGTTTCCGCACACGCCTACAATTCACCCCATGAATACGAACGTCTCGCCGATGCGCTAAATGCCTTGGTAAAAACGGCCCAACCTTGACCAAGATCAACGCAGGCAACGCGGCATCCTGCTGATCTACCTCACAAAGTCATGAACCGCATTTTCCTGCTTCTCCTTTCGCTCCTGCCGGCATTCGCCCGTGCCGAGGATTTCCAAGGCGCGGACCATCCACTCGAATACGACCGCGAGCCGATCAATTACTCCACGAGCCAGCCGCAGGATCCCGTTTCGGTCGTGCAGCAAAAGATTCTCAACGGTGACCTGAAGCTGAAATGGGACGAGAAATTCGGCTACCTGCCAGCGCTGCTCGATGCCTTTGGCGCAAAGAAGTCCTCCCAAGTGCTCGTGATGTCGAAGACTTCTCTCCAGCGCCGCTATATCACTCCAGACAATCCGCGCTCGGTCTTTTTCAGCGACGACGTTTACATCGGCTACATCCCCGGCGCGCCGGTGATGGAGACCTCAGCCGTGGATCCGAAACTCGGAGGCACGTTCTATTTCATCGAGCAGGAGGAGGTGCGGAAGCCGAAGTTCACCCGCAGCACGGATTGCCTCTCGTGCCACGGCGGCCAGCGTACACTCGGGGTGCCGGGACATTTCGTGCGCAGCGTGCCGACGGATGAGAGCGGCGAGATGATCACGCTGGAGGAAGTGCGCGACATCACACAATGCACGCCGCTGAAGGATCGGTGGGGCGGCTACTACGTGACGGGAAAGAGCGGCTCGCAGTTTCATCGCGGCAATCTCATTGGCGAAAAGGATATGGAGCACTTCAAACGGGTGCCTGTCTTCAAGAGCAACGTCACCGACCTCTCGCCGTACTTCGATACTTCAAAATACCACGGCAGCGGCAGCGACATCGTCGCGCTCATGGTGCTGGAGCATCAGGTACACATGCACAACTACGTGGCGCGTCTGAACATCGAAGCGAAGCAGATGCTCTCCGCCTATGGTCACGTGCGCTACATCCGCTCGCAGGTGGATGCCTTCCTGCGCTACCTGCTTTTCACCGAGGAATTTCCCCTCGTGGGAAAAATCGAGGGCAACCCTGATTTCGTGCGCGACTTTGAGGCAAGTGCCATCCGCGACTCGAAAGGCCGCAGCTTGCGAGACCTCGACTGCACGAAGCGGATGTTGAAATACCCGTGCAGCTTCCTCATCTACTCGCCGTCATTCGATGCGATCGCACCTGAGATCAAAGAGGTGATCCTGCAGAAGCTGCACGACATTCTTACGGGGAAGAATGACGACGCGCAGTTTGCCCGCCTCACAGCCGAAGACCGCAAGGCCATCCTCGAAATTCTCCGCGAGACAAAGAAGAACCTGCCTGACTACTGGCGGAATTCGTGATGGACTAATGTGGTGCCGACGAGTCGTCGGCTCAGGCGCTCGGAAACACGAAAGTCTGAACCCCGCACGCACTTTACCGGCTGAAAAGCAAACGTGCCCCAAACGCGAAATGCCGACGAGTCGTCGGCACCACATTGAGCGCATCTGTCCGGAGCATCAGTGCTTGTGTTCTTCCCCGTGCTCCCACCGCGAGAGTGATTCCTCGTGGAAATGCCGACGCTTCCGATATTGACCCACCAAGCCGTAGCGCGGGCCGAAAATCCACGCGAGGAGGAAGACTGCACCGAGCACCAGCACGATGGCTGCGCCGCTCGGGACGCGGTCGAAGCGGTATGAAATCACCAGCCCGGCCACGGACCCAACGGAGCCGAGTGCAGCGCCGCCCCATAGCATTTTCCCGAAGTCATCGGTGAGCATGTAGAGCGTCGCCGCGGGAGTGACTAGGAGACCGAGCATGAGAATGACGCCGACGGCCTGTGCGCTGCTGATCATCGTGAGCACGCTCGCGACGATGAGGACGAGGTGCAGCGCGTTCACTTTCACCCCTTGGCTGCGCGCGACCGTCGGATCGAAAAGCGTGAGCATGAGAGGACGGATGAGCAGCAGGAGGCCCGGCACGACCACGAGAGCGACGCCATAAGCGATCCAGAGGTCCGCGTCGCCGAGTCCGAGGATATTGCCGAAAAGGTAGTGCTTCAGATCCACGCTGGTCGGGAGGTATTGCAGCAGCACGACGCCCACGCTGAACGCCACCGTGTACAAGATTGCAAGCGACGCATCTTCCTTCAGGCGCGATGCGCGCGCGAGCAGCATCGCCCCGATGGCGACGAGAAATGCGGCGATGATTCCGCCGAGGAAAAGGCCGCCGGGACTGAGGCCGAAAAGCACGAGGCCGATTGCGAGCCCCGGTAGCATCGAATGGCTGAGCGCATCGGCCATGAGCGACATGCGGCGCAGGATGATGAAGGTGCCGAGGAAGCCATTTGTGAATCCGATGAGCGCGCCACCGGCAAGAGCGCGGCGCATGAATTCGTGGCTCCAGAGATCGCTAAAGAAGTGCATGGTTCAGATGGCGTGACCGTGGTCCACACCGGCAAAGACACGCGTGGAATACGCGCGCTGAATATTTTCCTCGGTGAATGCCTTCGCAGTCGGACCGGCGGAGATGAGTTCGCCATTGAGCAGCACGACCTGATCGAAAATCGCAGGCACCGAGGCAAGGTCGTGATGCGAGACCAGCAGCAGCTTCCCCTTTTCCCGTAGCGAGCGAAAAGTGGCGCGGAGTGTGTCCTGATTCGGCTTGTCGAGACCGGTGAAAGGCTCATCGAGCAAAAGCACGTGCGCCTCTTGCGCCAGCGCGCGCGCGATGAATGCACGCTGCTGCTGCCCGCCGCTGAGCGCATTGATTTGCCGATCCTGCAAAGGCTCCAGACTCATCGCGGCAATCGCAGAATCCACGGCAGAGGCATCGGCGGCGCCGTACTTACGCCACCAGCCGAGACGCAGGTAGCGTCCCATTTCCACAAGGCCGCGGACGGTGGTCGGAAAGTCCCAATCGATCTGTCCGCGCTGCGGAAGATACGCGATATCCGGCGTGGCTCCCCTCACCTCGCGTCCGTGAAAGTGGATCGTCCCCGTCTCTCGTCCGATGAGTCCGGCGAGCGTTTTCAGCAGGGTCGTCTTGCCCGCGCCGTTTGGGCCTAGCAGCCCCACGCATTGGCCACAGTGAACGTCGAAGCCAATGTGATGCAGCGCAGGAATGCGCTGATAGCTCACCGTGAGATCGGCAATCTTGAGCGAATGATTGTGCTTCATGGGAATCGCAGCACGTCATCCGTCTTGGCATTGCCCCACGCCGAGCGGTCGTATTCGGTGCCATCGGGCGCTGTGAGCCGCACGCGCATCGCGGCGTTGCGCGTGCCTTCGGGCCAGGTCACCAGCGCGTGAAGTTCCACGCCTTCCTTCGGCCACGGAAGCTCTGCGGAAAAATCTTCCGAAGTCGCGGGCGCATCCTTGCTCCACACGTCCCGTCCGAGATGCTGAATCACCACGCGCGTCGCAGCGGTGGAAAAATTCAGCCGCACTTCCACCGTCGCGCGTTTCGCTTCTGGCTGCTGCTTTAAGTCCGCCTGCGCGAGCGCGGGGCGCGTCAGTTTCCACAGCATCGGCGCGAGCGCGAGCAGCGCGAGGAATACCAAAACCGCGCGGAGGATCGGCGAACCGCGCATCTACTTCAGCGCCTCCACGATGGTGGTGACATTGTGGCGGAACATGGCATCCACCGTGTCGTTCGGCTTCGCGCCAAGTCCGTCCGAAAAGAGCTTTCCACCGAGCTTCGCGCCGGTCTCGCGTGTGATTTGCTGAATCACTTTCGGATTCTCGATGTCTTCGGAAAAAATCGCCTTCACGCCCTCTTCACGAATCGCTGTGATGATCTCGGCGACCTTCTTCGAGCCCGGCTGATCGTTCTGCGTGAGGCCCGCGATGGGGTGAACCTCAAAGCCAAACTCCCGCGCGAAGTAGCCGAACGAATCATGATTCGTCACCAGCTTGCGCCGGTTCTTCGGCAACTCCGCGACCTTCGCCTTCACCCATTGCTCCAGCGTATCGAGACGCTCAGTGTACGCCGCCGCATTTGCGGTGAATGCGGCGCGCGCATCGGGCCGCAGACGGATCAATTGGTCGCGCACGATTCGCGTCGCACGCCGGAGATTCCCGACGCTGTGCCACCAATGCGGATCGTCCTTCGGGCCGGGAAGCTGATTGCCGACTTCCAACAGCGCAGCCTTTCCGCCGGCCGCTTCGCTCAGTTTTTCCACATAGGATTCGAGATGCCGCGCCGAGACGATGATGAGTTGCGCGGAGGAGACCATCTTCAGATCCGCTGGCTTCGGCTCGAACTCGTGAGGATCCATTCCGGGCTTCAAGTGCCCAGTCACAGCCACCCTTTCCCCGCCGACCTCAGTCACGATTTCGGTGAGGATGGTGGAGAATGACGACACCCGCAGACGCGTGTCTTCGGCACGCGCGCACGCGAACAGAAGGACGAGCCAGAGGAAGCTGGGAAGTTTCATCAGTGAACGGATTAGCCAAGGCACCCATCGCTGCCAAGCACCTTGCGAAGCGATACGCTTCAACGCTTGTTCGCCTGCGCGACATCCAGGCAGATCAGTTTATTCTCACTGCGTAGATATAGCCGCCGACCAGCAAGCACGGGCGCGGCCCAGCATGGATAGGTAAGCCCCGGCACCTGCCAGCGTGATACTTCCTCGACCTTCTCCGCGCTTGGTTTGAAAAGGCCGAGCAGCCCGGCTTCTCCGAGCGCGATGAGTTTGCCATCGGCAAAAATCGTCGAGCCGCGGCCAAAAACATTCGGCGGCGTCTCGCCTGCGCGGAGCTTCGAGTGGCTCGCATTCGGCCAGCGTTCGTCGCGCTCCCATTTTACTTTGCCAGTCGCAAATTCCACGCAGCGGAAAATCGCATCCGGCTCGTTCCGTCCGCTGAATGCGAACAGGTGGCCGGCGACGAGATTCGGCTGCGACCAGTGCATTTCGAGGGCGAGGCTGCGCCACACTTCGTCCACGCCTTTGCCATCCGGCCGCACGCGCAGCAGCACGGAGCCTGAGCGATAATAGGCGGATGAAATGAGAATGAGATCGCCGCTCACCACAGGCGTCATCGCATTCACGGTCTCCTCGCGCTGCGAGCGGAACCAAAACGAGAACTGATGCGCGCCCGTCGCCGGATCGAGCGAGATGAGCCCCTGCCGCGTGACGGTGAGCACGTGGCGCCGACCGTGGATCGTCGCGAGTACCGGCGTGCAGTAGCTCGCCATTTTCTGAAATGCCGGATGCGCAGGATCCCATTTCACAAAAGGTTCACCCGGCCAGCCGTGCATGAGCGCGCCGTCCCATGTCTTCGCTCCGCCGCTCTGCCACAGCGTCTTTCCGGTAGCGGCGTCAAATGCGACGATGTTCGAATCCGTCTGCCCACCGACTTGCACGATCAGTTTCCCGTCTTCTAGGACAGGCGAACTGCCAACGCCGAAGAACGCCTGCGGCAACTCGAAATCATTCGGCGTCACCCGCAGCCAGACTTGCTTGCCTGACTTAAAATCGAGGCACTTGAGCACTCCCTCCGCACCGAGCGTGTAACAGCGGTCGGCAGTGAGCACCGGTGAGCAGCGCGGGCCGTTATTGTAGCCGAAGGGATCCTGATAAAGGCTCGGATAAGAATGCCTCCAGAGCGATGCACCGGTCGCTGCATTCATCGCCTCCACGATTTCCTCGTCGCCGATGCGGTGGTGGAGCACGACCACGCCGTCGCGCACACTCGGCGCTCCATAGCCGGTGCCGGTGTCCTTTTGCCAGACGACACGCAGACCCTCGCTGGGAAATTGATTCAGAAGTCCGTTCTCCGGCGACGTGCCATCACGGTTCGGCCCGAGAAATTCCGGCCAGTCGGCGGCGCTGCACGCGACCATGCTTGCGATAAAAATCGAGAGGGTTCGCAGGAGGAACGGTTTCATCTTCCCGAGCGATATGCGCAAATGAAGAGGTGGCCAAGCCTGCGTTCGCTGCGGGACTTGCGGGCGACGGCTTTGCGAGCAGCGGCAAGTGGACCGAACCGATGTTGCTCCTCCGCTGAATCTCGGCTTTGTTCCCGCGCTCCCTCACCATGCTCGCACGCATCGCCATCACATTTCTCGCCACGACGCCGCTGCTCGCGCAGGCACCTCCGGAACTATCCGCACCGAAGGAAATATCGCCGGGAATTTTTCAGGTGGGCACCGTCCGGCTCGATAAGAATGCCGCCACGGTCACCTTTCCTGCAAAGGTACAGATGACCGACGGGCTGCTGGAATACCTCTTGGTATCGCCGCAAGGTCCGGTACACGAGAGCCTCTTCACGAGTGAAGCAGCACCGCAGGATGTCCACATGGCGATGCTCCTGCTCGGCGCGAAAGGCATGGCACAGAAAGGCGCGACGCAGCCGGGACGCATCGATGCCGAGTATCTCGCGAAGACACCGAAGCTCACCGGTGACCGCATTTCGCTCCGCGTAAAATGGACGGACAAAGCCGGCAAGGAGCAGACCACGCCGGCGGAGCGCTGGATCATGCGCCGGATTTTTACGCCGAGAAAGCCAGTGAAAGACGTCAATGCCGAGGATGGCCCATGGCTCTACACGGGCAGCTACTTTTACGAAAATCGCTTCATCGCGCAGATGGATGGAACGTTCGCCGCCATGGTCACCTTCCCAGGCGCGCTCATCAATAATCCGCGCACAGGCTCGAACGACGACCACATCTGGTTTGTCAAAACGGACGCTGTGCCGCCCGCCGGGACGCCGGTTGAATTTTCCATCAAGCTCGAACCCGCAGACAAACCCGCCCAATGAAACGACGTCACTTCCTCGCCACCACGATCGCATTCGGAGCCAGCGCATGGATGCGTGCCGCCGACGAACCGCTCCCGAAGGACGCGGCGAATCTCTCCTTCCGCAACGAGATCAAAGACTCCCTCGACCGCTCGCTCGCATGGCTGCGCACGCAGCAGAATGCGGATGGCAGCTTCGGCAAAGACACACAGCACCCCGCGCTGAGCGCACTGCCGCTCGTCGCATTCCAGCGCGACCCGGCGCAGCGTTTTGCGAACGCGGACTTCGTTGCAAAAGGCTACGGCTACCTGCGCGGCTTTGCGCAGCCGGATGGCGGCATCTACGCAAAGGATGCCGGCCTCGCGAACTACAACACCTCCGTCTGCCTGCTCGCGCTCGCCGGTGCGAATGAACCAAAGGACCTCGACTTTTTGCTGAAGGCCCGCGCATACGTCGTCGGCCAGCAAGCCACCGGCATGGCAAAGCCCGAGACCGATGGCGGCATCGGCTACGGCACCACCGGCGCGAGCCCGAAGCGCGGGCATCCCGATCTCGATAACACCCTCGTCGCGCTGGAAGCCTTACGCGCCACGAAACACCTCGTGGCCGACAAACCGAGCACCAAGGATCTCGATTGGAACGCCGCGATCGAATTCGTGAGCCGGTGCCAGAACCTGCCGTCGAACAAGCAGCCCTGGGCGAGCGGCGATCCCGCAAACAAAGGCGGATTCATCTACTTCCCCGGATCGAGCAACGCCGGCGAAGTCACGCTCGAAGGCGGCGGCAAGGCACTCCGCAGCTACGGCTCGATGAGCTACGCGGGCCTGCTCAGCTTCATCTACGCCGATGTGAAAAAGGACGACCCACGTGTCGTTGCCGCCGTCGATTGGCTGAACAAGCACTACACCCTCGCCGAGAATCCCGGCCTCGAACAGCAAGGCTACTTTTACTACCTGCACCTCATGGCCAAGGGCCTCACCGCCGCAGGAATCACCGAACTCGAAGTCGGCGGAAAAAAATCCGACTGGCGCCGCGACCTCGCGATGCGGCTCATGAAACTGCAGCAACAGGATGGCTCATGGACCAATGAGGTCCCACGCTGGAAAGAGAACAATGCCGTGCTCGTGACCACTTATTGCGCGCTCACGCTAGAGATTCTCTACGGTCAACTGTAGTCCGAGACGAATGGCCGTGCCGCGATTTCGAAAATACTCACGTTGAGAGCGTATGCGGACACGTTTCCCATGCCGCGCAAAATAGCTACGTGTCCAATCTCAAATTTCCGGATCGAAAACACGAAGCAGCCTTTGCTTCCATCACTCAAAAAATGAACCGCCGAGAAGCCGTCCAACGAATCACCCTCATGATGGGCGGAGTCCTTTCCGCGCAATTGACTGCCGGCCTGATGGGCCAGGTGCTCAATACAAGCGGGAGCGTCCCTGTCGGGGCGGAGCATCTGAAACTGCTCGCCGAAGTGGCGGATGTCATCATTCCAAATACGGATACGCCGGGAGCCAAGGCGGCCGGGGTCGAGCAGTTCATCGCCAGAGTCATGAGGGATTGCTACGTGCGGGACGAGCAGGAGAAATTTTATGCAGGTCTGGCGAAGCTCGACGCGGACAGCAGGACGGCGCATGGCAAAGGCTTTGCGGAATTGGACGACGCAAAGAAGAGCGAGATGATCGGGAGTGCCACGAAGGACAACAAGGCGTTCTTCAAGCTGATGAAGCAGCTCACGGTGGCCGGGTATTTCACTTCGGAGATTGGTGCTACAAAGGCGCTCGAATACCTGCCGATTCCCGGCCGGTTCGAGGGCGATGTGCCGATGCAACCGGGACAAAAAGCGTGGGCCACATAGCCAATCGATTCGCTACTTCACTTCCCAACACTGGCACGCACCTCATCCCGCAATCACGCTCATGGCGCATCTCAACTTAGCACTGCAAAACGAACTCACCTATGATGCCATCGTCATCGGCTCCGGAGTTTCCGGCGGATGGGCCGCCAAGGAGCTAACCGAAAAGGGTCTGCGCGTACTGATGCTGGAGCGCGGCAAGCAACTAGAGCATGTGACGGGCTATGAGAATGCGCTGAAGAGCCCGTGGGATGCGAAGTATGACGGTCGCCTGACCATCGAACAGATTGAGTCGCATCCGAAATTATCCCGCGACTATCCGTACAATGAGATGACGGAGAAGTATTGGATGAATGATTCGGATTCGCTCTACAAGGAGGTGAAGCGATTTGATTGGTTCCGCCCGAACATTGTCGGCGGCAAATCCATCATGTGGGGACGGCAATCCTATCGGCTGAGTGACTTGGATTTTGAAGCAAACCTCCGCGACGGCATCGCCGTGGACTGGCCGATCCGCTACAAGGACATTGAGCAGTGGTATTCCTATGTGGAGCGCTTCGCCGGAATTTCCGGAGAGAAGCTAGGACTGTCGCAGTTGCCCGATGGCGAATTCCTGCCGCCGATGGAGATGTATTATGTCGAGAAGGAGGTGCGGCAGTGGCTGGAGAAAGCCTACCCTGGACGGCACATGACCATCGGGCGCGTCGCCAATCTGTCGAAGGCGACCGAGGCGCAAATGGGAGTTGGTCGCTCACCGTGCATGTTCCGCAACAAGTGCGCGATGGGATGTCCGTTCGGCGCATACTTTAGCACGCAATCCTCCACGCTGCCTCCGGCTGCGAAAACCGGACGTCTCACCCTGCGCCCGGATTCTGTCGTGATGGAAATCGTTTACGACGACCGCACACAGCGGGCGACCGGAGTGCGGGTACGCGATGCGGTGACTCTGCAAGACCGCGAGTTTTTCGCGAAAATCATCTTCGTCTGCGCGAGTGCGATCAGTTCCACGGCACTGCTGATGAATTCCGTTTCGAGCCGATTTCCGAATGGGCTTGGCAATGACTCCGGTCAACTGGGATTAAACCTCATGGATCATCACTTCCGCGTCGGCGCGAGCGGCGTGTGGGAAGGAGGACTGGATCGCTATTACTACGGGCGGAGGGCGAATGGGATCTATGTCCCGCGGTATCGCAACATCGGCGACGACAAGCGGGAATACCTGCGCGGCTTTGGCTATCAGGGTGGCGCGAGCCGCCAAGGCTGGCAGCGGAATGTGGCCGAACTCGCGTTCGGTGCGGATTTGAAAAACGCGCTGACCAAGCCTGGCGAATGGACCATGGGATTTGGCGGCTTCGGGGAGACTTTGCCCTACCAGGAAAACCGGATGTATCTCGACAAGGGCAGGAGGGACAAATGGGGGATGCCAGTGGTGGTATTCGATGCCGAACTCCGTGAGAACGAGAAGAAGATGCGGATCGAAATGGCCAGTGACGCCCAGGAAATGCTCGAAGCCTCCGGGCTCAAGAACGTGAAGACGCACGACAACGGTTCCGCGCTCGGCATGGCCATTCATGAAATGGGCACTGCACGGATGGGCCGCGATCCGAAGACATCCGTCCTCAATGCCCGCAACCAAATCCACGCCGTGAAGAACGTCTTCATGACCGACGGCGCCTGCATGACTTCCGCCTCGTGCGTGAATCCTTCGCTGACTTACATGGCGCTGACGGCGAGAGCCGCGGATTTCGCCGTGGAGGAGATGAAGAAGCTGAACTTGTAAGTCCGATCATCCGACGGAGCCGTACATTCGCCTGACCGTCCGCTGAAAATCAGCCCGCAGCGTTCACCGCATTTTGCGGCTTCCCGGCCAAAAATGCGCGGATGTTGTCCGCAACTACATTCATGAGACGCGCGCGGGATGCATGGGTGGCCCACGCGATGTGCGGGGTGATGATGCAGTTCTTCGCGCCGAACAACGGATTCCCCGGCGCGGGTGGTTCTGTGGACAAAACGTCCAACCCGGCACCTGCGATGCGACCGGCATTCAGTGCGTCAGCAAGATCCTGCTCGGCTATGAGTGGACCGCGGCCAGTGTTAATGAGGAATGCGCCCGACTTCATCGTTGCGATGCGCGTGGCATTCACGAGGCTTCGCGTTTCATCCGTGAGCGGGCAATGCAGGGTGACGACATCTGCCCGCCGGAAGATTTCCTCGCTGGATACAAACTCCACACCGTCCACGCTGCGCGGACGCCGCGCGCTGGCGATGATCTTCATCCCAAACGCAAGACCGATGCGCGCGACAGCCTCACCGATGCTGCCATATCCGATGATCCCGAGCGTACGCCCTGCGAGTTCCACGAGCGGAAAATCCCAGTAGCAAAAATCCGGGCAAGTATTCCAACGCCCGTTCCTTACGGTATCGGCATGATGACCGGTTCGCTGCGCAAGTTCCAAAAGCAACGAGAAGACGTGCTGCGCGACTGACGCAGTGCCGTAACCGGGGACGTTGCAAACAGGAATCCCCCGCGCAGCAGCGGCAGCCGTATCCACGACATTGAAACCGGTGGCGAGGACACCGACAAAGCGAAGCGCGGGAAGCGCACCGATGATCTCCGCATTCAAAGGCGTTTTGTTCGTAAGCAGGATCTCGGCGCCATCTGCACGGAACAGGATCTCTTCTGGCGCAGTGCGCGGATGGACGGTCAGTTCGCCGAGCATCTCAATCGAGCGCCAGTCGAGGTCGCCGGGGTTCAGAGTGTGGCCATCGAGGACGACGATGCGCGGAAGTTGAGTGGATGCAGTCATGAATGTTGTGATCGGCCGTCAGTACACATCGCGGCGATAACGCTTCTGCACCTTCATCAGTTCCTCCTCGACGAATGTGCGCGCCTCCTCCGGCGATTTGCCGCCATGCGTCTGCACGATGCGGATGAACTCCTCATGCACGTCCTTTGCCATGCGCTCCTTGTCGCCGCAGACGTAGAAATACGCGCCGTCGCAGATCCATTTCCACAACTGTGCGCCCTGAGCGTGCATGCGGTGCTGCACGTATTCCTTACGGCCATCGGCTTCGCGCGACCACGCGAGATCGAGGCGTTCGAGCACGCCATTCTTAAGCCAACCCTCGAACTGTTCGCGGTAAAAAAACTCCGACGAAGACCGACGCTCACCGAAGAAAAGCCAGTTCTTACCTTTTGCGCCCATCGTCTCGCGCTCCTCAAGGAATGCGCGGAACGGCGCGACGCCTGTGCCGGGACCGACCATGATCATTGGCGCATCGGGGTTCTCAGGCATGCGGAAATGTTTCTGCGTCTGTCCAAACACTCCCGCCGTCTCGCCGGACTTCCACCGCTCGCAGAGGAATGTGGAGCACACTCCGCTCCGTGCACGGCCATGCGCATTCCATCGCACCGCAGCCACGGTCAGATCCACCTGCTCAGGATGCGCCTTGAGCGAGGATGCGATGGAATAGAGCCGGATATTCAGTGCGCGCAGAGCGTCGGTGAATTCCTGAGGTTCGAATTTCACGCCCGGGAATTCCGAAAGCACATCCACGCAATCGCGAGACGCGTTCCACGCGGAAGTGTATTCCTCGAACGCAGCGCTGTTCTCCGGCTTGAGAAGTTCAGCAATCTTTCCCACGCCCTTTTCGGCGAGCTTTGTGAGGAATTTTTTCTCGGCAAAGTGAATTTGCAAATCCCGGGTGATCGCCTCGCGCACGGATTTCTCGACATCCTTCACTTTCACTGGTTCCCCGCCGGAAAATCCGAGCGCCCGCAAGGTGACCTCAACGAGTTGCGGATCATTCACCGGCTTCACCGCGAGCGCGTCGCCTGGCTCGTACACGAGGCCGGAACCTGCGAGCGAAATTTCGATATGCCGCGTGTCCTTGTCCGACCCGGCACCGCACAGGCTGACGTTCCGAATGCACGATGCGTGGAAAAAATTACGCGCGTTGTAGAGAGGCTTCGTTTCCGCGGACATGGCGCACGGAATAGGGATGCCACGTGAGCAAGACAAGCCCGGCGAAAAATTCGCGCTTTCCCTCCTTCACGCCACGGTGAAGCTGCCAGGATGCAACGCCATGAATTCGCCCAGCTCGATTCCACCGCGGGCGTACCCTGTCCTTGCGGCACTTCCCGTCGTGCTTTCGCGCACTCGCAGAATCCGCTCGCGACCACTCACCTTGTCGAGATTTCGGAAAATGCCCGAACGCACTATCACAAACGACTCACCGAAACGTACGTGATACTGGAAGGCGAAGGCTTTCTCGAACTCGACGGTGAGCGCATCCCGGTGAAGCCGCTGAGCACGATCATGATCCGACCGGGATGCCGACATCGAGCCATCGGAAAGATGAAGGTTCTCAATTTCGTGGTGCCTGCATTCGACCCCGCGGACGAATGGTTCGACTGATTGCTGCCCGCGATTCAGCGCTCGCGTTCCCGTGCCGATTTTGCGGAAGTACCGGCAATGAAGCTGCGCTTCCTGCTCCCTCTCCTCCTCGTCATTGCGATCATGGCGCGCGCCGCTGAGCCTGCGCTCTTTGAAAAAGACAACCTCGTCGCGTGGTGCATCGTTCCCTTTGATTCGAAGCGGCGCGGTCCTGGGGAGCGCGCGGAGATGCTTGAGAAACTCGGCATCAAACACTTTGCCTATGACTACCGTGCTGAGCACATCCCGACCTGGGACGCAGAACTGGACGCACTGAAGCGGCACGGAATTGAACTAACCGCGTGGTGGTTCCCCGGCTCATTGAACGACGAGGCGAAAAGGACACTCGATCTTTTTGCACGTCACGGTGTGAAGCCGCAGCTCTGGGTAAGCGGCGGCGGCGCTGCGACGAAGGACGCGGCAGAGCAAAAGGAGCGCGTGGAAAAGGAAGCCGCGCGCATCCGCCCGATCGCAGAGGCCGCGGCTGCACAGGGATTGAAGGTCGCGCTCTACAATCACGGCGGGTGGTTTGGCGAACCGGAGAACCAGATCGAGATCATTGCGAAGCTCGGAATGCCAAATGTAGGCCTCGTCTATAACCTGCACCACGGACACGGACACATCGACCGCTTCCCGGCACTGCTGCAGAAAATGAAGCCGCATCTGCTCGCGCTGAACCTCAACGGCATGTCGCGCGGCGGCGATGAGCACGGGGACAAAATTCTGCCGCTCGCGCAGGGCGAACTCGATCTTCCAATGCTGAAAATGATCCGCGAGAGCGGCTGGCGCGGACCCATCGGAATTCTAAATCACACCAGCGAAGACGCGGAACTTCGACTGCTCGACAATCTCGACGGACTGAACTGGCTTGTGCCGCAGCTCGACGGAAAAGCCATCAGCGAAAAGCCGACGCCACGCTCCTGGAAGAAGCTCACGGCGCCTTCACCGAGCACATCGCGCGGCGATGCTTCGCTCTCGCCTGCATTCGGCAAGGCGCTCACAGGCGGGATGCTCACCGAAGGCAAGGCTGAGTATCGTCAATTCCCAATCACCGTCGAATGCCGCGCGAAGGTGAACAGCGCGCGAGATTTCAATATCCTCGTCGCGAATGACACGAAACAGTCCGCCGAGCATTGGGAGCTCTACACATTCGCTGGCAGCGGAAAGCTGAGCATCTTCCAGCCGGGCCGCGGCGGCAACGTGTCCGCCGATGTGAGTATTTGCGACGGAAAATGGCACGCACTTGCCGCGGTGCTCGAAGCGACGCGCGTGCGCCTGTACGTGGACGGCAAGCTTGTAAATGAAGCTCCGTGCAAGCCGCTCACCGGGCAGGTGATTCCGGGCGGCCTTGCGATAGGGCGGCTCGTTGAGGGCAAGCTCGGCTGCGACGGCGCAATCGACGACGTACGCATTTCAAAGGGTGTGCGCGAAATTCCCGCACCTTCCGCCGAGCCACTCGAAAAGGATGCGCAGACGATCAGCATTTGGAATTTCGACGAACTTTCCTCCGCACATGGAACGCCAGGTGCCAGTGCGTCGGCAGCGCAATCCGCGCCGCAGAATGTGCCAGACGAATGGATCATCCCGGCAGCAAAGACGGAGGAACTCACGCGCACGAATGACTGGCCGAAGATGGATGACTTCAAACGCTGGGACCGCTCGCTCGGCGGGCCGACCTCAAATCGGTTTTCCGCCCTCACTCAAATCACGAAGCAGAACGTGAAGGACCTGAAGGTCGCATGGGAATATCACTCGAAGGACGGCACGGCGAATATCCAGTGCAACCCCATCATCGTGGACGGCGTGATGTTCGCGCCGACGGCGGGGTGGAACATCGTCGCAATCGACGCGGCGAACGGCAGGGAGCTGTGGCGGTTTGAACCGCCAAAGGAAGGCAGGCGCCTCGAAGATCAGCCGGCGCGCCGCGGTCTGCTGCACTGGCCCGGCGATGCAAAAAATTCCCCGCGCGTGATTTTCGGCGCAGGCAACTGGCTCTGTGCACTCGATCCGAAAACGGGGAGGCCGGTGGCAAGTTTTGGCGAAAATGGGCGCGTATGGATTCCGATGCAGACGAGCACCGTCGGTGCAGTCTATCGCCATGTCCTCGTCGCCGCGGGCTACGCTGGCGATGTCTTTGGCTACGACATCCGCAGCGGCGCGATGCTGTGGACATTCAAGACCAAGCCCGATGCCGGCGAATACGGCCACGAGACTTGGAGCAATATCGAGCAGGGCGCGAACTGCTGGGGGGGCATGGCGCTCGATGAATCGCGCGGCATCGCCTACGTGGCGACCGGTTCGCCGAAGCCGAACTACATCGGCATGGGCCACACGGGCGACAATCTCTTCTCCGACTGCGTCATCGCAATCGACGCACTCACTGGAAAACGCCTGTGGCACTTTCAGGAAATCCGCCACGATGTGTGGGACTGGGACATCCCAGCGCCGCCGAATCTCGTCACCGTCGAGCGCGGCGGCGTGAAGGTGGACGCTGTCGCTCAGGTCACAAAGCTCGGCAACACGCTGCTGCTCGACCGCGTCACCGGCGCGCCGCTCTTCGATTTCCGTCTAGTGAAAGTGACTGGCCGCGTGCTGCCCGGCGACATCCCTGCGCCGATGCAGCCGCAGCCGCTCACTCCACAGCCGTTTACGCGGCAGGCGTTCACGCTCGCGGATTTGCCAGCGTCGCCGGAGGCGCAGGCGGTCGTGATGCCCGTGGTGCAGCGTTCGAACTACGGGCCGTATCCGAGCATCGAGGAGGCAAAGCCGACGCTCCTTTTCAACATCCACGGCGGTGCGGAGTGGACCGGTGCGTCGTCCGATCCGCGCAATGGCAGACTCTACGTCACCTCCAACGAAATCCCATGGTACGTGACGTGTTTCCGCGACAGCGACCCGGAGCCTCTGCAGCCCCCTACCGAGGGCGAGAAAGTATATCAGACGATTTGCTTCGCGTGCCATGGCGCGGATCGCAAGGGCATCGGCCACGCGCCTCCGCTCCGCGGCGTGCGCCTGCGGCTGAAGGAAGACGAGATCCGCGCGCAGATCAAAAACGGCAAGGGCTCGATGCCGCCGATGCCGCAAATCACCGAGGAACAGATGAAGCCGCTGCTCGATTTCATCCTCTGTCGCGACCGGCCCATTCCGCCGATCGATCCAAATGCGAAACCAAAGTGGACCTTTGCCGGTTGGAATCGCCTGGTCGATCACGAAGGCTATCCCGGCTGCAAGCCACCGTGGGGCACGCTCACTTGCCTCGATCTCAACACAGGAAAAATCGCGTGGCAGGTGCCCTTCGGCGAATATGCAGAACTCGCCGCACGCGGAACCCCGAAAACCGGGCAGGAAAGCTTCGGCGGCTGCATGAGCACCGCGAGCGGACTCGTGATTGCGGGCGGCACCCGCGACAAAAAGCTCCGAGCCTTCGACGCAGAAAACGGCGCTGAACTTTGGAGCTGCCAGCTCCCGCTGCATTCCACTGCACCACCCGCAAGCTACGAGGTGAATGGGAGGCAGTTCATCGTCGTGGCCGTGACTGGCGGGGGAAAACTCGGAGGACCGACGGGTGATAGCTGGATGGCATTCTCTCTCCCGTAGCCGATCGACTCGCGGACCGTGCGATCAGCGCGGCACGAGCCAGGTCCCGGCGATCATGTCGTTCAGTCCGCGGGTGGGATTGCGAATATTAATCGAAAGCAGCCAAAGCAATGTGAGACCGAATCCGATGGCGACAAATGGGAATGCCACGGCGGCGCCGGGCACGGCCTGACAGAGCGCGAGAGCGAGAGCGCCGAGGAGCAGCGGCAGCCAGCCCAGCAGTCCACGCCACATCGCTCGGATGCGAGAAGCCGGATCGCCGTATTCGGTCACGATGGCCAGATTGCTCATGAGGAGCCCGGGGGGCACACCGAAAATCAGGGTCCCCGCGAGTCCGATCAATGTGCACAGCACCAGAAAATTCAGCGCCGCATCCGTCCCGCCAAGCAGCCAGCCGTGCAGCGTTTTTTCTCGTTCCACCCGATCACGGATGTAAGGCGCGATCCATTCCTCCGCCTTTCGCGATGCCGCCGCGCCCGGCACGAAGTCCAGATCCAGAATGATGCGCGCACGCGTGTGCCATGCCTCTGTCTCGGGACGTTTCCAAAAATCTTCCGAGCCGAGGATTTCACCGTACCGCCCTGAGAGGACGAGGGCACAGCGGTCAGCCGTGAGCGGATTTGCCACAAGCTGCTCCCTGTGCACTTCGATGACGAGGCGCGGCGATGTGAGCTCGCCGTATTCCGAGGCCCACAGTCTGTCAAATCTCCGCGCGTCACGCGAATTGCTGAAGGAAATCGTGAGCAAAATGCCGAGGGCAACCGCCGGCGCGATGAGCACACCGAGCAGTCTGCGCTGCGGGTTCACGAAGGCTTCCTTCTCTGCGTCGCCGCGGAGTCCCTCGGCGATGCTTGCGGGAGAATCGAAATCATGCGCGCCCAATGCAGTGATAAAAGTCCGGGCATGCAGCGGGATGCGCTGCGGAAGTGCCGCGGACGCAATATCGCGAATGAACTCCTGGGCGCTCACTGCATTGTGCACGTGCCTTGCGTGGCCGCAGAGAGCGCCGGGAGCCGGGTGATCGAGAATCAGCACGCGCCCCTCACGAGTAAGCCACAGCCGATCCGGCCCGACTGCGCCCAGACGAGTCCGTTCCAGAAATGATGCGGACACTTCCTCCGCAATATCCAGCAGCCAGGAACGCACGCGGAACCACGGCTGTGCGCCCTTGAGAAAGTTCACGAGCGGCGCTCCATCCGGCGCCTCGTAGGCATCCCAGTTTTCCTCCTCCGAACGGCGGCCTGTGAGCCAGCGCAGCCGTCCTGTGCGGCATCCGTCGCGCAACGCTCCGCTCACCGGTGGCGTTCCAGGCGTGACCAGCCGTATCCAGACGCGGCGATCCAGCACCTCATCCCGCGCAATGGTCCAGTCGCCTTCGCGACGGATGACCGCGAATGGCCCGATGCGCCTGCCGCTCAGACTCGGCGGGTTCGCAGTGGCATCGGGGATTTTCAGACGGCCCGCGACCACGGGCGCGAGGATGACCTGCGTGCCGGTGACGATGTCGTGCAGCGCAGCATTGCCCTTGCGCCGCAGCATCGGCAGAAAAAGGAGAACCAGCAGCACCATGCCGAGCATTTCCTCCGGCAAAAATTTCGCCCGCGCGACCGCATTTTGGTATTCTGCGGACGTACGGAGGAACCACGTCACCACATCCCCAAGGTGCATCGCCACGGCCAGCAGGAATCCACGACTGATCGCGCGCATCAACCCCGGCGCACCGCCGCCAGGCATCGCGACGCGCATGCCGCACACCATCTTTCCGAGTCCCGCGCCCCACAATCCCTCGGGGACGCACACGCAGAGAATTTCCCATGCGACAAAGGAAAGATAGACGCCTATCGACGCCGCATCGCGCCCGACGAGCATGCCCCACTCACTGCCTTTCGCCGAATGAAAGATGAGGGAGGGCGCGATCATCACGAGCAGATCCATCACGCCCGCGATGAAGCGCAAGCCAAGCGGCGCGGGCACCGGTGCCGCCGAGCGAAATGGGAGGAGCACGGCACGCAGCGCAGCGTAGCTCTCAAAGCGCACATCCGCCTTTTTTGCAAGGCAGCGCATCACGATCCGCGAAAGATCGCGGGGAATTCCAGACTGTACATCCGCAGGTGGCTCTGGCTCCACGTCGAGCACGGCGGCGATGACCTCATCCACAGTCCGCTCGTCGTGGGCGCATACACCGGTGAGGAAAAAATAGAGCGACGCACCGACTGAGTAGATGTCCGAGCGCACGTCGGTAGGCTCACCACAGAGTTGCTCCGGCGAAGCATATGCGGGAGTGCCTACGATCTGACCCGCCTCGTCCACGGCGGCATCACCTTGCTTCGCGATCGAGATGGAAAGTCCGAAGTCGCCCACTTTTACCGCACCGTCGGGTGACAGGAAGCAGTTTGCCGGCTTGATGTCTCGATGCAGCACGCCATGAGCGTGGGCGGCTTCAAGTCCGTCAATGATCTGCAACACTGTGTCCACCGCAACGCCGGACAGCATCGGGCCTTCGAGCAAAACGCGATCATAGAGTGTCCCGGATGGAACGATCTCCATCGCGATCACAGCGGCGCCTTCGATTTTTTCAGCGGCAAAAACGGCGACCACATTCCTGTGCCGCACGGCTGCGGCGAGTTGGCCTTCGCGGACAAACCGCGCCTGCATCTCAGGCGTCGCGAGACTGGTGCCGAGCACCTTCAGGGCGACGCGGCGACCGTTTGCGATTTGCTCGGCTTCGTACACCGCGCCCATGCCGCCGCGACCGAGCAGGCTGAGGATCCGGTATCCGCCAAAATTGAACGCCTCGTTCACCTTGCCGTCGGGAGTGAGTCCTTCCGCAAGCTTCGGGAACGAACCGGGCGAAAGCTGGCTGACGAGCCCCGTGCGCAGGATGCACTTCACGCACAGTCCGGAACGATCCGGCGAAGTGAGCGCAGCACCGCACTCGAAGCATTCCAGCGGAGGCGCGTAGTTCATGCCGGGCAAATGACTGGCCGCGCCGCCAGGCAGCATGGCTCGGGACTATGCCCGCGCTGGGACAACGCTGAGTGCCGCACGCAATGCGCCGCCGTGTGGGAAAAAGTCATAGTCCGGTCGGGTGATGAATGAACTCCCATTTCCGATGAAATTTCCGCGCCACGTGCTGTGCGAGCGCTTTCACGCCGAAAGTCTCCGTCGCGTAGTGACCCGCGTAAAAAAGGTTCACGCCCAGTTCCTCCGCGAGCGTGTAGGTGTGGTTCGCACCTTCGCCTGTCACGAATGCATCGCACCCCATCGCCGCAGCCTCCGAGATGAGATCGCCCGCTCCGCCCGTCACGACTCCGACTCGTCGGATACGCGCGGGACCGCCGGGCGCGAGATTCACCGGGCCGCCGGCAGCACGCTCGATCCGCTTTGCAAAATCCGCACGACTGCAATCCACCTCTCCGATCAATCCGATGGATTGCCCCTTCGACTGAAATGCAGGAGCAGCTTTTCGCAACCCGAGCGCCTTTGCCAGCAGCGCGTTGTTGCCGAGCTTGGCATGAAGATCGAGCGGCAGATGTGAGCTGAACACGGCTAGATCCGCATCGAAGGACATCTTCAATTTCCTCCGCAGCGCGCCAGTGAAGACGCGTGCACCGCCCCACATCAGACCGTGATGCACGAGCAGCAGCGTCCCCGGCACTCGCGAAGCCTCAGTAAAAACTGCCTCACACGCATCCACCGCTGCACACACACGCGCGATGCGCCCGCTGTTTTCAACCTGCAGGCCATTGTGCGCGCCAGGGTAGTCACCGACGTTCGCGTGATTCAGAAGTTTCTCAAGATGGAGGACGATTTCAGAAAGCACGCACGGACCATGAGCAATCGCACGAGACGGAGCAAGACGGCAGGCGCGGCGCGGCGATCAGGGTTTCTCTTTCAGCAGATACGTCATCAGATCGCGCAGTTCTTCCTCGCTCAGAGTCTTGTCGAGCCCAGCGGGCGTGCCGACCATGTCGGAGCTGGCGCGCAAAGGCTGCACGCGTCGAAAACGCGGGAATCTGGAAGCCTATTCGTATTTTCCAGGCACATCGCCGCCACTTCGCACGCTGCCGGTTATCTGCCCGGCATTCGTTGGGCAAACTATCCCTGTGAGCCGGGTATCGCTGGGCTTTTTGGGGGCGCCTTGCTCAGGGGGTGGCGGCATCGGAGTCCCCGCCAGACGGCGCGATGAGCACGAGGAAGTGGCGCAGGAAGAAAATGAGAACGGTATCATCGCAGCAATCAACGCGGCGACCGCTCGCAACGGTCGCAGCACCCAATTCCATCGCGATGGCGTGACCATCATGCCATCCGGGCGGATCTCATAGGTGATGCACGCGCGTCCCCTCGACTCCTCGACGAAATGCGTGCGCTCAGTCGGCGACATCCCGGAGAGATTATGGACATGGAGCTGGCAGTGCTCGCAGAAGCGCCGTTTCGCGTCTCCCGACATGTCATCCCACTTCTTCGGGCAGGGGGTTCCGATGCGGAGTGGAGGTGGCTCGGCTTTCATGGCTGTGGCGTAGGCATTCCGGGCGGGACAGTCGAGGCACATTGTCCCCGTGGGACGAACATCACGAAGCCGGGGATTTTTCAGAGAATATGATTCCCCGGCACGGACATGGCGCGGCAGGTGCTTTCATCAAAAGCAGCCAACACACCATATGAGCAACGCAACTGCCACCATCCTACTGATAGAGGACATCAGCACAGTGCAGTTTTTCGTCCGCAATGCGCTGAGTTCCCTCCCCCGCCCTTACACGCTTCTCACCGCCAGTTCCATCGCGCAGGCGCGCGAGAAAATGGCGGGAATCTTCGTGGATCTCTTTATCGTGGACATCGGTCTCCCGGATGGCGACGGGATTGATTTCCTCTGCGAAGCCGCCGTGCTTCAGCCGCAGGCCACCGCGATCATCGTCACGGCGACACCGTCCGATGAAAATCGCGCCCGTGCCGAACAGCTCGGCGTGGTGCAGCTCCTCAGCAAGCCGATCCAGCGCGCACAGCTCTGCACGGCCATCGGCAAGCTGCTCGGCTGGTCGGAGCAAAACTCGACAGAGACATCAAATTTCCGCGCCACGCTGAGCGGCCTCACGCCTCTCGACATCGTGCAGCTCAAGTGCATGAGCGGTGCATCGAGCATTCTGGAATTCACGAACAACCGCCAGAGCGGCCGCGTGTATTTTGAAAAGGGCAACGTCGCGCACGCTCTCCTCCTACTCGAAGACGGCACCAAGCAGCTCGGCTACGACGCATTTGCGGAAATCTCGCGGTGGCAAACCGGCCGTGTCGCCGAAGTCCACGACACCGCGCCCTACCCGCACAGCATCAAGACGAACTGGCAGTCGCTGGTCCTCGAAGTCGCGCACCAGGCGGACGAATTGCAGGGTCACGCAGCGTAAACACGGAAATCCCGGCAGTCATTTCCGGGATCAGTATTGAGAATCTCGCGTCCCGCGCATCGCGGCCGCGTTCAAATGTATCCGACCCGGAACCGGATCGTTCACACATTTCCAGGACTCTGCGTAGTTCTTCGCAAAGTGGGCAATGACCCATCCCGGCTTTCGCGCTCGACAGTGCGGCGGTGCCCCTGTGAATTGCGCGCCCACTTTTCCAAGAAAAACACATCATGCTCAGCGCAGGCATCGTCGGCCTTCCAAACGTCGGCAAATCCACCCTCTTCAATGCAGTCACCCGCACCCGCAAGGCGCAGGCGGCGAACTATCCGTTCTGCACAATCGATCCGAATGTCGGCGTGGTGATCGTGCCGGACTCGCGCCTAGAGGTGCTCAGCAAAATCAGCGGCAGCAAGAAGCTCGTGCCCGCGGCGATTGAGTTTGTGGACATCGCCGGGCTCGTGAAAGGCGCGGCGTCGGGCGAAGGGCTCGGCAACAAGTTCCTCGGCGCCATCCGCGAAGTGAATGCCATCGTGCAAGTCGTCCGCTGCTTCGAGGACGCGGACATCCATCACGTCTCCGGCACCGTGGATCCGGTGCGCGACATCGAGGTCATCAATACCGAACTAATCCTCTCCGACCTGGCTGCCGTGGATAAGCGGAAAGATCGCCAGACGAAAGCCGCGCGCGGCGGCGACAAGATCGCGAAGGCCGAAGTCGCGCTCTGCGAAAAACTCCAGCCGCATCTCGACGCCGGAAAGCCCGCGACGACGCTCGAACTTTCCGACGACGAGAAGAAGCTGATGCGCGAATTTTTCCTGCTCTCAGGAAAGCCTACCATCTTCGCATGCAACGTCGCCGAGGCCGATCTCGGCGCGCTCGCCGAAGGACGCGACTGCGTGGCGAAGCCGTTCGTCGAGGCCGTGCGCGCGTACGCCGCGTCGCACTTCGGCACCGAGGCCATCGTGATTTCCGCCCAGATCGAAAGCGAACTCGGCGAACTCAGCGAGACCGAGGCGAGCGAATACCTCACGGGCATCGGCGCAAAATCGAGCGGCGTGAGCGAACTCATCCGCGCCGTCTATCACCTCCTCGGCCTGCGCACCTACCTCACCACCGGCGAGCAGGAGACGCGCGCCTGGACCATCCGCGCCGGCGACAAGGCGCCCGCCG
>JBBRPQ010000038.1:0-50503 GCA_038227825.1 Chthoniobacterales bacterium
CTTCAGCACGTCGAGGTGCGAGGTGCCGTTCACCGGGTCGCCGCCGATGCCGACGCACGTGGTCTGCCCGTAGCCGCGCGAAGTGAGCTGCCACACGGCCTCATACGTGAGCGTGCCGCTGCGCGAGACGACGCCGACATTGCCGCGCTTGTGAATGTATCCCGGCGCGATGCCGATGCGGCAGCCGCCATGCGAATCCTTGCCCGTGCCGGGCGTGACGAGTCCGGGGCAGTTTGGCCCGATGAGACGCGTCTTGCTGCCCTGCATCGCGGCCTTCGCGCGCACCATGTCGTTCACGGGAATGCCCTCGGTGATCGCGACGGCGAGCGCGAGTCCGGCGTCCACGCTTTCGAGGATAGCGTCGGCTGCGAATGGCGGCGGGACGAAAATCACGCTCACGGTCGCGCCGGTCTGCTTCGCGGCTTCGGCGACGGTGTCGAAGACGGGCACCTTGTGCGTCTTTCCATCCGCGCTCGTGTGCTCAAAGGTCTGCCCGCCCTTGCCCGGCGTGACGCCGGCGACGAGCTGCGTGCCGTAGTCTAGCGAGAGCTTCGCGTGGCGCGAGCCGAAGTCGCCGGTGATGCCTTGGACGAGGATGCGGGTGGTGGAGTCAACGAGGATGGCCATGTGGGAAATTTAAGATTTAGGATTTAGGATTTAAGATTTTGCAGGGCGGACGCCGAGCGCGTTTTTGCCGTGGTGAAAATCGGCATCGGGAAAAAATGGAAACGTGAATGTGGTCAGTGATGCCCGGGTTTGCGCTTGTGGATGATGATCGTGTTGCCGTCGGGATCGCTCACCATCGCCATGTGGCAGACGGGCGTCTCGAACGGACCCATGCGGAAAGGTGTGCCGGCATTTTTCAGATCGGCGATCGAGGAGTCGAAGTCCTCCACTTCGAGCGCCACGGTGCAGCCGTCGCTGCTGGGCTTCCAGCCCTCCGCGCGTCCGATGCCGAGCGTGGTGGCACCGATGTCGTATTCGATCCAGTGGCCGCCGTTCCCCATGTTATTTTCCATCGTGACCTTCAGGCCGAGCACATCTTCGTAAAAGGCACGTGCCCTTGTGATGTCGGTGACGGGGTATGAGGCGAAGGCGAGTTCGGTGATTTTCACGGCTGGACCTCAGGCGGATTTCCGGATTCCAACATCGCGCGCAGTTGTTTCACAACGAGCAAATCCTTCTCGCGCCCGGCCGCAAGTTTTGCGCGGATGAGCGATTCGCAGTCGAGCACGCGGAGTTTGCCGATTGGCAGTTCCATTTCGATGCTGTGTGCAGCGGCCTCGTTGTAGTCACCGACGCCACTGACGAGCCCGAGAAAATCGATTTTTCCGAGCGTGGTGGATAGGTAGCAATTCTTGAAGTCTGCGCGAACCGTGAACGGAATGTCCGGCCTTTCACGATGCACAGGCTCGCAGTCTGCCAGAGCCGCGTGGATTTTCTCCACGTTCTCACGACTCAGCGGACTGCACACGTCCACGTCGAAAGTTGCATTCTGAGCGCCGTGCATCAGCGCCGCAAAACCTCCGATGACGACGAACTCGACTTCATGCTGGATGAGCCGTTCAAGCAGCTTTTCGAGATCCGGCATGGGTCTTCAGGTATGCCTCGCGGAGCTGTGTCGCCAAATTGATGGCCGAGCGATGTTCGCAGATTCGCTCCCACACGGTCATCCGCGCCGATGCGACGAGAAGGCTCATGTCGAAACCCGCAGCCTCAGCTTCGCGCCACGCCGGGCCGCCGGTCACTGGCTCGAACGCTCGCAGCGTGGTGTTCGGATTTGCGTTCATCGCAAAAATTAGGCCGCACCTTTCACCGCCGCGACGATTTTTTGCGCGGCATCGTCGAGGGTGTCGGCGCTGAGGATGGCGAGGCCGCTCGTGGCGAGCGTCTTCTTGCCGGCGGCGACGTTGTTGCCTTCGAGGCGGACGACGAGCGGGATTTTGATGCTCACTTCCTTCGCAGCGGCGATGACGCCGTTGGCGATGATGTCGCAGTCCATGATGCCGCCGAAGATATTCACGAGGATGCCCTGCACGGCTGCATCGCTGAGGATGATTTTGAAGGCCGCCGTGACCTGCTCCTTCGATGCGCCGCCGCCGACGTCGAGGAAGTTCGCGGGCTTGCCGCCGTAGTGCTGGATGATGTCCATCGTCGCCATCGCAAGGCCCGCGCCGTTCACGAGGCAGGCGATGTTTCCGTCGAGGCCGATGTAGTTGAGGTTAAATTCGCTCGCGGCGACTTCGCGCGGGTCTTCCTCGGACTTGTCGCGCATCGCGACGATTTCGGGGTGACGGAAGAGCGCGTTGTCGTCGAAGTTGAACTTCGCATCGAGCGCCATAAGCCGTCCGTCGGTCGTGATCACGAGCGGGTTGATTTCCACCATCGAGCAATCGGCGCTCAGGAAAAGTTTGAAGAGGTTCGTGAAGAGCTTCACCGCCTGATTCATGAGCGGCCCGCGCAGGCCGAGCGCGGCGGCGAGTTTGCGGCCCTGATACGACTGGAAACCGAGCGTGGGGTGAATGTGCTCGTGCGTGATTTTTTCCGGCGTGTGCTCCGCGACTTCCTCGATGTTCACGCCACCCTCGGTGCTCGCGATGATCGTGTAGCCGCTCGTCGCGCGGTCCTGCAAAATCGCAAAGTAGAGTTCCTTCGAGATGTCCACGGCCTCGCCGACGAAGACCTTGCCGACGAGTTTCCCTTCCGGCCCGGTCTGATGCGTCACGAGCGTCTGGCCGATCATTTTCTCCGCAAAGCCGCGCGCATCAGCCGGCGAAGTCGCGAGATGCACGCCGCCCTTGAAGCCGCTCTTGAAAGTTCCCTTGCCCCGCCCGCCCGCATGGATCTGCGCTTTCACGATGACCTGCTTCGTGCCGAGTTCGGTCGCGATTTTCTCCGCCTCCTCGGCTGTGCTGGCTACGCGCCCCGGCTGGGTGGCGACACCAAATTTTCCAAACAGTTCGCGGGCCTGATACTCGTGGATGTTCATCGTATGAAAAGCGGAGCGCTGCTTGTAGATGGGTCCCGCGCTCCCGGCAAGGGTTTCGCTGAAGCAATGTCGTGCCGACGATACGTCGGCTCTTGCGTGCTGCGGTGTGAAGGGGTGGCGATTGGGCGCGTTCGAAGAGTATCCATCGATCACTCGTGCGCGAAAATGGCCTTACATGGCATACGTGGAAAGACACGGATGCCGCTGCATCGTTTCCATGTCTTTTCGTGCTTTCCGCGGACATTCCTTTCGGTCTGAACAACCGGACGCAGCGTGAAATTCAGCACCGGCGTGTGACGGACGGACTGTGCCGACGGGTCGTCGGCACTACATTGGTTGTCTCTACATTTGTTCGCCCTCGGCGTATGGCGCGGGTACGGTCGTGAAACAAAAAGGGCGGGAAGCTTAATGCCTCCCGCCCTTATGAGATTGGTTTAAGTGTTGTTTACTTGGCTTCGGGCTTTTTTTCTCCGCCCTTGTCGCCGCCGGGACGACGACCGCCGGGACCGCCGCGCTTTTCCATCTCGGCTTTCCACTTCTCCTTCTGCTCAGGAGTCAGCACTTCGGCGGTGGCTTCCATCTGGGTCTTGAAGAGTTCCTTCATCTTCGTCTTGTCCTCTTCGGTGAGGTTCTCGCGGCCTTTGGCCATGAGTTCCTTCATCGCGGGCGCGTTCTTTTCCTGGATGGCCTTGACCTTGTCTTGCTGTTCCTGCGAGAGGCCGAGTGTTTCGGTCATCTTCTTGAGGCGTTCCTCGGGGCTGACGCGAGCGCCGCCGCCGGGGCGCTTGCCTTCGGGTTTTTCATCAGCCGCGAGGCTGAGCGTGGGGAGGGAGAGCAGCGCCGTGGCGGCGATGCTGAGGGTGAGTGCGATGTGTTTCATACGAGGAGGAGAAACACATGCCTCATCGTGGAGTTGCGCGGAGTTTTGAAAATCTTTGTTCATTTTTGCACCGCAGGCAGGAAACCACGGATGAACACGAACGGACACGAATGAGGAAAATCGCGCGTGAGGCTGGCAGTTTCGCGTGTTCATCAAATGATTGCAGGGAGGAAGTGCGATCCTCCTTTGCAGGCACCGTCATTCGTGTCCATTCGTGGTTCCAAGCCGCTGCGAATTTCCGGTTCATCCGTGCGCTAAATTCGCAGTGGTCTGCACAAGCCTCACGGAAAAAAGAAAACCCAGCCGGTTGGCTGGGTTTCCTTGGAATCGTTGGGAAATGTTTTTTCGGACGCTTACTTCGCGGCCTTCTTCTCGATGTAGTCCACGACGTTGCCGACGGTCTGGAGCTTCTCAGCGTCCTCGTCCGGAACTTCCACGCTGAATTCTTCCTCGAAGGCCATGACGAGTTCAACGGTGTCGAGTGAGTCGGCGCCGAGATCCTCGATGAACGACGCGGATTCGGTGACCTGTTCAGGGTTCACGCCGAGCTGCTCAACGATGATGTCTTTGACTTTTTCTGAGATGGATTTTTCGGACATGGCTAGGTGGTTGTTTTATCGAAACGGGGGGTTGCTTTATGGTTCGTGCCGATGGTTGGCAACAACGAAAGTGCGAAAAAGTTTTTGCGTGAAGAATGCGTGTCGCCGCTTCGTGGCTGTTGCCATTTTCCGCGCATGTGCATAAACCCTCGCGGACACATGAGTGACTCGCCTTTGGACTTCGATCTGAAATTTTTGCCCGCCTGGCTCAAGGAGACCCCGGCCCCGAACCGCTATGCCGATTTTGCCGGTGAGGAACCGCGCCGCGAACGCGATAACCGCGGCGGTCCCGGCAGGGGCGGCCCAAGTCGCGGCCCGCGTCCGCCGCAGGGTGATCGTGGTCCGCGACGCGATGATCGCAATGATCGCGGAGCGCGCAGCGGCCCCGGTGGTCCCGGTGGCCGTCCGTCAGGTCCGGGTGGACGTGGTCCGAAGCCGGGCGGATTCGGTGGGCCTCGCGGGCAGCGTGATGATCGTGACTTTCGTGATCAGCGTCCGCCGGAGCCGCAGGCACCGCGCGTGCCGGTGGTGAAAGTGGAGATTTTCCCTGAGCCCGCTGCCGCGACAGGCATCGCAAAGCAGATCAGGCTGAGCGCGCGCGCGTGCGGAGTTTTCCGCGTCGCGAATATGTTCATGGATCGCTTCGACCGATTCCGCGTGCGCGTGACGGCGATCGATCCGGCGGCGATGATTTATCAGATTGGCGAAGGCCCGCTGTCGTTCGACCGCGCCGCGGTGGAGCGTGGCGCGTTCAAGGCGAACTTTGACAAGCACTACGTCACGGAGATCGTGCAGGGCGAACCGCCGAAGGGCAACTACACGAGCGTCGCGCGCGAGCGGCTGAGCGGCAAACTGCTCGGGCCATCGAGCCACCACGGCTTCCAAGTCGCGCTGCGCAAGCTTTACGAGGAAAGTTATTCCCGCCGCATGTCGTTCCCGGATTTCCAGCGGAACATTGACAACGTAACCGACCCTGCCGCCGTCGAGCAGTGGAAGCAGCAGGCGAGCAGCGTGACGACCTACAAGACGAAAGTCGCAGGGAGCGTGACGGTCGCAAAAGTGGCTGAGCCTGCCGCTGCCGTAGAGAGTAAGGAAGTCGCAGAAGTCGCAGAAATCGCAGCAGGTGAGGAAAGCACGGAAGGCGTGCAAGTCGCTTCCGAAGCACCTGCTGAAGTCGTGGCAGTCGCCGAAGGAGAAGGCACGGAAGTCGCGGCTGGCGAACAGGCGATCGTCTTCAAGACAGAGCAGGAAGCCGAGGAGCATTTCTGCATCACGCATCTTCCGAAGCTCCTGCGCAGTGGCAACTCGCTCGAAGTCGGCGGGGCCATCGCCGGATCGCTGCTCGACAAGAGCATCGGCTACACCGTGCGCGACGCCGTGGAGCGCGAGCGCGAGGTGCCCGTGCAGATGGTGAATGCGCTGCGCCCGTATTTTAACGAAGCCGGTCTGCAGCTCTTCAAGTGGAAGCGGAAAATCCTCTTCGCCTCTGCGATTCGCCCGCAGCGGCATCCCGAAGGTCAGGCGTTTTCCGACGGCATCAGCGCGATTCTCACTGCGGTCGGCGAGCATCCCGGAATGAAGCGTCCGCACCTCGCCGCGCGTCTGCTTAGCCCACTGCCTGCCGATGCGACCGAAGAGGCACAGCAGGCGCACGCCGCAAAAGTCACCGCCCTCGCCTCGGACTTGCACTATCTCGTGCAACTCGGGCACGTCGTGGAATTCCAAAACGGCTGCCTCGAACTCCCGCCTGCGCGTAACAAGGAAGGCGGACCTTCCGAGCACGGCGATGACCATCGCCATGACATCCGCGCCGAAGTTGCAGGAATGCAGGAAAGCGAGGCCTCCGCGGAATCGAAGCCGCAGGAGAATCCGAAACAGCAGCAGCGCCAGCAACAGCAGCAGCCCCGCGAACCGAAGGTTCCGAAGCCTCGCCGCGATTCCCGCTACGCGCTGCTCCCGCTGATGACCTCGGCGTCCGTCGCATCGCTTGGTTAGAGTTGGCGCAGCGTCAATGTAGTGCCGACGACTCGTCGGCTACCGGTGTGCGACTGGGAGCGTGAGGCCGGACGTAGTTCGGCCGATGTATTGCACGGCTGCTTGCGCGTGTGGCCTCTCATCGACTGCGCCGACGAGTCGTCGGCATCACATTTGCCGCTCCTCATCCGGGAATATCTGCGTTCAGATGCGGTTCGAAATGCTGCGATGAAGTCGGCCTCATGACGTCAGCAGCAAAAAGCCCGGCCATCTTTTCAGACAGCCGGGCTTTTTTGAAAGTCCGCGATCAGATTCGATGCGTCTGCGTGCGTTACGCTGCGGCGAAGTTCGCCTCAGCCTGCGACCAGTTCACCACGTTCCACCACGCCTTCACGTAATCGGGGCGGCGGTTCTGATAATTGAGGTAGTAGGCGTGCTCCCACACGTCGAGGCCGAGCACCGGCGTGCCTTCGCAGCCTGCGACGGCTTTGCCCATCAGCGGATTGTCCTGATTCGGTGTGGAGCAGATTTCGAGTTTGCCGGCATTCACCACGAGCCAAGCCCAGCCGCTGCCGAAACGTGTTGCAGCCGCAGCGGCGAATTTTTCCTGAAACGCCTCGAAGCCTCCGAATGCCAGATTGATCGCATCGGCGAGCTTGCCGATCGGCTTGCCCTCGGCATCGGCCTTCATGAGCTTCCAGAAAAAGGAATGGTTCCAGTGGCCGCCGCCATTGTTGCGCACCGGGCCGCGGATCGCCTCTGGCACGGAGCCGATGCCCTTGCACAAATCATCAATGCTCTTCGCCGCGAGATCGGCGTGATCCTTCAGCGCGTTGTTGAGGTTCGTGACGTATGCGTTGTGATGCTTGCCGTGGTGGATTTCCATCGTGCGCGCATCAATGTGCGGCTCGAGTGCGGCAGGTGCGTAGGGAAGTGCGGGTAGTTCGTAGGCCATGGTGTTGTCGTTGGTTGGTTGGTTGAAAGGGGAGTGGGACTATCCTTGGCCGAGGCAATTTTGGCAAGCATCCGGGTAGCGCGGTCATTTATTGAAACGCATCCGAAGTCCGGGCTGGATGCCTCGGACTTTCCACTTTCCAGCAACGCCTTCGCATCGCATCGTGGATGCATGAACGCTGCACAACAGGAAGTCCTCGACAAGGTGATCGAACTGCTCAGTGAACACTTTGACCACGCGATCGTAGCCGTCGGCTGGTACGACGAGGACAAGCAGTATTCCACCACGGCGACCTACAGCGGCGGTGTCGCTCCGGCGCTCGGGCTCTGCAAACTCTACGAGACGAAGTGGCAGAAGGAGCACCTCTGGGGTGCGGATGAGGAATACTAGGCGAACATCATGCAGTGCGCCGGGTTTTTCCCTCGACGGCACCGCGCCGCATCGCATTGTTCCGGACGATGCTGACTTTCTTTTTTGACAAGGACGACGCCGGTTCCGGCATTCCCACGCGAGCCGAGGTGAAAATCGAGGACACGTGGGATCTCACGCCTCTCTACAAGACGCCGGAGGAATGGAGCGCAGACTTCGCGCGGCTGCACGTCGAATACTTGGCCATCGCGGAATTTCGTGGAAAGGTCGGCGAGTCTGCGGCGTCGCTGCTTGCGCTGCTGAAATGCGATGAGCAGATCAGCAAACTCATCGAGAAAGTCTGCCACTACGCGTCACTGCGCAGTGCGGAGGATTCGTCGGATGCGGCGAACCTCGCGCGCGAATCGCAGCTTCAGAATCTGCTCACGAAGATCGGCGAGCTGTCGTCCTTCGTCACGCCGGAGATCCAGGCGATTGATGACGCGACGTTCGCGAAATTCCTCGCCGATCCCGCGCTCGCCGAGTGGCGCATCCGCCTCGGGAAAATCCGCCGGCTAAAGCCGCACACACTCAGCGCACCCGAGGAGCGCCTGCTCGCGCTCGGTCACAGCGCTACGACTGGGCACGACGACACATTCTCGCAGCTTACGAATGTGGACATGAAATTTGGCAAGCTCGCCGACGAGAAGGGCGTGGAGCGCACGCTCTCGCAGAGCAGCTTTTCGTCCTTCCTGCAAAAGCGCGACCCGGAGATTCGTAAGCGCGCCTTTCACCAATTCTACGCGGAGTTTGCCGATCACAAATTCTCGCTCGCATCGACGCTCTCGAATTCGGTGAAAGCCGACGTCTTCCGCGCCCGCGCCCGCAATTACCCAAGCGCACGCGAAGCCGCGCTCTTCTCGGACGACGTGCCCGTCTCCGTGTACGACAATCTCATCGGCACGGTGCGCGCGAATCTCTCGCCTCTCTTCCGCTACTACGCGCTGCGCAAGCGCGTGCTCGGCCTCGCGGAACTTCACCACTACGACACCTACGTGCCCATCGTGCCGAGCGTGGAAAAGGTCACGACCTTCGATGAGGCCATCGAGATGGTCCTCGGCGCGCTGAAGCCGCTCGGCGACGAATACCGCCGCGTGCTCGGCGACGGCATGAGGACGCAGCGCTGGTGCGACCGTTACGAGAGCAAGGGCAAGCGCAGCGGGGCATTCAGCAGCGGCAGCTTCGGAGCGCCGCCGTATATTTTGATGAACTACAAGGACGACGTGTTCTCCGACGTCTTCACGCTCGCGCACGAGGCCGGGCACTCGATGCACACTTGGAACTCGAACGGCACGCAGCGCTGGCAGGATGCCGACTACCCGATCTTCCTCGCGGAAGTCGCGAGCACATTCAACGAGGAGCTGCTCACGCATCACCTCCTCGAACAGACGAGCGACCGCACGATGCGCGCTTATTTGATCAACCGTCAGCTCGATGACATCCGCGGCACAGTCTATCGCCAGACGATGTTCGCGGAGTTTGAAAAGCTCACGCACGCGATGGAGGAAGCGGGTGAACCGGTCACGCTCGACACGATCCGCACCGCCTACCGCGGGCTGCTCGACGCTTACTTCGGCCCGGACTTCACGATCGATTCCGAGCTCGAACTCGAATGCCTGCGCATCCCGCATTTCTACTCGGCATTCTACGTTTACAAATACGCCACCGGCCTCAGCGCCGCCGTCGCGCTCAGCGAGCAGGTGCTCACAAGCGGTGACGCCACGCGCTACCTCGGCTTCCTGCGCAGCGGTGGATCGAAATTCCCGATTCCCACGCTGCGCGAGGCCGGCGTGGATATGTCATCGCCTGCACCAGTCGAGGCGACGCTGCAACTTTTCGCGCGCCGCGTCGAAGAACTCGAAGAGCTGCTCGCCTAGGCCCGTCGCAAAATCCGTTTCACACACTCGCCGATCACCGCCATGTGTGCGCGCACGCGGAGTTCCAGCGCGGCTTCGGATGGCGTTTCAAAGGTGAACGTATTCTCCGAATGAAACAGGTGCAGCCAGATCGCTTCGGGATAGCCCATGTCCGCAAATTTCGCAGTCGAAACGCGTTTCCGAATGAGTCCATTTTTCGCGATGCTGATATCAATAGTGCGCCTGGTATCCCGAGGCAGGATTTTCTCGGCGCATTGTAGGAGCGCCTCGCCGGAGCCGCTCCGCCCGTGCGCCACTTCGTAGAGATATATCCCCTGCGCATCATAGTCCTCATGCATGGCCAGCGCGACGTAGAACCGGTGCGGTCGCGTGATTTTCCGCACCGCAGCCACGACAGTATCCGTGTCGAGATGGAACATCCGGTTCAGATCACGCCCTTGCGAATCCGTGCGCACATTGTTCCGGAGGCCCCATGGATTCAGGCATGGGAAAATGAGCGCGGGAATTGACGCCAGTCGGGCGGCGTTTTTCTCCGCCCATCGCAGCAGCGCTTCGGGAGCTGCAGGTTCATCACCGTGGATGCCTGCGGAGAGATAGAGCCCCTCATTCCCAGCGAGCGCGGGTGTCTCCAGATAATACAAATCGTAGCCGTCATCTTTCGCCAGTTTGCGCAGCGTGAGCCGGGCCTTGCGCGCGACAGCGCGCCAGCGTGCGACGAGATGCCGGTAGTCATGTGAACGATGGAGCATGCCACCGTTTCGCACATCACGGCGGCGTGCGGGAGTCGAAAGATGTGCCTTGTCCGGCGAAGCATGCCTGCTCCTATCGTGGGATGAAAATAAAGTTCCTCCTCGCGCTTCTGCCCGCACTTTTCCCCCCGATAGCGAAAGCCGATCCTGCGAAATTTGAAAAGGAAATCGTGGCGTTTGAGCAGGCCGACCGCGAGCACGCACCGGAGAAGGGCGGCATCATTTTCACCGGCAGTTCGACCATTCGGAAGTGGAAGACGCTCGCAGAAAGCTTCTCCGGATTCCGCGTCGTGAATCGCGGCTTCGGGGGATCGCAGATGGAGGACTCGCTTTATTTTGCGGAGCGCATCCTCGTCGCGCATGAGCCTTCCATGATCGTGCTCTTCGCGGGGAGTAACGACATCAACGCTGGCAAATCCCCGGATGTCGTCGTGGAAAACTTCAAGGCGTATGTCGCGAAGGTCCGCGCGCTTTTGCCGAAGACGGAGATTCGCTACATTGAAATCACGAGCAGCCCCTCGCGGTGGACGCAGCGTGACAAAGTGGTCGAGGCAAACACTCAGATCCGGGCATTCTGCGAGGCGACACCGGGGGTGAAATTCATCCCGGTGCGGGAAAAACTCCTCGGCTCTAACGGCGAGCCGCGCGAGGAATTTTTCGAGGCTGATCGGCTCCATCCGAATGCGGAGGGCTACAAGATTCTCACCGAGGCGATCCGGCCCTTCCTTCCGGCAAAGTGACGCGCGCAGTTTTCTTCGATGCCGCGGGTACGCTTTTCCATCTGCCGCGCGGTGTCGGCTGGCATTACCGTGACGTGGCCCTGCGGCATGGTTCGATACTTGATGAGGAGGAATTGAACCGGGCCTTTCGCTGGGCATGGAAGGATGCGACTGCACCGCCGGAGACGACAGGTGCGAGGCGCGATGACGATCAGGGATGGTGGCGTGCGCTCGTCGATCGTGTGCTCGACGAATGCGGCGCTCCGGAGAGCCTGGACCGCGACGCGTATTTCTCCGAACTATGGCCGGAGTTCACACGGCCCGGAGTGTGGGAGCTATTCCCTGAAACGCGGGAAGTGCTCACGGCATTGAAGGGACGCATGCGTCTCGTCGTGGTGTCGAATTTCGACGGCCGACTGCGTAAGATTCTGTCCGGGCTCGGCATCGCGGATCTCTTTGATGATATGGTGATCTCGAGTGAGGTCGGAGCAGACAAGCCATCGCCACGAATTTTTTCCGAAGCACTCCGGCGCGCACGACTGCAAGCAGGCGAAGTGCTGCACGTCGGCGATGAACCGGAGGCGGACTGGCACGGTGCGGAACAAGCGGGGTTGCGGGTTTTCCGATTGCAGCGTCCGGAGAACTCACTCCGGGACATCCTGATGTCAGTTTGATCTCAGGCGTTCGAGTGGCGCGCTGAGAAATGGGAGCAGCCGCTCGGCCATGAGTCGATGGCCCGCTGCATTCGGATGGATTCGTTCACCGAAGAGCGCCTTGCTTGCAGGCCATGCGGACTCGGTGAGTTCCGGAATTTCGAGCGTGGGGATTTTTTCCACGAGCGCTTTTGCGTGAAGCGCTGAGCGGTAGCGTTTCATCCGTTCGCCCTCGGCGGGATCGCTTGCGGCGTTGGGTTCTGCGGGATCGATGCCAGCCGTGTTTGGGTCCCGATACACGGGCAGCAGGATTCCAAGCCACACGTTCTTCTCAGCGCACGCGCGATTCATTTCGAGAAAGTGCGCGGTGTATTCCTCCTCCGAGGAACGCGGTTCCGGTTTCGCTGAGTCATCCGGGACAGCGATGCGACGCTGTGCGGAATCCGCGATGCCCAGCAGCAGTTGGCTGCGGCTGATCAAACCACGCACGAAGACCTGCGGCCCTGCGCCCGGCATCGTCGCCCGGTCTGGCAATCCGGCTGCGCGCACGTCATTCCATCCGAAGCACGCGACCACGATGTCGGGCGTCAGCTTCGCAATGTCGCGCTGCAGCCAGGCGAGACCCTGACCGCTTGTGTAGCCGGGGCAGGCGAGGGGAAGCACTTCGATTTCGCGTCCCGGAAATTTCGCGCGCAACGACTCCTCAAGCAGAAGCGGGTAGGGTTTTTCTGCGGCATCAAAATCGGCAGGCTTCTCCCGATGATGCGCGACAGGAATGCGGTAGCCGAAAGTGACAGAGTCGCCGAGCACGACGATGCGCGTGCCTTTTTTTACGCTGAGTTCGCGGTTCATCCGGAGGTGCTGCGCGTTCGTCGTGACAGGTGTGAAATCCCACCAGATGCCGCGCAGATTTGCCTTCAGCCGCCAGCAGAGCAAGGGATCGAATTCGAACATCCCAGCAGTCGCCGCGCCTTGTGTATCCGAGCGCAATTGTGGCGATTTCACAAAGACCGCGAGCGGGTCGATGTGCTTTGTGAAAAGCCGCACTGCTATTTCCGCGACCGCAACGAGCAGCGGCACAAGCAGCACGGAGATGATGAGCAACCGGACTTTGGCGCGTGCGGTGGCCGTCATTTTTTGGGCAGGCGTGCGGGTTCGCGTACAGCGGAGCCTTTTGCACCGGTCAGCGAATCACCGAGTTCCGAACGCATTTCGTCCGCAAACTGCGTGAGCGAGGCAACGACGTCCGGATGCTCAGTGGCGCGGTCGTTCGATTCGCCCAGGTCGCCGGTGATGTCGTATAGCTCGGCCTTCTGCACTTTCTCGGGATGGTATTTCGACGGGATGCCTCCGGTCGCGCGCGGCATTCCGACTGCGGAGCGATAGGTGTGCGGGAGGACGAGCTTCCAGTGGCCGTCGGTCACGGACTGGAGTTCGTTGTTCGCATACCAAGTCGCATAGGCGCGGTGCGGGTTCTTCGCATCGGGCGCGCCGCTGAGGATCGGCCACACGTCGAGGCCGTCAATTTTCCGCTCCGGGAGTTTTGCGCCGGTGAGTGCGGCGATGGTGGGCAGCATGTCGATCGTCATCACGAAAGTATCTGTCTTCGTGCCGGCGGGAATTTTCCCCGGCCAGCGCATCACGCATGGGACTCGCGTTCCGCCGTCCCAGCTTGTGCCCTTGCCCTCGCGCAGCGGGCCCGCGCTGCCAGCGTGGTCGCCATAGCTCAGCCACGGGCCGTTATCGCTCGTGAAAATCACCAGTGTCCTGTCATCCACGCCTGCGCGTTTCAGCGCGGCGAGGATTTCGCCGACGGACCAGTCAATTTCCTGAATCACATCGCCGTAGAGCCCCGCGCCGGACTTGCCCGCGAACTTCGCGCTGACGTGTAGCGGCACATGCGGCATCGAGTGCGCGACGTAGAGGAAAAATGGGCGCGCTTTGCTTTTCTGGATGAATGCGACTGCGCGTTCCGTGTAGCGCGTTGTCATCTCGTTTTGATCCTCGTGCGTCATCGCGGGGATGATTGCTTTCTCACCGTCGTACATCGGCAGATCCGGATAAGTGCCGGGCTTCGCCTCGGGGTGATGCGGCCACATGTCGTTCGAGTATGGGAGGCCGAGCCATTCGTCAAAGCCGCGGCGCAGCGGCATCCACTCAGGCTTCGCGCCGAGGTGCCATTTACCGACCATTCCCGTCGCGTAGTTTTTCTGCTTCAGCATTTCCGGGAGCGTCATGTCGGCGGGATTCAGTCCGATGGGCGACCCAGGCCCGAGCGCGCCGTGGATACCGACGCGCCCGTGATAGCACCCGGTGAGCAGAGCCGATCGCGATGCCGAGCAGACTGCGGAGGAGACGTGGAAATTCGTAAAGCAGCGCCCTTCGTTGGCCATGCGGTCGAGGTTCGGAGTCGCATAGTTTTTCTGGCCGAACGCACCGATGTCGCCGTAGCCCATGTCGTCGCAGAAAATGATCACGACATTCGGCGGACGCTCGGGGGCGGCGTGGAGTGTGGTAGCGATGGCGAGTAGGAGGATGAGCAGCTTCACGATGTCGTGGATGCCAGACCGCAGATGCATCTGTCAAAGCGCCGGCTGATTAAAAGAGGCGCACCGACATCACGGGCTCCGGACGCGGATGTCGCGAATCATCCCGCAATCGCGCCGGTATTCTGCGTTACGTCCGCAGTGGCCGGACCTTCATTTCGGTTCGTTGTCGACTGTGTCGTCCGCGTCGGATTTGACCAACGTCCATTCCAACCCCAGATGTGGTGTCACGGCGATGAAGTTTTTGAACCCGACCGGCTTCGTAATATAGCCATTTGCACCGAGTTTTTGGCACTCGGCGATATCACTGGCATTGTTTGAAGCAGTCAACACGACCACGGGGATCTTTTTCCGGGTTGGGTCCGACTTGATTTTTTGCAGGACATCCAAGCCGTCCACCTTAGGCAATTTCAAATCGAGAAGGATGAGGCCCGGCTGTGGCTGGCTCTTGCGGTAATCGTAGGATTCCGTCGCAAATAGGAAATTGAGCGCTGCAGCACCGTCACTCACGACGTGGACCACGTTTGTGATCCTTGCCATCCTGAAAGCGCGCAGGGTCAGTTCCACATCGCGCTTTTCGTCCTCCACGAGCAGGATTTCCAAATCCTGTTCCATGGATTCAGTGCTGGTTGCCAGATGGAAGAGCGTCGAAACGGAAAGTCTTAGCGCATTCCCGAGTTTCTCGATATTTTCGAGCGAGACGTTTCGCATTCCCCGCTCCACGTCCGAGACATACGTGCGGTGCAAGTCGGCGCGACCCGCAAGTTCTTCCTGGGAAATTCCCTGATCCAGTCGGGCGCTCCTAATCGCGGCTCCGAAGGCTTTTTTGACGTCGTTTTCGGACATGAGTTGGTCTGTTTAATGGATTTCGTCAAAACCCGCCACAGACGATGAGTTACACGTGCTGTCGTGCCGAGTGGAAGAATGCATTGATTGCTTAAATTTGGAGTTCGAATGCAGGTTCGATTCAGGTGTCGGAACTGGACGTCTGGAATCGCTTTCAACTGTTTTTTTCGTGACAATCGTGAGTGACCGTAGAACGAATTCTGTCACTTGCAGGTCGTGCCAGCGACAGGTTTCCCCTATCGTTCGGCTAACAAATTATGGGTCTGATATGGCGGATGATGAGGTTCTAGGTGACGTTACGCGTGATCACCTTTTCGTTCGTCCCGAGTCCGCCATTGAAGCTGCTGCCCAGTTCGGCGGCTACATTGAATGAGATATGGAGAAACTGCCGAAAGTGAAGGTTGTAGCCTCTGCAGGATTGCTCATGGCGCAGGGCGGCGACGCATTGCGCGGAGGTCCATTGCGCGACTTACTTCGGTGAGGGCAGGCGTGCGGCATTGATGTCCACGACTGGCGCATACAGCTTCATGAGTTCATCAAAACGGTTCGCGGCGCGGGCGTGGATGATGCCGCCGGATTTCAGTTCGTTGCCGCCACGTGCGTTCGCGAGCACGCCGAGGTTTTCCGACCGGACAAGGCACTCGGTGTGCATGAGCCTGCCACATTCACCGCGTGGGTGGATCGTCTCGCGGCGGCGAGCAAAGTGGACAACGGCGATTTCCCGGACTTCCTCGTCGCGCTGGCCCGGCGTGTGAAATTCTTTCATGAACACGGCTGCCGATTGTCGGATCACGGCCTGAATCATTGCAGCGCGGACTTCTGTTCACTGAAGACGGCTGGCGCAATTTGCTTCGTTCGTCATGGTGTTTCTCGGCGAACTTTACGCGAAGCACGGGTGGACGATGCAGCTTCACCTCGGTGTGTTGCGCAGCAGTAACACACGGCTCCTCAGCTCACTTGGGCCGGACATGGGGTTCGATTCCATTGGTAACTTCCCGCAGATCGCCACGCTCGGCTCGATCAGGACAATGCGGTGCCGAAAACGATCCTCTACAACCTCAATCCGGCGGACCACTGCGCGCTCGCCACGATGGCCGAGCAATTTCCAGGACGGCAGCGGCTGGTGGTTCTTAGATCAAATGGAAGCGATGGAGTGGCAGCTCAACGCGCTCTAGAACCTCGGCCTGCTCTCGCGCTCCTTCATGCCGTATCCGCGTCACGAGTATTTCCGGCGCGTCCTGTGCAACCTCGTCGGCCGCGACATCGAGGCCAGTGAAATCCCCGACGACTTTGCACTCGCCGGCGGGATGGTGCGGAACATCTGCCACAACAACGCGGGGCAATATTTCGCGTTACCGGCGTGAGGCGCGGGTGGGTCTTTTGTTGCGCGCTACAAGGCGCTTCGGCAAGGCCTGCGCCTTACGGCGTGACGAGCACGCGGTAGAATCCCTTTTCTCCCGTGCCGCCGTTGGTGACCGTCCACTGGATCGTGGTGCCGTTGCCGGTGAGGGGTGTGCCGACATTCGCCCAGCCGTCGTTGAGCGTCAGGCTGGATTGGAGCTGGTAGCTGTGCCCGCTGTAGCCCGTGCAGGTGCAGATGAAGTTATTGCCGCTTTTGCTGGCGGAGGTGATCACGCGCTTTGTGTTTTCGATCACGATGCCGTGGTTGACGAGATTCGCGGGCAGCGATGAAGGGCTCGTGAGCAGGTCGAGGATTCCGTTGTTCGTGAGTGTGCCGGTGGCGCTGAAGGCGGTGCTGCCGGCGATGCGCAGTGTGCCGTTGTTCACGATGTCGCCGGTGACCGTGAGCGTTCCTCCGCTGCTGCTCCTGAGGTTGGCGAGGCCGCTGATGTTGAGGTCGGCGGCGATGGTGCCGTTGCCGGTGAGCATCGCGCCGTCGGCGAGGTTCACAGCGTCCGCAGTGAGCGTGCCGTTGGTGAGGCACAGCGATGCGCCGCTTTGCACGTTCACGGCTCCGGCGCTCGTGGTGTTGCCGCTGATGCAGAGCGTGCCCTGCTCGACGATGGTGCCGCCGGCCCATGAATTCGTGCCGCTGATCGTCCACATGCCGGTGCCGGTTTTCACGAAGTTCGTCAGCGTGCTGCCGGGCGTCTGCTCGGCGATGTTGCCGGCGAAAGTGACGGTCGTGCCTTTGCCGCCGATGCGATAGGTGAGTGCGCGCCCACCGGTGATGCCGCCTTGCAATGTGGAGCCTGCGACGCCGCTGAGTTCGCCAAGCTCAATGGTGGTGCCGGCGCCGCTGTTGAGAATGCCGATGTGTTTGAAGATGACGTTGCTGCCGAGATTGATCGCGGTGTTGGGGAAGCCATCGGGCGCGTAGTTCTCCGCCATGCGAAACTCGCTGCCTGCTTGTGCGGCGGTGATATTGAGCTGGCCGGTGAACGCCGACCAGTCGCCGTAGAAGTCGCCGCGAATGAACTTCACCACGACGTTCATGGTGCCTGCACCGGTGAGGTTGCCGCCCTGTCGTCCGCGTTGCATCATGTTCAGCGTGCCGATTTGTCCTGCGGGAACGAACATGTCGTTGGGGAAGTTGCCGGTGTCGGTGCCGTTCGAGCCGGTCACGCCAGCGAGCGTGAGCGTGCCGCCATTGAAGGTGATCGCGCCGGTGCCGAGCGCCCAATGATTGGCGGCTGGGTTGGTGAGCACGATGCTGCCAGCGTTCAACGTCGTGCCGCCAGTGAAGCTGTTGCGCGACTCATAGCTCAGCGCTGCCGTCGCTGCGGTGGCGGTGGTTTGCGAGAAGGTGACGATGCCGGTCACGGTATCAACCGCAGTGATGTAGGTGCCGAACGCGAAGCCTCCGCCGATCAACGCCATGCCTGGCACGAGCGTCGCGGCATCTGTGAGGCTCACGGTGGCTTGGTTGCTGTTAGCCGTGGTCGTGGTGCTGATGCTCAAGGTGTTTGGCGTCAGCGTCAGCGATGATGCGCCCGACTTCGTGAGTGCCGCACTGCCTGCGATCATGCCGTTGCCGCCCCAAGTGTAAGCGCGTGTGGCATTGTTCACCGCGAGGTTCCTCGGCAACAGTGAGCCTGTGAGAGTGATCGCTCCCACGCTGCTCGTGTCGTTGAAGGTGACGGCGTCGAAGTTAAAGAACGTCGAGGTCGGACCGCCGCTGAAGTTGCTCGTGCTGTTCAAATCCCAAGCGCTTCCACCGCTGCCAGTCCACACCAGCGAAGCGGGTGGCGTGCCCGCGACGACGAGGTTCACGAAAGCGGGTGAGCTGCCGTTTGCGGCGCGTTGCAGCGTGAAGCTCTGCCGTGCTCCGGCTGGCAAACCAACGAGGTTCATCATCGGCGCAGGGTTCGCGGCCATCGTCGCGCCACCATCGATCAGGGCATAGGTGCCGTTGCCAAGTTCGCCGTTGAGCAGGTTCAAAGTGAAGTTCAGCACGGCACCGCTGAGCGTGAGCGTGCCCGCAGTGACGGTGATCCTGTCATTGCCCGATGCCGCAGTGCTGCTGAGGTCAAAGCTCAGCGTGTCCGTGCCTGTAAGCGTGAACCCATTCGCTGCGGTGAGCGTGCCCACGACTCCTGCCGCTGGCCCTGGCGCGATGGTTGATCCGCCGCTTGCCGTCACCAGTCCCGCGATGCTGCCGCTGCCGCCAAAGGTCGCGCCGCCGCTCACTGTCACTGCCGAAGCAAGCGAACGGATCGGCGAGACGACAAAGCTGCCGTTCACAAACATCGCGCCTGCGCTCACGGTCGTCGCGCCGCTGTGCTGGCCGCTGCCGGTGAGCGTCCACGTGCCGCTGCCGACTTTCGTGATGCTGGTCGCGGCGTTCGTCGTCGTGTTGCCGCCATCCGTGATGCTGCCCGCGAAGGTCGTGTCCGTGTTCAGCGCGCCGATGCTGTAGGTCGTCGCCGCGCCCACACTCTGCGTCCCAGCGAGCAAGGTGTTCGCGCCGGTGGATTCGAGCGATCCGAAGCTGATCGCCGCGCCGTTGCGATTCATGATCTGCGCGTTGTTGCTGCCGAGATCGAGGGCGACCGCAGTGCTGCCGAAGTTCGTGTTCGTGTTGCCGTTGATGCGTATTCGCGAGCTGCTGTTGCCAAATTGAATTCGTCCCGTGAAGCCCGTCCACGTCCCGGCAACCGTCCATAGCACCGCGCCGCCGGACATCGTCACCACTTGGTCCGTGCCGGTCCAATTGCCGCTCTCCGTGTGCTGCGTCGTCGGCGTGATCGTCGTCGGCGCGAGAAAGGTGAATGGTGCCGCGATGATTGCATTCGATGCCGGCCCGAGCGACAGCGCGCCGCCTGAGCAAGTGATCGCCGCCGAGCCGACACCACCCGCAGCGTTGATCGCGAGCGTGCCCTGTTCGAGCGCCACGGTGCCGAAACTGTTCGCCGTCGCGTTGCTAATTGTCAGCGTGCTGGTGCCGCGCTTCGTCAGCGCGTTCGTCGCGTTCATGCTGCCCGCGCCGGTGATGGCGAAGTTCGATGACGCATTTACATCAACTGTTGTCGCCGTCACTGCGCCCGGCAGATTCACCGTCGCCGAGGTCGCGCCAGTCGCATCGAAGGTCACGCGATCACCCGCGCTGAACGTGATCGGCGCGGCGGCCTTGAGCCAGTTCGTCGTCGCCGTGTCCCAGTCGGCGGTCGCCGCGCCGTTGCCTTTCCAGACGAGATCGCTCGGCGCGCCGCTGTTCACGATGCAGATCGCGAAGTGCTGCGTCCACGAACTGCCGCCCGCATCGGTCACGGTGAAGTCGAACCCGCCGCGCCCAGTCCCCGCCTGCGTGGTGAAGTGGATGAGCTTCCCGCCCGTGCCACTCTGCGTCGCTGCGCCGCCGGTGATGTTCGCAATGGTGAACACGGGCGCATTGCTGAAGCCCAGCGTGTAGCGCGTGAGATCCACGTCGGGCGAAGTCGCCGTGCTCTTCACCAGCAGCATGTGCGGGATGCTTTTGAAAAAGAGATACTCCTCCAGCCGCGTGTAGCTCGCCGATGAACCGGCGGGAAAAAACGTGGTGCCGCTCACCGTCGTGTTGTGATCCTGCACCGCAGGATTCCAGCCGAGCGCGTTCTCGTAGTTGTCGGGCATCCCGTCGCGATCCGTATCAATCGGCGCGGTCGAGGCCGCGAAAGTGCCGAAGCCGCTGTTGCTCACGCCGGCGAGATCGCTCTCGCGCGTGATGTGATTCGTGGTTTGCGTGACGAGGTTGTTGAAGAGCCGCGTGTCCACTTCGTCGCGCAGACTGCCCGCATAGCTGTAGTCGAGCCGCAGCGCGCCGGCGTTGGACACGATCTTTTTATACGCGAGCAGCGCCGGATCGAGCGTGAGCAGCGCCGAGCCGGGGAATGGCGTCGCGCTCCGATAATGCCGCGGCACGTCGGGATTTGTCGCGTAGTCCGGCACCACCTCGGCGGGATCAAACTCGCTGCCCTGCACCATCGCGTAGCCGGTATTCACGCCATTGAGCAGGCCATCGCCATCGCGATCGATGAGGTTGCCATCGAGATACAAGCTGAACGTCGGCCTGCGCGTCGCATTGCGATCCAGCCAGCCCTTTTCCAGAGCGTAAGTGCGGATGTGTCCCGGCGGGCAAATGAAGTAATTATTCCGCACGTTCGTCTTCCACGACGACGGCGTATTGCTGTCGCCCATGATGAAGCCGATGCCCCAGTCGAAGGTGACGTTGTTCGTCCACTCGAGCAGCGCATTCGGCCGGGACTTGGGGTTGCGCGAGTTATTGTGCGCCCAGAGCGAGTGATGACAGGTCGCGTGATTTTGATCCCACAGCCCGCCCATCGAGTGGTCGTGCAGACCCCATGCATTCAATGACCATTGCAGCGTGAGATTCTCCGGCGGTGAGGAGAAGGATGAGATGTTCTCGTCCGTGCTGAACGACATCGAGATATGATCGAGGATCGCATTCATGCTGCCCGAATCGAGGTCAATGCAGTCGCCGCCGCTGCCGTTTTTCCCGTGCCGGAAGCGCAGGTGGCGGATGACGATGTCGTCGCCCGAAATGCGCACCGAGCCGTCCTTCAAAAGAATGCCGTCGCCCGGCGCAGTCTGTCCCGCGATGGTGAGTTTGTTTGAAGTGATGCGCGTCGCGATGCCTCCCGCGAGGTGAATCTGCCCCGACACCGCGAAGACGATCGTGCGCCCCGCCGCCGGGATTGTCGCGATCCCTTCAAACAACGAGCCGCTGCCGGAGGAGTTCAGGTTCGTCACCGTGTAAACATCCCCGCCGCGCCCACCGGTCGCATAAGCGCCGAAGCCCTCCGCACCGGGAAAGGCGGGAACCTGCGCGCGAGCCTGATGACAGGCGGCGAGCATGAGCACGGCGATGAAAAACAAACGGGGGAACATGATCGGAGGAACGACTCAGAGGATGCCACATACTTCACCAAGCCCAAAGCACAACGTGCTGCGCATTCGGCAATCTGAGTTGAAAGTCGTGCGAAACAAAAGCCGTGGAAAAGTAGGCGAGGTTTGCAACCTCGCGCGGGAGGATGGGCCAAGGCGGCGGGATGGTGCGGAGCGCGCGTGGAGCGCCGCCCGTCCCGGCGGCCACAGCAGACCGCGCGCAGCGTCACTTCTCCTCCCATGCGCCCGGCTCCACGCCGGCTCCGAAGAAAAGATCGGGCCTTCGGCGTATTGTCGTGGCCGGCGGGACGCACGGCGCTCCCCGCCGCCTCGCTGCGCTCGCCCGCGCGAGGGTGCTGGCGGCAAATTTTGCGGAGAGTTCCCCGGCTTTGGGGAAAGGGGCGACGAGGTCACAGGCCGGCATTTTCCAGACGTCCGCCGGTGATGTCCGCCTGCAGATCGCGCAGGGTGGCCGCTTCTCCGAAGGCATCCTCGCATTTGGGGGGGCAACTTCCCGGCTTTTCCGTTCACGGTGGTCTTTCACTGCCGTGGCCAGCCGCGCCTCTGCCACGGAAAAATGCGAAGTCTTGAGTGATCTCCAAATCTCTTTGCCGTTCAGAAAGAGTCGGGCATAATGGTGTCTGGATTTATGACGAACCGAATTTCGACGCGGCGCTTTCTGTCACGTTTTCGCGGCGGAACCAGTTTACATAGTTTGACCGCAGGAATAGGCCGTGAAACGCGAGTCTGACTTGCGGATTCTGTCAGATTTACCTCTGAAAAGTCCCCGTAGTTCAACGGATAGAACACTGGTTTCCTAAACCGGTGATGTGGGTTCGATTCCCGCCGGGGACACTTTTCTAAATCGCGACGCGATGCGCGATTTCAGTCCGCAGTTTAGTATTCGCCCGGAGGCGGGGACTCGTATTCCTCGCGCAGGGCTGCGGCGAGGGACTTCTCGTAGAAGAGGAAGCGCTTGGTGACAAAGAGGGGGTCCTTCTGCTCGCGGGGATCGAGGTATTCTTCCACAAATTCCTCAAGTGTTTTTTCCTCGAAGCTTTCGAGTTCGTCTTTCCAGACGTGGTCCTTAAACGCGAGCCGGTGCGTGCCTTCGAAGCAGGTGAGGGCGAGCTCGAAGTCGAGGTCGTCGAAGTCGTCGCTGAAAAGCTCGCTGATCGTGGTGCCGGAATCGCACTGCAGCAGATCGTCGCTGATGTAGTGCAGGATCTCGATGAGCGAGTTTACGTAGTAGCTCGTCGGCAGTTCGGCCATGGTTATTTCTTTTCCGTTGCGGACTTCACGAGACCGAGGAACTGCTCGCGGCTTGCTTTCACGAGTGAGGAGGGGCCGGTCATTTTCACAAAGACCGCGCCTTCCGCGTGCTCCAGAATCGCGCCGAGAAGTGCTGCCTCGGGAAGCTCTTCGGTGATGCCTGCCATCGGTGCGGCCTTTAGCGTGCCTTCGGCGGAGACGAGCGTGACTTTCACGCCGTTGAATTCCTGTGCATCGACTTTGCTGGAGTCGGGCTTTCCGGTGATCTGGCCGAGCCAGCGCTGCACATTGGGCTCCACTCCGCCGCCATTGCTCTCACCGAAAAAGAAGAACGTGATATCCGCCGGCTTGCCGCCGTCTTTGCCGGGGATCTGGAGCTGCGCCTTTCGCATGGGCGAGGTGGGCTCGATGGATTTCCAGTCTGCCGGACGCGTGAATGCAAACGCGCCGACGGAAAATTTGGAAGCGTCGTCGGCGGATGCGATGGCGATGAAAAGTGCGCAGAAAAATGCGGCGAATGATTTCATAAGGCGCGTGCAATAACCTCCCCGTGATTCTCCCGCAAGGCCGTACTGGATGTGTTCCTCGGCGAAACACGATGAATTCACAAATATGGGATTGATTGCATTCGCGGAATGTCGGAGATGACCTTCCCGCCAGAGCGAAAGCCGCGCGAAACCCCGAATCACTTTTCCGAAAACCAAACCCTGACTTGTGGCTGCAAACGACGACTACATCCTGGAAATCCTGATCGAGAACGCGCTGGTGACAAAGGGTCAGGTGAACGAGGCGCGCGCCGAGTCGAAGCCCGGCAAGACCGTGATTCAGGTGCTGATGGAGCATGGTTTGATCACACAGGAGGACGTATCCCGTGCAGTGGCATCGAATGCCGCGATGGACTTCGTGGTGCTCGATGGAATCATCGCTCCGCCGGAGGTGACGGCACTTCTTAGCGCTGAAGTAGCGCGTCGCTATCGCGCGGTGCCGGTCGCGATGACAGAGCTGGGCGGCGTGGTGGTCGCCGTGGACGATCCGCTAAATTTTGACACTCTCGATGGAGTGCAGGCTGTGCTCGGTCGGGAGGTGGAGTTCCTCTGCACGACGCCGGACTCGATGAAGGCGGCGCTGATGAAATACTACGGCACCGCGGATGATGCCGTGGCCTCGATGGAGGGCATGTCGGGTGGAATCCAGATCGGCGGGCAAGAGGTGGACGTGGAGGGAGTGGCGGGCGAAGTCGGCGATGCACCCATCATCAAGCTCGTCACGATGATGCTCGTGGAGGCGTACAATTCCCGCACTTCGGACATCCACGTGGAGCCGTTGGAAAAGCGTCTTCGTGTGCGTTTCCGAATCGACGGTGTGCTGCACGAGATGCAGAACCCGCCGAAGAAACTGCAGGCGGCGATCGTCTCGCGTCTGAAGATCATGACGGGGACGATGTCCATCGCGGAGAAGCGTCTGCCGCAGGACGGACGCATCCAGGTGAAGATGGGCAAGAAGCAGCTCGACCTTCGCGTTTCGACCATCCCGACGGCGCACGGCGAATCCGTGGTCATGCGTATTCTCGACAAGACCTCGCTTTCGCTCGGTCTTCCGCAGCTTGGATTTCTCAGCGACGATCAGGAAGTCTTCGAGCGCCTGCTGCGTTTGCCGGATGGGATTCTGCTCGTGACCGGGCCGACCGGCTCGGGGAAAACGACGACGCTGTATGCGTGTCTGAATTACATCAATAAGCCGGACAAAAAGCTCATCACCGTGGAAGACCCGGTGGAATATCAGATGAGCGGCATCAACCAGGTGCAGGTGAATGCCGAGGTAGGCATGACTTTCCCGGCAGCGTTGCGCGCGATGCTGCGTCAGGCGCCGAACATCATCATGATCGGAGAAATTCGTGATGCCGAGACTGCGAACATCGCCATCAACGCCGCGCTCACCGGACATCTCGTTTTCTCCACGCTGCATACGAATGATGCGCCGAGCGCCATCGCGCGTCTCGTGGATATCGGCGTGCAGCCGTTCCTCGTATCCTCCGCACTTCGCGCGATGGTCGCGCAGCGGCTCGTGCGGAAGATTTGCCCGAACTGCAGGGCTCCCGTGGATCTGACCCCGGCCGAGGTCACGTCGCTCGGCCTCGACCCAGCGCAGCTTGCCACGGCGACGGTGATGCACGGCACCGGCTGTGAAAAATGCAAGGGACTCGGTGCAAAGGGCCGGATGGGCATCTTCGAAATATTCGAGATTGATGATGAGGTGCGGCACATGGTGAATACGCGCGCAACCACCGTGGATCTCCGCAAGCGGGCCCGCGAAATGGGCATGCGGACCTTGCGCGAGGACGGCATTCGCAAAGTGCTCTCGGGGATGACGACGGCTGAGGAGGTCATCAGCGCGACGATGTCCGACTCGGCATAGGGAGGCGAACATGGGCATCTTTCGATTTGGAAAAAATCCGGGCGAAGAGAATCCTGCTCCCAGCGCGCCTGCTGTTCCCGAACAGGCCGCGCCGGCGATTGCCGCCGGTGGGCGCGGTGCTTTTGCGCCAATCGAGGACATCCTTCGCCTCACGGTGGATTCCGGTGCTTCCGATCTTCACCTCACCGTCGGCACGCCGCCGGTCCTGCGTATTCACGGGCAGCTTGTGCGGATCGAGACGCGCGCGCTTTTTGCCGAAGACACCGACAATATCGCAACTGAACTGGCGAACGGGGATCAGATTCACAAGCTGCGCACTGACGGCAGCGTCGATTTTGCGATCACGAGCGCGGGGCGGAATCGTTTTCGCATCAGCCTTTACCGGCAGAAGCGCACCACGGCTATCGCGCTGCGCCTTTTGCCAAAGCAGATGCTCTCGTACGGGGACATCGGCCTGCCGCCGATCGTGAAGGAACTCATCCGCCTGCCGCGCGGACTGGTGCTGGTGACGGGTCCGACCGGTTCGGGAAAGACGACCACGCTTGCGGCCATGCTGAATGAGATCAATCAGAAGTTGGGCCATCACATTGTGACGATCGAGGACCCGATCGAATACATCCACGAGCATCAGTCGGGCATGGTCAATCAGCGCGAGGTCGGTACGGATGTCGGAAGTTTTGCCGACGGCCTGCGTCGCGCACTGCGCCAGGATCCGGATGTGATTCTCGTCGGTGAAATGCGCGATCTGGAGACGATGGAGACCGCTATCCGCGCCGCGGAGACGGGCCATCTTGTCTTTTCCACCCTCCACACGACTGGTGCGGGACGCACGGTCGATCGGATTGTGGACTCATTCCCGGCGCACCAGCAGGAGCAGATCCGCGTGCAGCTTTCCACAAACCTCCGGGCCGTCATTTCCCAGCTTCTCATTCCGCGCATCGATCGTCCGGGGCGCATCGCGGTCTTTGAAATTATGACGAACACGCCTTCGGTCGCGGCGCTGATCCGTGACAACAAGACTTTCAGGCTCGCGACTGAAATCCAGACCGGAGCGAAGTATGGGATGAATACCATCGAGCAGTCGCTCGTGGATCTCTATCTCGGCGGAATCATTGCGCGGGAGGAAGTTTTTGGAAAAGCCCAGGACCCTGAACTCGTCGCACAACTTCTCGCCGGGCGTGAACCCCGTCGCTGACCGCAGAATTTTTCACCCATGAACGCAAGACAGACACTGAATATTTTCGTCGAACAGGGAACCGTGGATCCGGCTGTCGTGGATGACATCCTGCAAGAGGTCGCGAGCACGGGAAAGACGTTGTGCGAAGTGCTCGTGGACTACCAGGCGATCGATGAAGACGGCTACTACCACGGCGTCGCGAATGCGATCGGTGCCGAGTATGTAAACCTGAAGGACTTTGTCCCGTCTCCGGAATTGCTGAAGCTCGTGCCAGCCGGGCTGGCGCAGCTCCACCGCGCTTTTCCGCTCGGGTATGAGGACAACATGTTGCAGGTCGCGCTCGTTGACCCGCTGAATCCGCAGACGGTCGAGGATCTGCGTTTTGCCATCGGAAAGGATGTGCATCCCGTCGTCGCACCGATCTACCAGATCGATGATCTGATCACGAAGCACTACGGCTCCGATGCAGCCAGCCTCGACTCGATCCTCGCGGAACTCGGCGGCGGCATCGAGTTTGGTGGCTCGGGCGGTTCGCTGGACGTGAAGGAAATCGAAAGCGAGGCGAATGCCGCACCGATCATCCGCTATGTGGACCTCGTCCTCGCGCAGGCGATCCAGGATCGTGCGAGCGACATTCATTTCGAGCCTTTTGAGACGGAGTTCAAAATCCGCTACCGGGTGGACGGCGCACTTTATGAAATGTCTCCGCCGCCTCGGCATCTCGCAAACCCGGTGATTTCGCGTGTGAAGGTCATGGCCAGCCTGAACATCGCGGAGCGCCGCATCCCGCAGGATGGGCGCATCCAGACTCACATCTCGGGCCGGCAGGTGGATCTCCGTGTGAGCACGCTGCCGACGCAATTTGGAGAGTCCGTGGTGCTCCGCGTACTCGACCGCAGCACGGTGAAGCTCGAGCTCGAGTCGCTCGGCATGCCGGACAACATCTACAATTACCTCATGAACACGATCCAGATGCCGAACGGCATTTTCATCGTCACGGGGCCGACTGGCTCGGGAAAAACGACGACGCTGTATGCGTGCCTGAACAAGATCAACACGGTGGATACCAAGGTGCTCACGGCTGAGGATCCCGTGGAATACGAAATCGAGGGCATCATCCAGGTACCGATCCAAGAGGGCATCGGGCTGAATTTCGGGCGCGTGCTGCGGGCATTTCTCCGTCAGGACCCGGATAAGATCATGGTCGGCGAGACGCGTGACGTCGAGACGGCGCAGATCGCGATCCAGGCGTCGCTCACGGGTCACCTCGTGTTCACGACACTGCACACGAATGACGCACCCGGCGCAGTCACACGTCTCATCGATATGGGCGTGGAGCCGTTCCTCATTTCGGCTTCGCTGGAGGCGGTGCTCGGCCAGCGCCTCATCCGCCGCATTTGCTCCGTCTGCAAGAAGCCATACGAGCCGAGCGAAAGTGTGCTCGCGCAGCTCGGCCTCACGCCGCAGGAAATCGGCGACAAGAGCTTCTACTACGGCAGCGGCTGCGACGCATGCAACAACACCGGCTACCGTGGACGAAAGGGCATCTACGAGCTGCTCGATATCACCGACCCTCTCCGTCAGCTCATCAATGAGCGCGCTCCGTCGGTCGTGATGAAGCAGAAAGCCGTCGAACTCGGCATGGACACCCTGAGGCAGGACGGCCTGCGTTCGATCTACCTCGGTGAGACGACGATCGAAGAAGTGCTCAAATACACGTAACCGCTTTTTCAGATGCGAATAGGTTTCGGATTGGACAAGATGAAACCCACCCGCCACTAACTACTCAGAATAGAAGCCCCCAGATTTTTTTATGCCGAGATTTGAATATACCGCCCTTGATGCACGTGGCGCTGAGTCCACCGGAGTCCTGGATGCTCCCACGCAGAATGACGTGGTCGCCCATCTCAGGCAGCAGGGGTATTTCCCCACGAGCGTGGTGCCGGAGGGCCAGGGAAAGAAGGTCGCGAAGGCGGTAAAGGCCGGGAACAAAGCGGTCGCGGTCGCGAAGTCTGGAGATAAGAAGCCCATGTTCGCGTTTTTCGAGCGCAAGACGGTGCCGACGAAGACGCTGATGATTTTCACACGTCAGCTTGCGACGCTGATTGATGCCGGTCTCCCTTTGCTCAAGGGCCTGAACGTTCTCGCGAAGCAGGAGAAGGATCTCGTCCTCAAGGGAGCCATCACTCAGATCGCCGATGCCGTGCAGGGCGGCAGCACGTTCTCCGAGGCGATGGGGCAGCATCCGCGGATTTTCCAGAAGCTCTACGTGAGCATGGTGAAGGCTGGCGAAATCGGCGGCGTTCTTGAGCTCGTGCTCACGCGTCTCGCGGAATTCCAGGAGAAGGCGCAGAAGCTGAAGAACAAGATCAAGTCCGCGATGACCTACCCGCTCGTGGTGCTCGTCATCGCACTGCTCATCCTGGTGTTCCTGCTCACGACGATCGTCCCGAAATTCGCAGGCATCTTCAAGGACATGCTCGGTGAAAGCGCGAAACTTCCCGCGCTTACCCTGTGGGTCATGGGCCTCAGTCAGTTCCTTCTGAACATGTTCGTGCCTCCGACTCTTTGGATCACGCTGATCCTGCTTTTTGCCGGTGGTGCCGGATGGTGGGCGCTGAACAACACCGTGAAGGGCATTGATTTCATGGATCGCATGAAGCTGAAGCTGCCCATCTTCGGTGACATCTCGCGCAAGGGTGCCATTGCGCGTTTCACGCGAACGCTCGGCACTCTCGTGACCAGCGGTGTGCCGATCTTGCAGGCGCTGAATATCACCAAGGAAACCGCGGGAAACATCGTGCTCTCCGATGCAATCACGAAAGTTCACGACGCGGTGAAGGAAGGTGAAAGCATCGTCTCGCCGCTGGAGGCGAGCGGGGTGTTTCCGCCGATGGTGATCAGCATGGTGGATGTCGGCGAAGAGACCGGCCAGCTTCCTGAGATGCTTCTGAAGGTCGCCGAGGTCTATGACGACGAGGTGGACAACGCCGTGGACAGCCTCACGTCCCTGCTGGAGCCGATCATGATCGTGTTCCTCGCATTCATCGTAGGCACGATCGTCATCGCGCTCTTCCTGCCGCTGATCGAAATCATCAAGCAGATGCAGACCAGCGGCAACTAAGAAACCAGTGGCGGCCCTCGACGAACGGCATATTTTCCACCCATGAGAAAACCCTCCATCTCTGCATTCACCCTGGTCGAATTGATCACGGTTCTCGCGATCATCGTGATCCTCACGAGCCTCGTCGTTTCCGTCGGCGGCTACGTCCAGAAAAAGTCGGCGCTCTCGCGTGCGACCGGAGAAATCTCGATGCTCGTATCCGCCTGTGAGAGCTACAAGTCCGACAACGGTGATTTCCCGCGTGATACCACGAATGCAAAGGTGACGGATGCGATCACGCCCAAAGCCGATTTCATCCCTACGAATGCCAAATATCCGGCTTCCTCGCTGTTCCTTTACAAGGAATTGAGCGGCGACAAGACGGGCACCGGTTCGGAGCCTGACGGCATCCCCGATGAAGGCCAGCAGCGTTACCTGAAGGATGTCGAGAATCGCATCCTCAAAGCGGACAAGGATCCGACGACCAAAGCCATCAAGGCGGTAAAATACCTGCAGGATCCTTTTGGAAATCCGTATGCCTACTCTACCAGTGCGGCGAGTGATGAGCGGAATTACCAGAAGCAGATCATGCAAAATCCCGCCCTCAGGAACACACTGAAACGTCCGACCGGGAATGCCCTGCACGGTTTCAATTCCGGCAGCTACGATCTCTGGTCCACCGGCGGCAGCGCTCCCAAAGGCAACGTGGCGTCTCAGTCGGCCATGGAGCTCGAATGGGCGAAGTGGATCAAAAACTGGTAGTGCGTCGTGAGTCGGACGCTCCTGTCTGCCTCATGCCTTCCCGCGACAGCCTGCCGGCATCGCGCCCGCTAGTCCCCGCCCTGGCTCAGCCGCTTCTTAGGCGCGTCGTGCAGCAGTGCATGCGCTTCCGCTAGCACCTGCGGGATGCGATCTGCGAACGGACTCCCTGCGCACGCCGCGCGCACTTTTTCCGGGTCAAAGGTGGCCGCATTCGCACCGGGGAACCAGTGGCCTGCATTGCCCATCAGGTTGTAGCGCATCTTGCCCCAGTCCGTGAGATCCAGCCCGCGCGCGTAGGTGTAGAGGCGCACGATCTCCTGCACGTTCACCTCGCCGGGCACGTCCACGTAGTTCGGCAGACTCTCGCTCCAGCGTGCGCACCACTCTGCGCCCAGCACCTCCGCCATCGCGGCGCGCAGACGCTTCTCAATCGGCGCAGTCAGCTCCGCCGCGCGCTCGTAGTGCGCGAGGCCCGCGATGTGATCATCAAAGTCCGACGGCTTCGACGCCCCAAGGCTCAGCGTGTGAATCTCCGGGCGTGCGAGGCACCACAGGTCATTCCACTGCATCGGCGAAAGTGGCGCGCACATCGCGGTGAGCGAGGGTGGGGGACTGTAGAGTTTACCCCCTTTGTCATTCGGGCTGATGATGAACATCCCCATGTCCCGCTTCGTCGCCGCCTCCACCGCGCGCCAGTTCAGCTCGTTCACGAAATACCAGTGCAGGTTCACGTAGTCGAACTCCGCCGTCTCGATGGCCTTCAGGATGAGGTCCGTCGTCGCATGCGTCGTGAACCCCACGAATCGGCACCGCCCCTCGCGTTGCAGCTTGCGCGCCTCCTCTAGGCACCCGCCCTTGCGCAGCGACCACTCCAGCAGCTCCGCATTGTTCACCCCGTGCAGCGTGAGCAGGTCCACATGCTCCAGCTTCAGGTACGCCATGGATTTCTCGAACGTCTCGCGAAACTCCCTCGCAGTCGCAAACGGCGCCACCTTCGTCTGCACGATCATCTTCTCCCGCGGCAGGCGTGGCAAAATCCACCCGAGCTGCATCTCGCTGCTCCCATAGCCCCGCGCCGTCTCGATGTGATTGATGCCCAGCTCCAGCGACCGCAGGATCGTCGCCTCCAGATTCCGCTGCCCCGCCTCCTCCACCGCCTCCGGCGCAATGTCATCCCAGCTCTGCTGATAGCGCATCCCCCCGCAGGAAAAGACCGGCATCTGCAAATTCGTGCGACCAAAGCGGCGGTAATACATGCGCCCCTTATGCAGAAAGGGCACGTCCCCCCGCAAGGCTCGGCGTTGGCGAAAGGTGATCGGCCTGCCGACGGTTCATGGCCCGGAGGGCCAATGGAACTTAGCCGATGGCGCAAGCCACCGGATCACAGCGTCCGAAAGGTCACCCAGGCCCGCCTTACCATCTCTCTGTCATCGCCGCATGCTCACGCGCATGGCATCCGTAAAACCCTCCGCGCTCGTGCTCATGGATCGGCGCGTCATCTACTGCAGCGACAATCTGGATCAGCTCTGTGACAATAGCCCAGCCCATCAGGGCTGGGTTGCCCGCGTCAGATGGAGTCCGGCCCGATTTCGCGCCCTTTGGCGTATTTCGCGGGCATGTCCGCAACCAATTCGGACTTTTTACACAGTCCCTCAACCCTGCGCGAGGGACTTCCAGGCGAAGTAGGTGACGACCACGAATATCGCGAGCAGGGCGAATGTGATGAGCGGGGCCTTGCTGCGTTCCTTGCGGAGCTTCTTCGGCGGCGTGGATTGCTTTGACCCGAGGAAGTCGAACTGAAACCCGATGGGCCCCTCGACGGGGTTGCGATGGGTGAAGCGATTCAGCAGTTCCTGCTGCACCTTTTTCTGCGCCTTGTCCTTGAGCAGCGGTGCCTTTTTTAGGAATTCCTCTGTCTTGCCGAGCTGCGCCTTCAGCTTTGCCTCTCGTATGGCGAGCTCCTGCTGCTTGGAGTCGAGCGCAGACTCGACGCTGGATTTGCGGTCGGATTTCTTTGGCATGGTTATTTACCGGGCATGCGGCTGGCGATGACGACGAGGGCGATGAGCCCGAGAACGATGAGCGGCAGCGAAAATGCGAAGCCGATTTTCAGCCAGCCGATGAAATCCTTGCCGTCGCCACCTGCGTAGTCCGCATTATATCCTGTCTCCGGCGAGGATGGGGCTGCGGCCTGCTCGGGCATCGCAGCCACTCTCGGGAAGGATCGGTTGTATTCGCCGCGCGCATCTTCCACGGAGGCCATTGCGCGGGTCAGTTCGGTGCTGATTTCCGATTCTCCCCAAAGCTTGGGATTGATGGCGCTGAGAGTCTCCTGATGGTCGCGGAAGGCAGAGTCCACGGATTGGAGCATCTCAAGGCGCTTGCCGGCTTCGATGGTCTCGCGTTCGATGACCTTGAGTGCGCGATCGAGCTTTTCGGAGAGTTCGTGTCGGCTGGTCGTCAGCGTTTCCTGTCGGCGGCTGAGTTCGGCAAATTCGCGCTTCTGTTTCTCAATGGTCTCCAATTGGCGCTTGAGAGACTGCTCCTGCAGCTCAGCCTGCTGGACTTTTTCGTCGAGGTTTTCCGTAGAGAGTGGGTCGCCTTCGGGAAGGTCGAGAAATTGGTCGCGCGGTGGTGTGGGCATGTCGCTGGGCAGCGATCATCATCAAGCAGAGACGCATTCAGATTTCCAGACTTTTCACTCGGCGAAGTGCAAGAATCATCGGAACGACCGCCACAGCGATGCAAATGACGACGACGATGAGCGGTGTGAGCCAGAGCGGAATCGGAAGGGGACGCCCTGTGACGATGAGCATATCCGGCACGGCGAGCAGCGCGACGATGGCGGTATTGAAGACAAAGCTAATCACGAGGCACAGCGTCCCGCCGAAGCTCGATACGATCTTCGACGGGTTCTCTTCCTTGAAGTCGGGAAACAGCGCGCCGAGTCCCGCGGCGAGGCCGGAGAGCGAGGCACTCATGAGCAGGATCGTGGCGGAGAAAAACACGGTGCGCGTCCAGCCGAGGTGGAGGATGGCCGAGGATGCCGCCATGAGCGCGACCGTCATGATCCCGCTCGTGATGAAGCTGGTCCAAAATTTTTGCAGGACGACCCCGCGCAGCCCGAGAGGCGAGAGGCCGAGGATCCACACGCGCCGGCCTTCGAGGCTGAACATCGGGAAGACAAAGCGCGTGGTGAGCGTGCTCAGCGTGAGCGAACTCGCGGCGAGATTGAGATAGCTGATGAGCGTCTCCCAGTATCCCTGCCGGAACTCGAGGGTGACGTTGCGCAAGTTCGCGACGTAAAGGCAGAGCAGGCCGAAGAAAATCATGAACTGCGTCCACTGCACCGGGTCGCGCCAGAAGACGCGGATGTCTTTGAAAATGAGTGCCACCATGCGGGGTGAAAGTGGTCGCAATTTTGCCTGCAACCAGCCGAGGAAAGTCGTGCGCTGGCTTCGCTGCTTCTTGGCTGCGCTGTCCCGCTGCTGCCGCTCGGCCTGCGATCCCAGCGCTGCGGACCAGCTCCCGTAATAGCAGCGGCCAGCGACTTCAAATGCGAGCGTGAGCCCGAACAATGCGTAGCTCAGCAGCAGCAGGAAGTAGAACCGTCCATCCGCACCCATGCCCTCGGTGCTCCAGTTCCGCACGGCCATGGCGAGCCATGAGCTGGGCAGGAAGTGGTTCGTCGCCGCGCGCGAGCCTTCCATGAGCTTGGGGAACATCATCAGCTCGCCGGCATTCGCGACATCGGTTTCGGTGACCGGCTTTTTCCCAAGGAAAATGTAGGCGAGCATCAGCCCTGCGAGCGCGATCAGCACGGGCTTTGCCCAGCGCGTAGAGAGCACGCGCACGATCGCGAGGATGAGCCACGATCCGACGACCGCCGGGATGATCACGAACGGCACGTAGCCCAGCGCGACCTGCACGTAGAAAGCCCACTTTGCGTGGTGCACGACGCCGTAGGCCGCGAGCATCGGCGCGCTGAGAAAGACCAGCGCCCACGACGAGATGCCGAGGGCCTCAATGAATTTCCACCGGTACACATCGCGGTGCCGCATCGGCAGCGAGAGGAACCATTGTGCCTCACGATTTCGGAACAGCGTCGAGTAGCCGATGATGAGATTCGACACCACGAGCATGATGAAGAAGAACCCGAAGATGAGAAACAGGATGCGCTGCGCGAGCAGCGGGCCGACGAGCGGGAAGCGGTAGAGATATCCGAGCCCTGCGCGGAACAGCACGAAGCCGAACACGAGGTAGCAAATGACGAACGCCGCGAGGATGAAGATGAGCAGCGGCGAATCGCGGCGCGATTTGGCAAACTGCGCGCGCAGGCTCGTCCACCGCATCCAGATGAAGAGCCGCAGCAGCCGTCCGGAGCTCGGGTGCGGGGTGGCGGCGGTGGACATGGCTGCACTGTGCATGATCATGTTCTGATCGGCAATTCCCGCGCGCGGGCGATTCCACGATTCGCCGCGCGAATGTAGCGCCGACGACCCGTCGGCACGCTGACTTCCCGACCGCGCTGGATCCTGTGTTCGCACGCTGCGGTGAATTCCCGGAGTCACCTCGCAAACTACAACCAAAAAGCCGACGAGTCGTCGGCGCTAAATTATCTTCCCGGCGCGAGCTCGAAGAGGAAGCCCTTGAGGTATTCCGTCTCGGGCAGCGTGAGGATGATCGGATGATCCGCCGCCTGCGAGAAGCTCGCGATTTGACGCAGCGTGCGCTTTGCGTCCACGGAGGCGTCATTGATCATGTGCAGGAAATCACCGCGGCTCACATGGTGCGAACAGCAGAAGGTCGCGAGCATGCCATCCGGGGCGAGCAGCTTCAGCGCGCGGAGGTGGATCTCTTTGTAGCCGCGCAGCGCGTCCTCGAGCTTGCCCTTCGTGCGCGTGAAGGACGGCGGATCGAGGATGATCAGATCGTATTGCGTGCGCCCGCTGTCATCCGCAGCCTTGAGAAAATCGAACACGTTCTCCGCACGCACATCTACGGTGAGGCTGTTGCGCGTCGCGTTGCTGCGGACGTTCGCGCACGCATCCTCGCTGATCTCGACGGCGGTGACGCTGGTCGCGCCAGCCTTCGCGCAGGCGAGCGCGAAGGCTCCCTGATTGGCGAAGCAGTCGAGCACGCGGCGACCTTTCGCGTGCGCGGCCACGGCTGCGTAGCTGTCCACCTGGTCGAGGTAGAAACCGGTCTTCTGCCCGCGCATGAGGTCCACTTGGAAATCCATCCCGCCGATGCTGAGCACGAATGGCTCCGGTGCCCCGCCGTGCAGCACGCCGACGCGCGGCTCCATGCCTTCGGCGATGCGCACAGGGGCGTCGTTGCGCTCGATGATGCTCGCGGGTTTTGCAATCTCGACGAGCGCGGCGACGATGAGATCGCGCCGCATGTCCATCGCGAGCGTGAGCGTCTGCACCACAAGATGATCGCCGTAGCGATCCACGATGAGGCCGGGCAGCGCATCACTTTCGCTCCAAACGAGGCGGCACGCTGTGGGCGAAACGCCGCGCTTTTCCCGATACTTCGCCGCCTGTGTGATGCGGCGCAGGAAAAAATCTGCGTCCAGTTCCTGCCGCTGCCGGGAGAAGCGGCGCGCGACGATCTGGGACTTCGGATTGTAGATCGCGCTGCCGAGCAGCCGGTCCTTGCCGTCCTTCACCGCGATGACGCTGCCGGGCTCGGGGTTGCCCCACGTCTTCATCACCTCGGTCGCATAGACCCAGTCATGTCCGTGCAAGATGCGAGAGCGTGGTCTGATGATGATGCCGGCCATAGGGCCGCGGACGTTACGCGTGCGCGCGGTGCTGTCGAGCGATTGCGGTGTAGCGCCGACGAGTCGTCGGGGCATTGCCAGTGGAATGCTACGGCGTTGCAAACACAGTGTTTCGCGTGAAGCTCGCACCGTTCGTGTTCCGCGCGCCGGTGTGCCGACGGGTCGTCGGCGCTACATTATCGCCGTCCGCCGAAGATGCTGCCGAGCAAACCGCGCATGAGTGAGCGCGTGGCCTGGCCGGCGGCGTTCGTTGCGACACTCTTGATTATCCTGTCGAACATGCCGGGCTTTTTTGTGGCTTCGCTGCGTTTCTCCGCGAGCGCCTCTGCGGCTCGGGCCTTTGCCTCGCGTTCGGCGGTTTCGGCGCGGAGTTTTGCGAGTCGTGCCTCGGCTTCTGCGGCAGCCATCTCGGCGCGCGGGTTGCTCACGGGTGCGGGAGGAGGGGTTGTCGCCGGGGCGTCTGCATTCGCGGCGGGTGCGGCACCTGTCTGCCTTGCGGCGGCACGTGCGCGGGCGGCTGCGACGGCGTCGAATGGCGCGGAAGGGGAGGATGGCGAAGTGCTGGAGGCCTTGGCCACTGGCGCAGCGGGTTTTCCTTGCAGCAATTCGTAGGCGCTCTCGCGATCGATGGTCTCCTCGTACTTTCCAAAAAGTGTGCTTCCCTCGATCAGCGCTGCGCGATCATCCGCGCAGAGCGGCGAGAGGTCGCTGACGGGCGGTGCGATGAATGCGCGCTCGACGATCGTGGGCGTGCCTTTTGCATCGAGCAGCGAGACGAGCGCTTCGCCGACTCCGAGCTGGCCGATGACTGCCTCGACATCGAGCTTCGGATTTGCGCGGAATGTTTCCGCGGCGGATTTCACGGCCTTCTGATCGCGGGGGGTGAATGCGCGCAGTGCGTGCTGAAAACGATTGCCGAGCTGGCCGAGCACCTTGTCAGGAATATCGAGCGGGTTCTGGCTCACGAAATAGACGCCGACGCCTTTCGAGCGGATGAGCCGGACGACTTGCTCGACTTTTTCCTGCATCGCCTGAGGCAGATCGCTGAAGAGCAGATGCGCCTCGTCGAAGAAGAACACGAGCTTCGGCTTATCCACATCGCCGACCTCGGGGAGTCGCTCGAAGAGCTCGCTGATAAGCCAGAGCATGAATGCCGCGTAGGTGCGCGGTGAAGTCATCAGCGAGTCGGCGGCGAGGATATTCACGACGCCGCGGCCGTCCTCGGCGCACTGCATGATGTCATCGAGATTCAGCGCGGGCTCGCCAAAAAACTTGTCGCCGCCCTGCTGTTGTAGCGTGAGGAGCGCGCGCTGGATCGTGCCGATGGTGGCGGCGGCGACGTTGCCGTATTTCGTCGTGTATTCGGCAGCGTTCTGCGCGACGTGCTGGAGCATTGCCTGCAGATCCTTCATGTCGAGGAGGAGCAGCCCTTCTTCGTCGGCGACGTGGAAGACGACATTCAGCACGCCTTCCTGCGTTTCATTCAGGCCGAGCAATCGGGCCAGGAGCAGGGGGCCCATTTCGCTGATTGTTGCGCGCACCGGATGGCCGCTTTTTCCAAAGACATCCCAGAACACGACCGGGAATCCATTCGGCGAAATCTCCAGCCCGAGCTGCGCGGCGCGTTCCTTCACCTTCGGCGAATTCGCGCCGGGCTTCGCGATGCCGGCGAGGTCGCCTTTCACATCGGCCATGAAGACGGGCACGCCGATCGCGCTGAAATTTTCCGCAAGTGCGCGGAGGGTGATCGTCTTGCCGGTCCCGGTCGCGCCCGCGATGAGGCCGTGGCGGTTCGCCATCTGCGGAAGAAAGAAAATTTCGCTGGTTCCCTGTGCGATGAAGAATGGGTCTGTGGGCATGTGTGAGAAAATGTGTCCGCGAAAGTGAATCGGGGCTGCCGGGACGACAAGGGTGGAATGAATGCCTGACTCCTTTTGCCGACAGGCGCGGCTCGATCCCTGCGGGAGACCGAACGACGTCAGATCGGACGGAGCACTTCGACGATGTTCGCGAGCACTCGATCGTCGGCGTCGAGGAGTTGATTCGTGCGGCCGTAGAGCGCGACGGGTGCGGGGAGTTGGAAAAGTTTCGCGAGGCGTGCATCTGGAGCGACGCGCAGGAATCCGCGAGGCCTGCTGCGGTAGCGGATGCCGTGGCGATTCAGCAGCCCGCCGAGCGGTGACTGGCCGAGCACGATTTCGGCGCGAAGGGTTTCGTCGAACGATCCTAGATCGATCTCGATCGCACCATATTCGACCGGCATCTCGGTTCTCTCGCAGCAGAGCACGACTTCGCGGCGGTAGTGCTCCGGAGTGTGGTCGCATTGCAGCACACGCAGCGTCATTTCATCTGCGAAAAATTCCTCCAGCTTGCTCGTCATGTCGCCTGTGTGGACGAGCAGGCGATGCGCGTCGGGCGGGAGTGACTTCTGATCCACGAGTTCGAAATCGGGCAGGGGATGCGACGCCGCTTCGTAGAGCAGCGGCAGCGGATGCAGGATTTCCAGCGTCGGAGTGTTGGTCACGTGTAGCGGGCGTTCTGATGTTGCGGGAGGAAGAAGGCGTGGAGGATCACGTCGATCTTCAACAGCGCGGACCGATCGAGCACGAGCCAGTCGCCGCTCTCGGTGAGCAGGCCGCGACGCTTGAGTTCCGCGAATTGCGTATCGAACCGCTGCGAGACATCCGTGCCGAATTTTTCCGTGAAGTAGCTGCGCGAGACGCGCCCGAGCTTGAGCTGCAAAATCAGCTCGCGGATGAGCTGCTCCTCGGTCGTCGTGCGCATCGCGCGGCCGATGGGCAGTTCGCCTTTCTCCACCGCGGCGGTGTAGCTCTCGAAGTCTGGCAGGTTTTGAAAATGCACGCCACCGACGTGGCTGAAGCTCGCGACTCCGAGGCCGAGCAGGTCCGCGCCTTTCCACAGATCGTCGCGATAGATGAATTTTGTCTTCTGCGGATCGCGTACCGCGGTCGTCGCGCTCGTGACGGTGTAACCATTCGCCTCCAGCGCGGTGAAGGCCTCATTCACCCAGCGGCGCTTCGTGTGCCAGTCGGCGACGGGCGCGACGAGTTTTCCCTCGGCCTCCATCTGTTTGAAGATGCCCGTATTGAAGGGGATCTCCATCTGGTAAATCGTGACGCTGTCCGGCTGTAGCTCGATGAGCTTTGCGATGTTGCGCTGCCAGTTTTCGTCCGTCTCTTCGACCATGCCGGCGATGAGGTCTATGTTGATCTGCGGAAAGCCGACGCTGCGCGCGAAATTGTAAGCGCGGTAGATTTCATCCTCGCGATGCGCACGTCCGTTGATCTCCAAAATGTGCTTGTCGAAATTTTCCACGCCGAGCGAGAGCCGCGTGACGCCGATCTGCCGCAGCGCGGTGAGCTTTGCCTCAGTGAGCGTGCCGGGCTCGGCTTCGAAGGCGACCTCCTCGACTTCGTCCCAAGGCAGCAGCGCCTTCATGCGATCCGTGAGCATCGTGAGCTGCGAGACCGAGAGGTAGCTCGGAGTGCCGCCGCCGAAATAGACGAACTTCGGCTTGCGTCCCGCGATGCGCGGTGAGCGCGCGTACATTTCGAGTTCGCGCATGCCGTCGTCGAGGTAGCCTTTGATGTCGTCGGCGTTCTTGTCGGTATAAACGCGGAAGTAGCAAAAGTGGCAGCGCTTCCGGCAAAACGGGATGTGGAAATAGACGCCGAGCGGCGTGCCAGCCGGAGCAGGGGAGGCGATCACCGCGCGCACTTCATCCACCTTCGTCTTGTCCCAGAAAGAGAACGGCGGGTAGTTCGCGACAAAGTAGTTCCCAGCGGTGGTCTCATCGCCATCAGCGAGGAGTCGGTCGAAGACTTCGGCAGTGGAGGCAGGCATGATTTGCAAAGCTAGATGTGAAGGATGGTGGAGGCAATCGTTTATTGTGTGTGCGTAGTAAATGGTTCGCGCGTTCCGTCACCTCAGTGAAATGCTCTGTGCTGCAAATAATAAGCCTGAAAAAGTCTTGATGCTGGGTGTCCACCGGACGTGGAGTGAGGAGGTTTCGGTTCCCTCCACCTTCAGCCTCACAGAACATCTATGAACTCCCCCAAGGATCCTTCGCATACCCCCGCCAACGCAACCTCCACCGAGAACCACATCGGCAGGCGAAATTTCGCCAAGAAAGTGATCGCCGTCGCAAGTATGGGCCAGCTTGCGAAAAGTGAGCTCCGCGCGGACGACGATCGTCGTTTTGAAGATCGCCGTGAAGATGTCGGACGCCGCAATAAGCTGGAAAAGCGGCGCAACGATGCATTTCGCATCCGTGTGAAGGCTGCCGAGGAACAGCGGGAGCGGCCGCTGGCATCACTGACGAATAATGGCGACGAGGCGCGGTATTCGAATCGGATCGGAAGTTTTTCAAAGGGTCTCCCGCACAATCAACTCGGCGAAGTGGATCCCGCGGCATATCAGGCGCTCCTCCGTGCTGTGGATTCCGGCGATCCCTCTGCATTCGAGGCCATCCCGCTGGGCTGCCCGACTCCTGCGCAGCGACGCAAGCTCACGAATCCGCAGTCGGGACTCGGCTTCGAGCTGGAGGGCGGGGATTCCCATTCGTTCACGATGCAGCCGGCCCCGGCCTTTGCCAGTGCCGAGGCTGCCGGCGAGATCCTTGAGAATTATTGGATGGCGCTGTGCCGCGATGTTTCATTCAGCGATTTTGCGGGCAATGGAACCGTTCAGGCTGCGGCTGGCGATCTCTCGAGCCTCAGCGATTTCCGAGGCCCGAAGAACAGCGGGCACGTCACGCCAGGGACGCTTTTCCGTGGCCTCACGCCTGGGGATCTCGCCGGGCCGCAAATCTCGCAGTTCCTATATATGCAGGCGCCTTTCGGCCCGACATTCATCGAGCAGCGGATGCGCACTTACATGCCCGGCGTGGACTTCATGACGTCCTACACCGACTGGCTCAATATTCAGCGCGGCTGCATTCCCGCCCAGTCTGAGGTGTTTGATTCCACAGCGCGCTACATTCGGAATGGGCGCGACCTTAGCCAGTGGGTTCACATGGATGTACTGTATCAGGCGTATTTTCACGCCATGGTGATTTTGCTCACCCCTCCGAGTTCGAGTTCTTACGGTGGAATGGGCGCGCCCTTTGATGCCGGAAATCCCTACCTCGCATCTGCGAATCAGGACGGGTTCGGCACCTTCGGCCCGCCGCACCTCGCCGCACTCATGACAGAGGTCGCTTCCCGCGCACTGAAGGCCGTATGGTATCAGAAATGGTTCGTGCATCGTCGTCTCCGACCCGAGGCCTATGCCGGGCGCGTGCATAATTTTCTCACTGGCGCTGCAGCTTATCCGCTCGGCTCAAGCGACCTTCTCGGCTCGCCCGTCTTTAATCTGCTTCAGAGCAAATATGGCAGCTTCCTGCTCCCGATGGCATTCCCGGAAGGCAGCCCGCTGCACCCCGCATACGGAGCCGGCCACGCCACCGTTGCAGGAGCGTGTGTCACGATTCTCAAGGCTTGGTTCGACGAATCCTACGTCATACCGAACGCCGTGCAGCCTTCCGCCGATGGCCTGTCTTTGCTATCCTATGGCGAATCCCAGCTCACCGTCGGTGGCGAACTCAACAAGCTCGCATCGAACATCGCGTTGGGCCGCAACCACGCCGGCGTCCACTGGCGCTCGGACGCCACGCAGTCGCTCAAGCTCGGCGAAGAAATTGCCATCAATATCCTGCGGGATCAGCGCGGCACCTACAATGAGCGCTTCCGCGGCTTCACGCTCACGAGATTCGACGGGCGTCAGGTGATCATTTGATCGCCGGTATCTGCGTCGTCGAATCGCGGGTTCGTTTCTTGCAGTCAAAAAATTCTGCGGCGCGGTTTGCGGCACCCATCGAACTTGCCTGCGCAAATAAGTCGCCGGGGCACGCGCCTTGCATCGTTCACCCGTGCGTGATTTCCATTCGTATGCCTTTTCGCCCATTGCCGGTTTCAGAAAGCTGCCCTCTTCGCCTCACAAATGAGTGCTTGTCAGCGCGGACGGCGCGTTGATTGTTCGGCGCGATCATAAACGTGACCTCTGAGTTGGACATTACCCATCAGCGACTTCTTCTGGCCGCCCAAGGCTACAGTGAACTGGGCCTCCCGGACCTTGCGCTGGATGAATTGGAACTGCTTCCCGAGCACGTTCGCAGCAGCCCCATCGGCATGGAGTCCCGACTTTCCGTGCTTATGCAGGCGAAACGCTGGAAGCAGGCACTGCCAGTGGGCCGCGAACTCTGCCGCGTCGCGCCGGACAAGACCGCAGGCTTTATCCACGCGGCATTTTGTCTGCACGAGATGGGAAAAAGTCGCGAGGCACTCGACCTCCTGAACAGCGGTCCCTCGGCGCTGAAAGCCGAGCCGACCTACCACTACAATCTCGCATGCTACGAGGCTGCGCTCGGCAACATCGAGCAGGCCCGTGCTCATTTGAACGTGAGCTTCGCCATGGATAAATCGCTGAAGGATTTCGCGCGCACGGATCCCGACCTGAAGGCGCTCGCACTGCAGGAAGGGAAGGGGAACTGACGCCGCACGGTCGCGCGCCAGCAGAGGCGGCGCCGGGTTTTTTCCGCAGTCCTCATTTGAATCTGAGATCATGATTTAACCACGGAGAACATTGGGACGATCTGCCTCCGCGCTCTCCGCTTCCTCCGTGGTTTCAAAAGAACGTTTCCGATTTTTCCGCAAGATGGACACCGAACGCATCACCTCACTCTTCCACGAAAATTTCGCGCTCTACGGTGAAGTCGGCGCATCGCTCAGCGTGTGGCAGGATGGGCGCGAAGTGATCTCGCTCTCGGGCGGATTCCGCGATCGCAACCGCACGCTGCCATGGACCGCCGACACTCCCGTGCTCGTGTGGAGCGCGACAAAAGGCCCCGCAGCAGCATGCGTGCTGCATGCGATGCAGGAGCGAGGGCTCACGCTCGGCACGCGCGTCGCGGATGTGTGGCCGGAATTCGCCGCGCACGGCAAAGGCACGCTCACCATCGGGCAGACGCTTTCGCATCAGTCCGGCGTCCCGGCGCTCGACCGCACCGCATCCGTCTTTGATCACGCTGAAGTCGCACGAGCCATCGCTGATCAGGCACCGTATTGGGAACCCGGCACCGCGGTCGGCTACGGCCCGCGGCTCTTTGGTTTCCTCCTCGATGAACTCGTTCGCCGCATCGCCGGCCGCACGCTAGGCGAATATTGGCGCACGGAATTCGCAGAGCCGCTCGGCCTGGAGTTTTGGATCGGCGTCCCGGAGGACATGGTGGCAAAAGTCGCACCCATCTTCCCTCCGAAGGCCGCGCCGCCGAAGGACCGCTTCTACACCGCATTCGTCACGCCCGGCTCGCTCACACTCCGCGCATTCGGCTCGCCCGCAGGGCTGAACGCCGTCGCCGCCATGAACGCCCCCGAAGGCCGCCGCACGTCGCTGCCCGGCTTCGGCGGAATCGGTACCGCCGCCGCGCTCGCTAAATTCTACGCGATGCTCGCAGCCGGCGGCTCGCTCGATGGCTGCACATTTTTCAGAGCCGAAACACTCGAATGGATGCAGCACACGCTCGCGCAGGGTGACGACCGTGTCTTGCTGATCGATACCGCATTCTCCGCCGGCTTCATGCGAGATCCACTCTCACCCGATGGCAAAAAGCTGCGCGCCATCTTCGGCCCGTCGCCGTCCGCATTCGGCCATCCCGGCGCCGGTGGCAGCCACGCCTTCGCCGCCCCGGAGCATCGCATCGCCTTCGCCTATGTGATGAACCAGATGGAACCCGGCGTCCTCCCCGGCCCGAAAGCACTGCGGCTCGTTGAGGCGATCTACGAGTGAAAAGCTCCCATTGAGTTCCGGCGCGCGGAGAGGCGACCCGCCAAGGCTGCCGGGTAAAAAAGGGAAGCCGTATCCACCCCAGGTGCTCTCGTCCGTCGCGATGCTGCTTGAGCGCCGCGCCGTGAGTCGCTATGGGATGCGCCTTGATCGACGCCACAGAAGAAATCATCCAAGTCGGCAAGGCGCTTCCACAAGAGAAACGATCGGAAGTCGCCCGCTCCATGGAGCTGATGCGGCTGAAGTAATTCCCAAAATTCATTATGAAAAAATGGTTGCAAGAAGTGCTCAAGAGTCGTCCGCGCCTCTTTGATATCGTCATCCGCCGAATCAAGCGGCAGCTATTGCGCCGCCGCAGCCCGGCATTCGCGTTTCTGGACGGGCTGTCGAGATCGCGCGGGAGGCGGATCGACTTCGTCCAGATCGGTGCCAACGACGGACTTCGCAACGATCCGGTCCGGGAATTCATCGTGCGCGACCCATGGCACGGGGTATTGATTGAGCCACTGCCGACAGTCTTCGAGGAGCTAAGGCAAAACTACCGTTACCTGCTTCCCAAGCGGGATATCTCGTTTGAGAATGTGGCAATCTCCGCCCACGAATCCAGCCTGCCTTTCTACACTTTTCGCGAAGAATTCCTGCGCAGCCTGCCCCACGAAGTCAGATTGGACATGCTGCGCAAGTCCTCGTTTGACCGTGCCCATGTTGCACAGTTTGCCAAGGATCCCGCGGATATCGTACAGGTCAGCGTCCCGTGCGTTCCTGTCGCTAGCATTATCAAAAAATATTTCCAAGCCAACAAGCTGGACTTGCTCGTCATCGATGCGGAAGGGCACGAGGCGACCATCCTGAACTCCATAGACTTTTCCGTGACTGACATCCACGCCATCCTCTTTGAATCCGAGCATATCGGAGCGGGTCACGATCCACTTTTCGCCTTGCTCAAATCAAACGGGTATTCCATCCGGGAAGCGGGAAGGGATGCGTTTGCGGAGAAGGTCACTTAGCAGCCGGTTGAAAAACCGTTCCTCTCTTTCCATTAGTCTTGCTCCTGCTCTTGTTCTTGTTGAGTTCGCCACTGAAACGAGAGCAAGGGCAGGAGCAAGACTAAGAGGTAAAAACCGCACGCGGGGTATTTCAACAGGCTGTTAGGTGGCTCTGCGATGCTGAACCACGGCTCGCGTTTCCCGCGCCGATAACATAGCGAAAAGCACGCTGGGACGACAGCTCGATGCCTTGCACCGCTTGCCCTCGAATGCGGTGCGGAAATCCTTCTCTCGTTCAATACCCGGCAGAGGAAACTCGCCAAGGTTGGCAGATTGAAGTGAAGCCGTAATCACTCCGGGGGCTTAATGCACCGGCGGTGTCGCCGAGACTGGCGCTTTAACACAGTCATCACTCTGCCTCTCGTTCCCGAAATTGCAGCCTGCCACTGTTTTTCCCCACCTCACTCTGGTTTCGGCGACGTTTCTCGCGCTCGTGCCTCCGCCCACCTGAGCAGCGCCTTTGTCGTGAGGCCCGCTGCATACAGCCGTTGCTGACGCGAAAGATTGATCTGCGCCGCAGTCGCGACCGCGCGCTGCAATTTTTCGCTGGCCACCGCCGCGGCTGCTTCGGCCTCCTTTGCCGCAGCCTTGGCCGCATCTCCTTCCTTCGCTCCGTCGGCGGCGATCTTCAGTCTCGTCGCGCGAACTGCGGCGAGCTTGGCTTCCGCCTTTACGGCGGCAAGTTCCGCGTCCTCCGCCTCCGCGCGGGAGACCACGCCCTGTTTGCAAAGCAGCTTCCACTGCGCCGCCTTTCGCTTGGCGCGGTCGAGCGTGGCACTGGCCTTTGCGACATCCCCATCGGTCGCCGCTCCCAGTGAGGGAAATCCATCCGGCCCGGGCATCGCTGGCAAATCCTGCAGCAGCAAATCCGGCACCATATCCAGCCTCTCGGCCCGCTTCCTCTCGGGCAAATCCTGCGCGTGTCCCGGCATCGCTCCCGCCACTGCGGCGAAGATCGTGAGCAGGAATGGCGCGCGCTTCATGACCACACGATATGTGCTGGCAACGGCCCTGTCACAACACGGAAATCACATCGAGCTCGTTGTCTTCTGTCGCGGTCTGAGTCTGCGCTCAACGTGATTTTCTCCGAGGCGCATGACTTTATGCGCATGTCCGGGTAGTCGCCGACTTCCGGCCACGGCCATCACGAATTTCGGAATGCGGCTAGGTATTTCCCTGGCGGAGACGCGATGGGAAAGGCGGCGGTGAAAGCTCATCCGGAATTAGCCTGTGAATGTGCGTGAGAAAAATGTCCAATTCCCCGTCCTTCCCGCCAATATCCTTATGAATACCGATGGACACCGACACCAATCGTAGCCCGGATGAGGAAGCGTTTCTCCGCCAATTTATGGCGGAGCAGCGGTCGATTCTGCGGTTCATCCTGCGCTATGTGCCGGCGGTTACGGATGCACGGGATGTGCTGCAGGAGACGCTGGTGACGCTGTGGGCGAAGCGCGCGGAGTTTGATGCGACGCGGGAATTTCTCCCGTGGGCGTGTGGCATGGCGCGGTTCAAGGTGCGCGAGTTCTGGCGTGCGCAGCCGCGGTGGGTGACTTTCGCACAGGATGATCTCATGGCGCTGATTGACGCGCGCCGTGAAGTGCTTGAGCCGGAGATTTCCGCACGTGGTGAGAAGCTGCAGGAATGTCTCGCGAAGTTGCCGGACGAGCAGCGTGCCACCCTGCATCGCTACTACGCGGAAGAGGAGGCGGTGGAGACGCTCGCCCTGCGAGAAGGCCGGAGCGTGGAGGCGATTTACAAGCTTCTCCAGCGGTTGCGCCGCGCGCTGCTCGACTGCATTCAGCGCGGTTTGCGCGCGGAAGGAGCCATGTCATGAGCGACGACAAATCTCACGACGAGCTTTTCAGCCGCGTGTGCGACGGCCTCGCGGCAGCGGAGGAAATTCGCGAATTGCATCGCCTGCTGCGCACGGATGCCGCGGCGCTGGATGCGTGGCTGCACTACTCCGCGCTGCATGGCGAACTCGCGAGCGGGATGGCGCTGGCTGGCGTGCAGGCATCGCTCGGGTCCGCCCAGGATCGGAAGATCATCCCGATGCCGCGCCGAAATGCCTGGCTGCAATGGCGTTCGCTCGCGGCGGGCCTGGTGTTCGGGCTGTTCGGCGCGTCGATGGTGTGGGCGTATGTCGGTCCGCTCGCAGGTAAGGCGATCAATTTGCTGCTGGAGAGTTTTGAATCCGTACCGCCTCCGCTCGTCACGGGGGTGCCGATCGAGCCGGGGCGCTGGAGCGGGGACTATTCGGAAATCGTCGGCAAGCAGCAGGGCGTGAAGCCGGCGAGCGGCGCGAAGATGCTGCGGTTCCTGCGCGCGGACTTCGAGGGCAAGCCGGGGCCCGGCAGCAGTCATCTCGCGGACATGCACCAACTGATCGACCTGCGACCGTATCGGCAGGAAATCGCGGATGGCGGCGCGGTGGTGGAAGTCTCGGCGAGCTTCAATGCGATCCCATTTCCCGAGGACGAGAAGTATGGCTGCGCCGTCTCGATCTTCGCGCTCGATGCGGAGATGGCGACGAATGGCAGCACGCGCATCGGGAGCACGCTGATGTCGGATGCGCTCGCGATGACGCGCAGTGATCGCGGCCGGCTGCTGGATCGCGATCCGGCCACTTGGCAGCGCGTGACGACCGAACTGCGCCTGCCGCCGGGCACCGATTTCGTGATGGTCCGCCTGCACATCCACCGCGGCCTGCATTCGCCGGGCGTCACTTTCGCCGGGCACTATGCCGACGATGTGCATGTGTCGCTCATCCGCCGCGCACCGCTGCCGTAAGCCATTTCCCAAAACTCAAATCCATGAAACCAACCCTCCTCCCCCTCGCCGCCCTCGTGCTGGCTCCGCTCGCCGCGCTGCACGCGGAATCGAAACCCAACGTGCTCTTCATCGCCGTCGATGACATGCGCCCGGAACTCGGCTGCTACGGCAACAAGATCATCCAGACGCCGAACATGGATCGGCTCGCGGCTCGCGGGACCATTTTCAACTATGCCTACTGCCAGCAGGCGGTGTGCAGCCCTTCGCGCACGGCGATCATGACCGGTCTGCGGCCTGATGTGACGAAGGTGTGGGACCTGGAGACGCATTTCCGCGTGGCGCAGCCGGATTGCATCACGCTGCCGCAGCATTTCAAAATGAACGGCTATCACACCGCTGCGCTGAGCAAGGTGTATCACAAGGGCCTCGAGGACGGCCGCTCGTGGAGCGAGCCGCATTGGTATCCTTTTGGGAAATCCGTGGACACCGATCTGGCCGACTACACGAAGCAGATCGTGACGCGGCACGACGTGAACAAGGAGGAATACTCGAAAGGCGAATCGCCCGATGACAACGACAAGCCCGCGGCGCGGAAGAATGGAAAGAAGGCCAAGGGCGGTGCTGCGTTTGAAGTAAGCCCGAAAACCGAGGACGACCTGCCCGATGGCGCGACCGCTGCGGAGGCCGTGAAGCGGCTGCATGAGCTGAAGTCGAAGGGGAAGCCGTTCTTCTTCGCGGTTGGTTTCCTGAAGCCGCATCTGCCGTTCGTTTCGCCGAAAAAATACTGGGACCTCTACGACCCAAACACCATCCCGCTGCCGACCATCGATCATCTGCCCGCAGGATGCCCGGAATTTGCCGGCCACCAGAACAGCGAGCTGCACAACTACGGCGGCGTGCCGAAGGAAAATCCCATTCCGGCTGATTTCGCGAAGACGCTTCGCCACGGCTACTACGCCGCCATCAGCTACACCGATGCGCAGGTCGGCAAGGTGCTCGATGCGCTCGACAAGGAAGGCCTCGCGGATAACACCATCATCGTGCTCTGGGGTGATCACGGCTGGCAGCTCGGCGACCACGGATTGTGGGAAAAGCACACGAACTTTGAAATCGCCGCGCGCGCGCCGCTGCTCATCAGTGTGCCGAAGCAAAAGACCGCCGGGAAGAAATGCGACGCCCCGGTCGAGTTCGTGGATGTCTATCCCACGCTCGCCGATCTCTGCGGCCTGCCCGCTGTGAGCGGACTCACTGGCAAGAGCCTGAAGCCCTACATCGAGAATCCGGCCGCGCCGATGCAGAAAGTCGCCATCAGCCAATACCCGCGCAAGGCTGGGAAGACCGGCGGTGGCGACGTGATGGGCTACAGCATCCGCGACGAACGCTACCGCTGCACGATCTGGCGCGAGATCGCCGGACCGAAGATCATCGCCGTCGAGCTCTACGACGAAAAAAACGACCCCGCCGAAACCGTGAGCCTTCACGACAAGCCGGAGAGCAAGGCGATCATCGAGGGCTTTGCAAAATACCTCCCGCCCGTCGGCTCCTCGGCGCCGAGCGGCGATGCGAAAGGCAAAGGAAAGAGCAAAGGCAAAGCCGCTTCTGCGAATGCCGCCGCCTCGACTCCCGCCAAGCCCGCAGCCGCCGAAGCAAGCACGAGCGAGGACCGCGGCCCGCGTTTCGACAAGCTCGACAAGGAGCACAAAGGCAAGCTGACGCTCGCGGAATACACCTCGCGCCAGTCCGACGCCGCTGCCGCGAAGGAACGCTTTGAGAAGTTCGATGCGAACAAGGACGGCATCATGACGCGCGAGGAATTCGTGACGCAGGGTGGCAAGCATCCGAACGCAAAGTAACGCATGGTTCTGGGCCGATAGCACGATGGCGGCTCGACCACGGCGGCGTCGCGGGCCTCCAGCCACGGGCCATCGTGCTCATGATCGGCAACAACAACCTGTTTTTCACCCCCGAGACCAGCATCGAAGCCGCCGCCAAGGGCATCGAGACGTGCGTGAAGAACTTGCGCGAGAAGTTCCCCGCCGCCGCCCTCGTCGTCGCCAATATCCTGCCCGCCCACGCCCCCGGCCATCGCTTCTACGAGGACATCAAAAAGACCAACGCCGCCCTCGACCCGCTGCAGCTCGACCGCGATGCCAAGGTGAGCGTGCTCGACCTCACCGCCGACTTCACCAACGCCGACGGCACGCAGAAGAAAGACCTCTTCACGCCCGACCACATCCATCTCTCACCCGCCGGTTACGCCGTGTATGCCGAGCGATTGAAGCCGCTGCTGGCATCCGCTCTCAGCGCGAGGTGAAATTGCGCGAATAAGGAATCTCTGTCATGCAGCGTATCTTCATTCGCCATGCGCTGTTGACGCTCCCTGGCCCGGAACCTGTTCCTGGACACGCCTAGTGTGTCCTCGCTCCCCCCAGACCCCTCACTCCCCGACGCCGATCCCCGTTCTGCCCGTCCACGGTGCGGCGGGCGCGAGAGCAAATTCCTAGCAGTCAGCCATGGGCACGCTGCCCTACAGTTTCCTCGTCCTCGCAAAGCGCGGCGCCCACGCCGGATTGCCGGCGGGATTTTCCCGCATCATCGGCCGGCCCCGCGATGAGAAGGGACACTTCGACGTGCTGAGTTGTAGCGAGAGTGGAGTCGAGGATCTCATGGCGCAAAAGCGGGACGTGCCTGCACTATCCAAGCAACTGCGCAAAGGCCGCGCCGCCCCCGTCCAGCGCTGGACTCGCGAGGGAAAGCGAATCATCCGCGCGACGGAGACGTGA
>JBBRPQ010000039.1:0-49654 GCA_038227825.1 Chthoniobacterales bacterium
GCAAGCCTCCCACGGACAGCAAGCCTCCCACGGACAGCAAGCCTCCCACGGACAGCAAGCCTCCCACGGACAGCAAGCCTCCCACGGACAGCAAGCCTCCCACGGACAGCAAACCGCTCACGGACAGCGAGCTTCCTTCAGACAAACTGGCCGAACTACGCACGCAGTCTGAAAAGGGGAATGCTTCCGCGCAATCCAAGCTTGGCTTCGCTTATGCCAACGGTCGGGGTGTTCCGAAGGACGAAGCAGAGGCGGTGAAGTGGTATCGCAAGGCCGCTGACCAAGGGGATGCGAGTGCCCAATACAACCTCGGCTGCGCTTATGGCAACGGTGCGGGCGTTCCGAAGGACGAGGCAGAATCGGTGAAGTGGTGTCGCAAGAGTGCTGAGCAAGGGATTTACCCAGCCCAATACGACCTCGCCTGCGCTTATGCCAACGGTCGGGGTGTTCCGAAGGACGAAGCAGAGGCGGTGAAGTGGTATCGCAAGGCTGCTGACCAAGGGTTTCCGCTTGCACAATTCCACCTCGGCCTCGCTTATTCCATAGGTCGGGGTGTTCCGAAGGACGAAGCAGAGGCGGTGAAATGGTATCGCAAGGCCGCTGACCAAGGGGATGCGAATGCCGAAAACAACCTCGGCTTCGCTTATGCCAACGGTGCGGGCGTTCCGAAGGACGAAGCAGAGGCGCTGAAGTGGTATCGCAAGGCCGCTGACCAAGGGGATGCGGGTGCCCAAAACAACCTCGGCTTCGCTTATGCCAACGGTCGGGGTGTTCCGAAGGACGAAGCAGAGGCGGTGAAGTGGTGGCGTAAGGCGGCTGACCAAGGTGACGCCCACGGGCAAACGAATCTCGGCGTAGCGTATGGTGCTGGCGTCGGGGTTCCGAAAGATGACGCCGAAGCAGCGAAGTGGCTGAACATGGCTGCCGCCCAAGGGCAGGCGGATGCGCAACTGTGCTTGGGATTGGCGTATGACCTCGGGCTCGGTGTCCAGAAGGACAAAGTGCAGGCTTACAAATGGTTGCTGCTGGCGGGCGCACAAGGGAACGAAGCCGCAAAAAAGATTTGCTTAGAAACCGAAAGCGGGTTGACGCCATCAGAGCGGACAGAAGGCCAGCGGATGGCGCGGGAGTTCAAGCCGGTCAAGTCGCAGTAGGCGGCGATCGAGACAATGGATAGGCTGACTATTTCAAAAATCCATCCTCCGAGCCGAGAACGCCGGGGTTGAAAACCGATTCCCCGACTCGACTCTCCACCCATGAGCTTCGCGGAAATCCTCTCTGAAATCCCACGGCTGTCCTTCGCGGAGCGGCAGGAATGGGTGCGAAGCGCCATCGCCGTGGACGACGCGGAACTGACTGCGGAGGAAAACGCGCTGCCGGATGCGCGGATGGAAGACTTCCGCCGCCAGCCCGACGCCACATGACGGTCACCCGAATTGCTTGTCGAAATCGTTGTGTGAGCCAATCCAGACCCACACGACGGTATCGCCCCGCCGCTCGCCGACGGCGCGGTATTGCCCGCTGACGCGCACCGACCAGACGTGTTCGTAACCGCCGAGCTTTTTGAAACGGAGCGAGGGATGATCCGGATTTTCCGCAAAACGGCGATAGGCGCGGCGCGCAGCCTCCCGGACAGCGGGATCCAGCGCCGCATACGCGCGCCAGAAACTCGGACGAGTGAGTGAAATCACAGCCGGTGTGCGTCCAGCGGCTCCTCGCCTCCCTCGGCAGCGGACTCCCGCAGGAAGGCATCAAGCTTCGGTCGTGAGTCCCTGGACGCCAGCAACTCCTCCCATTGTTCATCGCCCTGTTGCGCAAGGAGGAACCGCGCGAAGTCGGCGACCTCGCGCTGCTTCTCCTGGGGCAGCGCCTCGCAGACGCGGATGATTTCCTGAGTGGCAATGCTCATGAGAAGGCTCTTAAGCGAAATCAGCGTGCCATTCAATCCACATTATACCGCCACCGGCATCGTGACCTGCGCGCATTTCTCCGGAAGCGCGCGACGGGCGCGCTGGGTTTCGGCGATCTCTTCGGCGACCAGCTTGGTGAGTTCACGATAGACTTTTTGATCGTCGGCACCGTGGCAGATGCCGCCGATGAAGAGGTCAGGACAGTAGCCGATAAAGAGCCGGTCTGCGTCGCTCCACTGCACGAATTTGAGGTAGTCGGTTTTCATTTTTGCACTTCGCGGATGGCAGCATGATTCCATGTCGCCAAACAAACCTTTTGCAACGTGACGCTAAAATGCTGCTCCGTTGAACCGTTTCTTTGATGGGTGCGAGCGCACGCTAATCGTCGGCAAGGATTTTTCGTTCGGTCAATTCGTCCACGAGCATTTCCACGCTCACGATTTTCACGCCCTGAATCTTTTTTCCGTAAAACGGGCCAAAGTCCTTCTTGTCGCCGGTCAGGAGATAGTCCGACTCCGATGCGATGGCTCCGCAGAGAATGGGAATGTCCTTGTCGGCCAGCTTCACGTCCAATTTGAAGGACGCAACGGCGAGCGACTGAACGGTGCGGAGAAAGGATTCCAAAGCCGCTGAGTTCGCCGCCCGCTTGGCGGAAATGTTTCTGCGCGCCTCCTCGACGGCGTGCTGGCTCGTGACGAGTTCGGCAACGGTTCCAAGTCCGTCCAGAAATTCGCGGAGCGCTGACTTTGGAAACGACGCCGAAAACAAAATGTTGGCGTCGAGAAAAACCCTCATTTGGCTTTGCGGAAGCGCAACTTGCGGCCTTTGAGCGGGCCGTTATTCATGGCGTCGAACTGGCGGACGCGTTCCTCGGAGTAGATTTCCACGGGGAAGACTGCTCCCGGCCTGAGTGAGACGGCCCCATTGTCGTTCACATCGAGAATCACCTGGCCGCCCTTGGCGATGCCGAGACGGTCGCGCACGTCCTTTGGCAGGGTGAGCGAACCGCGCTGATTAACCGAAACTATTTTTGTCATGCCCCCACTCTATCAGAGATGCTGCTTTGCTGCAAATCTGCAAATCTGCAACTGGAGACAAGGGACTGATTACTTCAAAAATCCATCCACCGAGCCGAGAACGCCGCTGTTGAAAACCGATTCACCGACTCGGCTCTCCACCCATGAGCTTCGCCGAAATCCTCTCTGAAATCCCACGGCTGTCCTTCGCGGAGCGGCAGGAAGGGGAACAAGGGGCAGACTGATTATTCGCCTACAAGCCCAGCTTCTCGATCAATTCTTCGACCGTGAGCTTGTGGTGCGCGGCGACGGGCTTCAGGACGCCACCGAGCAGAGTTCCCGTTTTCAGCGGGCGGTGGCTGGGAACGGTGACGTGGTGCGTGCCGCTGACGTTTGTCGTCAACCGGATGTGCGAGCCGTCCTACCGCATACGTTCGTAGCCGAGCACCCGCAGCGCACGGACGAGATCGGCACCGCTGACGTTCCGCGGAATCTTCACACCGCCAGCGCCTCGTCGCGGACGAAATGGAGGCGGATGATCGAAGGCATCGGCCCTGGCGCGCCGTCGCCAAAATGGCAACGCACGGCATCGCGCACCATCTCGCGCAATTCCTCCACCGTCTCCCCCTGCGTCGCAATCGCATGACCGAGCGCCGTGGCGACGTAGCCGCCGTCCGACTCGTCATCGCGGACTTCAAAAATGATTTCGCTCATGTCCCGAGTTTGCATCGCTGCCTCAAACGACGCAACCGCGAAGCTCACCGTTGAAAACCATTTTCGCGCCTCTTACACTGCACCCATGAGTTTCGCGGAAATCCTCTCTGAAATCCCACGACTGTCCTTCGCGGAGCGGCAGGAATGGGTGCGAAGCGCCATCGCCGTGGACGACGCGGAACTGACTGCGGAGGATAACGCGGTGCCGGATGCGCGGATGGAAGACTTCCGCCGCCGTCTTCAGATGCGAGACACGCTCACGCCGGGCGCTTCAACTGATTGACTCGCAGATTGGACAGCTTGGCGAGGTCGCTGAAGTGTGCGTCGAAGGTCGTCAGCGCGACGTCGTGATGGATGCAGAGTGCGGCGATGAGCAAGTCCACGGACGGCACGCGCACACCGGCGTCGCACGCAGCGGCGGCGAGCTTTGCAGCCTCGGCCCACAGGTGCGGTGGAGTGTGCAGGAGCGGCATCGTCTCCAGCCTTCGCAGCAGCAGCGGACGCTCCTTGCGCGAAGCGCTGAAGAGCAGTTCGAAGCGCACCGGTTCGCACAGTAGCGCGTCCGCATCATTCAGGGCGGCATCCGCCATCCGCCGCGTGGCCTCGGGCGTGCCTTTGCGGAGGTGATCGATCCAGACGCAGGTGTCGATTATTTGTCCCATGGGCTTTTCCGATCCAGTTTCTGCATGACTTCGTAGTGGGGAAATTCAAACCGCAGCTTTCCCGACATCACCTCATCCGACAGCTCGCGTCGCCGGCGCAGCATCAGTTCCGAGGCGAGAAACCTCGCAATGGCCGGGCCTTTCTTTTTCTCGCCGGAAAATCGCATGATGTCCTTCAGGTCTTTCTCAGGAATATCCACGGTGATTTTCATATTCCGACAGTGTTATTGTCTGACAATCTTTCAAGGAAAATAGCAAGGCAATGGACAGGGTGATTATCTAAAAAATCCATCCTCAGAGCCGAGAACAGCGGGGTTGAAAACTGATTCGTCGCCTCGACTCTCCACCCGTGAGCTTCGCGTAAATCGTCTCTGAAATCCCACGGCTGTCCTTCGCGGAGCGGCTGGAATTGGTGCCACCGTTACGGCGGGTGAAAGATCGCGCCCAGGACATCCATGTCCGTCCGGCCAGCGATTGTCATTGAGCAGAAGCGCGATGCCGTTCACAGGACGGACTGTTCGATTCCTTTTCCAAGAGCTCATGCCAGCCGACAGCAAAAAGCCCGGGCGTCTGCGCCGCTTCTTCTCCAACCTGGGCCCCGGAGTCGTCGCCGGCGCGGCAGACGATGATCCCTCCGGCATCGCCACCTACTCCGTGGCCGGCGCGCAACTAGGCACGTCCATGCTCTGGACGGCGTTCATCACGTGGCCGCTAATGGGATGCGTGCAGTTCATGTGCGCGCGCATCGGCATGGTCACCGGCGAGGGGCTCGCGGGCGCGCTGCGGAAGAAATTCCCGAAGCCGCTCCTCGTCATCGCCTCGCTCGCGCTGCTCATCGCGAACACCATCAACATCGGCGCGGATCTCGCGGGCATGGCCGACGCCGCGGAAATGCTCACCGGCGGAAACGCGCATCTTTACGTCATCCTCTTCGGCGTCGGCATCGGCTACGCGACCATTCGCTTCCGCTACCAGCAGATCGCGCGCATCCTGAAATGGCTCGCGCTGACGCTCTTCGCCTACGTCATCACCGCGTTCCTCGTGAAGCCCGACTGGGCCGCCGTTTTTCACGCCACCTTCGTGCCGTCGTGGCCGCAGGGGCATGAGGCCTGGGCCACGCTCGTCGCGATCCTTGGCACCACCATCAGCCCCTACCTTTTCTACTGGCAGTCCTCGCAGGAGGTGGAGGAGGACAAGGCGATGGGCAAGCGCACCATCATCCAGCGGCGCGGCGCAACCGAGGAGGCCATACACAACCGCAAGCTCGACGTCAGCGTCGGCACCTTCTTCTCGAACATCGTGATGTATTTCATCATCCTCGCCACCGCGCTCACGCTGAACAAACACGGGCTCACGAAAATCGAGACCTCGCGCCAGGCCGCCGAAGCCCTGCGCCCGCTCGCGGGAAATGCCGCCGCGCTGCTCTACACCGTCGGCATCATCGGCGTGGGCCTGCTCGCCATTCCCACGCTCTCCGGCTCCGCCGCGTACGCCTTTGCCGAGACCTTCCGGTGGCGGCAGGGGCTGGATGAAAAATTCAAGCGCGCACGCGCCTTCTACAGCGTCGTGATCCTGGCCACGCTGGTCGGCATCGGGCTGAACTTCGCCAAGATCAGCCCCGTGAAAGCCCTCTTCTGGAGCGCCGTGGCGAATGGCCTCCTCGCGCCCTTCCTCCTCATCGGCATCCTGCTCGTCGCCAGCGATCGCGTCATCATGCGGAAGCAGCCCAGCTCGCAGCTCGCGCTCATCATTGTCACGATCACGACGATCGCCATGTTTGCCGCAGCGGTGGGGCTGTTTGTGTTTTAGAGAAACGCGGAGGCGCAGAGGGTGAAAAATGATGACGCTCAGCCCACGAACTGCCGCCATTTGCCGACCTGAAACCCGTTCACCAGCCTGCCGACAAACTTGGCGTCGCCCTTGAGTTCGACAAACAACGACTTTGCTAGGACTATATCCATGAAGCTAGGAATGAAGAGAGCCAGATGCGCCACTTCCGCAAACCCCATGCTCCATTCGCCAAAGCTTCGTTCCTCTACTTCCCTTCGGAAGAGGAGCAGGACGTAGCTATGCCAGTCGTCCTTGTCGATCTTCCTATAGGCGACTCGACCCTGTCCCGTTCGCCTTCCATCACCTGCAAAAATGAGCCTTCATGATAAAGCAGCAGGCCACTGACTTCGAGTTGAGTAGTCTTTCAGAGTGCAACTGACAAAAGCGAACGCAGCTCGTGCGGTGCAAACGGTTTCACCACCGCACTTGCACAGACGAGTTTCAGATGGGCCATGACATTGGGCAGTTCAAAGGTTGACCGTTCAGGAGACCGGTTGCTCCGCAAAACTCAGCAGCAGTCGGATCGCCTGCCCGGGATTCACTGAAAATCGTTCCTCGTGCAGCAGCGTTTTCAGCAGACGCGAGAATTCCGGATCGTGGCGGACATCACTTTCCTCCAAGTCTTGGAAACCCATCGTCCAATCCGGAAATTCACGCCGGCCCACCGGTCCATCCTGCAGCACGATGAAGCTCCCATGCCGCGGATCGCCCATGATCCGATCCCGCAGACCGCACACCTCTTTCTTCCCACCCTCTATCGCCTGCAGGAAATAGCCGTCCTTGTAGAGCATCATGCCGGTGATGCCTGCGATGCTGTTCCGCTCGCGACTGCGCGTGACCAAGGTCGCGAGTCTCTCAGGCGAAAACGGCCTCGTTGACGCGCTCACATAGACCACCGAGTGAAGTGTTGAATCATTCATACATGGACACTTATACCGCGAAAACCGTGCCTAAATCGCATTCTTTTATAATTTTCATAATCCCTTGTGCAGCACTCGCTCAACATATTTACGCACGATCAATGCAGCCCGTGGCCAGCATTTGGCGCGCATCGAGCGCCGATATGAGGGACAGATTGTGGAGTGAAAAATTGGTTAGCCGGGGCTTTGTGGAAGTTCGTGTGTTGACGCGGCGGCAGCAAGGGCGCGCAATCTGAGTTGAGTGAAAATTCGCGGAGCCGATGGATTCCTCCACCGACTGCCTCCAACCCCAAAACAACAAACCAAATCCTCAGACCATGAAAACTCCCCACATCCCCATGACAACACACGCGGCGATTGCCTGCCGCTCCCAAGTCCTCCGCCAGTCAGCTTGTTGGCGTGTGTTTGCCGCCGCCGCGATCGCCATGCTATCTGTCTTCGCACCACTCGCGGGCCGCGCGCAGGAAGCAGTCAATACTTCGAGGGTTATTGCCGTTCAGCGGAGCGGTTACTTCGGCGTCGTCCCCGGCCAGACGCTCCGGGTGAACATCGTTTTCTGCGATGGAAGCGTGCTTCCGAATCCAAACCTCGTTCCGTTCGACGTGTTTGCGCAGGTCGCGTTCATTGACGAAACAGGCAAGGTCGTGAAGACCTCGGAACGCACGAAGGTGACCCAGGGCACCCTGATCTCCGCCGATTGCCCCGTGGAGGGTCGAGTGGTCGGCGTCGCTGCGGCAGCGCCAGTGCTCACCAAGATGCCGCTTCGCGCGGAAGTCCAGCTCTCCGTGGATGCGCCGCAGGCGGCGGCGCGGTTCCGTTTTCCTCGTCCGCTCACGATTGACCTCGGGAGCGCCCAATCCACGCTGGAGATCTTCGACTCGAATACACAGGGCATTCTCATCGGCCTCCTGCTCCCAGCAGTGCAGCGCGTCCGAGAAGCCGCCTCGATCGTGATCATGCCGCAATAAGCGCAGCACGCTCCCGAAAAAACCGACTCAGAAATCCACGCGCCCCGGTTGCAAATGCAGCCGGGGCGTTCTGTTTTTTGGCAAGACGCGCATCGCACGCTCGCCAATTTCCGCGGGGCATGTTTCATCGCCGATTCACTCATGAAATCCGCCATCACCATATCCCTCGTCCCGCAGGCCAAAGGCGGGCCATTTGTCTATTGGGACGGCCTCGCGGACGGCTGTGCCCGCGCAGCGGCGCTCGGCTTTGATGCCGTGGAAATTTTTCCGCCCGCCGCGCATGCGCTCGACATCGCGGAACTCCAGGGACTGCTTGATCATCACAACCTGAAAGTCGCAGCCATCGGCACCGGCGGCGGATGGCTCGTGCACAAGTGGACGCTCACGCATCCCGACGCCGCCATCCGCAAGCAGGCGCGCGAATTCATCCGCGAGATCGTGGACTTTGCGGGCGGCTTCGGAGCACCGGCCATCCTCGGCTCCATGCAAGGGCGGTGGGAAGGTGACGTCACGCGCGAGCAGGCGATCGAGTGGCTCGGCGAGGCGCTCGACGATCTCGGCGAGCACGCCGCTCGACACGGCACCGTCTTTCTCTACGAGCCGCTGAACCGCTACGAGACGAACCTCCTCAACCGTCAGGCCGCCGCCGCCGCGTGGCTGCGCACGCTCAAGACCACGAACGTCCGCCTCCTCTGCGACCTCTACCACATGAACATCGAGGAAGCCGACCTCGCAGCCGCGCTGCGCGAATGCGGCCCGCTCGTCGGCCACATCCACTTCGCCGACTCGAACCGCCGCGCCATCGGCATGGGCCACACCGCCATCGCGCCCATCGTCGCCGCGCTCCGCGACATCGGCTACACAGGCTACCTCTCCGCCGAAATCCTGCCGCTGCCCAGTGCCGACGAAGCGGCGAAGCAGACGATCGAGAGTTTCCGCGAGGCGAATGCGGCTCAACGCCCAACTCCCAACGCCCAACTCTCAACTTCCAAGTGATCCTTCATTCTTCGCACGACTTCCATCCGACCTTGGGCGTTCTGCGTTGGACGTTGGGCGTTGGACGTTGAATTCTTTTTTCCATGCTCAAGACCCCGCTCCTCCACCCCGACATCCTCGCCATCGCCGCGCGCTGCGGACACCACGCAAAAATTCTCATCGCCGACGGCAACTATCCCGCGTCCACCGCGAAGGGGCCGAACGCCACGCAGGTCTGCCTCCAGCTCATCCCCGGCGTGCCCACCGTCGCGCAGGTCCTCCGCGCGCTCATGAGCGTGCTGCCCTTCGACGCCATCAACACCATGGGCATCCCGGCCGATGATCCGTATGCGAAATTCGGCGAGCCGCCCGTGTGGAAGGAGCTGCGCGCCATCTGCGCCGAAGTCGGCGCGACCAAGGGCGCGGATCGCGACCCCGTGACCATCGAGCCGATTGACAAATGGGACTTCTACAAAGCCGTCGCCTCCCCCGACCACGTCCTCACCATCCAGACCGCCGACCAGGCACTGTGGGCAAACGTCCTCCTCACCGTCGGCGTCCGCACCGCGTAACTTCGCGCTCTTGTCAGCATCGCGGACGAGAGGCAGCATCATCGGATGCCGGACGCATCCATCGCCATTCCGCTGAAGCCGCAACGCCTCGCATCGGTGGACGCTTACCGCGGGTTTGTGATGTTCCTCATGATGGCGGAGGTGCTGCACCTCGCAAAGGTCGCGGCGGGATTCCCGGACAGCGGCGTGTGGCAGTCGCTGAAATTCCACACGTCGCACGTCGAGTGGACCGGCTGTTCGCTGCACGATCTCATCCAGCCGTCGTTCTCGTTTCTCGTGGGCGTGGCGCTCCCCTTTTCCATCGCGGCGCGCGCGGCGAAGGGGCAGTCGGGCGGCGTGATGACGCTGCATGCGTGCTGGCGCGCGGTGGCGCTGGTGCTGCTCGGCGTCTTCCTGCGCTCGGTGGGAAAGGCGGAGACGAACTGGACCTTTGAAGACACCCTCTCGCAAATCGGGCTGGGCTATGTGTTCCTGTTTGCGCTCGGTTTCACGCCACGGCGGGTGCAATGGGGCGCGTTCGGCGTGATCGTGGTCGGATATTGTGTCGTGTGGGCACTGTGGCCAGTGGCTCCGGCGGATTATGATTTTGCGAAGGTGGGCGTGAGCGCCGGGTGGCTGAAGGAACACGGGCTGCAGGGCTTTGCCGCACACTGGCAGAAGAATGCGAACCTTGGCTTTGCATTTGACCAATGGCTAGGCGCGCACGTGCGGCGCGCGGCGGCTTTCAATGCGGGCGGCTATCTCACGCTGAGCTTCATCCCCACGCTCGGCACAATGATCCTCGGCCTGATCGCCGGCGGCTGGTTGCGCGAGGATCGCGATGCGCTGTGGAAAATCGCGCGCCTCGGCGCGGCGAGCTTCCTGTGCTTTGCTTTCGCTGTCGCGCTGCACGTCACCGGCGTGTGCCCGATCGTGAAGCGCATCTGGACGCCGGCGTGGGTGCTCTTCAGCGGCGGCTGGTGCTTCGCGCTGCTCGCGGGATTTTTTGCGGTGATGGATGCGTGGGGCAAACGCGCGTGGGCCTTCCCGCTCACGGTGATCGGCATGAACTCCATCGCCGCCTACTGCATCGCACACCTCTTCCACGAGTTCATCAATGGCACGCTGCGGACACATCTCGGCGCAGGCTTCTTTGATTTTGCAGGCAAACCGCTCGCGCCCCTCCTACAGGGCGCGGCGGTGCTGCTGGTCTTCTGGCTCATCCTGTTCTGGATGTACCGCCGGAAGATTTTCCTAAAAGTGTAGCGGGCGTCCTACTTCAACGCGCCCGCGGCGAGTTCGAGGAATTTGTCGCGCAGTTCGCCGCCTTTCGGAACGAGGACGTTCTGCACCATGAAGACGGTGACCATCTTCTTCTCAGGATCGATCCAGCCATTCGTGCCGAAGGCGCCGCCGTGGCCGAAGGATTTATCCGACATGTGCGGGCCGGCCTTTTTCTCCGTGGCGTTGTTGAACCAGCCCAGGCCGTATTGGATCGTCTTGCCGGAGGCGCTGTGCGGCTTCGTCATTTCGGTCACGCCCTTCGCGCTCACGACGCGCTTGCCGTCGAGTTCGCCGCCATTGAGCACCATCTGGTAAAAGCGCGCCATGTCCGCCGCGGTGGAGAAAAGTCCGCCGCTCGGCTCGGCCTCGCGCTTGATGTCGGGCTCGGACGTGAGGAAGGCATTGTGCGCCGGGACGAGCGCCTGGCCGTCGGAGCTGAGCTTGTAAGTGCGGGCGACGCGGGTGCGCTGCGCAGCGTCGGGATGCCACGTGGTGTCCTTCATGCCCAGCGGCGTGAGGATGCGCTCGCCGACGAACTGCTCGAACGTTCTGCCGCTAGCGATCTCGACGATGCGACCCGCGACCGTGAGGCCGAAGCCGTATTCAAATTCGCTGCCGGGCTGGAAGTCGAACGGCTCCTTCAGCAGGTCGAGCGCATACTGCGCGATCGGCACGTTACCATCCGTCGGCTTGCGCGCGGGATCGGGGATGCCGCTCGTGTGCGAGAGCAGATCGCGCAGCGTGATAGGGCGGAAAAGCGGGCGGCCGCCGACTTTCACCTTCGCAAGTTCGGGCAGCCATTTCGACGCGGGCTCATCGAGCGTGAGCTTGCCCTCGTCCACGAGGATCTGCACGGCGGTCGAAGTGATGCCCTTCGTCATCGAGGCGATCCAGAAAATCGCGTCCGGCGTCATGGCCTTCTTTTTCTCGATGTCCGCCATGCCAGCGGCCTCGACGTGAACGGTGCGACCATCACGAACAACGAGCGTCACGACTCCGGCAGCGCGCTTCTGCTTCAGCAATTCCTCCATCGCCGGCTTGATCGCGGCGAGCTTCGCCGAATCCATGCCGACTTCCTCGGGCTTCACCGCCGCGAGCGCTGCGGGCTTCGCGGCGGGAGCCGGAGCGGGCGCGGGTTTTGCAACGGGTGCGGGAGCAGGTGCGGGCTTCGGCGCTTCGGGCTTCGGCTGCGGAGGCTTGGGCGGTTCGGGCTTTGCCACAGGCGCGGGCACGGGAGCCACGGCGACCGTGGCAGGAGGGAGTTTCAAATCCCATCCGCGTTCGACGCGCACGGTCGGCAACGCTTTCACCAGCACCGCTGCACCGGCATCGCTCACCTTTGTCTCGAAGACATAGATGCGCTTGAGATTTTTCAGTCCGCCGAGTTGCGCGAGGCCGGCATCGGTCACGTCCGTGTGAAAGAGGTTCAGCGATTCAAGCTGGGCGAGGCCTTTTACATGCGCGAGCACGGCGTCATTCGCACTGCTCCGCGCGAGGTTGAGCTTTCGCAGATTCTTCATTGCCGCGATCCCCGCGAGGTCCGCCGGCTGGAACTGAGTGGCGGAAAGATCGAGCTCGATCACCGAGGTGAGTTTCCCAAGCAGCGCGAACAGAGCCGCATCAGGCTTCTCGATGCCGCGGAAATTCACGTAGCTCCAATTCACTCCTGCTGCGAGCGGTTGCACGAGGGCACCACGCTTGGAGAGCGCTTCGGCAGCCTGCTTTTCCTCGGCGGTGATTGCGGGACCGGCATCCGCTTTTTCCTCGGCGCGAAGCGTGAACGGCGCGAGCAGCGACGCGGCGGCAAGGATGACGGGGAGAAATAATCGGAGACGTTTCATGGGTGGTAGGGATTCTGGGTCCGGGCGGCACGGGTGGCACGCACATTCCCATAAACGAGAGTCCATTCCCGGCGCGCATGTTAGGGCGGAAAAAAGCAGCCTCTGCGTGGCATCCTTCTGGCTTTCTCAGCGTTGCATGGCCCGAATAGACCAGTACTTCAAATTCATGAAGGAGCAGAGTGCGTCCGATCTGCACCTCACCACCGGCAATCCGCCCATTCTCCGCATCAACGGTGAAATGGTGCGCATCGATGCCCCACCATTCACCGGCGACGACCTGAAGGCGCTCGTCTATGAGATCGCACCCGAGCATAAGATCAAACAGTTCGAGGAGACGGGCGACGTGGACTTCGGCTACGAGTACCCCGGCTTTGCCCGCTTCCGCGCGAATTTCTTTAACCAGAAATACGGCATCGGCGCAGTCTTCCGACTCATCCCGAGCAAAGTGCTCACCGCGGATGAACTCGGACTGCCGCCGGTCATCAAGCGATTCGCGATGCTCAAGAAAGGTCTCGTGCTCGTGACCGGCCCGACCGGCTCGGGAAAATCCACGACGCTCGCAGCGATGGTGGACTACGCGAATCTCCAGCGAAAGGACCACATCCTGACGGTCGAGGACCCGATCGAATTCGTCCACAAGAGCCAGCAGTCGCTCATCAATCACCGCGAAGTCGGCGTACATACGAAGTCATTTTCCTCCGCACTGCGCGGCGCGCTGCGTGAAGACCCGGACATCATCCTCGTCGGCGAATTGCGCGACTTGGAGACCATCGAGCTTGCACTCACCGCGGCGCAGACCGGTCACCTTGTCTTCGGCACGCTGCACACGCCGAGCGCGCCAAAGACGATCGACCGTATCATCGATGTCTTCCCTGCCGGCCAGCAGAATCAAGTCCGCTCCGGCCTCGCCGAATCGCTGAAGGGCATCGTCGCGCAAAACCTTTTCAAACGTGTGGACAAGCCCGGCCGCTGCGCAGCGCTGGAAATCCTCGTGGTGGACAGCCCGATCGCAAACCTCATCCGCGAAGGCAAGACGCACCAGATCACGGGCATGATGCAGGTCGGTAAAAAGAAGGGCAACCAGCCTCTCGACGACGCGATCATGGACCTGCTCCGCGCGTCGAAAATCTCGCCCGAGGAAGCCTACGAAAAGGCGATGGACAGGAAAAAATTCCGCGCGTTCATCAAGGACGGTGGCGACCTGGAAGACTAAGCCATGAAACGAGCCGAACTCGACGCGATCCTGACCTCCATGCTGGAGGTCTCATCTGGAATCTCCGACATCAATTTCACCTGCAACCGCCCGCCACAGGTCGAAGCGTTTGGCGTGCTGAAGACAGCCGATGTCGCCCCGCACGTACCAAAGCTGACGGCATACCAGACCGAACGCATTGCACTGAACATCATCGGCGGTGACCGGCGTCTGCTCCGGGAACTTGCCATCCGCGGGTCCTGCGACTGCGCCTACATGGTGAATGAAAAGCTGCGCTTCCGTGTGAACATTTTCCGCCAGCGCGGCAATCTCGCCATCGTCATGCGCAAGGCGCAGACTGAGGTACCCACCATCCAGGGCCTCGGACTTACTGGGACATTCAAGGACGTGGCCAAGGAAAAGACCGGCCTCATCCTCGTGACCGGCGCGACCGGCAGCGGCAAAACGACCACGCTCGCCGCGCTGCTCGATGAGATCAACCGGACACAGGCCGTCCACGTGGTGACGCTCGAAGACCCGATCGAGTATCTGCACCCGCACAAGAAGGCCACTTTCAACCAGCGTGAACTCGGGCCGGATTTCGATGACTTCCCGAGCGGCCTGCGTGCTGCACTCCGCCAGGCGCCAAAGGTCATCTTCGTTGGTGAAATGCGTGATCGCGCGACGGTGGAAATCGCGCTCACTGCAGCAGAGACGGGGCATCTGGTCCTTTCCACCATCCACACGATCAGCGCCGGCCAGAGTGTGAACCGCATCCTCGGCATGTTTGAGCGCGAGGAGGAGGCACAGCTCCGCCTGCGCCTCGCGGATACGCTGCGGTGGATCATCTCGCAGCGACTGCTCCCGCGCGTCGGCGGAGGCCGCCATCTCGTGCAGGAAATCATGGGGAGCAATCTGCGGACACGCGAAGCCATCCAGATGGGCGAGGACGACGGACGCACATTTTACGAGATCATCGAGCAAGGTCAGACATTCGGCTGGGGCACATTCGATCAGGCGATCGTCGCAGCTTTCGAATCCCGCAAAATCAGCGACGAGACCGCAATGCTCTACTCGACAAACAAGGCCAAGATGGGCCGCTTCGTGGACGACGCGAAGAAACGAATGAACCTCATCGAAGTGGATACCTCCGGCCTGAAACTCGACACTCACTCTTTCGCCATCGCCAAATGAGCACGCTCACCGACCACGATTTCCATCATCGGATAGACCTCTTCGAACCGGGCGACACCACCGCACTTGTCTGCGTGGACGTGCCGGAGGTGCAGCGCCTCGTCGTCGAAAATCTCACCGAACTCGGATGCAAGATCCACACGGGCCTCTTCACCGAGGACATCCTCGTGAAGCTGCAAACGCACGCCTACGACATCGTCGTGATCGCCGAGCACTTCAGTGATTCCAATCTTCAGAACAATCCAATCCTCCACGCAACATTGGAAATCCCACCGGATCAGCGTCGCCGACAGATCATCACTCTCGTGGGAAGCAGCATCCATACGGATAGCGACATGGAGGCATGGGCAAACAGCGTGAACCTCGTGGTCAATCTCGCCGACGTGCCAAACATTAAGCACGTACTGCGACGATGCATGCAGCGCAGCCGGAGTTTTTACACGCCGTATTCGGAAGCGCTCAGTTCAGCGGAACGCGCCTGATTTTTTCGCCGGCGTGGCAACTCAATCCGGGAGACGCACGTCTCCCGTCACACGGACATCGGGTCCCATTCTCCGATACGAGACATTCGCGAGCCTCGGCGCTTCACGGGTGCTGCCCGAGCCGAGCCCGGCGATAGCATCCGGCCCGCCGCAGAGAAGCGGGGCGAGATAGAAATGGACGCGGTCCACAAGCCCCTCGTCAAACGCCGCACCGAGGAGTTTGCCGCCACCCTCGATCATCACAGTCGTACATCCTCGCCCGCCCAGTTCTCGCAATACTTCGCGCAAAGTTTTCCCGCGTAAGACCAGAGTGCGCTCGCGATGTTCATCGGTGAAGATATGGGCGCTTTTCGGCAGACGTCCGCTGCGGGTGAGCACGACACGCCATGGCTGCCGATGCGGAACAGGGCTCACTCCGCGTATCGTGAGCCAGGGATTGTCCGTCCGCACAGTCTCTGCACCGACGAGGATCGCATCCACACTTGCACGCAGGCGCATGGCGTCAGCGCGTGATTCCACAGCGGTCAGCCATGCACCCTCCCCGGGAGGACGCGTGAGGCGTCCATCCAGCGAAAGTCCCGCTTTCGCAATCACGAGCGGCAATCCAGTCGTGACCCATTTGTTGAACCCGGCGTTCAACGCTGTGCACTCGTCTGAGAGAACACCCGCAGTCACCGCGACACCGCCGCTTTTTAATACGGCAAAGCCGTGGCCCGCATGACGCGGATTCGGATCCGTCGCGCCGACAACTACGCGCGCAATGCCTGCCGCGATGATCGCATCCGTACAGGGAGGAGTACGTCCGTGGGTACAACACGGCTCAAGACTCACATACATCGTCGCACCGCGAGCCAGGGCCGGACTCTTCAATGCCCGCAGCACCTCGACCTCCGCATGCGGACCACCCGCACGCTGGTGCCAGCCTTTCGCGACCACGCGACCTGCTTTCACGATCACCGCACCGACCGCGGGATTCGGAGACGTCTGTCCCACTCCCCTCGCCGCTTCGCGCAGCGCGAGGCGCATGAATTTTTCATCGTCCGCGCGGCTCATTTCGCATCCGTACCCGCGCACGCACGATCCGGCAAGCCGACTCGCACAGCGAACCATCGCAAGCCAAAACACCGCGCACAGCATGCGAAATTGACGGACGGCCCTTTCTCGTCTAAATATATGACAAAGTGAATCACCTCATCTCCACTACCGCCAAACGACAGGCCACGGGCATTTGCCTTATGCCTGCTCGTTTTGTCGTATGGGCCATGGCCCAGCGCGGTGGCGGGAGAATCTGATTTCCTCAAACAGACTTTCCTCAACAACCCACCGCTGCTCGACGGCGGTGGGCATTTTGTTCCCGTCTTCGGCAGTGGTTCCACCAAACCGAACCATATGCACCACGAAATCGAAACACTCGAATACGAGCTGCCTGAATCCCATGCCCAATCACGGCATGGGCTCACGCTTCTCAGCAACATCTACCTAGAAGCCGGCCTGCCACTGGATCTGGCAATCCGGTCAGCAGCCGCGGACTGCGCGCTGTTTGAGGAAGAACTGCTATGTGTGTGAACAGCGAATTACTTCCAGGTCTCGTTACCCACGTATCCGATCTGGACGTAAACAAACGGCGGCTCGCTGTTCTGCCGCTCGTAGATTTCCCTGATACCGTCACGCACAGTCACGTGCCAGTATTCAGGCGCGGTCGTGGCATCGAGTAATTCTCCGTCCCTGCTGCCACCGATGAATTCCACCGGGAACGTGCTTTTATTCATAGTGCAATATTGGACGCAGCCGCCGCAGTTTTGTTCATCCCTTTCGCACCACACAAGCCTATGAAAGGCCCGCACGGTCAAGCCATCGGGGCGATGTCATACACCACCACCCTCTCGAAAAATGGCCGGCACTTAGCCACAAACCGGGCGTGGTCCTGGCATTCCTTCTGGTAGAAGTCATGGTCTGCCATCGTCTTGAAATGCAGTGACGTGGCATAGTCAAAGGAGTGATCCGTCACCGGCCGGTGCTCAGTCGGAGCAGGTTTGCCGACGAAGCCGCGCTCCAGATACGAAATCCCCGCGAGTCGTTTGACCTCCCCTTCAAACGTCGCGCGATCCTCATTCGAGAGATCCTTTTTCAGCCAAAAATGAGCGTTGTGTATGAGCATATTCCGCAGGAAAGCAGAGCGGAGAGGGAGAGTAAACAGCCCGCGCATGCCCACGCCGGAAAGTTGGCGCACCCGAGGAGGCTCGAACTCCTAACCTGCGGTTTAGAAGACCGCTGCTCTATCCGGTTGAGCTACAGGTGCTGTTGATCCTGCGCACGTCGCTCACGCGTCGCTTATGGATCTCCGCACATTTCGCCCTGTTCCCTCCCGTGAGCAAGCAAATCACGCGTCGCCGCAATCCCGCCGCCTTCACCCGTGCCTCTCCCATCTGCATCCGCGCACGAGCTGGCTCAGTGCCAACCGGCGCGAACTAGGCAGGCTGAACTTCGGCGCGAAAGATCTCCAGCGCCTTGCTGATGAGCGGGTCGCGCTTGAACTCCTCCATCGGGTCCAGCTTCACCTCCGGCGGGGGCTGGGCGACGGGTTTCGCGACGACTCCATCGCGCAGTTCCAGCGTCAGTTTCACCCGGTGCCCGAGGATCGCGCTCGCAGCTTCGGTGAGAAATTCACGGTGACTCTGCTCCAGGAAATCCTTCGCGAATGACTGATCCGGCGGAAATCCGATCTGCACCGAAGTCGCATCGACGCGGACGATCGCGCCGGACTCCAGCCAGGCCGAGATGAGCTTCCGGTCCTGCCGCACTGCTCCCACGAGCGCGTGCCAGAATTCATCATTCGACATCGGCCTGACGGAAGGCGCAGGCTCCGCTTTCGGAGCGATTTTCGGCACCGGGGCGACCGGTGGCTCCGCAGGCTTCGGCACTTCGGCGGCGCGAGGTTTTACTGCAGGCGCCGGCACGGCTTCGGGCTCCGCGACTCGCGCAGTCGGCTGCGGACGCGCTGCCACCGAACGCGGCTCTGCACGTGCGGCAGCGGGCCTCGGCGGCTGAATGTTCACGGGGAGAGCCTGTCCCCCGCGCATCGCCGTGAGCGTATCGAGCACCTCGGTGAGCGTCGCAGTTTGCAAAATCTGAATCGCTCGGATCGCCGCCACCTCGAAGTGCATCTTCTTGTTCACCGCCCACTTCATCCGGCCTTCCGCTCCGGCGAACTGCTCGATCAGATCGAGCACCTTCTCCATCGGCACGCGCTCGGATTGCTCCTGCATCGCGGCTACCGCCTCGGGCATCCATTCGTCGCCGAGACCGTTCGGATCGGCTTTCAGCACGAGGAGATTGCGAAGGTGCGTGATGAGTTCACTCATCAGCCGCGCGAGATCCTTGCCCGCCTCCGCCTGCTCGTGGATCGTGGCCAGAGCGCCGGATGCATCGGCACCGAGGATGGAATCGCACAGCTTCATCACCGTCTCCGTGCCAGTGAAGCCGAACACGCTCAACACATCCGCCTCGGTGATTGTGTCGCCACAGAATGCGACAAGCTGATCGAGCATGGACTCCGCATCGCGCAGCCCGCCCTCCGCGCCACGCGCGACCGCCTCAGCAGCGCTCGGCTCCAGTGCAAATCCCTCATTCCCCGCGATGAAAAGCAGATGCTTCGTGATCGTCGCCGTCGGGATGCGCTTCAGATCAAAGCGCTGGCAGCGGCTCAAAATCGTCGTCGGCACCTTCTGCACGTCAGTCGTCGCAAAGAGAAACTTTACGTGCGGCGGCGGCTCCTCGAGCGTCTTCAGCAGCGCGTTGAAGGATCCCGTCGAAAGCATGTGAACCTCGTCCACGAGATAGATTTTGTAGCGCGCATTCGCCGGCACATAGTTCACTCGGTCGAGGATCAGGTCGCGCACCTTGTCCACCTGCGTGTTCGATGCGGCGTCGAATTCGATCACGTCGAACGAGCGCCCTTCGGCGATCTCGCGGCACACCTCCTCCTCGGGATCGAAGTCCGCCTTCGGCCCGCCCGTGCAGTTCAGCGCCTTGGCAAAAATGCGCGCCGTCGAGGTCTTTCCCGTCCCCCTCGGGCCTACGAAAATGTACGCATGCGCGATGCGGTTTTGCTCGATCGCATTTCGCAGCGTACGCGTGATGTGCTCCTGACCGAGGACATCAGCGAAAATCTTGGGGCGATATTTGCGTGCGAAAACCGTGTAGCTGCTCACGCCATGAAGTCTGTGCGCTGCGCCCTTCCGAGCAAATGGAAAAATGCGCCACGCCCCAAGTTCTCCACATGGCCGTCACCCGCATTTCACCACACGCGGGTTGCACTCCGCCTGCGAACACCGACATTCCGCTCCGATCCGATGACCATTCAGAATACGCCCAAACCCGTCCAATCTGGCCCGGAGCCTGCTATTTCGGGTTCATTGCATATGAAAAAGCGCACCACATCGGCAACTTCCACGGCGAAATCCGGCCGCACCACGGCAGCCGGCTTCGGAAATTCCGCGCTCGATCTGATCATCAAGGAAGCCTACCGCCGCCACTCCCGTGGCCGCATCGCGCGCGCCGCGATGGCCTCCTGCCTCGGCATCTGAGCCGCGGCACTGTTCCGCGCTTCCCTTCCCCGCGCCGTTCACTCTAACGTCGCGCCATGAAAATTGGCTTCATCGGCGGTGGCAAAATGGCCGCGGCCCTCATCAAAGGCGTCCTCAAGTCCGGCCTCTGCACCCCGGCGGACATCACCATCAGTGACGTGCATGCCCCATCCGCGGAGAAATTGCGCGCAGACACCGGAGTCACCCTCGCCGCATCAAATGCCGAAGTCGTCGGCGCCAGCGACACCATCTTGCTCGCCGTGAAGCCCGGCGACGCCATCGCCGCCATCCAGAGTGTCACCACCCAGCAGCCCGGATCCTCCATGCGCTGGGCCTGGCAGAGCGGCACCGACAGCAAGGCCGGCAAACTTTTGATCTCCATCGTCGCAGGACTCTCCATCGCCTCCCTCGAAAAGGCGGCCGGCGAAAAACTCCGCATCATCCGCGTCATGCCAAACACCCCGGCGCTCGTCCTCGCGGGCGCATCCGCCTTTGCCACCGGCACGCAGGCCACGGAAGACGACGCCGCGACTGCGCAGAGGATTTTTGGCAGCGTCGGCGTCGCCCTGCGCGTGAAGGAAAGCCTCATCGACGCCGTCACCGGCCTCAGCGGCAGCGGCCCCGCATATGTGTACACCATCATCGAGTCACTCGCGGATGGCGGCGTGCTCATGGGCCTTCCCCGTGAAATGGCGCTGCAGCTCGCCGCAAAGACCGTCGCCGGCGCAGCGGAAATGGTGCTCCAGACCGGCCTGCATCCCGCCACCCTGCGCGACCAGGTGGCCAGCCCCGGCGGCACCACCATTGCGGGCATCGAGGCCCTCGAAGCCGGCGGCCTCCGCGCCGCACTCATCGCCGCCGTGCGCGCCGCGACCGAGCGCTCACTCGCCCTTGGCGGAGGAAAATGAAAACCAATCCCAAGTGAAATCCTGGGCCAAATGAACCATGCCCATCCGGTTGCGTGACAAAAGCAGAGTCGGATGATTTGGAAGCCATGAAACCAGGAAGGAACGCCGGATTTTCATGGTTTCATGGCTTCCAAATTCAATCTGCAACCATCCCACCTCCGCACAGGCACCTTTCACCACGCAACCGGATAGGCATGAAAATGAACCGCAGCACAAAATGAAGACCACCGCCTGTGCCTGCCTGCTGAAACTCACCGCGCTCTCCGCACTGTGCACGACTCTTGCCGCCGCACCGCCTGCAAAGAAAGCCGTGCCCGCGAAGCCATCGGTCCCCACAGTCCATTCGACTCCTGCGATCACCCAGGACCAGCAGACCGCGCAGGAATTCTACAAAATCGCCCTCCAGGATTTTACCGATGGCAATCTCGAATCCGCCAAGCGCGGGTTCCAGAAAGTCCTCGCGATTGCACCGGAAAACTCCCCCGCCCTCATCAATCTCGCGCTCATCGCGCAGCGCCAGCAGCACGCCGAGGACGCCGAGAAACTCCTCCGTCGCGTGATCCAGAAGGACACCACCAATGCCACCGCATGGCTGCTGCTCGGCATCGGCGCCTACGAGCGCGGCGAACTCGATGCCGCCCACGCCCACCTCGCACAGGCCGTCCTCTATGCCCCGCAGGATGCCCGTGCCCACCAGTACCTCGGCGCGACCTTCGGCCGGCGCGGCTGGTACAGCGCCGGCGAGGACGAACTGCGCCGCGCCGTCGAGCTCGATCCCAAATCCGCCGACGCCCACTTCAATCTCGCCGCCGTGTACCTCGAGCGCGTCCCCCCAGCCGTCGAACTCGCCCGCCGCCACTACCAGCGCTCCCTGGAACTCGGCGCCCCCCCCGACGAAAAACTCGCCGACCGCATCGGCAAGTAAACACTGCCTGTCCCTCGAAAAGCACCCACGCTTTTAGCCGCCCCCTCCAGCTAACGCCCCAGCGCCCGCAGCTTCTCCCTCAGAGCCTGCAGCGCTGCGTCCGGCCCCTGATAATCGCCCCCTTTGAACGCCTCCTCGACCACTGTCTTCGTCTCCATATCCACCACCACGAGATTCGGAATGCTCCTTCCAGACGGCGGCTTCCCCCACACCCCCGCCTGATCCTGCTGCACCGCTGGGAATTCCATCCCATGTTGCCGCATGTATTTGTCCATGTCCGCCACGCTGCGATCATAGTTGATCATCACAAGTTCAAAGTGCTTCTTGCTCGAACTGTGGTAAAACTCACAAAGGTGCGGTGAAAATGCCTGGCACGGCCCGCACCACGACGCGCTGTGATAAAACGCCACGTAGCGGCTTTTTGACAGGTTCAGCTTCTCCGATCGCAGCACCCCATTCACCAGGCGGACCACCGGGAGCTGCTCCTCCACGTTCTCGTATTTGAATGGCTTCCGAAAGTGGGTCACCCCCTTGGAAATTGCGAATACGGCAGAGACGACCAGGACCAACCGAACAAAAAGATTCATGCCCCCGCCGGAAAAGCAGTCCGCGTACCCCGAGTGCTCCACCCCGCCTTCGCAGAGCAGACCGCCACGCCAAAATGGGATTACGCAACGCCGAAAAATGAGTCCACATGGCGCTAATGTACGTTCACTTTCGCGCACTGTTTGTACGTAAACCAAAAATGCTTGTACGCATCCGGTCAATGTCGGCTGGCAAAGCGCCCGAATGAACCCACACGCCAACGATGCAAACCGCTGTGCCATTGTTCTTCACAAATCTGCCCCTCCCCGAATTCCTTGCCTGAGCAAAAATCAACACTCCACCCATCATTTCAAAACTCCCATCTCCCCATCTCCGAGTCGCCCAGTCATTCGCAAGCCGCCCATTCCAGCCTTGAACGCCGCCACCCATTCTGCTTCCTCTCCTCGATGAGCGGCCCAGTTCCCCAACGGCAGGAGTGACGACATCATGGCCTTACGGACCCAATGCTTATTCAGCAACCGCCTGCACACCGGCGCTAGCTTCCGCACCACCTATTAGCCAAGTGAATAAAAAGGCACTCACGGAAACGGACATCCGCACGAAGTTCATAACGCCTGCAATCGTCGGTGCGAATGGAGAGAAGTGGAACGTCATGACGCAAATCCGTGAAGAAGCCTACTTCACCAAAGGCCGCGTCATCGTGCGTGGGAAAACAGTGAGGCGCGGCGAGGCGAAGATGGCGGACTATATCCTTTCGTATAAACCGAACCTCCCGCTCGCCGTCGTCGAGGCCAAGGACAACAACCACACCGTCGGCGCGGGGATGCAGCAGGCGCTCGATTACGCCGAGATTCTCGATGTGCCTTTCGCTTACAGCTCGAATGGCGACGCCTTTCTGGAGCACGACCGCACTGCGACGAGCGGCACCGTCACTCGCGAAATCCCCCTCGATGAATTCCCGACGCCCGAGGAGCTTTGGACCCGCTATTGCGCGGCAAAGGGATGGACGCCGGCCCAGCAAAAAGTCACCGCCCAGGACTATTACGACGACGGCTCGCGGAAGTCGCCGCGTTACTACCAACTCATCGCGATCAACCGGACCATCGACGCCATCGCACGCGGCGAGAACCGTATCCTGCTCGTCATGGCGACCGGGACGGGCAAGACCTACACCGCGTTCCAAATTATCTGGCGGCTTTGGAAGTCCGGCGCGAAGAAGCGCATCCTCTTCCTCGTCGATCGCAACATCCTCGCCGATCAAACGAAGACCAATGACTTCAAGCCCTTCGGCACGGCGATGACGAAGATCAACAACCGGACGGTGGACAAGTCGTTCGAGATTTACCTCTGCCTTTATCAGGCAGTCACCGGCACCGAAGAGGAGCAGAACATCTACAAGCAATTCTCAAGGGAATTCTTCGACCTTGTCATCATTGACGAGTGCCACCGCGGCAGCGCGGCGGATGACGCACGCTGGCGGCAGGTGCTGGAATATTTCTCTTCCGCCACACAGATCGGCCTCACCGCCACGCCCAAGGAAACCAAGGACGTTTCCAATATCGAATACTTCGGCGACCCCATTTACACCTACTCGCTGCGGCAGGGTATTTCCGACGGTTTCCTCGCGCCTTACAAAGTCGTCCGCATCGGCCTCGATAAGGACCTCGACGGCTGGCGGCCCGAGCAGGGCCAGGCCGACAGATACGGGCAGCTCATCGAGGACCGCGAATACAACGACCGCGACTTTGACCGGAACCTCATCCTCGAAAAGCGCTCCATCGTCGTTGCCGCCAAGGTCACGGAGTTTCTCAAGGCCACCGACCGCTTTGCGAAGACGATCATCTTCTGCGAAAACATCGCCCACGCCGAACGCATGCGGCAGGCGATGGTGAATGCCAATCCCGACCTCGCCGCCGCCAATGCCAAATACGTGATGCGCATCACCGGCGACAACGACGAGGGCAAGGCGCAGCTCGATAACTTCATAGACCCCGAGTCCACCTATCCCGTCATCGCCTGCACTTCCCAGCTCATGTCCACCGGCGTGGATGCGCAGACCTGCCACCTCATCGTGCTCGATAAGCGGATCAACTCGATGACCGAGTTCAAGCAGATCATCGGACGCGGCACGCGCATCAACGAGGACTACGGCAAGCTCTTCTTCACCATCATGGATTTCCGGCGGGCGACCGCGCTTTTTGCGGACGAAGCGTTCGACGGTCCCGCCATCCAAATCTACGAGCCAGCGGACGACGAACCCGTCGTGCCGCCCGACGACGACGAGCCAAGTTTAGTTACACGTGAAGACCCGCCCGGCGGCATCATCGTGATCCCGCCCGGTCCCGGCACCACGAGATACTACGTGGACAACGTCGAAGTCCGCGTCGCCACCGAGCGCGTCCAGTATCTCGACGAGCACGGCAAGCTCATCACCGAGTCACTGCGGGACTACTCCCGCAAGACCGTCCGCAAAGCATACACGTCCCTCGATGATTTCCTCACTGTCTGGAACGATGCGGAGCGCAAGCAGGCCATCCTGGAGGAACTCGCCACCAAGGGCGTCTTCCTCGACGAACTCGCCGAGCAGGTCGGGCGCGACTACGACGCCTTCGACCTCATCTGCCACGTCGCCTTTGATGCACCGCCCCTCACGCGGAAGGAGCGCGCGGAAAAGGTGAAGAAACGCAACGTGTTCGGGAAGTATGGCGACAAAGCCCGTGCCGTTCTCGATGCGCTGCTTCAGAAATACGCCGACAGCGGAATCACCAGCGTCGAATCACTGGAGATTCTCAAGGTGGACCCGCTGACCGCCCATGGCACGCCAGTCGAAATCGTGAGCCTCTTCGGCGGCAAGCCCGGCTACCTCGCTGCAATCCGTGAACTGGAAGCAGCCCTTTACCAGAAAGCCGCATGACATCCGACCGATCCGACGAATCCGACCGATCCCGCCTTCGCCCCAGCGGCGGCTACCGCGATCTCCGCAGCTTCCAGACCAGCACCATCGTCTATGATGGCACGGTGGATTTCTGTGCACGTTTTCTCGACCAGCGTTCCCGCACCGTGGACCAGATGGTGCAGGCCGCACGCAGCGGCAGGCAAAACATCGCCGAAGGCAGCCGAGCCGCTGCCACCTCCAGCCAGACCGAGCTTCGCCTCGTGAATGTCGCCCGAGCCAGCCTCGACGAGTTGCTCCTCGACTACGAAGACTTCCTCCGCCAGCGAAAGCTCCCGGCGTGGGGCAAAGCCGACCCCCAAGCAATGGCAGTGCGCGCCGTAGGCCGCGCCGCAAAAAATCCGGCAGATCGGTCCGATCAGCCCGATTACGCTCCGTGGCTCCGCTCCGCCGACCCCGCAATTGTCGCCAACACCCTCATCTGCCTCATCCACCAGACCAACTACCTGCTCGACCAGCAAATCCGCGCTCTGGAGCGGGCCTTCGTCGAGGGCGGCGGCTACACCGAACAGCTCGCCGCCGCCCGCGTCGCCCATCGGCGAAAGCAGGATCAGCCGGATCCGTCCGATCAGCCGAAAGCCCCCGCCTGCCGCATTTGCGGCCAACCCATGGTCGTCCGCACTGCCAAGCAAGGCCCGAAAGCCGGCTCGCAGTTCTGGGGCTGCTCCGCCTACCCAAAGTGCAAGAGCACCCAGCCCATCACATAATCACCCGCTCGATATTTGCCATGCCCAACGTCTCCAACCTCATCAAGACCATCCAGGACATCATGCGCAAAGACGCTGGGGTCGATGGTGACGCCCAGCGCCTCGCCCAGCTCGGCTGGATGTTCTTCCTCAAAATCTTCGACGACCGCGAAAAGGAGATGGAAGTCCTCCGCGACAAATACAAATCCCCGCTCCCGGAAAACCTCCGCTGGTGCAACTGGGCCACCGACGCCGAAGGCATCACCGGTGATGCCCTGCTCAATTTCGCCAACAACGACCTTCTCCCAAAACTGAAAGTCCTTTCCGGCAGTGGCGACATCGTCGTGCTCATCAAGTCCGCCTTCGACGGTGCCAACAACTACATGAAGAACGGCACGTTGATGCGCCAGGTCATCAACAAGATCAATGGCATCGACTTCAACGCCTCCGATGACCGCCACATGTTCGGCGACATCTACGAAAAACTCCTCAAGGACCTCCAGTCCGCCGGCAACGCGGGCGAGTTCTACACCCCGCGCGCCGTCACCCAGTTCATCGTCGATCAGGTCAATCCCCGCCTCGGCGAATCCGTGCTCGACCCCGCCTGCGGCACCGGCGGCTTCCTCGTGTGCGCCATCGAGCACCTGCGCCAGCAGGCGAAGACCGAGGCCGACGAACGCACCCTCCAGGACTGCTTCGCCGGCATCGAGAAGAAGCACCTCCCGCACGTCCTGTGCATGACCAATCTCCTCCTGCACGGCATCGACGTCCCCTCCAACGTCCGCCACGACAACACCCTCGCCCGCCCCCTGCGCGACTGGGGCCCGAAGGAGCGCGTCGATGTCATCGTCACCAACCCACCCTTCGGCGGCATGGAGGAGGACGGCATCGAGTCCAACTACCCCGCCGAGTTCCGCACCCGGGAAACGGCCGACCTCTTCCTCGTGCTCCTCATGAAAATATTAAAGCCCGGTGGCCGCGCCGGACTTGTGCTGCCCGATGGCACCCTCTTCGGCGAAGGCGTCAAAACGCGCATCAAGGAAGCCCTCCTCACCGAGTGCAACCTCCACACCATCGTCCGTCTGCCCAACGGCGTCTTCAATCCCTATACCGGCATCCGCACCAATCTCCTCTTCTTCACCAAAGGCTCGCCCACCACCGAAGTCTGGTATTACGAGCACCCCTATCCGCCCGGCGCCAAAAGCTACAACAAAGGCAAACCCATCCGCATCGAGGAATTCGAGCCGGAGAAAAAATGGTGGAGCAAACCCGACAAACACGGGCGCTACAGCAAGCGCGAGGAAAACGAACAGGCCTGGCGCGTCTCCATCGAGCAGATCAAGGCCGGCAACTTCAACCTCGACCTCAAGAACCCGCACAACCCCGACACCGGCCCCGGCGACGTGGACCACCTCCTGCCCGAATACGAAAAGCTCCTCGCCCAGATCGCCGAGACGCGCGGCCAACTGAAGGCGCAACTCATGCAGGCGCTCACCGCAGGCAATCCGACCGATCAGCCCGATTCGTCCGATCGGACGGATCCGACGGATCTGCCCGCCCGCCCCGCGAAAGCCCGCCACGCATGACCCCGGAAACCTTCTTTGCAAACTTCGCCCTCTTCGCCGACGCGCCCGATGCCGTGGCGAAGCTGCGGGAGCTGGTGCTGGAGCTGGCGGTGCAAGGGAGGCTATCGGCTCCGCTCCGCGCTGACGATCCAGTCCCACCTGAAACCGAGTTCCGTGAAAATGCTGCGGCGCTGGCGAGTTCACTCGGATTGCGCTCCCCCAAAGAGTCCCTCGAAGAAACTGAACCACCGTTCAACATTCCTGAGCATTGGCGATGGATGGCGCTCGCTGACGTAGGCGCGGCTCAGACCGGAACAACACCGAGTAAGGCTGACCACGACGCTTTCAACGGCGACATTCCATTTATCAAACCTGCGGACATCCTTCCCGGTTCCGTCAATTACTCAAACGAGAGCCTGACGCGGCACGGAGCAGAGAGCGGAAGTCGACTTGCACCATGCGGCAGCCTCCTGATGGTCTGCATTGGAACAATTGGGAAGTGCAACTTGATCGAACGAGAGTGCGCTTTTAATCAGCAGATCAACTCTCTCACTCCAGTCGCGGCTGTTGACTCACGATACCTGTTGGGAACCGCGCGCTCTCGCTCTTTTCAAGATGCTGCATGGAAAAAATCGAGCAGCACAACAATTGCGATTCTGAACAAGGGGAAGTGGCTTTCGATTCCCGTGCCGATCCCGCCCCTCGCCGAGCAGAAGCGCATTGTGGCGAAGGTGGATGAGTTGATGGCGTTGTGTGACCGGCTGGAGGCGCAGCAGCAGGAACGGGAGGAGCAGGGCCGCGCGCTGGCCCGCGCGGCGCTGGCCCGCTTTGCCGACGCGCCCACCCCGGCCAACCTCCAGTGGATCTTCCATTCCACCTTCCCCATTCCTCCTGCCGACTTGCGCAAGTCCATCCTCACCCTCGCCGTCCAAGGCAAACTCGTCCCCCAAGACCCCAACGACGAACCGGCAGAGGATTGCCTGACACGTATCGGGATAAAGAACACGCTTCCGCCCGATGAAGCCGATGATTCGCTCCCGTCATTGTGGAGCCGCGTTCGGTTTGAAGACATCGCTCTCACCGCAGGCGGCGTAACACTTGGCCGCAAACTCGGTGATCGGAAGACCGTGACGCTGCCATACCTCCGCGTTGCCAACGTCAAACGAGGCGAGATTGACCTTGGCGTCATCAAGGAAGTGACCATCGGCGAAGACGAGGTTGAACGGTATGCGCTTCGCGAGAACGACCTCTTGATGACCGAGGGTGGCGATTGGGACAAAGTTGGCCGCGCCGCGATATGGAAAGGACAAATTGCAATATGCCTTCACCAGAACCACGTCTTTCGTTCACGGATGCGTTCCACCGAGATTTCGCCCGTGTGGTTTGAACGCTACTTCAATTCGCCTGACGGGCGTCGCTACTTTGAGTCGGCCTCGAAACAGACAACCAACTTGGCTTCGATCAACATGCGGCAAGTTCGGGGATGCCCCGTGCCCCTCCCACCCCTCGCCGAACAACGCCGGATCGTGGCGAAAGTGGACGAACTGATGGCCTTGGTGGACGCGTTGGAAACCCAGCTCGCCACCGACCGCACCACCGCCACCGCCCTCCTCGCCGCCGCCCTTGCCGAACTCACCACCGCCTGAATCTTCACCTCACTTGCCATGGCCTTTACCGACACTGAAATCGCCGCGCACACCGCGACCCTCGAAGAGCAATTCTGGTCCCGCTGCCGTCCGCCCGTGCACCTGCGGGACCAGGTGCGGGAAGGCCAGCGCTTCACCGGCCACGCGATCGAGCTTTTCCTCGTGCGACCGGCCTTCAATCGCCCCGGCGAACAGATCGAGGAAGCCATCGCCAAAGTGCAGTATGTGCGCACTCGCAACGTCTGGCACCTCTTCTGGAAACGGGCGGACCTCAAATGGCACCGCTATGAGCCCTGCCCGGAAGCGGATTCGCTGGCCGCTGCGCTCCGCACGATCGACGAAGACCTTTGCGGCTGCTTCTTCGGCTAAAGGAGCCCGACATCTGCATTCTCAGCCCGCAACACCTCGCAGATGTCCGCGGGCTCAAGCACAAAAACGTCCCCGGGGGACAGAACGGCGGGGCGGACGGGAGGATGGGCGCGGAAAGGAGATTGGCTTCCACGGGCAACCGGGTAGGCAGCAGGGCGCAACCGGCTCTCATTCCTCCATGAAAATCACCCGCATCCTGGCCTATCGCGTCGAACTCCCGCTCGTGGAGACCACCTATAAGTGGAGCGGTGGGAAATCGGTGACGGTCTTTGACAGCACGATCGTGCGCGTGGAGACGGATGCGGGACTCGTGGGGCACGGCGAGGTGTGTCCGCTCGGGCCCTTTTATCTGCCGGCGTATGCGGAGGGTGTGCGGGCGGGATTGCGCGAGCTGGGACCGCATCTCCTCGGCGACGATCCGCGCGAACTTTCCAAGCTGAACCGCAAGATGGACGCGGCGCTGAAGGGGCATCCGTATGTGAAGAGCGGCATCGACATCGCATGCTGGGACATCCTCGGGCAGGCGTGCGGGATGCCGGTGTGCGAGCTGCTCGGAGGGCGATACGGGGAGGATGTCCATCTTTACCGCGCGATCTCGCAGGAGTCGCCGGAGGAGATGGCGGCGAAAGTGGCGAGCTATCGCGCGGAAGGCTACCGGCGCTTCCAGCTCAAGGTCGGCGGCGATCCGGATACGGACATCGCGCGCATTTTCGCCGTGGCGGCCAAGCTCCAGCCCGGCGACCGGCTTGTGGCGGATGCGAATACGGGCTGGGTGCAGCACGATGCCGTGCGCATCGCGAAGGCGGTGCGGGAGGTGGATGTGTACATCGAGCAACCGTGCCTCACGTATGAGGAATGCCTCGCGGTGCGCAGGCAGACGCCGCATCCCTTTGTGCTGGATGAGAACATCGACGACCTCGGCATCCTGCTGCGGGCCAAGGCCGATCTCGCGATGGATGTGGTAAATTTAAAGATCAGCAAGCTCGGCGGGCTGACGAAGATCCGGCAGGCGCGCGACCTGTGCGTGAGCATGGGCATCGCGATGACGCTGGAGGATTCGTGGGGCGGCGACATCGCGACGGCTGCCATCGCGCACCTCGCGCAGAGCACGCCGACGGAGTTCCTGTTCACGACGACGGACTTCAACAGCTACGTGACCGTCTCGACCGCCGAAGGCGCGCCGCAGCGCGTGAGTGGCCGCATGGCCGCGAGCAGGAAGCCCGGCCTGGGCATCACGCCCCGGATGGATGTGCTAGGGAAACCGGTGGTGACTGTCGAATAGCATTCCCATCCCAATGAAAACCATCGTCCTCCCTCTCATCACACTATTGTCCACGCATGCACTTGCCGCGGAAAATCCGGCACTCCCGACCGCACACTCGACGCGCAATATCGAGGGCTGGAATGTGCGGGTGGATGATCGGCTCTTGAAAGGGGATGGCGCGGCGGTGGGTGAACGGGCATTAAAGCTCCTCACGGCGCGACTCGTCGCGATCACGATCGTGGTGCCGGAGAAATCGCTCGCGAAGCTGCGGGCGATCACCATCGAGCTGGATCTGAACTACGGCGAGCTGGCCCACATGCAATACCACCCAAACGCGGGCTGGCTGAAGGAGCACGGCTACAGCGAGCAGCTCGCGAAGTGCGCGCACATTCCCGATGCGGAAAATTTCCTTTCACCCTTTGAAAACCACCGCATGCCGTGGGTCGTGCTGCATGAGCTGGCACACGGATTCCACGATCAGGCGATCGGCTTCGAGGAACCGCGAGTGATCGCAGCGTGGAAGAAATTTTGCGACAGCGGGAAGTATAAATCCGTCCTCACCAGTCCGGGCCACCTGCGCGAGCACTATGGGCTGACGAATCAGAAGGAGTTCTTCGCGGAGATGACGGAGGCGTATTTTGGCTCGAATGATTTCTATCCGTTCGTCACCGGCGAACTGAAGCAGGCGGAGCCGGAAACCTTTGCCCTGCTCGAAGAGATCTGGGGCCCACTGCCCGGACGCCCCCAACCCAAATCCCCTGCCAAAAAATGAAACACATCCTCCCATTCGCAGCGTTCTCCTTGCTCACATTGCTTGCTCCGGCGAATGCGAAGCCGCTCAGGGTCTTCATCCTCGCTGGCCAGTCCAACATGGAGGGTCATGCGAGGGTGGAGACATTTGACTACACCGGTGACGACCCGGCCACTGCTCCGCTGCTGAAGCTAATGCGCGGAGCTGACGGCAAGCCGGGCGTGTGCGATCACGTGTGGATTTCGTATTTCACCGGAGGCACTGGCGGAAATGGGGAGGGCTTTGGGAAACTGACGGCTGGCTATGGCTCGCGGCAGAAGCCGGATCAGGATGGCGGGAAGATCGGACCGGAGTTCACCTTCGGGCTCACGATGGATCGGACGCTGAAGGAGCCCGTGCTCATCATCAAGACGGCGTGGGGCGGCAAGTCGCTGTATCATGATTTTCGCCCGCCGAGTGCGGGCGTATTCAAGCGCTCACCTGCGGACATCGAGAAGAACCGCCATCTCGAAAAGGACTCGGGCCAATACTACCGGCTGATGATGGAGCACGTGCAGCGCGTGCTCGCCGACCCAAAGCGCGTCTGCCCGGCGTATGATGCAAAGCAGGGCTTCGAGATCAGCGGCTTCGTATGGCTGCAGGGCTGGAACGACCTGGTGAATCGCGACGTGTATCCGATCCCGGGCAAGGAGAGCAAAGCGCCGCGCTACGCGGACTACAGCGTCGTGATGGCCGACTTTATCCGCGATGTCCGCAAGGATCTGAAGGCACCAAGGATGCCGTTCGTGATCGGCGTGATGGGAGTCGGCGGCGCAAAGCCAAACGAGCATGTCGCTGCATTTCGTGAGGCGATGGCCGCGCCCGCGGCGCTGCCGGAATTCAAGGGCAACGTAGTCGCCGTGCAGACGGGGCCATTCTGGTCGGAGGAACTCGGCGCCATCGCGGACAAACACGATCAGGTGCGGCAGATGAGCTATCTCCTGAAGGCGAAGGACAAGAAGAACGCCAACGCCGACGGCTCGATGAGCGAACAACAGCAGCGCGAGTATGTAAAACAATACGAGGCCAAGCTAATATCTCCCTCCGAGGACGCCCTATGGAAACGCGGTGCTTCGAATGCGGGCTATCACTACCTCGGCTGTGCAAAGACCTTCGCACTCATGGGCAAGGCATTTGCGGAAACCACGCTCCAGATGATGAAGAACACCGCGACCAAGCAGTAGCGGCTCAGCTCCACCACTCATGAAAAACCCGTTGTTGGCATTGTCGATGATTGCAGCGGCATCCCTTCCCCTTCCTGCCGACGCACAGCAAAAATCCGCGGGCACAGCGCAATTCCAAACTTGGGCGCACTCCGGCGCGCTCACGATCCTCACCACGCCGGATGGAGCAAATTTACCGGCGGGCACGGTGGTCGCGGATTTTCCGATGCTGGTGCGACTGGACAAGGAGTGGTTCGACTTCAAACAGGCGAAGGCAGACGGCGAGGATGTGCGCTTTTCCAACAGCGACGGGACGCCGCTCGCATACCAGATTGAGGAGTGGGACGCGGCGCGCGGGACCGCAAGCATCTGGGTGCGCATCCCGAAGATCGAGGGCAATGCGCGGCAGGCGCTCCGTATGCACTGGGGAAAGACTGAGGCGACGAGCGAATCATCGGGCAAGGCGGTCTTCAATGAGTCGAATGGCTACCTGAGCGTGTGGCATCTCGGTGCCACGGTGGCGGATGAGGTGGGCACGCTGGAGTCGAAGGATGTCGGCACGACCGCGACGGCCGGGATGATCGGCAAGGCGCGGCATCTCGCGGGAAAGCAGGGCATTTTCTGCGGGGACAAGATTTCAAACTATCCGGAAGGATCGAGTCAGCACAGCACGGAGGCGTGGTTCCGCGCGGAGAGGCCGAATGGCCGCGTGATCGCGTGGGGCAATGAACACGCGCAGGGAAAAGTGGTGATGCATTTTCAAAGTCCGCCTCATGTAAAGATGGAGTGCTACTTTTCCGGCGCGGATGTCTCGAGCGCAGGCCGGATGGCGATGGGCGAGTGGGTCCACGTGATCCACACGTATCAAAAGGGTGACTCGCGGGTGTATGTGAATGGCGTCCTGGATGGCACCTCTACTAGCCAGGGATCGCCGCTGGCGATCAATAGTCCCGCGCGGCTGTGGATTGGCGGGTGGTATAACAACTACGACTTCGCGGGCGACATTGATGAGGTGCGCATTTCAAATGTAGTGCGCTCCGCAGAGTGGGTGCGGCTGCAGTATGAAAACCAGAAGCCTCTGCAAACGCTCGTGGGCCCGATCCCGCAGTCCGGCAATTTATTCGCAGTCTCGCCCGCACAGGCGACCGTATTGGAAGGGAAAGGTGCGACATTCAGTGCGCAGGCTGGCGGTGCGCAGAAAGTGTATTGGGTCCTGAAACGCGACAATCACGAGTCGGTCGTAGCGACCGACCGGCTGACGTATCCATTTGAAGCCGGACGTGTGAGCGGAGACCAGATGGCGACGCTGGTTTTAAAAGCGGTCTATCCGAATGAAGTGAAGACGAAGGAGATTCGGATCGCGGTGAAGGAGGACATCCAGGAGCCCGTCTTCACACTGAAAGCACCAGCGGCGTGGGATGGGCGGACGCCGATCGAAGTCGTGCCGCAGGTCGCCAATCTGGCTGCGATGCAGGCCAAGGGTGCGGGGGATTTGAAGATCGCCTGGAGGGTCGAAGGCATCGCGACGATCAAGGAAATCACGTCGGGCAAACTGTTGCTCAAGCGCGCGCAGAACAGCGGCAGGATGACGGTGACGGCGACTGTGAGCAACGGCGGGCAGCCAGCGACACGGTCGGTCACGGTCGCGGTGACAGAGCCGGCTCGCGACCCGTGGCTCGCGCGGAAGCCGGACAAGGACGAGAAGCCCGTGGATGGCCAATTCTACGCACGCGACGACAAGAACGAAGGGACGCTCTTTTACAATGGGACGCTGACCGAAACACGCGACTGGGTATTTTTGAAAGTCTATGCAGACGGCAAGCTAATCAAGTCGGAGGTAGCAAAACCCGCCTCGGACAAATCCTATGCGCTGACGGCGGTGCTGAAGCCGGGACTCATCAAATACAAAGTGGAATTCGGCACGAAGACCGGCGGACGCGAGACCGTCGTGCAAAGCGTGAACGATCTCGTCTGCGGGGACGCCTACATCATCAACGGACAATCGAACGCGCTCGCGACGGACACCCGCGAACAAGCTCCCGCGGAAACAAGCGAATGGATCCGCAGCTATGGCCGGCCTTCGCAGAATCCGAAAGACAACCAGGGCAACCTTTGGTGCCAGCCGGTTTGGAAATCGCAGAAGGGCGAGAAGGCGGAACTCGGCTGGTGGGGCATGGAACTCGCGAAGCGACTGCTCGAAAGCCAGAAGATGCCCATCTTCATCATCAATGCAGCAGTCGGCGGAACGCGCATCGACCAACACCAGCGCAATGAAGCCGACCCCGCAGACCTCACCACGATCTACGGGCGGATGCTGTGGCGCGTGCAGCAGGCAAAGCTAACACACGGCGTACGCGGCATCCTGTGGCATCAGGGCGAAAACAATCAGGGCACCGCCGGACCTGCCGGCGACTATGATTGGAAGGCGTATGAGGATTACTTTGTCGAGATGTCTGGCGGGTGGAAACGGGACTTCCCGAATGTGCAGCACTATTACGTTTTCCAGATCTGGCCGAACTCCTGCAGCATGGCCGGGAACACCGGAGCCGGGGACATGATCCGCGAGATTCAGCGGAGCCTGCCCCGCCTCTATTCGCACATGGGAGTCATGTCCACGCTCGGCATCAGGCCGCCGGGTGGCTGCCACTTTCCGCTCGTCGGCTGGGGGGAATTTGCGCGCCTCATCCAGCCGCTGATCGAGCGGGATCACTATGGCCGCAAGGTCACTGAATCCATGACGCCGCCTAATCTCCGGAGCGCCCGCTTCACCAGTGCGGCGAAGGACGCCATTGCGCTGGAATTCGACCAGCCGATCGTGTGGACAGACGCGCTGGCCGGGCAGTTCTATCTCGATGGTGAGAAGGACAAGGCCGTCTCGGGTTCGCTCAGCGGAAATGTGCTCACGCTCAAACTGAAGGAGCATTCGACGGCTACTAAGCTCGCGTATCTCAAAGAAAGTGCATGGAGCCAGGACAAGCTAATCATCGGCACCAACGGAATCGCCGCACTTAGCTTCTGCAACGTCCCGCTTCAGTAACCTGCCACACCGAATGACAAGAGTCCCCCCCTTCGTCCTTGCCGTAACTACGCTGCTGATCGGCGTTGTTTCGTGCGCAATCGCGGGGGCAGTGATTCCGGGACTTGCATCGAGCCAGCTCGATCCGGAGCTGAAGGGACTTGTGCTGATCGAGGAGTTGAACTGCGCGGCTTGCCATGCGAGCGACGCGGCTTTTTCGGGACGGTCGAAGAAAGCGCCTCGACTCTCTGCGGTCGGCTCGCGGGTGAACCCGCAGTATCTTGAAACATTCATCCGCGATCCGCATGGGACAAAGCCGGGGACGACTATGCCGGATGTACTCACGCAATTGAGCGACGAAGAAAGAGCGAAAGCCGCGACTTCGCTCACTCACTTCCTGTTATCACTGAAGAAGAACGACTTTGCATTGCAGCCGCCGGATGCAGTGGCGGCGAAGGATGGAGAGCGGCTTTTTCATTCGCGGGGATGCGCGGCATGTCATTCGCCTCGCGATGCGAAGGGGATGGAGTTGCTGGCAAAGACTTCTGTGCCGCTCGGTGCTCTCGACAAGAAATACAGCATTGGGAGTCTTGTCGCTTTTTTACGGCAGCCGCACGTGAGCCGGCCCTCGGGCAGGATGCCGGACATGCGCCTGCAGGGGCAGGACGTCGAGCGCATCGCGCACTATCTGCTGCGGGAAACGCGAGTGCCCGGCAACCTTGCTTACACGCTGTATCGCGGGCAGGTGTGGGAGGGATTGGAGAGCGATGAGGTGAAGGCGGAGCGCGCGGGGCATGTGAAGGATTTCGCGGCGGAAAGTATCGGGAAACTTCAGCAGCATACGGCGCTGAAATTTGAGGGCTGGCTGAATGTGTCGCACGCGGGGCGCTACCACTTTTTCCTGCAAATGAACGGCGGCTCGCTGCACATCGACGGCAAGGACATCATCGCACAAGAGCCGAGCGACCGTCGCGGGGTGAAGAAGCTGGATGGCTCGGCGGAACTGGCGGCGGGCTGGCGGAAGATCGAACTCGTCTATTTTCACACAGGGCGGGAGCCGAAGTTTTCCTTCGAGATGGAAGGGCCCCAATTTGCGCGGCAGCCGATTCCCTCGGGGATGCTCTCGGTTTCGAGCGAGCCCATTCCATCATTTGAGCCGCTCAAGGTGGATGAGGCGCTCGCCGCTCGCGGACGTGAGCAATTCGGAAAACTCGGTTGCGCGAAGTGCCATGACGACCTCGGCGTTGCAGCCAAATCCGCCACCATCTTTTCAAAACTCGAACCAAGTCGCGGATGCCTCAGCGAAGCCGCCGGAGCGTGGCCGCGCTTCGATTTGAATGCGGAGCAGCGCACGCTGATTGCAATGGCACTGCACCGAGCGGAACAGCCGCTCAACGACAAACAGCAAATCAGCAAAACACTGGTCACTTTCAATTGCATCACCTGCCACGAACGCACGGGCCTCGGTGGCGTCGCACCCGAGCGCAACGCCAATTTCACCGGGACAAGGGAGGCACTGGGCGATCAGGGCCGCATTCCTCCTCCGCTATCTCACGTGGGGGCGAAGCTGAAACCCGAATGGATTGCCGAGGTGCTGCTGCGCGGAAAGCGTCAGCGCGAATACCTCGATGCATCCATGCCGCAATTTGGCGAGGCGAACGTGGGGCATCTCGTGAATTTGTTCGGCAAGGTGGATGCGCTGGAGGCGGTGACTTTTCCAAAGGTCGCCAATATTCAGGAATCCAAGAATGCGGGCTATGAGATGATCGGCACGGATGGATTCAGTTGCATCGCGTGCCATGATTTCAACGGCCAGAAATCCGGCGGAGCGGGTGCGCTCGACATCGTGAACGTGACGGAGCGCGTCCAGAAAAACTGGTTTCACTTGTACATGCGTCAGCCGTCACGCTTTCACCCGACGGTCATCATGCCGAGCTACTGGCCGGGCGGGCAGTCTATCCGCCCGACGATTCTCGGCGGCGACACGGCGCAGCAAATCGAGGCGCTGTGGACTTATCTCGAAGACGGCACGCGGGCGAAAAAACCGGCGGGCTTGTCGCGGCAGTCGAGCGAACTTCGCGTGGGTGATGTCACGGAGATTTGCCGTGGGCGAGGCACGGCGGGTTTTCGCGGAATCGGCGTGGGCTATCCCGAGCACATTAGCATCGCGTTTGATTCCGAGGAGATGGCGCTGCGGGAGCTTTGGAAAGGTGAGTTTGCAAATGTGGACCTCGGCTCGTTTCGTTCACGCGGCACAGACAGGATTTCCTTTCCCGCCGGCATTCCCTTTCACCGGCTGAAATCGCTGGAGGACAACTGGCCCTACAAAGGAAAAACCAACTACGCGTTCCCGCAGGATCACGGCTACCAGTTTCGTGGCTATCATCTCGATGCGCAGCGGCGACCAACCTTCCTCTATCGCTATGGCGACATAGCGGTGGAGGATTTCTTCGAGGACGTGCGAGACAAGAAGGGCGAGGCGCATTTCAGGCGCACCTTCCAATTCGACGCGCCCGACGCACAGCAGCCATTCTTTTTCCGAGCAGCTTCGGGCAGGAGGATCGTCACGCAATCCGAGCGAACTTTTACCGTGGATGCGCTGCAATTGCGCATCACCAGCGAGCACAAGGGCATCGTGCGCGAGGGCAATCCCGGCGAAGTCTTGGTTCCGCTGACGCTGCCCAAAGGCCGCTCCACACTCACCCTCGAATACCAATGGTAGGCGCACGCATCATCACGGTCATCCTGGCCTATTCAGTCGCGCCACATCTTTACGCGGAGGAACTCGGCGAGATGTGGGGCACCGCCAAGGAGGAGGCGAAATATTATCCCATCGTCAGCATTCCCATCCCACCGGAGGTGCCGATGCGTCCGGGCGGGTTCGATGTTCTCCCAGACGGACGGCTTGCGGTCGGCACAAGGCGCGGCGACATTTATTTTGTGAAAGGCGCGTTCGACTCTCCGCCTGCACCAAAGTATCAACTGTTCGCCAGCGGACTGGATGAAACTTTCTCACTGTCGTGGCGCGATGGAGCGATGACGGCCACGAGTTGGGGCGAAACCACGCGTATCACTGACACGAATGGCGATGGAGTCGCAGACAACTATGACACACTAACTAACAACTGGGGCTATGCCGAGGGGCACGAATTTGCCTTTGCCTCAAAACACGACCCGGAGGGCAACATCTGGGTCGCGCTGGGCCTCAGCGGTTCCTATGAGTCGCACAATCTCTTTCGCGGCTGGGTGGTGAAAGTCACGCCTGACGGAAAAATGATCCCGGTCTGCAGCGGACTGCGCAGCCCAGCCGGTGTGGGTGCGAATGCCGAGGGCGCGATGTTTGTCATCGAAAGCCAGGGTCCGTGGAATGGCTGCTGTTCGCTGAAGCATCTCAAGCCCGGCGGCTTTCTCGGGCATCCCGCGAGCTACAACTGGTATCCCTTCGCACCAAACGTCACCGCGCCAACGGTGACGCCCAACAGTAACTCACGCATGACGGACGAACTGAAGCGCGTGAAGGAACTCGTCCCGCCGGCAGTGCGCTTTCCTTACATCAAAATGGGGCGCTCGATCTCCGGCTTCCGGCTGAACAAGACCGGCGGAAAATTCGGCCCGTTCGACGACCAGCTTTTCCTCGGCGACTACACGCTGAGCATCATCATGCGCGCAACGACCGAGCAGGTGAACGGCGTGTGGCAGGGCGCTTGTTATCCCTTCCGCGAAGGACTCGCGACCGGCATCATGAACGTGGAATTTTCACCCAAAGGCCAGCTCATCGCCGGCGGCTTCACGACGAACCGCCAATGGCCCGTGCGCGGCACCGAGCCGTTTGCCGTCCAGCGCATCGACTGGAGCGGCGTGGTGCCTTTCGAGATCAAGGAAATCAACATTAAGAAAGACGGATTCCTCGTTCATTTCACAAAGCCTGTGGACGCCGTCATCGCCGCCAAAACTGACGCTTACCGCATCACCACTTACACCCATATTTACCACGGCGCCTACGGCAGCCCGGAAGTGGATCAGACCACGTCGCGCGTCACCAAAGCCATTCCATCCGCTGATGCACTTTCGGTGATGGTGCATCTGGAGAAATTTGAAGTCGGCCACATCCACGACTTCGACCTCGCCGCGATTGCGTCCAAAAAAGGCGAGCGGCTGCTGCACACGAAGGCGTACTACACCGTGAACGAAGTGCCAAGGAACTAGTCGCGGCAAACAACCATGCCAAAACCCCTGCTCGATCTGCTCACGCCCATTCGCACCGCGCTTTGCACGGCGTTCCTAATAATCACTCACAGCGCACTGATCCTCGCTGCCGAGCCGCCGAAGACTCCGCCGGATCTTACACAGGATCGCTCGGTGGATCGGAAGCTGACATACAATCTCGGGCCGACCGGGCTGCGCGGATGGATCTACACCCGGCCAGCGAATTTTCGCGAGAGCCAGCAGGGGCGGACGACGACGGCGAGCCGGCAGATTTTGGTGACGCATGTGGGCAAGGATTCGCCGGCGGATTGCGTGATGAAGGTGGATGATGTGATCCTCGGCGTGGACGGAGAATTTTTTACCGATGATGCGAGGCAGTCGTTTGGGCGGGCGATTTCGGATGCGGAAAAGACGGGCGTGATGAAGCTCGCGCGCTGGCGTGATGGGAAGACGGATGAGGTAAAGCTAAAGCTGCGCGTGCTGGGTAGCTATAGCGCGACGGCGCCATTTGACTGCCCGAAGTCGAGGATCATTTTTGCCGATGCGTGCAAGGCGCTCGAAAAGGAAAAGCTGGAGCCGAGCTGGAACGGTGCGGTGAGCGGACTGGCGCTGCTGGCGACGGGGAATCCCGAATACGTTCCGCGCGTGAAGGAGCTGGCGATGAAGATCGTGCCGCAGGCGATGAAGATCGAACTGCGAGACGGCATGGTGGTGTGGGACTGGGGCTACAAGAATGCATTCCTGTGCGAGTATTACCAAGTCACGCGCGACAAGGATGTGCTGCCCGCCATACGAAACTACACGACGTTTCTGGCGCAGGGGCAGAGCATGTACGGGACATTCGGACACGGCATTTCGCACCGAACATCTGAAGGAAAACTCCACGGATCCATTCCTCCCTACGGCCCGGTGAATGCAGCGGGGCTGATTGGGAATTTGGCAATCGTGCTCGGCAAACGCTGTGGCATTTCCGACCCGGAAGTGGATGCGGCCATCGAGCGCGCGACGAAGTTCTTCGGATACTTCGTGGATAAGGGCGCGGTGCCCTACGGTGAACACATGCCGTGGATGAGCCACGATAACAACGGCAAGAATGCCATGGCTGCGGTGATGTATGGAGCGACGGCCATCAAGCCGAAGGAGACGCGGTATTACGCAAAGATGGTCACTGCGTCATTTCAGAATCGCGAATACGGGCACACAGGGCAGGGCTTCAGCTATCTGTGGGGTGCGCTGGGCGCGAATACGGGGGGACCTGCGGCAGCGGCGGCGTTTGTGCGCGAGGCAGCGTGGCATCTCGATCTGGTACGGCGCAGCGATGGCTCGTTCACCTACGATGGCGGCGAGCAATACGGGCCCGGAAGGACCGACGACAACAGCTACTACGGCAAGAGCGATTACTACGGCCTGAGCGCGAATGCCTGCTACGTACTCACATATTCGCTGCCGCTGAAAAAACTCTGGATCACAGGCAAGGATATGAGTCCGCAAAATGCGCTGACGTCCAAGGATGTGACGGAGGCCGTGGCGTCGGGCCGTTTCTACGAGCAGCGCGAAAAGAAAACCGTGGCCGAACTCGTGGCCGCTCTCGGAGACTGGTCGCCGGTCGTCCGCAGCCTGGCAGCGGATGAGCTCGCAGAACGTCCCGAGGGCCGGGCAATGGTGCCGATGCTGATCACAATGGCTGAAGGCAAGGATGCGTGGAAGCGGCAGGGCGCGTGCGAGACGCTCGGTGCGCTGAAGGCTCCCGAGGCGCTGCCAGTGCTGGTGCGACTGCTCAAGCACTCCGACCGGTGGCTGCGCGTGAAGGCCGCAGAAGCGCTGAAAAACATGGGCGACAAAGCGAAGCCGGTCGTTACCGACATGCTGAAAGCAGTGGTCGCCACGGCCGAGCCTGCAATGCCGATTTCGTGGGAAGACCCGGTGCAGCTTACGCATGGACAATTGGCCGCCGCACTTTTCTCCGGACTGCTGCGCGGCTCGATAGAGGGAATCGACAAGGCGCTGCTATACCCCGCGATCAGAGCCATCGCACAAAACGCCGACGGCATGGCGAGGGCCACATTGAAAAGCACGCTCGAAGGAAAACTGAAACTGGCGGATGTGGCCGCACTCGGTCAGGACATCCTCGCCGCCGTGAAAGTGCGTTGCCCGGCAGACACAATGTTTGGAAACGAAATCCGAATGGGCGGATTCAAGGCACTGGCAAAGTATCACTTCAAGGAAGGCATCGAGGCAGGAGTCGCTTTCGCAAAAACACAGGGCGGTCACGGCAGCGAGACGAGAACCGGAGAGATTATGAAATTACTGGTCGGTTACGGAAAGGCCGCCCAGCCGGCGATTCCACAACTCAGGGAATTGATCGTCGAACTGAACGAGCAGGTGAAAAATCGGGAATTCCCCAGCGACCTCAACAAGCGCCGGGTGGCCGATGTCGAGGATGCCATTAAGGCGATCGAAACGGCGACGACACAGCCGGAATTGCAGATCCTACCGCCCGCCCGTCACGCGGAGCGAACTCCCTGAACTTTCTGTTTTCCGACTTCTTCTCGGACGCTCGCCCAGGCGGGGAAGGCGGCTCGATGGCCAGCAAGTCGCCTTTCGGCGAAACGGTGAGCACCTGCACAATATCGCGATGATCCCGCAAAGGAAATCATGGGCACCACATTCGCCCTGGCAATGCCGGATGGCGCAGTCGTCACAGCCGGCTGCAATCCCGAATGCACCGCCGAGAATGCGACACAATGAATCGAGAAAAAGGCAATGAACGAGGCGGTGGAACACCGATGACTTCGTCACGAATGGCGCTGCGGCTTAGGCACCATCGCGACCTTGCGAAGCCGGTGCTTCAGAGCTTCTCGATGATGCGCGCGACGTCCACGTGCTGCTCGACGAGGCTCTGAATGCGCTGGATCTTCTCGTTGTCGCCAGGGAGCGTCTTCACGGTCATCGAGTTCAGCTTGCTGGCGATGCTGTAGCTATCGAGCGGTGATGTGATGACCGGAAGCTCGCTCTCACGGATCAATTTCATCACGCTCTCATGCGGCAGATGCCCGGCGCTGAGCACGAGTCCGCAGATGCCTCGCGGATGCTTTCCCGTATGCGAGAGTGCGGCGAGCACGACATCGTCGCGGTCACCCGGTGTGACGAGCAGCGTCCCCGGTCGGAAGAGCGTCAGCAGATAGCCAGTGCCCATGTCTCCGATGAGGGTGTGCCGCACGAGACGCCGCGAGCTGGTGCGCGCGTTCACGAATTCGCCCTTCACCGCCTTGCACACCTGACCCAGCGTCGGGTGTGTGAGCAGCGGATCGGCGGGGATCGAGCCGAGCAGCTCGATGCCGAGACGCTCAAAACCGCGGCGCGCGAAGTCCACCACGTGCTCGTATTTTTCCAAGTGAACCTTGTTCATGATGACGCCTATTAGCTCGACGCCTTCCTTTTCAAATACCGCGCGGTTCAGCGCAATTTCGTCAATAGGCCGCCCGATGCCGCCCTGCGTCACCAAGATGGCCTTACTGTCCAAAAGTTTGGCCACGCGCGCATTCGAAAGGTCGAAGACCGAGCCGACTCCCGCATGGCCGGTGCCTTCGATGATGACGAAATCCTTCTCCCACGCCGCACGGTCGAAGGAGTTCTGGATGCGCCGAACGAGCATGTCGGTATTCGATTGCTGGATGAATTTCCGCGTGAAATCCGGTTCGACGGCGATGGGGCTGATCGCTTCGAGCGGCGATCCGATACCGTAGGTCTGGTCGATGAGCACCGTGTCTTCGTCAATCTTGTGACCTTCGATTTCAACGAAGCGCTGGCCGACGGGCTTGATGAATCCGATGCGGCCCTGCGTCTTTCGCAGCGCACCGAAGATGCCCAGCGAGACGGTGGTCTTGCCGTCATTCTGCTGCGTGGCGGCGATGAAAAGCCGCTTTGTGATACTATTCATCGGCCCTGCTCCTAGCTGGCAGCGCGCTCAGGATAAAGCTCGCGATATTGAATCGCGAGCAGCCCGGCGGTCGCTGCCACGCCGAGGATTTCCTCATCCGCCGCACCGCGCGAGACGTCCACGCAGGGCCGCGAAAGACCGAGCAGGAACTGGCCGTACACCTCTGCGCCTGCGAGATGCTTCACGAGTTTCGAGGCGATGTTGGCGCTGTTCAGGTCTGGGAAAATGAGGACGTTTGCCTTGCCTGCAACGAGGCTGTCGTGCGCCTTGATTGCCGCGAGGCCAGGCACGATCGCAGTGTCTGCCTGCATCTCACCATCGATCTCGATCTCCAGGCCTGCATCCATTGCACGCTGTTTCGCGAGTGCGGTTGCGGCGGCCATTTTCTGCACCGCCGGAAGCTGCGATCCACCCTTGTTGGAGAAGCTGAGGAACGCGACGCGCGGCTTGATGCCGGTGAGCTGTCGGCAGACCTTGCCTGTCTCGATCGCGATGTTTGCAAGCTGATCCACCGTGGGCTCCGGAATGACCGCGCAGTCTGCGAAAAAGATCACGCCGCGCTCGCCGTAGCGCTTGTTGCTGAGGTCGAGCATCTGGCAGCTCGAAATCGAAGAAATACCCGGCAGCGGCTGGATGAGCTGGATGAGCGGACGCAGCGTGCTCACCGGCGTGAGGCCGGCACCGACGACGAGGGCATCCACAAGGTTGTACTGCACCATCATCGCGGCGAAATAATTCGGCTGGGAAAGGATCTCCCGCGCCTGCTTCGTTCCCATCTCACGGTAGCGCTTCAGCTTTTCGAGGCGCGGGATGAATGTCTCCATCTCGGAGGATTTTGCCGGATCCACGATCCCGATGTGCTGCAAATCGACCTTCTCAGCCTTTGCCGCCTTCTCGACGACCTCACGCTCTCCGAGCAAGATCGGTGTCCCCAGCCCGAGCTTCGCATACCTGCCAGCGGCACGGACCACGGCTGGCTCGGCCCCTTCCGGGAAAACGATCCGCTTGGGGTGCAGCTTCAGCTTTTCAAAAACCGTCTCTACGAAACGCAACATGGCGCGGACATTCGTGCGGCATGTCTGGCGTGACGAGTGAATTTTGTGTGGCTTTTTCCTCCGCTCCCAGCGCCAACATCGCTGGTGCCAGCAAACATCCTCGCATCCCTCGCCGACTACCACACGCACACCCCGCTCTGCCGTCACGCGGAAGGCTGGCCCGTGGACTACGCCCGGGCAGCCGTGGAAAAAGGCCTCGGCGAACTCGGCTTCGCGGACCACAACCCGATGCCCGAGCAATTCGACGACTGGCGGATGCTGCGTGAGGAACTGCCGCGCTACATCGAGGCCGTCGCAGAGGCGCGCGCCCAATTTCCGCAGCTCAACATCAAGCTCGGGCTCGAATGCGATTTCATCCCAGGCCAGGAATGGTGGATCGAGGAATTGGCGGGCATGGCGGACTGGGACTATCTCATCGGCAGCGTGCATTACCTGCGGCAGGGCTGGGAAGTGGATCACCCTAATTATGTCGGCCGGCACAAAGGTCACGCTGAGGAAATCTGGACCGACTACTGGGACTTGTACGTGCAGTGCATCCGCAGCGGGCTTTTCGATTTCGTCGCGCACCCGGACTTGCCGAAAAAATTCGGCATCACTCCAACGGGCGACCTGCGGCGATACTACAACCCTGCGGTGGTTGCGCTGGCCGAGACGGGAACGCCATTCGAGATCAACACCGCTGGACTGCGGCGCGACTGCCAGGAGATGTATCCGGCACGCGGATTTGTCGAACTCGCGCACGCGGCGGGAGTCCCACTGCTCATCAATTCAGACGCCCATACGCCAGGCGACGTCGGCGCGGGATTTGAGGCAGCGGCCACACTCGCGAAGGACTGCGGCTACACGCAGACGCTGCGTTTTTCAAAACGCGGCCGGTCGTCTGTGCCGATCGCATGAGACTGCGCGCACGAAGATTCCAATTTGATTTTCCACGCCCATCACTCGTGATGGGCATCGTGAATCTCGTCGCGGATTCATTTTCCGGCGATGGCATCACGGAAATTGACGCTGCGCTCGCACACGCGCTCGAACTCGCAGCGCAAGGCGCAGACATCGTGGACATCGGTGCGGAGAGCGCGCGCACGAACCGCGAAGCGCTGCCCGCCGCCGAGGAAGCGGCGCAGCTTGTGCGCTTCATCGAGCGATGGGATGCGAAGGTTCCGCTCTCGATCAACACATGGCGTCCCGAAGTTGCGCGTATCGCACTGGCCGCGGGCGGCGACATCCTCAACGACATCGGCGGATTGCCGACGGACGAGAATGCGTGCATCTGCGCGGAGACGGGCGCGGCGCTGCTGATCATGCACACCGTCGGCACGCCGAAGGTGCCGCACACGCACGTCGGCTATGCGGATGTGATGCAGAGCCTCGACGATTTCTTCGCGGAAAAGATGGCTGTCGCCGAGAATGCGGGCGTTCCACGCGATGCGATCCTGCTCGACCCCGGAATCGATTTTGCAAAGCAGCGCGATGACAACCTGCGCATCTATCGCGAACTGGATCGTCTGCATCACTTCGGACGCCCGATCCTGCTCCCAGTCTCGCGCAAGACGGTGATCGGCGAAGTGCTCGGCCTGCCGGCGGTGGAACGCGACGCAGGCACTGTCGCATGCATCACGGCGGGCCTGCTGCGATGCGCGCAGATTTTCCGCGTCCACAATGTACGCGCCTCCGTGCAGTCGCTGCGGATGCTCGAAGCCGTGGAGAGACACAAGTAGGCGTGAGCGGAAGCTCACGTCCGCGCCCTCCCGAGCGCGCCTACAAAAAAGCGCCACCAGTCCGAAGACGGGCGGCGCTTGAAATGTTGCGCGAATTTTTAGCGACGAGGCGTCGCGGCGACAGCTCAGAGCTGGCGGCAGAACTCCTCGAACCGATCGAGGCCCTTCTTGATAATGTCGAGGCTCGTCGCGTAGCTGAGGCGCACGGTGCGGTCATCGCCGAAGGCAACCCCCGGCACGACTGCGACGTGATGCTTGCTCAGCAGACGATCTGAAAAATTCGTCGAGCTGAGACCGAGCCCGCTGATATTTGCGAGGACGTAGAACGCGCCCTGCGGCACGACGACGCTCACGCGGCTGATCTTCTGAAGCCGGTCCACCATGTACTGGCGGCGGATGTCGAATTCCTGACGCATGTCTTCGACAGGCTGCTGGTCGCCCTTGAGCGCGGCGAGCGCGCCCTTCTGCGCAAAGCTCGTGCAGCCGCTTGTGGAGTGGCTCTGGATCGCATCAATCGCCTTTGCGATTTGCTCCGGCGCACCGAGGTAGCCGAGACGCCAGCCGGTCATCGCGTAGCTCTTGCTGAAGCCGTTGATCGTGATCGTCAGGTTGTAGAGTTCCTTGCTGAGCGATGCGATGGAGACGTGCTTCACGTCGTCGTACACGAGCTTCTCGTAGATTTCGTCGCTGAGGATCAGGATGTCCTCGCCGAGCGCCACGTCGCCGATGGCGCGCAGTTCCTCCTCGGTGTACACCGCGCCGGTCGGGTTGCCGGGCGAGTTCAAAATCACCATCTTCGTGCGCGGCGACATCGCGTCCTCGAATTCCTCGGCGGTCATCTTCCAGCCGTTCGATTCCTTCGTCGGGACGATGATCGGCTCACCACCCGCGATGCGGACCATCTCAGGGTAGCTCAGCCAGTACGGCGCGGGAATGATCACTTCATCACCAGGCCCTACGCACGCGAGGATCGCATTGAGGCAGGAGTGCTTCGCGCCATTGCTCACGACGATCTGATTCGCCGTGTAGTCGAGGTTGTTGTCGGCCTTGAACTTCTCGCTGATCGCCTGGCGCAGCTCAGGGATGCCGCTCGACGGCGTGTATTTTGTAAAGCCCGCGTTCAGCGCGGCGACGCACGCCTGTTTGATGTGATCGGGCGTGTCAAAGTCGGGCTCCCCTGCCCCGAAGCTGCACACGTCTATGCCCTCGGCGCGCATCGCCTTGGCTTTGCTATCAATGGACAGCGTGAGGGATGGAGTGAGAATGGTGGCGCGTTCGGCGAGTTCCATGGTTGGTGTTTTCAGTTTGTCGGGTTTCGGTTGAGGTCGGTCGGCTTACTTTTGGGCAAGCCAGTTCTCGATCAGGGTTCGGAAATTATTCTCCTGGATGCGGATAATGCCCATCTCGCGCTGTGCATTTTCCGGAGCGTCGGAGGCGTGCGCGGCGTTGACCATGATGGTCTGGCCGAATTCACGGCGAATCGTGCCGTGCGGAGCCTTCGCGGGATCCGTCGGCCCGAGGACCTCGCGGATTTTGCGAACGGCATCCTCGCCCTGATAGATCAGCGCGAGGCACTTCTCGGTGCCGGGTTGCGCACGGAGATCCGCGGGGCAGTCGCTCGGGCGGCGACCGCTCATGAATGCAACGATCTCCTCCCAATTTTCGCGGCCATTGATCGGTCCGAGAATTTCGCCGAGCGCCTTTTCCACCTCGGGCGTCAGTGCGAGATCGAACACCGGCTCCAGCGCCTTGCGTGCAAGTTCGCCCGCGCGTCCGCGCAGCTTGTCCTGCAGCACGGCGAGCACGGGGCCGTAGAATTCCTCGGCCTGCGCGACACTCATGTGAAGGACGTTGCACGCGATGATGTAGAGGCCCGTGCGGCTGAAAAGATCGATCACACCGCCGGGACGCGCGTTCGGGAAACGGAAATTGTCCGGCTTGATGAGCACGAGCGTCTTCTGCACGCTCGCGGTCGGAGGATAATCAATCGCCTTTTCCAGCAGGCCACCGTCGCTGTCGGAGTATTCCGCCCAGAGCTTCAGATCGGCACGCGCGCTCGCCGCGTCGGGCGCGGTGAGCACTGCAGGCTCGAAGTAAATCACGCGCCCGTCCTTGTCCGTGATGTAGTCGCCGAAGGTGTCGCGAATCGTCTCGCCGGACGAACGCTCATTCAAAATGTGGCCCGCGACTTCGCGCAGTTTCTTCACCGCGTCATCGCCGCGGAAGATGAGCATCAGCACACGGCGCTTCGTGCCGGCTTCCTTCGCGGAAAAGTGCTTCCTCACATATTTCTGGATCGTCTCCTGCGCAGCGCGATGCACCGGATCGGAATCCGTCACCATCCCCGCGGCGTATTTTTCCACCAGTTCGGCACCCGGCGAAAACATGCGGGCCGCGACAAGCTCCAGTCCCGTGCGGGAAAGAAGACGCGAGACGATGCCGCCGGTCCTCGATTTGCGAATCGAGTAAGGCGTGATGAGGACGTAGGAAAGTTCGACAGCCATGATGACTAAAAAGCCCACGTTGCCCGCCGAAATTGCTCAGCATTCAACGTAGGCTGCTTTGTTTGGTAATTTGGTTCAGCTTGCGGGCCGGGAAGCTAGAGGGCCGGTACGGAGCGTCAACGAAATTTTCTCCCGCTGTCGGCGACGGTTCAAAAGTGGAATTCTTGCCGGAACAAAAGTGAACTGGTGTTTACAGGGTAAAAGCACCTAAAATGGGGGGCCAGATGTCGGTTGGAGGGTGCTCGACGATCCAGAACTTGCGCAGCGGGTGGTGA
>JBBRPQ010000040.1:0-49120 GCA_038227825.1 Chthoniobacterales bacterium
GGCAGCGATGCGGAGGAATTGCCCGGCTTCGTCGTGCTCACCTCGCTCGGCAAGGGCGGGCAGAACCAGCCCATCGCCGCGCGGCAGTGGAGCGCGGGATTTTTGCCGAGCCGCTTCCAGGGCGTCGCGCTGCGGAGCAAAGGCGACCCGGTGCTTTACCTCAGCAATCCGCCTGGCGTCTCGCGCGAGATGCAGGGCGATCTCGTCGGCACGGTGAACAAGCTCAACGCGCAGTTCGACAGCGTCGTGGACGATCCGGAAATCGCCACGCGCATCACGCAGTATGAGATGGCGTTCAAAATGCAGGCCAGCGTGCCGGAGCTGATGGACATGGCGAAGGAACCGCAGAGCGTTCTCGATCTTTACGGCTGCAAGCCCGGCGACGGCTCCTTCGCGAGCAACTGCCTGCTCGCGCGCCGACTCGCCGAGCGCGGCGTCCGTTTCATCCAGCTCTATCACAAGGACTGGGATCACCACGGCGGCGTGAAGGACGGCATCAAGCTCAAGGCGGAGGAGGTGGATCGTGCGTGCATGGCGCTGATCACGGATTTGAAACAGCGCGGCATGTTCGACGACACGATCATCGTCTGGGCCGGCGAATTCGGCCGCACGCCGATGTCGCAAGGTGGCAGCGGACGCGACCACCACATCCTCGGATTCACGACGTGGATGGCCGGCGGCGGAATCAAAGGCGGCACGCAATGGGGCGAGACCGACGAGTTCGGCTACAAGGCCGTGAAGGAGGTCGTCCACGTCCACGACATGCACGCCACGATGTTGCACCAACTCGGCATTGATCACACGAAGCTCATCTACCGGCTGCAAGGCCGCGACTACCGGCTCACGGATGTCTTCGGGAAAGTGGTGAAGGGAATATTAGCCTAGGCCTGCGTGCTGAAGCGGTCTCGCAATGCTCCGCCTTGTTGCCGATGACGTGTAGCGCTCCGTCCGTGAAGTGGAGTTTTTTTGACAAACATACGCGCATCGATCCACCGCGCTGCGAATAGGGAGCAATGAAAGCAATCATCGCAATCCTCTCCATCGCCATCGTCACCATCTTTGCCGCGGGCTGTTCGTCACGTGTCGGGGCTTCTGTGGGGCATAACGGTCACAGCCACGGTGTCTCCGCGAAGGGTAGCACCGAAGGCGGCGTGTCCGTCGGTGCCAAAGCCTACTGAGCGGAAGCGCTTCCTCAGTGTCACCTGCCGGAATCGTGCTTAGCAGGAAGGCTGGGATGTGGTGAAGATCGGATAGCGCGTAGTCGGAGCGATTTTTCCTCTTCCGATGCGCGGATCCTTCACGGCAAGAATCCGCTCGCCCCGGCTCTGCGACCGCTCCATTATCCGTTTCATGACGCCGGAAGACTCTCCCCGAATCCGCGCTCTGCGGATGCTCATGATGATGGATGCGGTCGTCCTCACCGGGTTGGGCACGCTATTCATCACGGTCCCGCGCCGCATCGAGGCTGCGTTCCATTTTCAAAATCTGCCGTCCGGCGTGGACTACATGATCGGCCTGTGGGGCTGTGTCTTCGCGACGCTCGGGCTCGGGTATGCACTGGCTGCCGTGGAGCCTCGGAAGAATGTGCTCTGGGTGCAGATGGGAATCGCGCGTGGCGTGCTGGAAGTGGTGTTCGGTGCGACGTGCGTGCTGCGTCAAGTGGTCACCTGGCAGCAGGCATCGTTCGGCATTTTCACCGCCGTATTCATCGCGGCGGCGTATGCAGTCCTTTATCCGAGAAAGGAGGAAGCGTGATGCCTGTCATTTACGCCCTGTTGAATCTCGTTCCCGCCCTCATCTTTATCGGTGCGATGATCTGGGGATTCAAAATCGCGGGTCGCAAGACCAACAGCGTGGCGGTGCAGTTGCTGCTCGGTGTGCTGCTTGGCTTCGGAGTCCTCATCGGGGTGGCGTGTGTGCTTTTCGGCGTGCTCTTCGCCGGATGTCTCATCGCGGGCTCGCCGTCATTTCATTGACGGCATGTACTTCCGCGCACCGAAGAACTTTTGGGAGTGGCTGCTGCTTTCCTCGCCGGCGCTGGTGATTTGGGCTGGCACTGCAATCGGTGCCTCGATCCCGGGCAGTCACGAAGGCGAAGGAGGTTTGCTCGGTGGCATTATGGGTTGCTTTGCAGCGGGCTTCGTCAGCCTGGGGATCGGATTCGTCTTCACGGTGCCGAATCCGAGATGGCCGCTCCGCGCGGTGTGGATTCTGATCGTCGGTTGCGCCGTCGCCATCGTGAATTTCGCCGTCGCCTTTGGCGGATGCGCGCTGGTGATGCGCTGATTTTCTCCGTGCCTCGCGCGGTCTGCTACGGTCATGCTTTCGCCTGACATGAAACTTCTCCTCGCACTCGTTCTCCTCTCGCAATCCGCATTCGGTGCGGGGCTGAAATGGGAGGGCACGACGAAGCGCATCGAGGCGCGCGTGGAGGAGAGGGTGGTGAAAGTGGAATTTGCCTACCGCAACACGGGGAAGGCGCCCGTGCACATCGAGAGCGTGCGCAGCGCCTGCGTGTGCTGCACCTCGGCCTATGCGACGAAGAAGAAGCTCGCACCCGGCGAAAGCGGCGCAGTCGTCGTGCGGGTGGATTTTGAAAAGAAGCCGCTGCCGCTCGTGAAAGTCGTGAACGTGAAAACGGACGACGGCGAGACCGTCGCGCTGATCGTCGAGGTGCATCCGAAGCCGTAAATGTAGTGGCGACGACTCGTCGGCACAGCGTGCAGGGAGGATTCAATCCCTACGGCAGCATGCTTGCGATTGTTCGGGCGCCTTTGCTGCTCTCACCGTTTGTGCCGACGAGTCGTCGGCGCTACATTATTGCGCGACGCTCGGTGAAGCCGGGCTGGGTTGTTGTTTGGCTTCCTTCTTCAGCCGCTTCTTCTCGGCCTTCTTTCCATCGCCGAAATTCTCCGCGCCTTTTCCTGCACCGCCGCCGATATCGGCGTGGTCGTGGTCGGGCAGCATCTTCGTCAGCTTTGCCTTTTGCTCTGCGTATTTCGGATCCTTCGCGAGATTCTTCCATTCGTTCGGGTCGGCCTTTTCGTCGTAGAATTCCTCGTCGCCATTCTCGTAGCGGATGAGCCGCCAGTCCTCGGTGCGCACGGCGTGGTTCTTGAAACGATACGTCGTCACGCCGGGTGCGCTCCATTCGGACTTCGGGTCACTGAGCAGCGTGCGGATGCTTTTTCCCTCCACGTGCTGCGGCACTGCGATGCCGGCGAGATCGCAGAGCGTGGGATAGATGGTCATGAAGTCCACCGTGCGCTCGCACACGCTGCCGGGCTTCGTCATGCCCGGCACGACCCAGATGAGCGGCGAGCGCGTGGCTTCCTCCCAGAGTGCAAATTTCCGCCAGTGGTGCTTTTCTCCGAGGTGCCAGCCGTGGTCGCACCAGAAGCAGATGATCGTGTTGTCCTTGTAGGCGGATTTTTCCAGCGCATCGAGCAGGCGGCCGATGTTCATGTCCGTGTACGCGATGGCCGCGAGGTAGCCTTGGATCGCTTCCTTCCAGCGTCCGGACTTGAGCATCGGGATGTGATCCGTCTCCGGGTGTGCCATGCGAACGCCCGCAGGCGGGATGTCATCGAGATCGTTTTCGAGGTACGGCGGCAGGATGATTTTGTCCGTGGGGAACATGTCGTAATATTTTTGCGGCACGTTCCAGGGCATGTGCGGCTTATGCAGTCCGACCGCGAGGAAGAACGGCTTGTCGTGCGTCTTGCCGAGCTGCGCGATGCCGTAGTCGGTGATGCCGTAATCCGGCAGTGCGGAATCCGCGCAGTCGAGCGGCGCGAATTTGATCCCGCCCACGCCGTCGTTCTTCGCCTGCGGCGAAAGTTTGCCTCCACCTTTGCCACCCTCGTTCGCGAGATAGTCGTCCCAATCACTCACGCGCTTGTAAGCCTCATGGTAGATTTTCCCCGCGCCGAAAACACCGTAGCCCGCACCGCGAAACTGATGCGTGAGCGTGAGCGGCTCCGGGATGACGGTGCGCCAGTCGTTGTTGTTCTCATACACGCCGCTCGTGAAGGGCCGCAGCCCGCTCATGAGCGCCGCGCGCGAGGGATTGCACACCGGCGCCGCGCAATAGCTGTGGGTGAAGGCCACGCCCATCTTCGCGAGGCGATCGATGTTCGGCGTCTTCGTCTGTTCGTTGTGATGCAGGTAGCCGACCCAGTCGCGCAGGTCGTCAATGGCGATGAAGAGGACGTTTGGCTTCTTCGCATCGGCGGCCGTGCAGGGCGCGCAGAGCAGCAGTGAGAGCAAGACGGCGAGGCAGGCGAGGGGGCTTTTCATGGGGGAGTGATTGGAAACTACACAGCCGTCACGCGCTGCATTCGGACATCAACGACCGTTTTTTCGCATGAAACCAATCGTAGCATAGCTCTCCAGAGCTGTGCATTTGCGCGCGCGGGGCGCGGAGGGCGCAGCTCTGGAGAGCTACGCTACGTCGCGTCACCCCATGATCGCCTTCACCACGGTGCCTTCGACATCCGTGAGGCGGAAGTCGCGGCCCGCGTAGTTGAATGTGAGCTTCTCGTGATTGAGTCCGAGAAGCGCGAGGATGGTCGCGTGCAGATCGTGGATTTGCACCTTGTTCTCCACGGCCTCGTAGCCGTAGTCGTCCGTCTGGCCGTAGCTCATGCCGCCCTTTACGCCGCCGCCGGCCATCCAGAGCGTGAAGCCCTTGTTGTTATGGTCGCGGCCATCGCCGCCTTGCGCATGAGGCGTGCGGCCGAATTCACCGCTCCACACGACGAGCGTGTCCTTCAAAAGACCGCGCTGCTTGAGGTCCGTGAGCAGGCCCGCGATCGGCTGATCCACGGACTGGCAGTTCGTCTGCAGGGCATTGCTGAGGTTAAAATGTTGATCCCAGTTGCCGTGGTTGATCTCCACGAAACGGACGCCGGCCTCAATGAATTTCCGCGCCAGCAGGCACTTCCGGCCCATGTCATCGGTGCCCGCGCCGCCCGGTCCGCCACCGCCGAAATAACTTCCGGTGCCACGGCTCGCGCCGCCGATTCCGTAGAGCTTCTTCGTCGCCTCGGATTCCTTTTCGAGATCCATCACGGCGGGCATCTGGCTCTGCATTTTGAACGCCAGTTCGTAGCTCTCGATCACGCCCTCGACCTCGGGGTTGTATTTGTCGCGGCGCAATGCCTCGCGGTTCAAAGTCTGGATCATTTCGAGTTCCGCGCGCTGCGCGCTGGGGCCGAGCGTAGTCTGGATATTCCGCACCTGCGCGCCTGCGACTGAGCGATTGTCCGAGCCGATGCGCGTGGCCTGGTAGATCGCGGGGAGAAACGCGCTGCCGTAATTTTGCGAACCGCCGAATCCGCTCGGCGGCGAGAGAGTGATGAAGCCGGGCAGATTCTGATTTTCGGTGCCGAGGCCATACGTCGTCCATGCGCCGAGCGATGGGCGGACGAACTGCGAATTCCCCGTGTGCATTTTCAAAAACGCCTGCGGGTGCGCGGGCAGATCGGTCTGCATGGAGCGGATGAGAGCGAGGTCATCCGCGTGCTGCGCGATGTTTGGGAACAATTCGGAAATCCACTGTCCGCTCTTGCCGTGCTGCGCAAATTTCCACTTCGAGCCGAGCAACTTTGTGCCGGGGCGTTTGCCGGGCTTGTCGGTGTCCGCGGTGAGCTTCGGCTTGTAGTCGAAGGTGTCCACGTGCGACGGGCCGCCGCGCATGCAGAGAAAAATCACGCGCTTTGCACGCGGGGTGAAATGCGGCTGCTTCGGCATGAGCGGACTCATCTCTGAGCCAAATGCATTTTTTCCCGCCAGTCCTGCGAACGCCAGCCAGCCGAAGCCGCAGGCGAGATTGCCGAGCACTGCGCGGCGCGTGAGAAGTGGCGTAATGTCGCCGCAGGTATTCGAGTTCATCGGGTTCATGATGTGGACTTGTTAGGATGGCTGACGCGCGCTGGTCCCCAAGGGTTACGCCAGAGGCATCGTGTGACCTTTCAAACACTCTTTGTGCGACGAGGTTGCGGGAAAAATTCCGCGCGTGATTTTGCGAGTGCCGCTGCGGCAAGGCCGCTTTTGCCGCGGCGCGAAAAGATCAGCCGTTGGCCGGCGGTGTATCCCACATTGAGCGGCCGGGCTGGGGATGCATTTCGGGTTGATCTTCCTTGGGCCTCAGCACCTGCATCCCCACCCACATGACGAGCAGGATTCCGAGGAGCAGCAAGACTATGACCGCGCCGACTTTCATCGAGTCGAGCGTCTTTGTGTTCCTGCGTTTGCGTCGTGGTAATGTGCTCATTTCCGGAGGGGGAGCCAGGCGATGGCGTTCTGGATCTGTCTGTCCCAGTGCGCCCAGTCGTGTGCGCCGGGGCTTTCTTCGTTGTGATGCTTCCAGCCCAATGTGTCGAGATGGCTGTGAAAGGATCGGGTGTCACCGATAATTTCATCCTCCGTGCCGCAGCTCAGCCACACTGCCGGTTTCGGGCCGCGCCGCGATGCAGCGCGTTTTGCGAGGTGAAAAAGATCGCTGGCAGTGCCCTCGGCGTTGGCCGAGGGACCGGCGATTGCATTCCACTCCGCCTTGCTGATGCGCGAACGCGGTTTTCCGGATTCACGCAGCCGGCGCACGTAGTCGAGCGCGCCGCTAAAGCTCGCCACCGCGGCGAATTTTTCCGGATGCGAAAGCGCGAGCCGCAGCGCGCCGTAGCCACCCATCGAGAGGCCGGCGGCAAAATTGTCCACGCGCTTTTCCGAGAGCGGGAAGAAGCTGCGCATCAGTGCCGGGAATTCCTCGCTGAGGAATGTCCAGTATCGAGCGTCGCCCGCAGTGTCCTGGTAAAAGCTGCGCCCAACAGCAGGCATGACGACCGCGAGATTCCTCTGTGCAGCGTATCGCTCGATGCTCGTGCGCCGCGTCCACATCGTGTGATCGTCGCTGAGGCCGTGGAGCAGGAAGAGCGTCGGGTGGAGTCTCCGTTTGGCCCCGTGGACTTCGGGGAGGATGACGTGCGCAGAGACCGAGAGCGCGAGAGTCTCGCTGAAAAAGTGGCAGTCAAAAAACGCCATCGCTCGGCAACTCTAACCCCTGGGACCTTTGGCGTAGCCGAAGAAGCCGCGCTTCTTGATGATTTCGCAGACTGAGGCAGGCACCATCTTTTCCCAAATCTCGTCGTGTGCAGCGATGCGTTGGAGCACGTCACGGCTGAAGATCGAGAGGTATTCGGCGTTGAAATTATCCAGCGCGACGAAGCTGCCGCGGTCGTGCAGGTAGCCGTAGAGCTTCTGCAATTCCGGGGCGACCTGCGCGGTCTCGACGGTGGAGACGGTGCCGGTGAGCTGATCCTGCAGCGGGTAGATGTAGAGCTTGAGATCGTTTTTGAAGAGCCGACCGAAGCTTTCCAAAATTCCGCCCGGGAGCTGCGTGTAGTATTTTTCGTTGAAGAGCTCGAGCAGTGTGGGCACGCCGAGGACGAGGCCGATGCGTTCCTTCGTGATGCGGCTGAGGTAGGCGCCGAGCTTGAAGAATTCGCTGTAGTCGCTCACGAGTACCGTCATGCCGCAGGCGCTGAGCACGTCGGCGCGCGCCAGGAAATCCTTGCGATCCATCGCCCCGGTTTGGAGCAGGTTCGTCATCGTGAGTTCCATCACCTGCACCACATCCTTGCCTTTGATGTCCGGCTCGGCCGTGAATTTTTCAAACGCGCAACGCATCATGTCGAGGTTCACATGCGTGAGCGGGCGGAAGCTGCCGCGCTCGACGAGGACGGCCTTTTTATAGAAGACCTCGGCAGGCTGGAGCACGTCGCGGTTCGGACCGAACATCGCCGCGCCACTGAGGCCGAGTTGCACGAGCTTCAGCGCCATCAGGCGATTGTCCACCGTGCGGAACTCGATGCCGTTGAATTCGATCATGTCGATCTCAATGCGGCCCGTGTTCAGGTCGTCGAGGAGGCTTTCGACGAGTTTCTCCGGCTCGTGGTGGATGAAGAAGCAGCCATAGCAGAGGTTCACGCCGACGATGCCGAGCGCCTCCTGCTGCGCCTGCACGTCCATATCGAGCATGCGGACGTGGATGATCACCTGGCTGGGTTCATCGCGCGGATGGCTCTGGAATTTCACGCCCATCCAGCCGTGGCATTCGTTGGTGCCTTTGAAATTGCGCGTCGCGACGGTGTTTGCGAAGGCGAAGAACGAAGTGCTGTCGCCGCGCATGTCAGAGAGGCGCTCGATGTTCAGCACGAACTCATGGTTCAGCATCGCTTGAAGTCGCGGCCGCGAAACGTAGCGCTCGGCGGTGCCGTAAATCGCATCGCTCACCGCCATGTCGTAAGCGGACATGCTTTTCGCCACCGTACCGCTCGCCCCGCCCACGCGGAAGAACCAGCGCACCACTTCCTGTCCTGCACCGATCTCGGCGAATGAGCCGTACCAGCGCTTGTCGAGGTTGATGTTGAGCGCCTTCTGGTGGGTGTTCAGTTTTTCTTCAGGCATGGAGGGAAGCTGGGGCGAAGCGGAGCCCGTTGTCGAGCGTGATGGCTCGTCGTTTTTTTCAAAAATAAAGGGCGCGAGTCGGCCTGCCTGCCGGTTGCATCACCGGTGCGGGATCGTCGTGCGCAGCAGGGAGGTCTCCGCTGCCGTGGGCGTGAGGATGCGGTCGCGCGCGGTCGCGGGCAGGATGAAAAACTGACCGCGGATGAATTCTTCACCGGCGCATTTTACACCCCCGCTGAGGACGGTAAAAATGACGCCGTCCTTGCTCTCATCTGCACGCTGTGCGGGGAGCTGCCAGCGTTCGGCGAAAAATTCCGGGCACGAGACGATCGTCTCGCCGACAGGCTTCGCGAGCGCGGGCTCCTGGTCACGGAAATCGATCGATGCCAGAGACTCAGCGATATGGAGTGCGCGCGGTTTCCCGTCGAGGCCTTTGCGGTTCCAGTCGAAGACCCGGTAAGTCGTGTCGCTGTTCTGCTGCATCTCCACGATGAGGCAGCCGGCGCCGATCGCATGGCAGCGCCCGCTCGGGATGAACATCGCATCGCCCGCGATCACCGGGACGCGGTGGAGCAGCTCCGCGACGCGACCTTCCTCGAGCGCATGCTCAAAGCCGACCCGGGTCGTGCCGCGCCGGAAGCCCGCGAAGAGCTCCGCACCTTTCGCCGCATCGAGTAAATACCACATCTCAGTCTTTGGCTCGCCGCCGAGTTCCCAAGCCTTATTTGCCGGCGGATGCACCTGCACCGATAGAGTATCCTGAGCGTCGAGGATTTTAGCCAGCAGCGGAAAGCGCGGCGAATCCGGCACACGAGATCCGAAAACATCCTTGCGAAATGTGGCCCACAGCTCGTGCAGGGTCGTGCCGATGAATGGCCCGCGTGCGACGACGCTTTGCGCATCCGCGCGATCCACGATTTCCCAACTTTCGCCGATCGGTTCCCCGGCGGGCGCACCTTTGCCGGGCATCTCCGCGAGGAGCTTGCCGCCCCACACTCGCTCCATGAAAAGCGGACGGAAGGAGAGGGGAGTCTGGAAGGACATGGCGTGAGTTCCTTTTTGAAAATTCAGCGGTGCGGAGAAACTGCGCTAGGGCCCGCTGTTCGTCGGCCTTTCCGCAGGCCATCACTCATCGGGCAGTCCATCCCAGTTTCACTTCTTCTTCGCAGGCTTGGCTACTGGCTTGTCGTCGAGTTTGCGGTAAAGTGTCGCAATGCTGATGCCCAGCATCTTCGCGGCCTTATCACGGTTGTTGGCGTTGCGCTTGGTCGTCTCCTCGATGAAGCGCCGCTCGATGTCGCGGATGAAGGCGTCGAGCTTCTTGCCCACGGGCAGCAGGGCACCGTCCTTCACGTTGCCGGACGGGCCATTCAGGACCTGAGGAGGGAGATCTTTCACACGGATCAGTTCGTCGTCGCAGAGGGCGCTGGCTCGCTCGATGGCGTTTTCGAGTTCGCGCACATTGCCAGGCCAGTCGTAGCACTGGAGTGATTCGATGGCGGCCGGCTCGATTTTCATCGAGCGCGGATTCAGTCCGGTCGCGGATTTTTTCAGGAAATGCTGGACGAGGAGCGGGATGTCCTCGGGTCTCTCGCGAAGTGGTGGCAGCTCGATCGGGATCACTGCGAGCCGGTAATAAAGATCCTCGCGGAACTGCCCGTCCCTCACTTTTTCGAGCAGCCCTTCATTTGTCGCCGCGAGCACGCGGACATTGATCGGCAGCGTCTTCGTATCGCCTACCCGGCGGAGCTGGCGCTCCTGCAGCACCCGCAGCAGCTTGGTCTGTAGCGGCAGGGCCATCGAATTGACCTCGTCGAGGAAAATGGTCCCCTTTTCCGCCTCCTCGAAGAGCCCCGACTTGTCCGCGGATGCGCCGGTGAATGACCCTTTCTTGTGTCCGAAAAGTTCGCTCTCGAGCAGATTCTCCGGCAGTGCGGAGCAGTTGATCGCGACGAAAGGATGGTGCTGCCGACTGCTGTTAAAATGCAGCGCACGCGCCACGAGTTCCTTGCCGGTGCCGCTCTCGCCTTGGATCAGGATGGTCGAATCCGTATCCGCAATCTTGCGGATGAGGTGATACACTTCATCCATCTTTGGCGAGGTGCCGATGATGTTTTCCGGGTTTGCCGCCCGTTTCACCACCTTCATCAGCGTGTCGCGCTCCTTCGCCGTATCGTAGAATTCGATCACGTGCTTCACCCGCGCCTGCATCTCGGAAATTTTGAACGGCTTGCGGATGTAATATCGCGCGCCTTCCGCGATCGCCTTTTCCGCGATCTCCTCGTTGCCCTGCCCGGTCATCAGGATCACCTCGCAGCTTTCGAGTGCAGACTTCACCTGCCGCAGGATTTCGAAGCCGTCCACCTTGCCCATCTTGATGTCGCTGATGACGAGCTGGGGCGATATGGATTCGATCTGTTCGAGCGCCTTCGAGCTGTTCGTAAAGGGGAACGTCTCGTGCCCGATTTCCTTGCAGGCGGTGACGACCAGTTCGACGATATTGGGTTCGTCATCCACAATGAGAATCTTTGCCATGGTATTGGTAATTTGGGCTGAAACTACGGGTCCTTCTCTCGAAAATGAGAATGTCTCACTATTGAGAACCTGCAAATCATTTCCGTCAATCAGAAATGAGAAAACCCCAAGTTCCACGAATCAAAACGGAAATCCGCGGAGCCCGGTTTTAGTCCCAGTTTTGACGGAAGCCTCAGGCCGTCCTACGCATTCCGAGCCGTTTGCGCACGCTATTCTCAAATTGGAATAGTGGGTGCATGAACGAGGCTACGGAGTCCGGCAACAGATTCGGCCCGCGAGGCCCATCGGGAGCCGTTTTTTGGAGAAAAAGAAGCGTTCCGACGAGTTCCAGCCGATGGTAGTTCCGATTGTTCGCCAGAAAATAGTCCGCAGCCCATTTTACCGAGCGGATGCGTGGCGTGTAGTCGTGCATGGCGAGGATGCCGTTCGGATTCAGCAGTGCCGCCCAGTGCAGATCCTGCATCACATACCGAAACTTGCGCCTGCCGTCGATGAGCACGAAATCGAACGCCTCAAGCGTCTGGCGCGAATGCTGGAATGCGTCCCAGCTCCGCATTTCGCGGAATTCCACGTGCCCAGGCTGCAGGCCATGCGACACGAGGTTCTGCTCCACGATTTGCCGCTGGTTTGCGAAGTAGGTCATCGTATCGATGACCACAAAATGCGGGCGGTGGGTCGCCGCGAGCATCATTTCGCAAAGGGCTCCGCTTGCTGCCGTGCCGATTTCAAGATGCCTGCCCGGTCGCTTGCGCGAGCCCACGATGCTTCGGAGCGCGTCCAGCTCCTGCTGGGTCATTTCCAAGGTGAGTTGCGTCGCGCAAGGGCGTTCCATCCAGAAGGGATGTTTCGCTTTGCATGCGGTGTGGGCAAGAAAAAGTCTGCGCCCGGAGCGCATCCGGGCGTGATTCGTTTCAGCTCCATGGATTCACCGGCGGGGCGGTTGCCGTGGCGCGTAGCGCCAAAAACAACAATAGCCGTGGGTGACGAGTCTTCGAGGAAACCACGGATCGGCGGGAAAACCATCGAGACGCGTAGCGGCGCAACCCTGCACGCAAGGCTTGTGGTGCCGCTACGCAGCACATCCGGCTGGTCATCCTGTCCGTGGGTTTCTCGTTCCTCGTCGCCCACGGCTATCGTCGTTCAGGCGCTCCGCGCCTCATTCCATGCACCTGGTTCAAATCATGCCCGGAGCGCATCCTGGGGAAATTTTCGATAACTGACAAATCATCAACAACGAACGCCGCCGTAACATTTCGGTAACATGGATGCGCTCCATTGTGTTTGCAGATGAACGCAATCCCGCGGGCATCGGCACCAAACCTCAAAACACAAACTCCCATGAAAATCCCAAACCTCCAAAATCTCCGGAAGGATGCGCGCACTCAGGGCTTCACGCTCATCGAACTGCTCGTCGTCATCTCCATCATCGCCATCCTCGCCGGCTTCGCACTGCCGGTATTCACCTCGGCGCAGAAAAAAGGCCGCATCACCGATTCGCTCAGCAACTGCAAGCAGGTCAACCTCGCGCTGCGCATGTATTCCGGGGACAACGATGGCCAGTTCCCAAACACGACGGTATCAACCGATGGTAAAGCCGGGACACTGCTGGGAGCAGGCGACTTTTCGAATAAGGCGTTCGAGAATCTCATGCCGAAGTACACGACCAGTAAAAAAATCTTTGGGAACAAAGGTTCTGCTTACTGCAAGGCACCAGCGACTGATCAGGGCGTGACCGATTCAAACAAAATCCTCAGGGGGCAGAACGACTGGCTCTACCTCCTTGGTCTGTCGGACACAAGCGACGCCCGCTGGCCCCTCATCGGGACGGCTACCAAGTCCGCAAGCGAACTGACTTATGCCAAGCTATCGACCGAAAAGGGTGGTGTTTGGGGTGGCACGGATGCGGTCATCGGTTTTTGTGACGGCAGTGCCCGGCCGGTGAGTGGCAAGGAAATGGATCTTACGAAAGACACGGCAACTTTCGTAAAAAGCCCGATCAAAGATTCGGACAATATCTTTACCGGCACCGACGAATGGCTCGGCAAAGACACGAAGGTGCTCGCTCCTGAGTAACTGAACCGATCAGTCTCCCAACGCTGCCAGCAAATGCTCGGTAATGTCGGGAGTAATTCAAAATCACAGCAGGCTCCTGGAAACGGGAGCCTGCTTTTTTTGCAAATGAATTGATGCCCGAAGTGCGTTGGCTTTCAGCCGCGCACTAAGATATGAGAATCCCCCGATGACCGCGCATGAAATCCGCCCCAAGCAGCTCCGCGCGCTGCTCTTCCTGCTTGTGCTCGTCCCCCTCATCCCGATCGCGCTCATGGCGCGCTTTATGTCCGATGCACTCAAGGGCGATCGCGTGGAAGCCATCGAGCACACGCAGCAGTTCCACACGGAGTTGCTCGCGAGCGCGTTGCGATCCGCGTCTTTGCCCGAAGGGACTCCCGCCGAACGGGCGGCCCGGCTGCATGCCCACATCCGCGAATTTGCGGAACCTTCCGTGGCCATCCGCATCGTGGATGGCGCGGGGCGGTTGCTCGCGGGTGCGGATTCGGAAAAGGGACAGCTTCTCGCGCAGGAGCGCGCGCCCGCAGGATTGGAGGGATTGGTGCAGCTCATTTTGGCGAAGTCCGACGTGATCGACGAAGCCGTCTCCGGCCAGCAGCGCATCTACATCGCCACAGGCGTTCTCGTGACGCTGCTCGTGCTCGCCATCGCCGGGACCGCAGCGATGGCCGTGAGCCGGCAGATCACCTTGCAGGAGTTGAAAAACACTTCCGTCGCCATCGTCGCGCATGAACTTCGCACGCCGCTCGCATCCATGCGGATACTCGTGGATACGCTGCGCGAAGGCCGCTACCGCAACGAACTGCAACTCCGCGAATACCTCGACCTCATCGCTGGCGAGAACGACCGGTTGCGGCGCATTGCGGAAAATTTCCTCACCTTCTCGCGTCTCGAACGCGGCAGCCAGGCGCTCGATCTTGAGCCGATCGCTCCGCACGCCGTCGCCATGCAGGCCGTCGCGCCATTTTCCGCGCGGCTTGCTGCACCGGGCTGCACATTTGCCATGGAGGTGGAGGAGTCCCTTCCCGGGATTCTTGCAGACCGCGAAGCGCTCGCCCAGGTGCTCTCGAACCTGATCGACAATGCGCTGAAATATACCGGCGAAGACAAACGCATCGCCCTCCGTGCCCGCGCGGAGAACCGCATGCTTGCATTCATCGTCGAGGACAATGGCATCGGCATCCCTCACGATCAGCGTCGCGTGATCTTCGAGCCCTTTCACCAGGTGGACCAGCGGCTCTCGCGCACACGCGAAGGCGCAGGCCTCGGCCTCGCCATCGTGCAGCGCATCGTGAAGGCGCACGGCGGCGAAATCACCGTTGCGGGCGAGCCGGAAAAGGGCAGCATCTTCACTGTGAAAATCCCCCTCGCGTGAACTCGAACGCCACCGTCCTCATCGTCGAAGACGACCCCGCGATGCTCCGCGGGCTGAAGGACAATTTTGAATTCGAAGGCTACAAGGTCATCACCGCGACCGATGGCGACGCGGGTATCAGGGCCGCGCTCGACGGACAGCCGGACCTCGTCCTCCTCGATGTGATGCTGCCAAAGGTGAATGGCTACGAAGTCTGCCGATTCATCCGCTCGGAAAAGCTCACGATGCCTATCCTCATGCTGACCGCGAAGGGCCAGGAGAGCGACATCATCCTCGGCCTCAAGCTCGGCGCGGACGACTACGTGACGAAGCCATTTTCCATCAAGGAACTCCTCGCCCGCGCCGAAGTCCTGCTGCGCCGGCAAAAGCGCGGCACGACGGAAATCTACACCTTCGGCGACTGTCGCCTCGACTGCGACGCGCGCACATTCACGCGCGCCGGAAAGGAACTGCCGCTTTCGCCAAAGGAATTCGAGCTGCTGCGCTTCCTCGCCAGCCGCCCCGGCCAGGCGCTCAGCCGCGACCTCATCATGAATTCCGTCTGGGGCTACGACGCCGCAGTCACATCGCGCTCGATCGATCGCTTCGTGAACGCGCTGCGCAACAAGATCGAAAAGGATCCCGCCAAGCCGCAGCACATCCGTACGGTGCGGGAGTTCGGATATAAATTTGAAGCGTAGTTACGTCTCGATTTTCCACCGCGCCTGCCGGAGCACGGCGTGCGGATTTCCCTTCAACGACTCGTACCACACACTGAGCAGCGTGCCGTCGGCAAGCTCCACGGTGCTCGGGTAGCCGAGGTCGCCGCCCGCGCCGTCGCCGGAAATGATCATCGCCTCGCCCCACGACTTGCCATTGTCCGCACTGATGCGCGCCTGATTCCCGAACGGTGCACGGCGATGCCCATACGTCATCAGCAGCCGTCCGTCGCGTAGGCGCAGCAAGTGCGACGGCATTCCCCACACGCCGATGCTGTGCGGTTCGCTCCAGGTCTTCCCACCGTCGTGCGATTCGCTCTGCAAGGTCTCGCCGGCATTCGCTGTGTTGTGATTCCGGATCTGCGCGATCAGCGTGCCGTCCTGTGCCTCCACGGCGTGAAGCTCGTGGTAGCTGCGCGGCACCGCATCACCGCTGCGCGTCGGGATTTCCGCGAGCCACTGCCACGTCTGCCCGTCGTCCTTCGATTCACAGACGCCGATGCGCTTGCTCTCATCCCAAAGCCGCTTGCCCGCGTAGAGCAGGCGGCCATCGCGAAGCTGAATCGGCCCGTGCGGATTATTCACGATCGTCTTGATGCGCGTGGACCACGAGAGCCCGCCGTCCGTCGAGCGCAGCAGCCACTCGCCGAGTTCCGCCTTCCGCTCGCCCGCATTCAGCCGATCGCGTGCGCCCTTCCAGCGCGCGAGCTTTTCCGCGTCCCAATTTCCGTCCTTCTCGGCCTTTGCCAGAATGTCCTCATACGCGAGCGACGAAAACGTCGTGACGAGCAGCGAGCCTTTCGCCGTCTCCACACATCCGCTGTCGCGATCATCAATCGCCGAATCGTGCAGCACGCGCGGCCACGTCCACGTCTCGCCGTTGTCGCGCGAAGTCATCGCCTGCACCTGCCCGAACGGACATACATGCGCCTCGCGCCCACCGGACCACGTCACCCACAGCTCGCCATTCGCGCGCCGCGTGACGGTGGACCAACCGCAGTAAAATTCCGGCTGCCGGCTGATCACCCGCGTGTCGAGCACACGGAATTTTGGCGCGCCTTCGCCGCGTGCATGGATGCCGGCGAGCATCGAGAAGGACAGGAGGCTGCCGGTTTTGACAAAGTGCCGACGGTTCACACGGGGAAGATTCATGGGACGAAATGTTGCTGCCGAGCGAATCCGTGTCCGGCGCGCAGCTTAGCAGGAACATGCCGGTCGCTCGCATCGCGCACGAGTTTCACCTTGCCGCGATTCGCGCCCGCTTTAAGTATCCAGCCTCGCCATGACCACCACCGCACCCGCCGCCTACGACTCGAAAATCGAGGGCAACATCATCTTCACGAAAGCGGACGCCGCCATCAACTGGATGCGGAAAAATTCCCTCTGGCCGATGCCGATGGGCCTCGCGTGCTGCGCCATCGAACTCATGGCCACGGGCGCGTCGCGCTACGACATCTCGCGTTTCGGCGCGGAGGTCATGCGCTTTTCCCCGCGCCAGAGCGACGTGATGATCGTCGCAGGCACCGTCACGTATAAAATGGCGCTCGCCGTGAAACGCATCTGGGACCAGATGCCCGAGCCAAAGTGGTGCATCGCCATGGGCGCGTGCGCGAGCAGCGGCGGCATGTATCGCAGCTACGCCGTGCTCCAGGGCATCGACACGCTCATCCCCGTGGACGTCTATATTTCCGGCTGCCCGCCGCGCCCCGAAGCGCTCATCGAGGGCCTGCTCCGCCTCCAGCGCAAAATCGAAGGCGAACATTCCTTCCTCGCGCAAAAGCCCGAAGTCGTCGCCGCGCTCCGCCAGTGATTTGTGACTGGTGACTGGTGAAAAGTGACTGGTTCAGCAGCACTACGACCGCGCGACTTTCCAAGACCAGTCACCGTTCACCAGTCACCAGTCACAGCCGCCTTTCACGCAAAACTCAACGTCACACCGATGCCCACGAATCTCCAAGTCCCCGAATCCGCCAAGAAGGACGCCACCGCGCTCGCCACAAAATTCACCGTGCTCGCGCAAAAGGAATTCCGCGGCGAACTCACGCTCACCGTGCCGCGCGCGCAATTTCACGACATCGCCGCCTTCCTCCGGGACACGCTCGGCTACACGTATCTGATCGACATCAGCAGCGTGGATCACTTCGGCGAAGAGCCGCGCTACGAGATGGTGTACGAGCTGCAAAATTTCGAGCGCACCGATCACCTCCGCCTGAAATACACCGTGAGCGAGGACGACTGCACCGCGCCGAGCGTGATCGATCTGTGGGCCACCGCCGACTGGCACGAGCGCGAGGTGTGGGACATGATGGGCATCAAGTTCACCGGCCACCCCGACCTGCGCCGCATCCTCATGTGGGAAGGCTACCCCTTCCACCCGCTGCGCAAAGATTTCCCGCTCGCCGGCAAGGACAGCGACACCCCCGAAGTCGCCTTCAGCCGCGCCGCGCCCCTCGCCGGCGGCCCGTTCGTCACGTCCGCGTTCGGTGGCGACACGCAGGACCGCGAGCCGCGCTCACGCGAGATGGAATAATGTGGTGCCGACGACTCGTCGGCAAAGCCGTTCAGCGACAACGGGCGTTCCGATTGCGGAACTGCATCGTCGTCCTATAGCGCCCCGACATTACCAATGCGCTGAACCGACGAGTCGTCGGGTCCACATTGATGTGCCGCGCAAACGCTTGACCCCCCGGCGTGGATCGAAACGCTTGTGACCGTGCTCACTCCCTCCACCACAAGCGAACTCTGCGATGTAATCCGCGCGCATCCGCGCGTGCTCGCCATTGGCGCGCGGACGAAGCCGCGGCTCTCGCAGTGCGATGAAAGTGTCACGCTGATTTCAATGCGCGGGCTGGCCGGCATCGTCGCCTACGATCCTGGTGAATTCACCTTCACCGCGCTCGTCGGCACGCCGCTGCGCGAAATCCGCGATGCACTCGCAGCGCGTGGACAGTATCTCCCATTCGATCCACCGCTCGTGGAAAGTGGCGCGACCATCGGCGGCACCGTCGCCGCGGGACTCAGCGGGCCGGGAAGGTTCCGCTACGGTGGCGTGCGGGACTTCATCCTCGCCGTGCAATTTGCCGACGGCACCGGCCAGCTTCTCCGCGGTGGCGCGAAGGTCGTGAAGAACGCCGCGGGCTTCGACATTCCGAAATTCCTCGTGGGAAGCTGCGGGCGCTTCGGCGTGATCACTGAGGTAACGTTCAAAGTTTTCCCTGCGCCGCAGTCTTGGCTCACGCTCCGTATTCCGTGCGCGAATGCCACGGTAGCCGCCGACCGCATCGCACAATGCGCATCGTCGCGATGGGAAATCGATGCGCTCGATTGGCTGGAAATGCGGCATCCAGAGTGCGGAGTGCGGAATGATGGCTGCTTGCTCGCACGCCTCGGTGGACCTGCTGCTGCGAATGCCGCGCTCGCTGAGGAAATCCAAGGCATCTGGCCCGTTGCGACCATCCTCAGCGATGCCGATGCAAATGATGCGTGGTCTAGCCTCCGTGAATTCTCATGGGCGCACCCGGATGGGGTGCTCGCAAAAATCCCGATTACACTCGCTGCGCTCGCGCCAGTGTCAGCCCTGATCGCAAGGATCCCCGATGCGCGCGGCCATTTCAGTGTCGGCGGTAGCGTTGCCTTCATCTCGTTTGCCAAAATCGAACATGCCGCGCAGCTCGATGCCGAATTGCGAACGCTCGGGCTTTCAGCGCTGGTTCTCCGTGGCGAGGGTGCGCCCATGCGGATGGGTATCTTGCAAGATCAGGAGATCCACGAGGGCGTTCGTGCAGTTTTTGATCCGGTCCGCCGTTTCGCTCCGATGGAGTGAAGCCGGTTGCTCGGAAGGCGCGCCGGAGTTCCATGTACATTCGTGATATGATCGCTGCCTAATATTAGGGCTTGTACTCCTATGAGAATGAGCGTTCCGTACGTTCATGGTCCAAGCTCTCGCCACCAGAATCCCCTCCGAAAACTACCAGTTCACCCGGTCTGACTGCATCGTCGGGATGGCAAAATTGCCTCCTGATTCTGTGGATGTCGTCGTCACTTCGCCGCCCTACAATCTCGACATCGGATACAGCAGTTATCGCGATGACGCTCCGCGCGAGGCGTTCCTTGAGTGGTGCGAGCATTGGGCCACGGAAGTGCGCCGTGTGTTGAAACCCGATGGCTCATTTTTTCTCAATGTCGGGGCTGCGCCTGCGAACCCGTGGTTTCCTCACGAAGTGGCGCTGCGCTTGCGCGAGCTATTCGTCCTGCAGAACACGCTGCACTGGGTGAAGTCCATCACCATCCGGCCGAAAGGAGGAGAGGAGACATCCGCCGGGCATTTCAAGCCGCTGAACAGCAAGCGCTATGTGAACGATTGCCATGAATACATTTTTCACCTCACGCGGAGTGGCGACACGCCGATCGATCGTCTCGGCGTCGGCGTCGCGTATGCGGATAAGAGCAACATCGCGCGTTGGGGGCACACAGGTGGGAAGGACAAACGCTGCCGCGGGAATAACTGGTTCATCCCTTACAAGACCATCGCGAGCCGCGACAGCGAGCGGCCACATCCCGCGACCTTTCCCGCACAACTTGCCGAGTGGTGCATCCGGCTCCACGGAGTGCGCGATGGGCTGGTGGTGCTCGATCCTTTCCTTGGCATCGGCCACGCTGCGGAAGGTGCGCGGGCGTGCGGCGTCGAGAAGTTCATCGGTTTCGAGATTGACGCAGGCTACCTCCGCGAGGCGTGTAAGCGCCTTGGCGTGCCGGTTCCCAAGCCGCGACGCGCTGCCTGATGCTCAGTTTTATCCTTCGCAGAATTTTGTCGCTCGTGTTCGTGCTGCTTTTCGCAGTGACGGCCACCTTCTGCCTGCTGCGGATGGCACCGGGAAATCCCTTTGCGCTGAATGAGAAGCAGTCGTCGGCGGAAGCCATCGCGGCGCAGGAGCGGAAGTTCGATCTCGATCGTTCCATCCCTTCGCAGTGTGCGCGTTACCTCGGTGTGATGCGAAACAACGAGGGTCATTTCAGCGGGCTCCTGCAGGGAAACATGAAGGCATGCCTGAAGTTTAAGGACCGCACGGTGGCCGAGCTCATCTCGCAGGCGCTGCCGGTCTCGGCGATTCTCGGCGGATCGGCGCTGCTGCTCGCGACACTCATCGGCGTGTGGCTCGGCAGCATCGCGGCGGTGCGGAAAAATACGTGGATCGATTCCGCGACGATGCTCGGTGCGCTCACTGCGATCTCAGTGCCGACCTTCGTCACCGGCCCAGCGCTGGTACTCATTTTTTCGCTGTGGCTCGGCTGGCTGCCGGTCGGTGGATGGACCGGAATTTCCAGCCTCATCCTGCCGGCGGTCACACTTGCGGGGCCATTTGTGGCTTACATCGCGCGACTCACCCGCACGAGCATGCTGGAGGTGCTGAATCAGGATTTCGTCCGCACCGCGCACGCGAAAGGCCTCAGTGAAAAGCGCGTGCTCTACAAGCATGTGCTGAAGGTCGGCGTCCTGCCCGTCGTGAGCTTCCTCGGGCCGCTCGCTGCAAATCTGCTCACCGGTTCGCTGGTCATCGAGTCGGTCTTCAGCCTGCCGGGCATGGGCGGCTTTTTTGTGAACTCCGTGCTGAACCGCGACGTGTTTCTCTGCTGTGGCAGCGTCACCATTTACTGCACGCTGCTCGTCGGTATGAACCTCTTCGTGGATATCGCCTACAAGTGGCTCGACCCGCGCATCCGACTCGAATGAGCGAGCCCATTTCCACACCCGCAGCACAGCCGCCGGGAGCATGGCGACGCCTCCTTCGCAATCGCGTGGCCGTCGCTGCGATGGTGCTCCTTGCCGCAGTGGTGCTCCTCGCGATTCTCGGTCCTTCGATCTTCCGCTACAGCCCGGAGATTCCGACCGCAGCGAAGCTCGCGCCTCCTTCCGCTTCGCACTATTTCGGCACGGACATGAATGGGCGCGATGTGTTTTCCCGAGTGATCCAAGGAGCGCGTGTCTCGCTGATTGTGGGGCTTTGCGGCGCGCTTGTGAGTTTCTTCATCGGCACCACTTATGGCCTCATCGCCGGCTACATCGGCGGGCGCACGGATAATGTGATGATGCGTTTCGTCGAAGTGCTGCACAGCGTGCCGCGGCTGATCATCGTGATCGTCGCGATCTTCACTTTCGCGCCGTGGCTGGAGACCACGCTGCACCGCGTGATGCCAAGCGTGGAGGGGTATGCAAAAATCATGATCCTCATCCTGTGCCTCGGCCTCATCGAATGGCTCGCGATGGCGCGCATCGTGCGCGGTCAGGTGCTCGCGCTGAAGGAGCAGCAATTCGTGCTCGCCGCCCGCGCACTCGGGCAGTCGCACTCGCGCATCCTCGTGAGGCACCTGCTGCCAAATCTCATCGGCGTCATCGTCGTCTATCTCACGCTCACTATTCCTGCCGTGATTCTCGATGAGTCATTCCTCAGCTTTCTCGGACTCGGCATCAATGATCCTCAAGCGAGCTGGGGCAGTCTGCTCAGCGATGGCAAAAATGTGATCAATCCGATTCGCAGCTACTGGTGGCTGCTCCTCTTCCCCGCCGCCGCGATGTCGCTCACGCTCGTCGCGCTGAATTTCCTCGGTGACGCGATCCGCGACGCGCTCGATCCGCGCGCGCGGAGATAACGTAGCCGCCGACGGAAGGAGGCGGGCACGCCTCGACGCAGCACGTGGAACTCGTGGAGAAGGTCAGCCCGCCTCCTGCCGTCGGCGGCTACAGGTGCGGCGCGGTCGGCTTTGTCGGCGCGCGGAATGCCGGCGCACCCTGCGCCTTCACCTTCCGCTTGAAGACCTTGTCCCCGCACGTCGCGTAAAGCGTGCTGAAGTCCGCGCCGCCGAATTCCAGATTGCTCACGCGTCCGTTTGGCGTGGGGATGATGCAATTCACGCGGCCCGCCTGATCGCAGATTTGGATGCCCATGCGCGTCGCGACGTAAAGGCGTCCTGCAGTGTCCACTTTCATGCCATCCGCGCCGCTGTCGTCGGCGGTGTCCGGCTCGTGGAGATGGAAGTAGCGCTGCTTGTGCTTCAGGGTTCCGTCGGGCTGGATTTGATAGCTATAGACCCAGTGCGATTTGCTGTCGTCCACGTAGAGCAGGCTCTGGTCGGGCGAGAGCGCGATGCCGTTGGAAAACTTCAGCCCCTTGTCCACGACCTGCTTTTCGCCATTCGGTTTCACGAGCCAGATCTGGCTCGGGTTCGTCCCGAGGCCGGGATGCGTCGCATAGATATTTCCGTTGTGGGCGACGACGAGATCGTTGCCCGCGATGTCATTTGCAAAAATCTTCACCACGCCGTTCGAGTCATAGGTCAGAATCTGCGGCATTCCCGTCGCCACGGCATAGAGATGCCCGTCCGGGCCGAACGCCTCGCCGTTGCCCTTCTTCGAATCCTGAATGAACATAGTGACATTGCCATCGAGTCCTACTTTCCACGTCTTCGATTCCGGGATGTCGTTGTAGAAAATTTCGCCTTTCGCATTCACCGCCGGGCCTTCCGTGAACTTGTGCCCCTCGCTCACGAGTTGCCAGTTTTCGCCGGGAATGAGGATTTCCTGAAGTTGCTTTGAGCCCGCGCCCATCTGCGGTTCCTTCGGCCAGTCTTTCCAAATCCACCGCACCGCATCGGGGAAAATCGCGGCGGCCTGCCTGCCATCGTGCCCGCCGGTGCCCCACGCGTGCTCGACCTCGTAGCCTGCGAAAGTGAGCGCGCGTTCCATCATCTGATTCGCCATCCACCAGTCGCCGCCGTAGATATTTTGATCATGGTCGCCATCTTGCAGGAAGACGCGGAGAGGCTTCGGTTCAAACTTGCGGATGAGCCCCGGATACCGGTCGCCGCCACGCAGGCTCACGTAGGTGCCGATGGTGGAAAAGACGCGCCGGAATTCCGTCGGCCTCTCCCACGCCGCCGTGAATGCGCACACTGCGCCGCTCGATGAGCCGCCGATGCAACGGTCGTTTCCCTCCTTGCTCAGCACGATCGCGCGACCGTCGGACGTCTTCTGCTGCTCGACGAAAGGCAGCAGTTCATCGAGCACAAAGCGCGCGTAGTCTGAGCTGAGCCCGTCGTATTCTAGGCTGCGGTTGAAACGATCGAGCGCCTTTTCCGGATCGAGCGACTTCACCACGCCGGGCGAAGCGGCGATGTAGATCGTCACCGGTATCTCGTGCCTCGCGATGAGATTGTCGAAGACGATCGGCGCGTTGTTCTGCACGCCGTCCTGATTCACCCACACGCACGCGGGCTTCGCGGGGTCGTACTGCTTCGGCACATACACGGTCACGTTGCGCATCGTGCCGGGAAAAACTTTCGAGCCTTCGAGGACAAACTTCATCACCTCGCCCTTCGGCACGCCGTCGTGCGGCTTCGAGTCTTCCGTGAGCGGATAATCCGTTGCGGCATTTTTTTGTGCGAGAGCCGCGCCCGTGAACGCGAGAGCGAGGGAGAATGTTGCGAGGGTCTTCATTGGGTCCCGGAGGCTGCGGAAGCGACGCACCTTTCGCAATGCGGGATTGCCCTTGCATAGCCTCTCGCCCTTCGCGGTTCACCCATCCCATTCTTCCGCCATCGGCGGAATCTGCGGACAAATGCCCCGTCGTGTTTGTTTACGCGTCGAGATTTGCATTCCGCAGGCGGAGTGCATTCGTGATCACGGATACCGAACTGAGGCTCATCGCCGCGCCCGCGATCATCGGGCTGAGCAGCCAGCCGAAGATCGGATAGAGCGCACCTGCGGCGAGCGGCACGCCGAGCGCATTGTAGAGAAATGCGAAGACAAGATTCTGCCGGATGTTCCTGAGCGTCGCTCGGCTCAGGCGGATCGCGCGTGCGATGCCGCGGAGGTCGCCTTTCAAAAGCGTGATGCCCGCGCTCTGCATGGCGACATCCGTGCCGGTGCCCATGGCGATGCCAACATTTGCGGCTGCGAGCGCTGGCGCGTCGTTCACGCCATCGCCCGCCATCGCGACTTCCTCGCCCGCGGCGCGGAGGGCCTTGATGCGCGCGATTTTTGATTCAGGCGATGCGCCGGCCTCGACGGAATCAATCCCGAGCTGCTTCGCCACGACTTCCGCCGTGCGTGCGTTGTCGCCGGTGAGCATGTGGATATTCAGTCCGAGATCGTGCAATTCGCGCACGGCCTCGGCGGCGGAAGGCTTGATCGGATCAGCCACGGCGATCAGTCCCGCCGCGCGCCCGGCGATGGCGGCGAAGATGACAGTGTGGCCCTCGTTCTGGAGAGCGGCCGCTTTTTCCTCCAGCTCGGCAACACCGACCACGGCGCGCTGCGTGAGAAATGCGGCGCTGCCAACGGCGACTTCGCGTTCGCCCACTTTGGCGACCACGCCCCCGCCGGTGATGGATTGAAAATCACGCGCGGGCTCGATGGTGAGTTGGCGTTCCTTCGCAGCAGCGACGATGGCGGCGGCGAGCGGGTGTTCGCTCGATGACTCGACGGCGGCGACGGCGCGTAGCAGTTCTTCGTCCGTGAAACCTTCCGCTGCGACGAGCGAGGTGAGCTTTGGATGGCCCTCGGTGAGCGTGCCGGTTTTGTCCACGACGAGTGTGGTCACCTTCTCCATCCGCTCGAGTGCCTCGGCATTTTTCACGAGCACGCCATTCTGCGCGCCGCGGCCGATGCCGACCATGATGCTCATCGGCGTCGCGAGGCCGAGTGCGCACGGGCACGCGATGATGAGCACGGCCACGGAATTCACGAGCGCGTGCGCGAGCCGCGGCTCCGGGCCGAGCCACATCCACAGCGCAAACGTGATCACCGCGGCGCCGAGCACGGTAGGCACGAACCATCCCGCCACCCGATCCGCGAGCGCCTGGATCGGCGCGCGGCTGCGTTGCGCCTCGGCGACCATCTGCACGATGCGCGCCAGCATCGTCTCGCTCCCGACGTGTTCGGCGCGCATGAGGAATGCGCCCGTGCCATTGATAGTGCCGCCGGTGACCGCATCGCCCGCGCCTTTCGCGACGGGGATGGGTTCGCCGGTGAGCATGGATTCATCCACGCTCGACTGACCTTCGGTGACAGCGCCATCCACGGGAACTTTTTCACCGGGCCTCACGCGCAGGATCGCGCCGGCAGTCACCTGATCGAGCGGCACTTCGCGCTCGCCTTTTTCGTCCACGAGCTGGGCGGTGGCTGGCGCGAGATTCAGCAATGCGCGGATCGCGCTTCCGGTGCGTGCGCGTGCGCGCAACTCCAGCACCTGCCCAACAATCACGAGCACAACGATGACCGCCGCCGCTTCAAAGTAGATCCCGACTCCGCCGTCCATCTTCAGCGCCTCCGGGAAAGCACCCGGCGCGAGCATTGCCACCGCGCTGTAAGCGTACGCCGCGCCGACGCCGAGCGCGATGAGCGTGAACATATTGAAGTGCCCCGTCCGCAGCGATCGCGCGCCGCGCACGAAGAACGGCCAGCCCGCCCACAGCACGACCGGCGTGGTGAGTGCAAACTGCGTCCAGCGCGACGCAGCGCCCATGAACCAGTGCGGTGCTCCGGGAAAAAGATGCCCCATCGCAAGCGCGAAGACCGGCAGCGCGCAGATCGCTCCGAACCAAAGCCGGCGCGTCATGTCGCGCAGTTCGCCGTCGCCCTCCGGCTCGCTGGCCGTAACGGTTTTTGGCTCCAATGCCATTCCACATTTCGGGCAGTCGCCCGGATGATCCTGCTTGATCTCCGGGTGCATCGGGCACGTGTAGGTCGTCTTCGCTGCAGCCTTCCACGCCGGGTTGCGCTCCAGCGCCATGCCGCATTTTGGGCAATCACCCGGCTTGTCCGATTCCACACCGGGACACATCGGGCAGAAATATTTTGCCGCCGTGGATGGCTTCACATCGTCGTGATGCCCATGGCCTCCGCAGCAATCATGTTCCGCCGCGGGCTCCGGCTCGGGCGGCGGCGCATCGGAATGGCAGCACGAAGGAGGCTGCGGTTTGCTGCAGCAGGAATGCTCCTTCGCCTCGCTGCTGGAATCGGGAGTCGTTTGGCGATGATCTTCTGGCATGAGACGCGGGCGCACATCGTCGTGCATTTGCCGGAAATGTCAGTCCCTCACTTTGCCACCTGCCGAATCGCTGGCACCGGCAGGTCGCGTCTGCTATCCCGCCCGGAATGAAAACGATTCTCCACGAGATGCGGTTCAGTCCGTTTTGCATTCCCATCGCGCAGGCCCTCCGTGCGACGGGCGTGGACTTTGAGGCGCGCGAGGTTCCAAACTGGGATCGTTCCGAGCTGCTCCGGCTCACCGGCGGAGCGTACTACGCCGTCCCGGTGCTCGAACATGGTGGACGCCTCGTCTATGAAAGCGGCAGCGATACGCAGGACTTGGCGCAGTATGTGGATCACATGTGGTTTGGCGGACGGCTGTTCCCCAAGGCCATCGAGGCGGCGCACCAGTGCGTGATTGAATTCCTTGAGAACGAAGTCGAGGCGCGCACTTTCAAGCTCATGGACATCCACATGATCCCCGCCATTCCCGATGTCGCGCATCGTGGGATGCTGATCCGGCACAAGGAGCGGAAGTTTGGCCGCGGCTGTGTGGACGCGTGGCGGCGTGATGCGGCGACGATCCGCGCGGAACTGGACCGGATGCTTTTGCGCTTCGAAACGACGCTGAAGCACCAGGAGTTTCTCTTCGGCAGCGCGCCAGTCTATGCGGATTTTCTGCTCTTCGGCGTGCTCGGGAATCTCATATTTAACGGTTGGAACGAACTCTCGCCTGAGCAAAAGTGCATCGCCGCATGGTATGAACGAATCGCGGCATGGAGGCTGCCAGTTTAGGCGAGGCGGGCGGGCTACTCCTCGCGTGCTTTTCCAAAGGCCATCGCGAGCCATCCGGCGAGCAGGCACACGCCACCGATCGGCGTGATCGCGCCGAGCCATTTCATATTCGTCAGCGCGAGGACGTAGAGTGTGCCGCTGAAAATGAACACGCCTGCGAGCATGAGCCACCACGATGCAGAGCGGAGCGGGCGCAATGTGGCGATGACTAGCAGCACGACTGCGTGCGTGAGATGATACAGCACGGCGGTCTCCCATGTCGCGAGGCGGGCATTTTTTACCAGCACGTCTTGCAGTCCGTGCGCGCCGAATGCGCCGAGCGCCACGGCGAGGAATCCAACGATTGCGGAGATGCGGAATGCGGCCTGCGAGTTCATATGCATAGAAAACCCTGCGCCGTGAATTTTCACCACCCGGATTTTGCCAGTCGCACTTCGGGCGCGGAATGGGATCGCGGCGAATCCTACGGCGTCAGTGACTGGACCTTCACGCGGAAGAAGCACGGCGCTCCGGCAGGATAGGAAATTTGTGCGGCGATGATCTGGGTAAAACCATCGTCGGACAAAATCTGATCCGTGCTCGTGGCGGTGCCCCACGGAGTGAGGTTGTTCTTCACGAGCACGCTGAATGCGAGGTCTGTCGCGGCGACATTGCGCCGGTAGGTCACGGTGAAATCGGTGCCGCTTCTCGTCACCGTCGGGCCGGGGTTTATCGCGAGTGGATTCGTGTTGAAGCCGTATTCGAGGATGTTCGGGATGACGTCTCCATCGGGATCGGCGAGGTCTCCAGCGATGGCGGCGTTATTCGCATTCGCACCGAATTTAGCCAACCGCCATGCTTGGTTCGGCGCATCCGCGATGGTGACGATTGCGGATGTCGGTGCGGCGAGTGTGTAGTCGCTGCCGGAAGCCAGCGTGAGGATGACCGTCTCGTTGCCTTCGGCGAGCGTGTCCTCAAGCGGCGCGACGGTAACATTCGCGGATGCCGCGCCGGAGGGGATGGTCACATTGATGGGCAATGCCGTGTAGTCCGCGCCGCTCGTCGCAGTGCCGGAGACGGTGAAGGGGACCGTGATCGCTCTGACAGTTGTTCCCGTGCGGCTGATGGTGAAGGTGCCGGCGGTGCCTGGCTCTGCGGCGTTCGGTGCGGATGCGATGACGGACACGATGGGCTCATTGTCGGCGATCTGCACGGTGGCGCTCGGTGATGCGCCGATGGTGTATGTGCCCGGCAGCATCGTGGCGATGACGGTCTCGGTCGGTTCGGGGATCGTGTCGTCCACCGCGATGACCGCCACTGCCAGGCTCGCGGAACCCGAGGGGATGACGAGGGTGTTGCTGATGTTCACGTAGTCGGCGCCGGTGGTGGCGGTACCGCTGAATGTCACATTCACCGTGAGTGCAGCGGTGGTGGAACCAGTGCGGGTGATGGTGAATGTGCCGGTGTCCGTGCCGGGCTCGGATGCGTTTGCGTCGGTCGCGGCAATCGTCACCGTGGCCGCATCATCATCGGTGATCGTGTAGGTGAGCGCGGTATTTGGACTGAGTGCGGCGCCGGTGGGATTGCTGAGTGTGAGGATGATTGTCTCGTTCGGTTCTGCAGTGAGATCATTGGTGATCGTGTTTGGGATCACTTTCACCGTCTCGCCAGCGGCGAAGGTCAGTGTGCCATTCGTGATGGTGAAGTCCGCGCCCGCAGTCGCTGTGCCGCCGGTGACCGCGTAGTCCACGGTGACGGCGCCCGCCTGTGCGGTGCTAAGTGCGACGGTGAGCGGCGCGGGCGATACGGATTCCAGTCCGCTGCCAGTCGTGCCGGCAAAGCCGACGGTGACGCCCGGTGGCATGTCGTCGTCGGTAATCGTGAGCGTGTGCGAACTCGTGCCGAGCCGCGCATTGGCCGGATTCACGAGCAGGAGGATCACGGTTTCGTTCGACTCCTTCAGCGTGTCATCGCTGATGGCGACGGAAATGTTTTGCGTGGTCACACCGGGAGCAAAGGTGAGCACTCCGGGTGTGAGCGAGTAGTCGATGCCCGCTGCGAGTGCCGTGCCGCCGTTGATCACATATTCGACCGTGACCGGGTCCGCGGAAGCGGCGCTGAGGGTGACGGGAATATTCACCGTGCCGGCGCTCTCCGCGGCGGAGGAGGTGCTCGCGGAAAAGCGCACCTGCGTCGCGACCGATGCCGTTTCCGCATCAATGATATAGCGCGTGAATGAGCCAAATCCGATCCCGTATGCGGGATCCGGCGTGATGTTCAGAATGATCGTCTCGGTGCCTTCGGCGATTGCGTCATCGAGCAACGAAACATCCACATACGCGCCGACGGCGGCAGCGGCGATCGTCACGGTTCCAGTCGGTGCCGTGTAGTCGAGTCCGGAGGTGGCTGTGCCGTCGATGGTGTAGTTCACCGTGAGCGCGGCGGTCGTCGCACCGGTGCGTGAGACCCAGAACTTTGCGAGACTGCCAGTCGTCTCGGTGAATGCGTCGTCGGTGCCGGAGACACTCACGACCGGCGCATCATCGTCCTGAATGTTCATCGTCGCCGAGGCATCGAGCGCGAGCGAATAAGCGGGATCGGGAGTCAGCGTGATGGTGACCGTTTCGTAGCCCTCCACGACTGCATCCTGAATCGGCGTGATCGTGATATTCGCCGTCGTGTTCCTCGCCATCGTGAGCGCGCCGCTCAGCAAACTGTAGTCTGTGCCATTCGTCGCCGTGCCGCTCACGGTGTAGTTCACGACGATGTTGCCTGTGCCCGTGCCGGTCGTGGTGACTCGGAAAGTGCCCGCGGCTCCTCCTTCCACCGCGGGGCCTGCGGTCACGGCGATGGACGCGTACGGCACGTCGCTGTTGTCGGTAATCGTCACCGTCGCGCTTGCGGCTGCGCCGATCGAATAGCCGAGGCCGCCGCGGATTTCGAGCACAACGGTCTGTGAAGGTTCACCGATTGAATCCTCGATGGGCGTGATGACGATGGTCCCCACGGCGCTGCCCGCCGGAATGGTCAGCACGCCAGGCAGCGCGACGTAATCGGTGCCGTGCAGCGCGCTGCCCGTGAGGCCGTAGTTCACAGTCAGCGCATTCGTAGTCGGACCGGTGCGCGTGATCGTGAAGACGCCGGGATCATTGCCAGCCTCCGAGGCGGCGCTGTCGGTCGCGACCACGGTGACGATGGGCGCGTCGTCGTCGTAAAGATTGACGGTGCCCGCGTAGTCCGCACTCGACGCGGTGCGGACATAGTTCGCACTCGTGCTGATCGTGAGGATCACCGTCTCCACCGTCTCGATGGCCGTGTCCTGCAGCGGTGTCATATTCACGAGCGCCGTGGAAGCGCCCGCTGGAATGGTGACGGTCGTCGGGATGGTCGCATAGTCACTGCCTGCGGTCGCAGTGCCGCTCATCGCGATGGTCACGTTGAGTGCATTCGTCGTCGGGCCGATGCGCTCGATGAGAAACTGCCCGCCCTTGCCGCCCTCGAACGCATCGCGATCCGTCACCCGCATGCGGACGAGCGGGCTTGTCGTGTCGCTGTCAGCGATCCAGAGCGTCGCCGTCGCGGCACCGAGGACGTAGTTTGCCGAGGGCGCGAGTTCCAGCGTCACACGCTCGAAGCTCTCCACGCTCGTGTCATCAATCGCGGTCACGATCACATCAAGGAACGACTGGCCTGCGGGAATCGTGAGCGTCTGGTACGGGCTGAGTGCCACCACATCGGGAGTCAGCGTGTAGTCAGAGCCTTTCGTCGCGGTGCCACTCGGCAAGTAAAGCTGGACGGTCAGCGCGGCTGCGGTGGACCCGGTGCGCGTGATGCGGAACGACCCCGAATTTGCGCCCTCGCTGCAATCCGCGTCCTGCACCGCGATGTTCACTGCGGTGAGCGCGCTGGCGGTGAAATTTACTGCGCTCGCACTCGGGCCGACTGCGATGCTCGCTGTCGCCGGGCTGAACGTATAGCCGTAAAGTTCCCTGCCCACGTTGTAGGTCGCAGCAGTGAGTCCCACGAGCGTGTAGGTGCCATCGGTGTCCGTGTATGCCTCGCGATAGCTCGTGCCCGTGAGCCCATTGTGGACGCGCACATCTTTCAACGGCTGACCGCCCAAAGTGATCGCGCCACTGATGCGGAATGTGCCCGGCGAACTGACCGTGACGATCACGGACTTGCTCGCAGTGCCGCCCTTCATGTCGGACGCCGTGCAGCGCACGCGGTACTCGCCAGCCGTCGCCCATGATTTCGTGACGACTGGCGAATTCGTCGTGCTGAAACCCTTGTCGCCAAAGTCCCATGCGTAGCTCAGCACATCACCATCGGCGTCGGTGGCAGTCGCGGTGAAAGTCACCGTGGCCGAAGTTGCCACGCTCGTAGCGCTCGCGCCGACACTCACGACAGGCGCATTGTTCCCCGCGAAGTCACCGAGATTCACGACAACATCCACGCTCGTCGGCGAAGTCGTGGTGTTCTTCGCGATCGGCGTGATGTGCACGCCGGATTCCCGATCGCTGAACGTCCGTCCAATCGGAATCGGCGCGTCCGTTTTCCCATCAGGCGAACCGGGCGTCGTGTCGAGGAGATGCGATCCGCTCGCGCTCGGGAGCCACGGGCTCCAGTGGAGAAAGACACCGCCCTGCACCCAAGCATTGCTCGTGAAGCGCTGCCGCAAATCCACCCAGTAGTCCCGGTCGCTGTCCTTGCGGATTTTCAGCGCGTAGCGAAGCCGCGGGTCCTGCCGGATCTGATCCATCTGGTAGATGCGAAAGGTCCCGCTTGCCCCCGCGTCACTCACAAGACCCGTGGGCATCCAGTTGAGGAGGTTCTTTTGGTACGCGTTGAACTGCAAGTCGCCCGCGCTCGCGCTGCCCATCGTGTCGAAGCTGTCGCCGTATTCCACATGCGTGCCGCCGCCGATGACGGAGCCGTTCGTCGTGCTCCAGAAGTTCGCATGCCAAAGGCCAAAGTTGTGGCCGTACTCGTGGCAGGCCACGCCTGTGCCTGTGCCGGACTTCAGCCAGCAGCCTTTTCCTCCGACATACGCCTGACCGCCAAAGCCACCCGGAGTGCCAGTGTAGATCACGGTGTCGAAATTGAAATTCGCCGGATCAAAACCCGCTGCCTTTGCGGCGACGCGCGCATCATTCAGCACCTCGTAGGCGCTGCCGGTATCCTGATCCTTGTACCAAGTCTCCGTGCGCGGCAGGATGAGCAATGGCGTCACCGTGGTCGCAAAGGTCATCGCTCCGAAGCTCGTATCGAGGAACCAATCCTGGACGTTCTTCCCGAGATCGTGGCCTTCCTTTTCCGTCACGCTGCCCTTGAGCGCCTCGGGAAATGCGACACGCATGAGCAGGTGCGACTTGTAGCCCGTGCTCTGCGTCGCAGCGGGTGGTGAGGTCGGCAGCGTGGGGCCGCCGTTGCCACCTTCGCGCGCGATGAGGTCTTCCTCAAAGGCGTGAATGTGTCCGCCGCTGCAGAGGAAGTGAAACTGTCCGCTCGCCTCCACGACGATCTGCTCGCTGCTCACCGGCGCGATGCTGCCGTCCGCCGCCTTCGGTGCCGCTGTGCCCTGGCCGGAAATGGGGCAGGTCTCCACCGCCTCGCGCGCCGGTGCGGGCGCTGTGCTGATTTGCTTCCCGAGCGAAAATCCCTGCGCATCCGTTTTCGCGAGCGTCCGCTCGCGCGTGAGGTTGTTCGGATGATTCGGGATTTCGCCGCTCGCGACGGTGCGCAGGCGCCGCTCGTCCAATGCCATCAAATCATCCACCGCGATCCCGACGATGGATGCGTTCTCGGTCGTCTGCTGGTTCAGCCGCTCGCCATACACGAAGGCACGGTATTGCCCGCCGTCATTCGTTCGCACTTCGCGCCGGTACGCCGGGACGTCTGTATTTTCCGCGGACGGCGCCACACCCATCACGCCGAAGAACGCCGTCTCATTCACGCGCTCTTCCAGCCGCTGCGCGATCGCGAGCGGCAACTGCTGCCGCACCACCGGCGGCACCGCATTCTCGATGGCGCGCCGCGGATCCTGCACGATGACCTGGCGAAGTTCCGCCCGCCGCGCATTCGCGAGCGTGCGACCTTCATCCACAAGGCCCGAGCGCTCCGCATCGGACGCAGCGAGGTAGCGCGCAGTCCATTCGTTGAAAGCCCCGAACGCCGTGCCTGAGTTTCCCGCCTGAGCGACGATCGGCGTCGCAGATTTTGCTGATGAGGAATCTTGCTCCGCCTGCACGGCGCGTTCCGCGGCAGCGGGCATCGGTGCTGTCAAATTGGGTCCATGTTCCGCGAGAGGCGCACCATTCGGTTGCATGAACCACGTCGCGAGAAAGATGAGGGCAACGATGGAAACCGCGAAGATGGCGTAACGCTTCATGGGCTGGGGGATGTGACGCGAATCTTAATGCCCCGAAACCGTTTGTCCATTGGTACGGGGCGAATCACTGATTTGTTACGGATGTACGGACGAGCCGGATGCCAGTCGTGAATCGGTTCCCGTATCGGTGTCGCGTTGCGCTCTTAATTTTGAGTGTGCAGGACTGGGTTCCCAATATTGAGTTCTGGAAAACGCCGAAAACCGAATACTGATGCCCGACATGGACTGGCAAAACTGGCAGCCGCGACAGCTCGCGAACCTGTGCTTCATCGTGAAGGATGGGCGCGTGCTGCTCATCCGCAAAAAGCGCGGCCTCGGCGCGGGGAAAATCAATGGGCCCGGCGGAAAGCTGGAACCCGGCGAGACGGCGCTCGCATCCGCCATCCGCGAAGTGCAGGAGGAAATCGGCGTGACGCCGCTGCTGCTCGAAGACCGCGGAGTCGTGCGGTTCCAGTTCACCGACGGGTACAGCCTGCACTGCGCGGTCTTTGTCGCGCGCGATTTTGTCGGCGAGATGATCGAGACGGACGAGGCGCTGCCGATGTGGTTCCCTGTGGACGGCGTGCCATTCCATGAAATGTGGGAGGACGATCAGCACTGGCTCCCGCAGGTGCTCGCGGGGCAGCGGTTCGAGGGATGGTTCGAGTTCGACGGCGAGAAAATGCTGAGCAAGCGCGTGGAGTTTTTCACCTGAGCCATGCCGCGCGTCGTCATCGCTGGCTGTGGGTTTGTCGGTCTCGCGACAGCACGGCTTTTTCACAGCGCGGGTTGGGAAGTGCTCGGCCTCACGCATTCGCTGGAGTCTGCGGCGGCGCTGAAAGATGAGGCATTTGCCATGGCCGCATGTGACATCGCAAATGCGGATGCGGTGCGGGCGATCGGGGCGGGGCAGGGAGGTGCGCCGGACATTGTGATTCACTGTGCAAGTTCCGGTCGCGGCGGTGCAGATGCGTATCGGAGCGTGTACCTCGAAGGTGCGCGCAATCTCCTGGATGCATTCGCACCGCGAAGGCTCATCTTCACCAGCAGCACGAGCGTGTATGCGCAGACGGATGGCGCGGTCGTGACCGAGGACAGCGCCGCCGAGCCGCCACGCGAAACGGGGCGACTCCTGCGCGAGACCGAGGAACTCGTGCTCGCACGCGGCGGCATCGTGGCGCGGCTCGCGGGGATTTACGGGCCGGGGCGCTCGGTGCTGCTGCGGAAGTTCTTCAGTGGCGAGGCGGTGATCGAAGGCGACGGGATGCGCATCGTGAACCAAGCCCATCGCGACGACATCGTCGGCGCGCTGCTCGCGCTCGCGGCCAGTCACGAACGCGGGGTCTTCAACGTCAGCGACGACGTGCCGATGCCGCAGCGCGAGATCTACGCGTGGCTTGCAGAGCGCTTCTCGCTTCCGCTCCCGCCGAATGGCCCGATCGATCCGAACCGCAAGCGCGGCTGGACGAGCAAGCGCGTGAGCAATGCGAAGCTGCGCGGACTCGGCTGGGCGCCGCAGTTCCCGAGCTTCTTCGACGCCGTCGAGCGGCAGTCGGAACTCGTCACGCTCGCGCGCGAAGGCTGCGCAAAGTAGTCCCGCGCTTCAGCGCGCCAAAGCGTGGGGGAAGAAGCGAGCGCGCGAATGCCCGAGGATCATGCGAGCGAGGCGGATCTCGGCGAGCTAAAGCTCGGGACTACTTTGCCGCGGGCGCGGGTGCGACTGGCGGCTTCGGCTTCGTGGTCATCTCGAAGTCATCCGTGCGGAACGGCGTCACCGGCAGGCCTTCGTTACTGAAGAGATTTGCCACCGGGTTGTCGGACCACGCGTAGCGCACGGCGATGGGCGCGGCCACCTTGTCGCTCGAGACTTCCACCTTGTTGCCGGCGACGAGCTTGCCCTTCGCCCAATGCCACACCTTGTCCTCGCCGCAGACGGCGAAGCCGATCGCCTCCGTGACATCAAACGGACGCAGCGCGCTGCTGCCGAACAGATCCAGCGTCACCGTCGCCTTGCTCCCATTGATCTCCAGCTTGGTGAACTCCGGGCTGCGGTAAGCGAACTTCATCCCGTAGTCCTTCACCAGCGCCCAGCGCACGAGGCGCGCGGCCACGTCGTGCTTGTTCTTCGGGTGAATGTCCTTGCCCTCGCCGAGGTCAATGATGACGCACTGGCCGGTGTTCGCGAGCTTCATCGTCCTCGTCTGCGACTCGCGCAGCTCGGCCCAAGTGCTGTCACCGGGCTCGGTCTTCTCCGCCATGAAGTCCGCGAGCTGCACCCAGTAGAACGGAAAGTCACCCTGCTTCCACTCCGCGCGCCACTGCTCGATCATATACGGGAAAAGCTGCGCATACTCCCAGGCGCGGCCCGCGTTGCTCTCGCCCTGATACCAGATCACGCCCTTGATGCCGTAGCCGAGCGTCGGTGCCATCACGCCGTTGAAAATGTTGCCGGGGCGCGCATTGCCGTGCAGCCAGCCATCCGGCGACTGCGGGGCGCGCGGCGCGGGCTTTTGCTCGGCCTTCGCCTTCTCCACATCCTCCTTCCACTTCGCCGTCGCCTTTTCAAAATTCGCCTTCGCCTGCTCCGACGTCAGGTCCGCCTCGCGCTTCACAGTCCCTTCCATCAGCGTCTTGAAACGCGCATCCTTCTCCAGCGACGAACGCCGCACCCACGCCTCGGCCGCCGAGCCGCCCCATGCATTGTCGATCAGCCCCACTGGCACGTGCAGGATATTGTGAAGCGTGCGCCCGTAGAGGAATCCCACCGCGCTGAATCCCTTCGCGCTGTCCGCATTCGACGCCTTCCACTCGCCCTTGAAGTCACTCTGCAATTCCTGCGTGCCCACGTTCGGCACCTTGATCAGCCGCAAGTTCGGCAGGTCCGACGCAGCCGCTTCCAGGTCACCGTTCCAATCGCTCTGAAGCTGGAAGCCCATGTTCGACTGCCCCGAGCACATCCACACTTCACCCACCAGCACATCCTGCAGGTCACGCTTCGTCGTGCCCGCGATCGCGATCACCTGCGGCATCGCGTTTGCATCCACCGGGTCCAGCTTCACGCGCCACGCGCCGTCCGCCCCGGCCTCGGCGGATTTGGTCTGGCCGGAGAAAGTCACCGTCACCTTCGTCCCCGGCGTGTCCCAGCCCCAGACGGGATTCGTCTGCTTCTGCTGGAGCACCATGTGGTCGCCGAAGATGGCGGGGAGCTTGAGTTCTGCAAATGCCGATGGAAGGTACGGCGCAAATGCGACGGCGAGGAGGATGCTGATGCGTTTCATGAAAGAATGGGGGAGTGGTTTTGGGAGTGAGTCGCACCGTTTAATCCACGTGTGCGGCCGTTCGTAGGGAAAAGTACGAATCCCGCCCACGATATCCAGCCACCGCCATCTGCCGCGAGCGGGACTCCCTTTGAAAATCGCCCTTTGCGATCATTGTTCAAACGTGTGGTCCCCGCCCGGGTTGTAGCATTCTCCAGCTACTCTCCATTCCATCCATGAAAATCCTCCCCATCCTCGCCCTCGCCCTCACTTTTTCCCGCGCCGCCTTCGCCGACGACGCGAAGCCCCTCCTCCACGACCACGCCCTGCCCGTGCTCGCCGCCCCCACCTTCAAGGAGCCCCTCGACTCCTCCTGGAGCATCGCGAAGGGCAAGTGGACACCGCATGATGGCGTGCTCGACGTCCTCGATGTCGCCGAGGATAAGCACATCCCCGTCCTCCATCACAAGGCCGGCCTCGCCAGCGCCACCATCGAAGTCGAGTTCATGGTGGATGGCCCCGGCTCCTTCCTCGTCGGCTGCGACGGGCCGGGCCACGTGGGCCGCGTCGTTGTGAATGCCACCAGCGTGAGCATCGCCGAGGATTCCGTGAAGCCTTCCCACACCATCGCGAAGACGGACGTGGTCGTGAAGCCCGGCGAATGGCACCACCTCCGCGTCGAGTGGACCGGCGACCGCATGGCCGCGAATCTCGACGGCAAGGAAGTCCGCGCGCAGCACGAATTCCTCGCCAGCGCGAAGCAGCGGAGCTGGCTGGCTGCGGGGAAGTCCGTGCATGTGCGCAATCTGAAAGTCAGCGGCGAAGAGGCGAAGAAGTGAGCTGCAGCCAATTTGGAATCCAGGAATTCAGGAATGGGGAATGAAAACCACTCAGCCGGAGTTCCCTGTTCTTCGTTTCCTGATTTCATGGCTTCCAAATTCAAAACAAGACACTGCCAAACAGTGAGCCAACCCCCACTTTCCTAATATTCCCATCCCTATCACCCAAACATTAGTCATCCCATGAACCCACTCCGCCACCTCCTCACCATCCTCGCGCTTGGCGCATGCACCCTCTCCCATGCCGCGGAGAATCCCTTCATCGGCCGCTTTGCCCTCACCATTCCCGGAGGCGGCGCGGGCTGGCTCGGGGTGGAGGAAAAGGATGGCAAGCTCGCGAGCAGCGTCCTGTGGGGTGGGGGAAGCGTGGTGCCCACCGCAGGCACGAAGGTCGAAGGCGACACCCTCATCGTCACGCGCACGAACGGAAGGGAGCCGAACAAAGTCACCGAGACCATCACCGCGAAGCTCGCGGGCGACGTGCTGAATCTCTCCGTCGTGAAGGCAAAGGCCGACGGCAAGGAGTTTGGCAGGGCCGAATTCACCGGCAAGCGCATCCCCGCCATCCCGGCCACGCCCGACCTCGCGAAAGTGAAATACGGCGCACCCATCGCTCTCTTTAATGGCAAGGATCTCTCCGGCTGGCGTCTCACGCAGGAAAAGGCCGACAATGGCTGGAGCGTGCAGGACGGCGTGCTGCTGAATCGCATCACCCCCGGCAAGCACCACGGCAATCTGCGGACCGACGCCGAGTTCGAGGACTTCAATCTCACCCTCGAAGTCCGCACCCAGGCCGGCAGCAACAGCGGCGTGTATCTCCGCGGCATCTACGAGATCCAGATCGCCGAGAGCTTCGCAAAGGCGCTCGACCCGCATAATATGGGCGCACTCTACAGTCGCATCACCCCGAGCGTCGCCGCGGAAAAGGCCATCGGCGAATGGCAGACACTGGACATCACCCTGGTGGACCGCCACGTGAACGTCATCCTCAATGGCAAGATCATCATCGCCAACCAGCCCGTGCTAGGCTGCACCGGCGGCGCGATGACCAGCGACGAATCCAAGCCCGGCCCCCTCATGCTACAGGGCGACCACACGAATATCGATTACCGCAACCTAGTGCTGAAGCCGGTGGTGAAGTAGGTGATAAAGTAGCCCGCATCGTCACTCCGAGACTTATTCGACATGTTCTCAAACATGAGATGAGAGAGCCCGCGATCCGCCGCGGCTCAAGCGATACCTTGCCGGAGGTCGCCTGCCACTCGGTAGGCGCATGGCATGGCGGTCTCAAAGGCGGGTGCGCGTCCCGGAGGGACGATGGAAATTAGCCGATGGTCGAGCGAAGCCGCGTTTGACGCGGCGAAGCGAACACCACCGGATCATTCCTTACCTGGGGCTGCGCCCCAGGCTGGCATGGGTGCGGGCCTTTGGCCCTCGGATGCGGCCTGCGCCTTTGGATGAGGGACTGTGGACTTGATTGAGAGTAAGATTGAACTGCCGCAGGCGTTCGTTACAGTGCAGGAGTTCGCTTTTCCACTAACCACCGAACCCACTGCCGCTCTCACTGCCATGGCCCAAGCTATCATTGACCCCGAGGAGGTGCGCCGCTTTGCGCAGGAGCTGAAGCGTTTCAACGATGATGTGCAGGCGAAGGCGGGGTCGCTGCAGGCGCGGTTCTCGGCGCTGGGGAGCACGTGGCAGGATCAGGAGGCGGCTAAGTTTGCGGAGGAATTCATCACGACGATGAAGGTGCTGAAGAAATTTGTGGAGATCTCGGAGAAGAATACGCCGTACCTGCTGCGCAAGGCGCAGCGGATCGAGGAGTATCTGAACCAGCGGTAGGCGAATTTAAGATTTAGGATTTATGATTTGGCCTCCGCATTTTCTCCCCGTGCGCGAGTGCCGCAGACGGCGGAGTGCGAAGACGCGGCACCGAGGCTTGAAATCATAAATCATAAATCTTAAATCATAAATGCCCCGATGAGTCAGCAAGCCAGGGTTACTTCCACTGATGCGCTGGATGCGTTCCGCGCGGCGCTGATTATTTTTGTGACGAAGGCGCGGGAGGCGGTGGATTCGTCGATGGACAGGGTGCGGCGGATGCGGAATTGGCTGCAGCAGGAGCAGCCGGCGCACTGGCAGGGGGAGATCCGGAAGCGGCAGCGGCATCTGGACCAAGTAGTGCAGGAACTTTACAGCGCGCGGCTGACGAAGATGACGGGGGCGATCGCGATCCGGGAGGCGGCGGTGCGCAAGGCGAAGGCGTCGGTGGAGGAGGCGCAGGAGAAGCTGCGCAAGGTGAAGAAGTGGAATCAGAACTTCGACGCGACGGCGGATCCGCTGGTGAAGAAGCTGGACGGATTCCGGGAGTATCTCGACCATGAGATGCCCGATGCGATCACTTTCCTCTACCGAGTCCGCGAAATCCTGGATGCGTACGCAGACCGTAATGCGCCGGGGGGAAAGCCCGCGCCAGGTGCTGCGGACGCGGCGTCAACTGCCACGGATGCGGCGTCGGCCAACAACCCCGGAGTGACGCCATGAATGCGCCGCAGTTTTGAATATTGAGTGTTGAATTCTGAATTTATGAGCAGCGACACCGCCCTCCACCTTGAAATTGACGCGGCTATTCAAAATTCAACTTTCACAATTTTCCCCCACGGCCATGAGTAACGAGAGCAATGCGACGCTGCTGGGGGCGATCAAGGATCTGAACCAGCACTGGGAGCGGACGAAGGAGACGTGGCGCGATGTGAAGGCGGGGGAGTTTGAGCACAATTATCTGGAGCAGCTCCCGCATCTGACGGGGCGGACTTCGACGGCGATGGATGAGATCAGTGCGCTGCTGAGAAAGGTGCAGCTCGATTGTGAGTAACGGCGTGGATCTGCGGTTCACGCATGCGACGGAGCTTCTGGCGAAGCTCAGGCGCACGGTGGCGGACTTTGCGAAGCAGGAGGCGGAGCTGTCGGGTGTGCTCTCGACGAAGAACTATCAGGAGATAAGGCGTTCCCGCGATGCGACGCAGAAGGTGGATGCGGCGCTGGCGGCGGAGGTGGGGGAGGCGGAGTCGGCCTTTGCAAAGATGGCGGAACGCAGGCAGGCAATCCACGACAGGCGCCTCGGTCGCGTGCAGCGCACGCACGGCCTGCTCACGCGCACGCTGCCAAAGCGGGCGGCGGATGCGAAGGGGAATTGGCTCGCGGATCTCCAGATGCGCAAGCTGCGCGGGGATCGCACCTTTGCCGCAGGCAGCAAGGAGAACGATGGCCGGCATGCGGCACTTTCGCAGACGCTCGCGGAGCATCGCGCGCGGCTGGATGCGCTGACGGCGGAGACGGTGAAGGCGTTCAGCGGATACCGCTCCTTCGCGCAGACGCTCGTGGAGAAGGAAGGGGATAAGCAGGGCAGGGGGGCATCGGCTGATTTTCTTGGTGAGTTGGAATCGAAGGTTTCCGCCGCGACCGCGCAGCTCGCGAAATTCCGCACTCTCGCTTTGCCGAAGATGTTCAGTGCGATGCCGCTGGCAGTGTGGATCGTCTTCGCGCTCGCCGTGGGTGGCGGGGTGGTGTGCATGCGTGGCTTTTCTCCGCCGCTGTATGTGGCGGGTGCGATCACCGCGGTGGTGCTCATCGTGTGCTGTGTGGTGGCGTATGCGATGGGAGCAAAGGGCGCGAAGGATGAGGCGGGGCGCACGGGCGGGGTGATCCTCGATGCATATCGGACGCTGCGTGGGGCGCTCGGCGAGGCGGATGCGCGGCACCGTTCCGAGCGCAAGAGGATGCAGGGCGAATTCGACCGCACGTGCGCGAACATCGAGGCGAAATGGGAGTATGCGGATAGCGTGGAGGCGGAGTTTGAGGCAAAGGGTCGGCGGAAGCTGGAGCCGCAACTGCCGCGCATTTTGCAAAAGCTCGACGCGATGCTGAGTCTTGATCTCGATGCGATCCGCGAGCGCGCGGAGGCGAAGGTGGGGGGCTTTCGCAATGCCGCGGATGAAAAGCGCGGGCAGCTCGATGCGGTGCATCAATCCCAGATGGACACGGTGCTCGCAGGCGAAAAGGCGCGCTGGGACAAGCTCGACGCGGCGTGGCAGGAACAGATCACGCCGATTTTCACGGAGATTGCTTCGCTGAATGCCGCGCTCGCGCCGGGGTTCCCCGCGTGGAGCGCGCAGTTCGTCGAGGCGTGGAAGCCATACACGCAGTTCACGCCGGCGACAAAGTTCGCGCAGTTCACGCTCGACCTGGCGAAGCGTGCCGATGGCTCGACTGGTGCGTCGCGCCTCGCGCTGCCGGGATCGTCGCAGGTGAGCATCCCGCTCGCGCTCACGTATCCGCAGCAGGGCTCGCTGCTGCTGGAGACGAAGGAATCCTGCGGCGGCGCGGCGGCGCGCGTGCTGAACAATGTGATGCTGCGCCTGCTCACGACGACGCCGCCGGGGAAGTCGGCCTTCACGATCATTGATCCTGTGGGGTTGGGCGAAAATTTCTCGGGGCTCATGCATCTCGGCGACTACGAGGAGGCGCTCATCAACCGGCGCATCTGGACGCAGCGTGATCAGATTGATGAACGGCTCACGGAGCTGAATGCGCACATCGAGAAAGTCATCCAGATGTATCTGCGCAACGAGTATGCGAACATCACCGCGTACAACGAGCAGGCGGGCAGCGTGGCAGAGAAGTATCACTTCCTCGTCGTCGCGGATTTTCCGAATGGCTTCAGCGAGGCGTCGGCGGCGCGCTTGCAGAGCATCGCGATCAGCGGGCCGCGGTGTGGGGTGTTCACGCTCATCCACTGGGATCAGCGGCAGGCGCTGCCGGATGGGTTTGCGATGGATGAGCTGCGCAAGAGCAGCGTGTGCCTGCGCAGCGAGAGCGGCGTTTTCACCGCGGGCCGCGAGCAGACGGAGGCGGGCGCGGCGCTCGTGCTCGATTCGCCGCCGGATGCGACGGTGTCGCAGAGTCTCGTGCATAAGATCGGGAAGAGCAGCGTGGACTCGAATCGCGTGCAGGTGCCCTTTTCGCAAATCTCGCCGAAGGACGACGAGCTGTGGACGAACGAGACGACGAGCGAACTGCGCATCGCCATCGGTCGCACCGGGGCGACGAAGCAGCAGTTCCTCGCCATCGGCAAGGGCACGCGGCAGCACGCGCTCTTCGCGGGCAAGACCGGCTCGGGCAAGTCCACGCTCTTCCACGTCATCATCACGAACCTCGCGCTCGCGTGCTCGCCTGACCAAGTCGAGTTCTACCTGATTGATTTCAAGAAGGGCGTCGAATTCAAGTGCTACGCGAACAAGCGGCTGCCGCACGCGCGCGTCGTCGCCATCGAGAGCGATCGTGAATTTGCGCTCAGCGTGCTGCAGCGCGTGGACGAGGAGCTGAAGCGGCGCGGGGACATGTTCCGCAAGCTGAACGTGCAGGATGTCGCCGGCTACAAGCGCGCGGGCGGCACGGAGCCAATGCCGCGCTCGCTGCTGCTCATAGATGAGTTCCAGGAGTTCTTCGTCGAGGACGACAACATCGCGCAGACGGCATCGCTGCTCTTCGACCGCATCGTGCGGCAGGGGCGCGCGTTCGGCATCCACGTCATCCTCGGTTCGCAGACGCTCGGCGGCGCGTTCACGCTCCCACGCGCGACGATGGGCCAGATGGTCATCCGCGTCGCGCTCCAGTGCAACGAGGCCGACGCGTATCTCATCATGGATGAAAACAACTCCGCGCCGCGCCTGCTCTCGCGTCCCGGCGAAGGCATCTACAACGACTCCGCCGGCGCCATCGAGGGCAACAGCCCGTTCCAAGTCGTGTGGCTTTCCGACGAGGAACGCGACGCGTGCCTCGACAAAGTGCGCGCCCTCGCCGACCGGCGCCATGACCGGCACCGCAGCGCGATCGTCTTCGAGGGAAATGCACCCGCGAATGTGCAGGAGAACGACATGCTCGCCGTCGCCCTCGAATCGAAGCCGACCGTCGCGCCCGCAGCCGCGCGTTGCTGGTTCGGCGCGCCGAATTCCATCAAGGGTCCGACTGAAGCGACATTCCAGCGGCAGAGCGGCAACCACATGATCATCGTCGGCCAGCGCGAGGAGGCCGCGCTGACGATGGTTCTCATGTCCGTCATCGCACTCGCCGCGCAGCATCCGGCTGGAAGTGCGCGCTTCATCATCATCCACGGATCAGCACCCGGCACGCCCGAAGCCGAGCAGTTCGACCGCCTTGCTAGGACGATTCCGCAAGGACTGACGTTCGCCACAGCGCTCGAAATTCCGGAGGTGATCGCCGTTCTTTCCAAAGAGATGAAAATGCGCGCGGCTGGCTTGACCGAACTTGTGGGTGCGCCATCCATTTTCGTGTTTGTTCACGGCCTGCACAAATTCAAGAAGCTGCGCCACGAGGATGATTTCAGCTTCGGCAGCGGCGACGGCGAGGCCAGCCCCGGCGCGGCGTTCAATGAACTCATCACCGAGGGCAGCGCGCTCGGCCTCCACATCATCGCGACGGTGGACTCGTTCAATAACGTGAACCGCTCCATGAACCGGAAGGCGCTGAGCGAATTTGAAATGAGGATCGTCTTCCAGATGAGCGCGAACGACTCCGCGAGCCTCATTGATTCGCCCAAGGCCAGCAACCTCGGCCTGCACCGCGCCCTGCTGCACAACGAGCAGGCCGGCACGCTGGAGACCTTCCGCCCCTACGCCGCGCCGGAGACAGGGTGGTTCGAGGATGTTGCTGCGAAGCTCGCTGCGCGAAACCAATCGTAGCCGCCGACGGCAGGGGGCGGGCATTTTTTAGAGTCCCAACTTGGAAGTCGGAACTCGGAAAGAAAAGTCAGCCCGCCTCCTTCCGTCGGCGGCTACGGAAAGCGCATCGAATTCCGCATTCCGCCGAAGCCGCGTCTTGCTCTTTTTCAAAATCCCGCGCTTCAATCGCCCATGCGCAAATCTACCTTCCTCAAAGGCACGTTCACTTTGGCTGCAGTGGCACTCACGCTGGGCGGTTTCACCGGGTGCGACAAGGGCGGCGGTGGAAATGAGATCATCGTCGGGGAGTTTGCTTCGCTGACGGGGAAGGAGGCGACGTTTGGCGGTTCGTCGCATGAGGGGACGGTGCTCGCGATCGAGGAACTGAATGCGGCGGGCGGGGTGCTGGGGAAAAAGTTCAAGCTCATCACGGAGGACAATCAGTCGAAGGCGGGCGAGTCGGCGACGGTGGTGAACAAGCTGATCTCGAAGGACGGCGCGGTCGCGATTCTCGGGGAGGTCGCGAGTTCGCGTTCGCTGGAGGCGGCGCCGATCTGCCAGAGCAACGGGGTGCCGATGATTTCGCCAAGCTCGACGAATCCGAAGGTGACGGAGACGGGGAACTTCATTTTCCGCGTGTGCTTCATCGATCCTTTCCAGGGCACGGTGATGGCGAATTTTGCGACGAAGACGCTGAAGGCGAAGAAGGTCGCGGTGTTCACGGACGTGAAGAGCGACTACTCGAAGGGGCTCGCGAAGTATTTCAAGGAAGGCTTCACGAAGGCGGGCGGGCAGATTGTTTCGGAGCTGGATTTCAATGGTGGCGACAAGGATTTCAAGGGCCAGCTCACGACGATCAAGGGCGCGAATCCCAATGGCGTTTTCGTCCCCGGCTACTACACGGATGCGGCGCTGATTTGCATTCAGGCGAAGGAAATCGGGCTGAATGTGCCGCTCTTCGGCGGCGACGGATGGGAGTCGGACACGCTGACGAAGCTCGGCAAGGAAGCGGTGGAGGGGAACTTTTTCTCGACGCACTACGCGCCGGATGTCGCGACGGACCTGAGCAAGAAATTCGTCGCCGACTACCAGAAGCGCTACAACGGCAAGCTGCCCGATGCGATGGCGGCGCTGGGCTATGATTCCGCGATGATCCTCGCCGATGCGATGAAGCGCGCGGGCACGACGGACGGCGCGAAGGTGCGCGATGCGCTCGCGGCGACGAAGGATTTCCCGGCGGTGGCGGGCAACATCACGATCAACGAAAAGCGCGATGCGGTGAAGTCGGCGGTCATCCTCAAGATCGAGGGCGGCAAGTTCAAATTCGTCGAGATGGTGAACCCGTAAAAAACCGGCGTGCACTGGCTCCAGCAATTCGCCAACGGACTCGCGCTCGGCAGCATCTACGCGCTCATCGCGCTCGGCTACACGATGGTGTATGGCGTGCTGCGGTTCATCAATTTCGCGCACAGTGATGTGCTGATGCTCGGGGCGTTCTCGGCGTTTTATCTCGCGCCGAAAATGGAGGCCATCTTCGGTCCGCAGTCGGCGATGGGCGCGCTGGTCATCATCGTCGCGGCGGCGGCGATCTGCGCGGTGATCGGGATTTTGATCGAACTGCTCGCGTATCGTCCGCTGCGCAAGCGGCCAAAACTGACCGTGCTGATCACGGCGATCGGTGTGTCGCTTTTCATCGAGTTCACCTGCCAGCACAGGGCGGTATTTGGCGCGGATACGAAGTCATTCCCGAAGCTGCTGCCGACGCGCGAACTTCATTTTGCCGGAATCCAAATGGCGAGCAATGACCTGCTCGTGCTCGTGCTCACGGCGGTGCTGCTCGTGGCGCTGTGGTTCCTCGTGCAGCACACGAAAATGGGCATGGCGCTGCGGGCAGTGTCGTTCAACCAGCAGGCGGCAGCGCTGATGGGTGTGAATGTGAACCGCGTGATTTCATTTACGTTCGGCCTCGGCTCCGCGCTCGCGGCGGTGGCGGGAATTTTCTACGCGATGCGCGCGCCGGGCATCGAGCCGCTCATGGGAGTGCAGCCGGGCATCCGCGCTTTCATCGCGGCGGTGCTCGGCGGCATCGGGAATCTCCCCGGCGCGGCGCTCGGCGGGCTGCTGCTCGGTGTGCTGGAGACGGTGGCGGGCGGCATTCCCGGCGTTTCCAATTACCGCGACGGCATCGCATTCGCGATCCTCATTCTCATCCTGCTCTTCCGCCCCGCGGGGCTGCTCGGGCGTGCCACTGTCGAAAAAGTATGATGCACACCGGTGCCAAACGCAGCCTGCTCACCGCGATCCTCATTGCGATCGTGGTGTCGCTCTTTTCCGCGCACTTCAACCGCTACTACCGCGACGTGGCGATTGATGTGGCGATCAACATCATCCTCGCCGTTTCGCTGAACCTCATCAACGGCCACACCGGCCAGTTCTCGCTCGGCCACGCCGGCTTCATGGCGGTCGGCGGATACATCGCGGCGAAAATCACGCTTGTCTTCGGAGTCGCGGCCGCGACGTGGGCGCAGCCGTTCATCTTCCTCGGCGCACTGGTGATCGGCGGCATCGTTGCCGCGCTCGCGGGCCTCGCGGTCGGCGTGCCGTCGTTGCGGTTGCGGGGCGATTACCTCGCGATTGTCACGCTGGGTTTCGGCGAAATCATCCGCGTGATTTTTCAGACGAGCGAGACGTTCGGCGCAGCCACAGGGCTCGTGGCGATCCCGAAATGGACGACGCTCGGGTGGGGTTTCGGCATCGCGGCGATCACGGTGTATGTCGTCGGCTGCCTCGTGAATTCCACTTACGGTCGCGGCTTTCTCGCGGTGCATGACGACGAGATCGCCGCGGGCGCGATGGGCATCAATCCCGTGCGCTACAAGGTCACCGCCTTCGTCACCGGCGCATTTTTCGCAGGTGTCGCGGGCGGGCTTTACGCGCATCACAAGACGACACTTTCGCCGAGTGGCTTCGACTTCATGAAGTCCATAGACATCGTCGTGATGGTCATCCTCGGCGGCATGGGCAATACCGCAGGCGTCATCGCCGCCGCCGTGATTCTCACGGCCGTGCAAGAGCCGCTGCGTGCGCTCGGGCCGCTGCGCATGGTCGTCTTCGCGCTGCTCATCATCGTGCTCATGATGCTGCGTCCGCAGGGGCTGTTCAGCTTCGGCAAAAAGAAGGGAGCCAACGCGTGAGCGAGCCGCTGCTGGAGCTGCGCGATGTCACGATCCGCTTCGGCGGACTCACGGCCATCTCCGCATTCAATCTCCACATCGGTGAGCGCGAACTCGTCGGTCTCATCGGTCCGAACGGCGCGGGAAAGACGACGGCATTCAATCTGATCACGGGCGTCTATCAGCCGACGGATGGCGCGATCAATTTCGGCGGTCGCACGACGCTCGGCCAGCGCCCGCACCACCTCGCGAAGCGCGGCATCGCGCGCACTTTCCAAAACATCCGGCTCTTCGGATCGATGAGCGTCTTCGACAATGTCCGCACCGCCGTGCAAGTCCACCGCTCGCACGGCATCCGCGATGCGCTGGTACGGATGGGCGGCTTCCGTCGCGGCGAGGCCGACGTGGAGAAGCAGGTGATGGAGCTGCTCGAAATTTTCAGCCTGCACACACAGCGCGATGAGAATGCAAAATCGCTCCCGTACGGCGACCAGCGCCGGCTCGAAATCGTGCGCGCACTCGCGACGAAACCGAAGCTGCTGCTGCTCGACGAACCCGCCGCCGGCATGAACCCGACGGAGAAGGTCGAGCTGATGAAACTGATCCGTTTTGTGCAGGAAAAATTCGGCCTCGCCGTGCTGCTCGTGGAGCACGACATGAAGGTCGTGATGGGCATCTGTGAGCGCATCGCGGTGCTCGATTACGGTCAGAAAATCGGCGAGGGCACGCCCGCCGAAATTCAGAAGAACCCGAAAGTGATCGCCGCGTATCTCGGGCAGGAGGTCGAGCATGCTTGAGCTGACCGACATCACCGTCGGCTACGGTGGCATCACCGCGCTGCACGGCATCAATCTGAAAGTGGAGCAGGGGAGCATCGTCACGCTCATCGGCGCGAACGGCGCGGGCAAGACAACGACGCTGCGCGCGATCAGCGGGCTTGTGCGTGCGAAGAGCGGGCGCATCACATTTGAGGGCCAGGAAATCACGAGCTTGCCGCCGCACCAAATCGTCGCGCGCGGCATCGCGCATTCGCCGGAGGGGCGCATGGTTTTTGCGAATCTCACGGTGGACGAAAACCTGCGCATGGGCGCGTATCTGCGCAGCGACACGGTGAACTTCGCGAAGGATCTCGATTTCATCTTCACGATTTTCCCGCGGCTGAAGGAGCGCATGAAGCAGGCCGCCGGCACGCTCAGCGGCGGCGAGCAGCAGATGCTCGCGATCGGCCGCGCGCTGATGAGCAAGCCGAAGCTGCTGCTGCTCGACGAGCCGTCGCTCGGCATCGCGCCGCTGCTGACGCGGACGATCTTCGAGCAAATCGTGGCCATCAACCGCGACCTGAAACTCACCGTCCTGCTCATCGAGCAGAACGCGAATCTTGCGCTGCAAGTGAGCCACTACGGCTACGTGCTGGAGACGGGCCGCATCATTTTGCAGGACACGGCGGCGGCGCTGCGCGCGAATCCGAAGGTGCGCGAGGCATACCTCGGCGGGTGACATGGAGCGCCGCGCGTCCCGCCGGCCACGACATGCGCCGCAGGCCCGATCTTTTTCCGCGAGAGCCGCATGAGGCCGCGCATCTCGCGAAGAAGTGACGCTGCGCGCAGTGTCATCGTGGCCGCCGGGACGGTCGGCGCTGCGTGCGGGAGAAAATTCAGAACTCCTGACATACATCATTTGGGCGTGGCGGGTTTTGCGCGGATTTTACCTCATTTTTAGGCGGGGCGGTTGGTATCGAACTCGATGCGGAGGTTGGTGCCGGGGTAGATGGCTTGGCGGCGGTTGAGCTCTTCA
>JBBRPQ010000041.1:0-46741 GCA_038227825.1 Chthoniobacterales bacterium
ACGCGGTCGTCCACGTAGATGCTGTTCACGAGTTCGCGCGCGCGGATGATTTGGTCGGGGTCCACGACGGCGTTCACGTTCAGCTTCGGCGCGCTCGTGCCCATGAGATCCAGGATTTGCCGCTCCTCGATTTTGCTCGGATAGGTGATGTTGAGCTTCAGCATGAAGCGGTCGAGCTGCGCCTCGGGCAGCGTGTAGGTGCCTTCCTGTTCGAGTGGGTTTTGCGTCGCGAGCACGAGGAAAGGGTCAGCGAGTTTGAACGTCTGCTCACCGATGGTGACCTGCCGCTCCTGCATCGCCTCGAGCAGCGCGCTCTGCACTTTCGCGGGCGCGCGGTTGATTTCGTCGGCGAGGATGAGGTTGCTGAAAATGGGGCCCTTCTTCGTCGTGAAGGCGCCCTCGCGCGGGTTGTAAACGAGCGTGCCGACGAGGTCCGCCGGAAGCAGATCCGGCGTGAATTGAATGCGGCTGAAGCCCGTGTGGATCGTGGCGGCGAGCGTCTTCACGGCGAGCGTCTTCGCGAGGCCGGGCACGCCTTCGAGGAGGACGTGGCCATTCGTGAGCAGCCCGACGAGCAGGCCGTCCACGAGGTATTTCTGCCCGACGACGACGCGCCCGACTTCCTGCTGAAGGGCGGTGACCCAAGTGCTTTGTTCTTTGACGCGGTCGGTGATTTCCTGAGTGCTGGTCATGTGTGGCGCGGATGAAAGGCGTGGTGAGAGGGATACTTTGTCTAAATGGAAATGGCGGTGCGTGGAAGAGTGTTCGTGAAGAGGGGCGCGCCTGTCGGAAAGACGCAGGACGAGTCCGCACGTTCAGACCGGCGGAAGGTGCGTCCGTTCAATCCTTGCGGAGGATTGCTAGGCACGCGCCTAGAATTGGAAATAGATGAACGGTGCCTTTTCGCCGGTGATCGCGAGCAGCAGGGAGACCACGAACAGCCCCAGTGCGCTCCCCAAAACCAAACCTTTGGCGAACGGTTTCGAGGCCATCCCTTCGAGCGCGTGTTCGAGGGACTTTCCTTTCGTGAAGATGGAAATGGCGATGACTGCGACCGCGTAAATCGAGAGCAGCAGCCAGAGCGAAACGTCCGCTGCACCGCCGACGAACATTTTGCCCGGCTCGAAGGACGCGAGCTTGCGCACACAGGTAAGACTTTCGCCGAGTCGGGTGAGGCGGAAGAAGCACCAGGCGAGGCAGACGGCGTTGAAAGTGAGCGCGATTCCGGCGGCGGACCACAGCGCCTTGCCGAGGCCTGTCATGCCCGCGAGTGCGCGCTGGATTCGCGTCGAGGCCCACAGGCGATGCACGATGAGGAAAAGACCGTGCAGTCCGCCCCAGATCAGGAACGACCAACTCGCGCCGTGCCACAGGCCGCCGAGCGTCATGGTGATCATGAGATTCACCGATGCCCGCAGCGCGCCGCAGCGGTTGCCGCCGAGCGAAATGTAGAGGTAGTCGCGCAGAAATCGCGACAGTGTGATGTGCCATCGCCGCCAGAAATCCTGGATCGAGGCGGCGAGGTAGGGCCGGTTGAAATTCTCCGGCCAGCGGAAGCCGAACCACAGCCCGAGTCCGCGCGCGATGTCCGTGTAGCCCGAGAAATCGAAATAGATCTGCAACGCGTAAAGATAGACGTAGGGCAAGGACCAGACGCCGACGGTGGAAGGATGCGCGACATTGGCAAAGAACGGATCGATGGCCGCGGCGATGCTGTCCGCGATCACCAGCTTTTTGAAAAAGCCGTGACCGATTAGGAACGCGCCCTCGAGAGGGGACTCCGGTCGCTCCGGCAATTCGCCCGGCCCGAGGTGCGAGAGGAATTCCTTTGCCCGCAGGATCGGGCCGGCGACGAGGTGCGGAAAAAATGCGGTGAACAGCGTGTAGCACCAGAAGCTCCGCTCAGCCTGAACGACTCCGCGATAGACATCCGTCATGTAGGCGATGCCGCTGAACGCGTAGAACGAAATCCCCATCGGCACGATCCAGTGATCCGGCGCAAAGACCGAAAGCGAGACATCCCCGCCGAACGTCCGCACGAGCAGCGGCGTATATTTCCAAAAGCACAGGATCGCGAGATTGAAGCCCACGCCGGTGGCCAGCGCGAGGCGACGACGCTGCGTGCGCTCCAGCCAGAGCGCGGTGCCCCAGTCCGCCGCGCTGTAGGCCATGATGATGGCTAGGAACCACCAGTGACCGCGCGCGTAGAAGAACAGGCTCGTCGCGAGCATCACGGCCATCCGCAGCGCATATTTTCCGCGCGCAAACCACCACAGCCCGAAGGCCACGAGGAGAAACCACGCAAAGTCGCGCTGAATGAAACTCATGATCTACGGCGCACCTTTCTCGCCAGCATTTTTGGTTTCCTTAAAATGCTCCAGCAGCGCGGCGAGGAGCAGCTCGTTTCCGCGCGGCGTGAAATGCCAGTCGGGCAGGAAGATGGTCTGCTTCTCCTGCACGCCTGCGAAAACATTGCGGGCATCGAAGCAGGCGAGGCCCTGCTCGCGGCACATCGCGATCATGCTGTCCTGAAATGCGAACTTCGATTTGCCGGCGATCTGCTCGCGGTTCGGAATCAGGAGGACTGTCACCGGCACGCTGTGTTTCCGCGACAGGCCGCCGATGACGGAGACGAGCTGCCTGAGGTCATCCGGCAGCGGCGGTGGAAGCGTCTCGCCAATTTTCGCCATGCGAAAGCCAGGATTCCAGACGTGCCGTCCACTGCGAATCCACGCGAGGGTCGCGAGCTTGCTGTGGCGAATCAGCGCCGCGAGCGGACCGGCGGGCATGCGAAGCCGAGTGGTGATGGCGCCGTGGCTGTTCACGTAGATGGACTCGAGCGGCTGCTGGCACAGCGATACTGCGTCCACCGGTAGCAGGGCGAAAATGATGCGCTCCGGGTGCAGGCCATGCTCGAGCAGCGCTCGCATCTGCGCGATGCGCAGCCAAGGCCGTTCATTGCGCTGTAAATAGAACATGCGGACCTTCGGCATCGCAGCCTGCGCCGCGTCACCAAGCATCCCCGGTGCCTGCACGAACGAGTTTCCAAACCAGAGCCATGTCGGCCTTGCATCATCGAGCGCGCCGAGCGCGGTGAGGCGTGCGGAGTAGTCGGCACGGAAATTTTCAAACGTCGCGTAGTCGGCGCAGAGTTCGGGATCGGGACGAAAGGAACCCTTCAGCCCCGACTCGTCCCCGAGAAACGGCTGCATGTCCGCCGGGGGATGATACCGCACGTGTGCCTCCGCCAGGATCAGCGGCACCGCAACGCCGGCCAGCAGGCCGAGCACGAAGCGGATTATTTTTTGCGGAGCCATGTCGCCTTCCGAATAACGCAAGTCGTTCCCCTTTGGGAAGGCTCGGACTCGCGATGGATTTCAATTCGTCCGCCGCTCAGCCCTTTCCGAGCGCCTCCTTCGCCACGCGATTTCCGCTGCCGATGGCGCCGCACATGAAGCCGGGAAAATCGGGACTCGTGTGCTCGCCGGCAAAGAGCAGCGCGCCGTCGAGTTCCGGAGTGGCGCAGTGCTCGATCAGGCTGGTGACCTGGCCGACGAGTGGGCAGATGTAGGAGCCGCGCATGAATTCCCGGCTGGGCCAGTGGCTCAGCACGCGCTTGCCGAGATAGTCTGCACGCGCACCGGGGAATACCGTGTCGAGTTCCCTGAGTGTCGTGCCGAATCGATCCTTCGACGTGGCATCCACAGCGGTTTTCCCGCCGAGAAAGTTCGTCAAAATGCCGCACGGCCCGTCCTGTCCGCGGCTTGTTTCCCAGCACGCCTGAAAACTCTGATCAGTGTAAGTGCTCCCGTTGTTCGGTGGATTCGCCTTGCGCCAGATGCGGCCCTTAAAGGCGATCATCGCCTTCGTGTTATTGCCATAGCCGACTTGTTCGATAGCGCGCAGCTTCCCCTTGCTGAGCCCGAGTCTGCCTAGCCCAGCGACCCGCCCATCGCGCAACATCGTGAAAGGCAGCGTGCAGATCGTCTTTGAAAAAGTATGCCGCCTGCTGCCTTCCGGTGTGTCGAAAGTGAGCCGCAGCTTGCCATCCGCATCGCAGGAAATGGCGGTGAGTCTGTGCCGCATCTGAATCGTCACCTTACCATCGAGCGCATTTTGCAGCGTCTCAATGAGTCGGCTGTTCCCACCCTTCACACGCTTGGATTCATCACTCTCGCCGTACATCGCGAAGCCCTCCTTTGTGTCCGGGGAAAGATACGTGATGAGGTTCAGCGCCGACTGCTCGCTCGTCGCACGGCCGTATTCGATCTCGTAGGCCACATCGAGCAGGCGCAACAACCATGGCTTCACCTTTCCGCGGAAGGAATGGAGGTAATAGCGGATGCTCATGCGGTCGAACTGCCGCGCCTTTTCGGTGTAATTCTTCTTCGCGTCCTGCAGCCCTGCCGCGTCCTGTGCTAGCTGTTTTGCGAGCGGTTCAAAGGCCGGGATCAGCTCGGTTTCGGAGCGGTTCTTACCTTCGAAGTGATAATACTCCACGCCGGAATCCCCCTTCTTGAGTTCCTGGATTTTCACACCGAGTTCCCTTGCGAGATGGATCAGATCCTTGTGGTTGGAATCCACAAGTTCGCCGCCCAATTCACAGAACATCGGCCTCCCGCCGTTCATCTCGGCGGGGATGAATCCATCGAGCGTGTGAATGCGTCCGCCGATTCGGTTGCTCCCTTCGAAAATCACGACGGGCACTCCGGCCCGCATCAGCCGGTAAGCCGCCGTGAGACCCGCCGCTCCCGCACCGACAATCGCGACAGGTTCCCTCGTCACCGCAGCCTCGCCGAATCCCGGAATGAGCATCGCACCCGTGACGACCGCGGCGGTTTTTTCGAGAAATTCACGGCGACTCAGCCCCTGCCCGTGCGGCTCAGCAGCGCGACGGAGAGCCGTGATCAGTTTGCGAAGGAGTGGAGTGTGAGGAGCCATGGAGGTGTGCGCGTTTAATGACGGCTATCGGAGAAACTCAGTGATGAAAATGGCGATGATGGGTCGGGTGAATGACACGGGGCTGATCCCCCTGATCGGATTCAGGCGCCCGCTGACCTGCGGACATCAGGCGAGGTCCAACATGATCAGGAGCGAAACAAATTCGCGGGAGAAATCCATCCCTGCTTTCGGAATTGCGCACAAGCTTCGCTCGCATTGCCGTGTCGCTTCTGCTCTGGTGCGGTGAATGAGAGTAGTCACCACAGGGATTAGGGAAAGTGGCGGGCTGCCGGCTGCACGGTTTCACATCGGGCCGCCGCGCGATCATCGCACCTGCGTCATTCTCTTTTCCGAAGAGCGATTTGCCGCGGAAACATGAGCCATCCCACATCCGACCCGGCGCCAGCGGGCACTGTCACACCATCCACTGCGCCACTGCGCGTCTGGCCGGGGCGCTCCTCTCCACTCGGTGCTAGGTGGGATGGCGAAGGGGTGAATTTTGCGCTCTTCTCGGAGTACGCGACGAAGGTCGAGCTGTGCCTGTTCGATTCTCCGGATGCGCTGACTGAGAGGCACTGCATCGCGCTGCCGGAGCGCACCGCCTATGTGTGGCACGGCTATTTTCCCGACGTGAAACCGGGGCAGGTCTATGGCTTCCGTGTCCACGGCCCGCAATATCCGGAGCACGGGCATCACTTTAATCCAAACAAGGTTTTGCTCGACCCCTACGCGAGGGCCATCTCGCGCAATCTGATCTGGGACGACTCGGTGTATGGGAGCAATCATCGCGACAGCGCGCCCTTCGCTCCGCGGGCATGGGTCACGCATGGCCAGTTTGAGTGGGGCGACGACAAGCCGCTCCGCACGCCTTGGCACGATACAGTCGTCTATGAAGTCCACGTCAAAGGCTTCACCAAGCAGCATCCCGAAGTGCCGGAGGAATTGCGCGGCACCTACGCGGGAATGGCGTCGCCTGCGGCAATCGCGCACCTGCGCGAACTCGGCATCACCGCAGTGGAATTGCTCCCCGTGCACTACCACATCGACGAACGCTTCCTCTCAGGCAAAGGGCGCGTGAACTACTGGGGCTACAATACGCTCGGCTTCTTCGCGCCTGATCCGCGCTACTCGGCCAGCGGCGTGCATGGGGCGGTGACGGAGTTCAAGACGATGGTGAAGCGGCTGCATGAAGCGGGCATCGAGGTGATCCTCGACGTGGTCTATAACCACACCGCCGAGGGCGATCACACTGGCCCCACGCTTTCGCTGCGCGGCATCGATAACGCCGCGTATTACCGCCTCGCCGACGATCGCTCGCGCTACGTGGATTTTACCGGCTGCGGGAATTCGCTGAATGTCGCCCACCCGCGCGTGCTCCAGCTCATCATGGATTCTCTGCGCTACTGGGTGGAGGAAATGCACGTGGATGGCTTTCGATTCGATCTTGCGAGCGCACTGGCGCGGGAATTGTGGGAAGTGGATCGTCTCGGCGCGTTCTTCGACATCATCCAGCAGGACCCCGTGCTCTCCGAGGTGAAGCTCATCGCAGAGCCCTGGGACCTCGGGCCGAATGGCTATCAGGTCGGCAATTTTCCCGTGCTCTGGACCGAGTGGAACGGCAAGTATCGCGATTGCGTGCGGCGCTTTTGGAAAGGCGACGGCGGCACGGTCGGCGAGCTCGCATCGCGGCTCACGGGCAGCAGCGACCTCTACCAGCACAATGGCCGCCGCCCCAGCGCGAGCCTCAATTTCATCACCGCGCACGACGGGTTCACGATGCACGATCTCGTGAGCTATAACCACAAGCACAACGAGGCGAACGGCGAAAACAACCGCGACGGCGCGGACCACAACGACAACTGGAACTGCGGCGCGGAAGGCCCCACGGACGACGCGGAGATCAACACCCTGCGCACCCGTCAGCAGCGCAATTTCCTCGCGACGCTGGTGCTCTCGCAAGGCGTGCCGATGCTGCTAGCAGGCGATGAATTCGGCCACACGCAGCACGGCAACAACAATGCCTATTGCCAGGATTCCCCCATCGCATGGCTGAACTGGAATCTCTCCGCCGAACAGCGCGAGCAGCTCGACTTCGTGCGCACGCTGCTGCGGCTGCGCCGGGAGCAGCCGGTCTTTCGCCGACGCCTCTTTTTCCAAGGGCGCGCAATCCACGGCGCTGAGATCAAGGACGTTCACTGGTTGCGGCCGGACGGCGCGGAAATGTCCGGCGCGGACTGGAACACCGGCCACGTGGCGTGCCTCGCCATGGGCCTCCTCGGCGATCAGATTTCTGAGACGGACGAACGCGGCGAACGGATCGTCGGCGACTCATTTCTCATCCTGCTCAATGCGAAGGATGAGGCCGTCTCCTTCCGCATCGCCAGCCAGCGACGGAAGGTTTCATGGACATGCATTCTGGACACCGCCGCGCCGGAAGCTGAACCGCGCGTCTTCGAGCACGGCAGCCTATTTCCGCTGCAGGCGCGCTCGATGGCGATCCTGCGTCCACCACGTTATTCGATCGGAGAAAAGGAAGGCGCCGGAACTCAGATTCCGATTCCGTCGAACTGCTCGTAGGCGTTGTTGAGCCAGACTTTGACGCGCTGCCTTTCCAGCATGCCGAGCACGCTGCCATCCTGGCCCTTGGTCTTCGCCGCCCAGAAGCTGCTGCTCGCGGCGTCGATTTTGTTCAGCACGGATTCATGCAGGCGCTTCAGCGAAATGATCCGCGCATTCAGGCTGAGCGCACGCGCCTTTTCCCCGGACTTCTCCAAAATTTCAAAGTTCTCCCCGCGCAGTTGATTCAGGACGAGCACGTAATTCAGACGGGAGCCAAAGCGATCCAGCAGCCTCTTCAGAAGATCCACGGAGTCCTTTCCGGAATCCAGGACGTGCCAGTAGTTGAGCGTGATGCCCAGCTCGCCGGCCATGTCGAGCACGCCGGAATCATCCATCCAGCGGACCAGCGGATCGTGCGTCTGCGCGGCGAGATCGACGAGGATGCGCTGCTCGGGATTTGCGCTGGCGGCCTCGACGATGTTGTCGAGGCTTTCATAGCGATCCACGACCACCGGCGAAGCGTAGTCCGCATAAAAGCGCAGCAGCGAGCCATGCGAACGATCGGTGTCAAAGCCGAGAAACGGGATGCTCCTGTCGATCATGTATTGCGCGACGACACGCGCGACGACGGACTTCCCGACGCCGCCTTTTTCGCCGCCGATGAGATGAATATTGGCCATGGTTGTTTGGATTTTGAGATGAATTGCCCTGTGAAAATTTCCCTGTGAAAGAAAACTTGCCGGAGACCCTGTTGAATTGAACCCTGAGCTAGCAGGCTAGAAATGGGCCGAACGAAATGGCAACTCGAATTTCAATTCAAACTGCGCGGATGGCTTCAAAGAACCGATCGGGCTCGACGCCTGTGATGCTGCGAACCCGCCGTGAAGGAGTCACCGGATGAGGGAGCTGGCCACGTGGATTCGGGAAGGTGACGAACCATACTTTGCGCAGTTTTCCGGGCGTCACCCGGAAATCCGCATCGCCAATGCGCGCCGGGCACCGGTGGATCTGGAAGATGCGCGCGGGGTGCTGCTCACCGGCGGGCCGGACATCGCGCTGCAGTTTCACGCCGAACCGCCGCGCGATCACTGGCTGATCCGCGATCCCGAGCCGGTGCGTGATGCCTGGGAAATCGCCGCTGCGCATTTTGCCTACGAGCGCCGGCTGCCTATTTTCTGCATCTGCAAAGGGCTGCAGGTGCTGAACGTCGCGCTCGGCGGCACCCTGCTCATGGATATTCCCGGACACGATCTGCCGGAAATGAAGTCGGCGAACGTGCAGCCGCTGCGACATGCGGAGGGAGTGCGGCATCGTTTTGAAAAAGTGAACAGCTCACATCATCAGGCGCTCGATCGCGTGGCGGAGGTGCTCGAAGTCGAGGCATGGCACGCGGGCGACGGAATCATCGAGCAGGTGCGGATTCGCAATTATCCTTGGGGCATAGGCGTCCAGTATCACCCCGAGCGCGATTTGGGGTATGCGGATTTGTTCGACGACTTTTTCGCGCAACTCAAACTCTGACCGACAACCAAATGAACCAAGCCCGACAGGAACTCACCATTCGTTGCGGCTTTGAATTCATCTACGAAGCCAGCGCACCCACCCCGGCCATCCTGAATGTCCTGCCCAGGCTCGACCCGTGGCAGCACAAGCAGAAGGAGCAGATGACCTTCCTGCCCTGGATCCCGGTGGAGATGTTTGATGATCCACATGGCAACCGCGTGCAGCGCTTCACCCTGCCGGCCGGCCGCACGACAGTCCGGCACGACATCTTCATCGCGGTGCCGGTGACGACGGATGATCACTGGCTGATCGATCGGCCGGTGCCTGTGGTCAATGTACCGCCGGAGTTGCTGCAATACACGCTGCCGAGCCGTTATTGCGATTCGGACCGCCTGATGAATTTCGCGCACCAGCAGTTCGGCAATTTTCCCGAGGGACTGCCGCGAGTTCAGGCGATCTGCGACTGGGTGCACCGGAACATCCAATACCGCTGGGGCTCCGGCAGCACGTTCACCACGGCGAGCCATATCCTCGCGCAGGGCTACGGCGTGTGCCGCGACTTTGCGCATCTCGCCGTCGCTCTCTCGCGGTGCTTTAATGTGCCGACGCGCTACGCCACCGGCTACGTGCCGGACGTCGGCTGTTTCGATCCCGGTTCGCCGATGGATTTTCACGCCTACATGCAGGTCTATGTGGGGCACCGCTGGTACACGTTCGATGCGCGCTTCAATGTGCCGCGCATCGGCCGCATCAATATCGCCTTCGGGCAGGATGCGGTGGATGGTGCTTTCTCAACGCTGTTCGGCCCGGCGAACCTCGCCTCATTTTATGTCTGGGCCTACCAGGTCGATCCTGCACAGGTGAATCCTGGAGATCCGATCGACATGACGAAGCGACTCGACGGCACGCCGGTGCTGCGTTTTCCGCCGCGAGCGACGTGAGCTATTCCTCGCGAGGCTTGCCCGCAGCGGAGGCTCTGGCATGAAGGGCACATCGCACAGCACGGCTCCGATTATCAACTGCTCGACAGCGGCGGGTTTCAGAAACTCGAACGCTTCGGCGACATCGTGCTCGCGCGGCCCTGCGCGCAGGCGGTTTGGCGGCAGTCCAAGCCGAGTGCCTGGAGCAGCGCCACCGCGACTTTCTCCCGCGAAAATGGGAACCGCTGGCAGGGCCGCGAAAAGCTGCCGGCCACGTGGGCCATCGAGGTGGATGGCATCGCATTCCAGCTCAGCTCGACGGATTTCGGGCACTTGGGGATTTTTCCCGAGCAGCGCGAGCAGTGGCAGCACATCGCGCGGGATTGCGCGGCATTCCGCACGCGGCACGGGCGGGCGCCGCGCGTGCTGAATCTCTTTGCCTACTCCGGCGGCAGCACGCTCGCGGCAGCGCGCGCGGGCGCGGAAGTGTGCCACGTGGATGCGTCGAAGGGCATGGTCGAGTGGGCGCGGAAGAATGCCGATCTGAACGGACTGAGGGAAAAGCCCATCCGCTGGATCGTGGACGACGTGACGAAATTCCTCGAACGCGAGTTGCGCCGCGGGAATCACTACGACCTGCTCATCCTCGATCCGCCGAGCTATGGCCGCGGTGCGAAAGGCGAGATTTTCAAAATCGAAAACGATCTCCCGAAGCTGCTCTCACTGCTCGCGAAGCTCATTTCGGAGGAACCGATCGGCGTGCTTATTTCCTGTCACACGCCGGAGCTTACGCCCATCTCCCTGCATCATCTGCTGCGGCAGGCCTTCGGCGAAAATGGCGAGCTGCACCACGGCGAAATGCTCCTGCAAGGCGACGGCGATTCGCTGCCCGTCCCGAGCGGAAGCTTCTGCCGCTGGACGCGGAAGACGGCGCGCTGAGTCGCTTCAGCCCGAAGCAATCAGCGTATTTGAGGCCACGTTCGGGGCGTCAGTTCTTCACGGCCTTCACCTCAGGCTTCGCAGCGTCGGCTGGCTTGGCTTTTGTGTCCTTTTTCGCAGGGCGAAGTTCGGCTTCGGTCCATGCCTTGGTGCGCGCCTTGTGCTGGGCTCGGATTTTGACGACATCGGCGACGCTGATGGGCGAGGCTCCGTGCTCCCACTCGCGGCGGATGTAAGTGAGGACGCCGGCGACTTGTTCGTCGTTCAGCGCTGCGCCGAGCGGGGGCATTTCGAGGCTCCAGGACTGGCCGTTCACTTTGATCGGGCCGCTGAGTCCATGGATGACGATGCGCGGGAGGACGTCGGGAGAACCGAGCACCCAGTCGCTGTCCACTAGGGCGGGGGCGAGGCCGTCCATGCCGGTGCCGGTGGGCTGGTGGCAGGCGGTGCAGAGCATGTTATAGACGGCCTTGCCACCGTCGTAGAGTTTCTGCTGGTCGGCGGTGAGCGGCGGGATGACCGGTGGTGGCGGGACGCCGGGCTTGTTCGGCCAGGCAATGCGGGCATCCACTGCGGCGACGAGAGGTTTGGATTTTGCGTCCGCATTTTTCGCCAGCGTGGCGATCTCGGTGGACTCGGAGTCGAGGTAAAGGAGCTTCACTTTCGGCGATCCTTTCGGCGCGTTCTTGCCGGCGGTGCCTTCGAGCATCGCGAGCTGCACGGGGCTGTTCGCGGGCTGTGCGGCGATGAGGGTGAGGAGTTGCTTCACCCGCGCGGAACGACGCTCGTTCATTACGGCCTGCGCAAGTGCCCCAAGCATCGGTGCGGGCGCGGGCTTGTCGGAAACTTTGATGAGCGTCTCCAGGACTTCAAGCTCGCGGCCACGCAGGCCGGAGACGATGGCTTCGCGGACGAGCGGGTTTGCGCCGGAGCGGCGACCGAGGGCGATGGTGGCTTCCTGTCCCTCGGGAAATGCGCTGAGCGTGAAAGCGAGCGCGATTTGCACGTCCACGGACGGGTCATTCACGAGCTTCGCCAGCTCGGCGGACATCGTGCGGTCGGACACGCGGACGGCGGCGGCGCGGACCTTGGCGTTCTTGTCCGCGATGCAGGCGGCGATGACATCCGGGGTGACTGCACCCATGCCTTCCAGTGTCCAGAGTGCGTGAATTTTAGCGATGGGGTTATTGCCCGTCCTGGCAACTGCCGCGATCGCGGGTGCGACGCCGGCGTCCTTTTTCTCGACGAGGAGACGCTGCGCGGTGTCGCGCACGACGCCATTTTCATGCGACAGGAAAGTGACGAGCTTCGCGGGTTCCTCGGGGAGCTTCACGGCCTGCGGCTTCGCACCGTCGGGGACGATGCGCCAGATGCGGCCCTTGAAGTAGGGCTCCTCAAGATTGCGGTCCTTGATGTTTGCGATGAGGTAGTGCGTGAGGAAGCCCTTGTGCTGGATCACGCCGCGATACATGTCGGTGATGTAGAGCGCGCCGTCGGGGCCGGTGTAGGCGTTCACGGGACGAAAGCGCTCGTCCGTGGAGGTCATGAACTCGGTCTTTTCGCCATACGCATTTTTTGCGGTGAGCACGGCGTCCTTTTCCTCGATGATGACGCGCTTCACGAGATTGCCCGCGGGCTCCGGGATGAAAATGTTGCCCGCAAATTCCTTCGGGAAAAGTCCGCCGCGATAGACGCCCGCGCCGCACGTCGCGGTGCAGGTCGCGAGCGTGCCGTCTTCGCGGAGTTGCTTCGGCTCGTAGCCGCGGTTCACGCCGGGTGTCGGGTGCGAGGGCCAGCAGCTCTGGTCTTTCAGAATCTGCACGCCCGCACCGGCGCTGGCGGCGAAGTTCGGGTTGCGCTTGTAAAGCGTCTCGGGGACGAAGTTCGAACGGAGGAAGTCGGAGTTGAAATTGTAAAATGGGCGGCCGTAATCGTCCTGCGTCATGCCCCACTGGCCGCGGCTCGGGGTGCTCTCGGCGATCCATTTCCCGTCCTTGAGCTTGTAGCGCATGCCGTGGTTGGCGGAATAGACCCAGTTGTCGAGGAACCGCGTGGGCGAATTTGCCAGGTGTTCGGGCTGTGCACCGCGCACGCCGAAGGCTGCGTCCACCTGCTCCTTCACGTCGGCCACGCCGTCGCCATTCGTGTCCTTCAGGAACCACAGCGCGGGAGGCTCGCCGACGAGCACGCCGCCGTTCACGCACGTGACCGAACGGGGCAGGATGAGCTTGTCGGCAAAGACGGTGCGCTTGTCCATTTTGCCATCTCCGTCGGTATCCTCCAGCATGACGATGCGGCCCAGTTCCTGATCCTCGCCCTTGCCCTCCACGTCCTGCATGTAGCCGCGCATTTCGCAGACAAAGAGGCGTCCCTTTTCATCCCAGCTCATCGCGATCGGCTCCTCGACCATCGGCTCCGCGGCGACCAACTCGGCATGGAAGCCCTTCGGCAGTTTGAAAGTCTTCAGCTCTTCGTCGGGCGTCAGCGGCTTGGGCGCGGGCAGCTTGAATTTGATCTCAAACTGCTCCGGGCCGGCATTCTTGTCATGCAGCGCCCAGCCGAGCGTGCCGATGGCGAGCACGGATGCCGTGGCGATGAAAGTGCGGGTGCGGAGGGAGGTGCGGGGACGGATCATTTTTTTGGAAAAGGGTGCAGTTTATGCCCACGGAATGACCGTTGGCGGGCGGGAAGATTAGCAATAAGGAAACGACCAAGGCCGCTTTTTCGGATGCACCGAAATGGCGCGCGGAGCAGCAGCTCAGCGCTGGATTTTCCAGCGCGTCTCAGGATCCAGATTGATCTGCTCGGGACTCGCATGAAATCCGCACGCCCTCAGCAGATACGAGACGCCATCTGGCGTGGCCATGCTCTCGCGCAGGCTTTTTGCGAAAATCTCAATATATTCCTTATAGCTATCCAGCGCGAGCAGACCGTCGCTCACATACGTCGCGAGCTCCTCATCGTGATTTTCGATGAGATCAAAGAGCGCCCGGCGCAGCTTCACCCGCATCACGGGATCCACCACGAGCTTGAAAGGATTCGCGGATGCATCCGCAAGGACGGTGTCGTGCGTGATTTCGACAGGAAGGAGTTCGGATTCGCGGATCAGATCGGACATAAGGACATCGTCGGTAACATCAACCGCGTCACGGTCAAGCTGCCGCACTACCGGAGCTCCGCCCCGGCCGCTTGCAACACCCGGAAGATTCGCAGCGGATGCCCCATCGGCTCGCCAGCTCGAAACAGCGGGCTATCGGCGATGGGCCAAAAAATGCGGACATTATCCTCCAGCACACGGCGCATCTGGTCGTGGTAGTCGGCCCGAGTTTCGAGAGGCACAGCACTGTCTAGCACGACGTATTGGATCCGCCCGGAGATGAGGTGTGCAAAGAGCTGCTCATCCTCGTGGAATCGCTGGGCCGGCAGTGCGGACGGCTCGACGCCGACGGATTCGGCGAGGGTCTCGCTGCCACGCTCGATGGTGATTTTCCTCGCCCGGTCGCGCAACGAAAGTTCCGAAAGCAGCATCCCCTCCCCGCGCGGATCCGAGACGATGAGCACCCGCGCCGGGCCATGCGACTCCTCGATAAGCGACGCCGCAATCTGGCCGAAGCCATGCCAGTCCTTTTGCCACGGGCTGAGGAGATACGACGGCCACGCGAGCAGCAGCAGGAGCAAAATCCAGAGCACCTTGCGACGCGGCAGTTCAGTGTCCGGCTCGGCCCGCGGAACGATGACGCTGGCGAGCGCGATGGCACCGCGAGCCGCAAGCATCGCCAGCGCCGGCGTCGCCACGACCAGCACGCGCACATCCGGAACATCCGACTTCATCCAGCGGGCAAAAAGCACGCCGGCGACCAGCGCAGACAGCGCCGCCCACATCGCGTGTGCCAGCACCGCTGGACGCCGCCGAATCGCCATTCCCACGATCGCAAACGAGAGCACACCGACACCGGAAACCGACACGCATTCCCTCAAAAAGTGAGACGCCGCCCGCGCATCGCCCGGACCCACTTGGATGACGCTCACGAATGCCGCTCCCATCAAACCGAGGATCACGCACAGCGCCGCATTGCCGATCCATTTCGCAGCCGCTGCGCGTTTCATCTCCGTTTCATTCATCATCCGCGCCCAGAGCAGCGCCGCCCCCGTGAGCACAAAGGCGTGAAATTGCTCCGGCAGGATCGTCTCGTAAGACTCCCGCACTGCGGGCGCGGAAAGCCACAGCAGCGACGCGGCACCCGCGGCCAGGCCACCGAGCTCCCTCCGCAAAGCGCAAAAGATCAGCGTCGCGGTGCATGCGGCCAAGGCCGTCATCAGCAGCATCACCGCGATCCGCGACTTGCCGGCGACCGTCATCCAGCCCCCGAGCAAGAGCGGAAATCCGCGCTTCTGCACGGACAACGATGCCGCTGAGGCTCCGCTATCGCCGCTTTCACGCTCCGGCGTTTGCGTGAAAGAATCCCTCACGCGCAAACCCGCGAGATAGTTCTGCGCCTCTTCCGGATGTCCGCCGAATTCGCTCTTCAACGCACCATCCGCCCATTGAAAAATCGCCGCTGCGTCGAATGCGATGATGAATGCGATCAGCACGCGCAGCCAGCCGCGACTTTGCGGGACAGAGGCGGGATCAGATGTCATGGCGGGGATATGAAAAGTGCGCAGGAACCGCGGTTGCCTGCGGAAGCCTGCGCACCTTCGACTTCATTCACTTCGCTGCAAGCCCGTTTGTGCCGGGCCGCATGGAGTGGCGTTGCGGAAAGCTAGATGCTGTCCGCCGAGTATTCGTAGCCCTTGCGATACGCCTTGCGTTTGATGAATGCGTTCGCGGCTTCGTCATTCGTGACCTTGAGCGCCGCGGAATCCCATTCGAGGCGTTTGCCGGGAAAACGCATGGCAAGGCCGCCGATGAGGGTGAGTTCCGTGAGCGGGCAGGAGTAGTCGAAGTGGCCCATCTGTGCGAATTCCTTGCCGGCCTTGATCGCCTCGGTCCATTCCTGCTGCGGATTGCCAGGCGTGACGCTGCGCGCCTCGGTCTTCGTCGGCGGCTTGGCGAGGAATTCCTCGCGGCGTTTCTCGGGCCATATCTGCATGTCCTTCGCCTGATCGCTCTTGTTCAAAATGAGACCCTCGGTGCCGATGATCATCCAGCCGCCGGGCGTGACGGTGCCGTTCTTCGCGGGATCCTTGTAGGCGAAGGCCTCGTTCATATTGATGATGCTCGGGAACTCAGGGAGGTAAGGCGTGCCGTCGGGCTTCTTGCCCTCGTGCCACGTCAGCGAGATGTTGCCATGCGAATTGCCGGGGAATTCCATTTTGATGATCGAGCCGGTCGGCCACGCGATTTCGGTGAGGTCGTCCACCTTCGTCGCGGTGACGAAGCTCGGCACGCCGAGACCGAGCGCGACCGATGGCGCATCAATGAGATGACAGCCCATGTCGCCGAACGCACCCGCACCGTATTCGAGGAAGCCGCGCCATTTGAAAGGATGGATGCTCGCCGAGTAGGGCGCGTCGGGCGTGGCGGCGAGCCAGTGCTGCCAGTCGAGCGAGTCCGGCGGCGTGGCGGGAGTGATGATGGCGCTTTTACCCTGCGGCCAGATCGGGCGGTTCGTCCACACGTGGATTTCCTTCACTTTTCCGATCGCACCGGCGTCGATCCATTCCTTCACTTCGCGGTTTCCTTCGTAGGTGTGGCCCTGGTTGCCCATCTGGGTGATGACTTTTTTCTTCCGCGCACCGAGGTGGAGCTGGCGGCATTCCCAGAGCGTATTCGTGAGCGGTTTCTGGATGAAGATGTGCTTGCCGTGACTGAGCGCATGCATCGCCGCGGGATAGTGCGCGTGGTCCGGCGTGCTGATGGTCACGGCGTCGATCCCCTTCACCTCGTCGAGCATCTTGCGGAAATCGGAATACGGCTTCGCATTCGGATACTTCTCCTGAGCCTTCGCGAGGCTCTTCGCATCCACGTCGCAGATGGCCACGATCTCGTTCTTTTCCGCGACACCCGAGACGTCGGACTGGCCCTTGCCCATCACGCCGATGCAAGCGATGCCGACTTTCTTCGAAGCGCCCTGCGCGAGAAGAAGATTTGGGAACATGCCGGCTGCCGTGATGGTGCCGATGCCCTTGATGAATGAACGACGGGAGGTGCGTGGATGGATCATTGAGTAAAGGAGGAGGTGGATGGGTAATGCAGCATCATCCCCAGCGCGTGGGAAGCTTAGAGCCCGTGCCAAGGTAGTCCCGGGCTTTAGCCCGTCTTGGTCCACATTCGTCGCGAGACATCCGGGTGGCACAGCGCATATTCAGATTCGCGTGCCGTTGCGCGCTGAAGCGCGGGACTACTTTGACTACAGCTTCACGCCGATCTTCTTGAAAGCCTCCCGGATGTCCTTTTCGAGCGCCGCAGCATCGCGCCCGTCGAGGAGGATGCTCAGCTTTTCGATGCCAAATTCCTCGGACCTTTTCGCCATCGGCTGCGGCAAGCTGTTCGGGAAAGTGTAGCTGCCGTCGGTATTCATCTTCACGGCGGGATTCTTGAAGAACGCATCCCACTCACCGCGCGCCTCAGCAATCGCGTCGAGATACTTCAGGAAGCGCGTCCCCTTTCCATCGCCATCGAGATGGCAGAAAAAATAGACCATCACATACGACTGGAAATAGAGCAGGTGCTGCGAGTGCTGCTGATTCGAGAGGCTCTCCCAGTTGTCGCGCTTCATCGCGATGTGCTCGCCCGGCGGCCGAAACTCCGAGGTGAGCACCTTATGGCTCGCGGCCTTCGCGATGTATTCCTTCAGCCCGCGCGCGTGAGAGCTGGCGAGGAAGCGGCCTGCATTGTAAGGCAGGCTCTCAGTGTACTCTGCGGTGCCCTCGATGATCCACTTCGGCAGGAAAGGCAGGAAGTCGTGCATCATCTGGTGCGTGACTTCATGCACGAGCGTGTCGCCGTGGTAGTCGGGCTTCTTGAACCACGTCTTGCCCTGCAGCATCAGGCCCAGGCTGGGGAAAGGGATGCGGAAAATGCGATCCTTGGAAAAATACACACCGCCGGAATCCACAGGTCCCCCATCTGCGAAGTAATCCTCGCGCGTGACGAAGAGCTTCGCCTGATAGAATCCAAGATCCACAGGAGGCGTCGGCTGGATCCCCCACGGCAGCGCCGAGACAAGCGCGCGCGTGGCCTCGAAGGTGCGCGCCACCTCCTTCATCACGCTGCCCGCGAGCTTGTCCTGCGACACGAATTCAAACGACTGCGACTTGTAAACGTAACGACGCTTCGAAGCGTCCTGTTCGCCAAGTGTGATCTCGATCGAATTCGGCGGTACCTCGACCGTCACCGGCCACGCGCGCGTTTTCGACGTCGAAAGTATGCCGGGCTTCGTGTTGCTCGCCGCTGCTGGCGTGCCCGGTTTTGTCGCCACCGGGATCGGAACACCAGCCGCGCGGATGGCCGCCTGATCCCCGGCGGACAGAAGATTCAGTGCAAATTTTGACGTTTGCCCACTCGCGAGCAACAACGTCACCGTTTCACCGTCTAGGGTGACAAATTTTGCCTGGAATTTCTGACCGCTCGCCGCAGTCCACACTCGCATCGCCTGCGCAGGCTGCTGAGCACCGGCGCACGGGACGAAAACCGAGAACGCAATTGCAACGCCGACGACACGCAGGAACTGGGGAGCCATGCGGCGTGTGCTAGCAGGGGCGGAAATGGCGGTCAATCGCAGGCACCCGCCGCGTTTTCGATGCAAGGCTAGACGTGGATCGCGTGACCGGCTGCGACTTCCGCCGCCTCCTTCACGCCCTCGCCGAGCGTCGGGTGCGCGTGGATCGTCGCCTCAATTTCATCAATCGTCGCCTCCAGCGTGATCGCGAGTCCGAGTTCCGCGATCATCTCGGTCGCTTCCGATCCGATGATGTGTGCGCCGAGGATCTCGCCGTGCGGCTCGCCGACGATGAGCTTCACGAAGCCCTCGCTCTCGCCGATGGCGCGCGCCTTGCCGCTCGCCATGAACGGGAACTTGCCGACCTTGAATTTCTTCCCCGCCTCCTTCGCCGCGCGCTCGGTGAGGCCCACGCTCGCGACCTGCGGCTGGCAGTACGTACAGCCGGGGAAAATGGTCACCTTCTTCGGCTTGAACTTCGGCTCAAACATCCCCTCCACCGCCTGCACCGCCTCGAAGCTGGCGACGTGCGCGAGCCACGGCGGCCCAATGATGTCGCCCGCGGCGAAGACACCCTTCACAGTCGTCTCATAGCGGTCGTTCGTCTTCAGGTAGCCCTTCACGAGTTCAAATTTCAGCGTCCCGCCCGGCAGCAGCGGCTGGATGCCGATGGCCACGAGCACCATGTCGGCCTCGATCATTTTCTCCGCGCCTGCCGCATCGGCGACGGTGATTTTCACACCGCTGTCGCTCACTTCCGTCTTCACCGTCTTGTGCCCAAGCAGTGAAGTAATGCCCTGTTTCGCAAAAGATTTCTCCAGCGCCTGTGACACCTCCGTGTCCTCGACCGGCAGCAGATTCGGCAGCATCTCGACAATGGTGACCTTCGTCCCGAACGCATTGAAAAAATACGCGAACTCCACGCCGATCGCACCCGCTCCGATGATCACGATGCTCTTCGGCTGCGCCGGAAGTGCCAGCGCTTCCTTCGAGCCGATCACCGTCTTGCCATTGAACTCCAGCCCCGGCAGCGGACGCGACACGCAGCCTGTCCCGATCAGGATGTTCTTCGCCGTGTGCGTTTCCTCTTTTCCGTCCGCCGACTTCACGCGCACCTCGCCCGCCTTGTCGAGCGACGCCTCACCTTTGATCGAATCAATCTTGTTTTTCTTGAACAGAAAATCCACTCCCGCCGCGCCCTTATCCGACACGACGCGCGAGCGCTTGATGATCGCCGCCCAGTCGTATTCCAGACCCGCGATCTTGAAGCCAAACTCCGCCGCGCGATGCTTCATCGTGTGGAAAAGCTCCGCGTTTTTCAGCAGCGCCTTCGTCGGGATGCAGCCCCAGTTATTGCAAGTGCCGCCGCCGCGTTCCTTCTCCACGCAGGCGACCTTCTTGCCGAGTTGTGCCGCCTTGATTGCCGCGACATAGCCCGCAGGCCCGGCGCCGATGACGATGAGATCGTAGTTTGCCATAGAAAAATGTGGCCGCGAACATGCGGGCGCAGCCGCGCGGGCGTCAAACGGCTTTTTCTCCAGCGCGTCTTCGGACGCTACGCCAGAATGTCCTTCACGACCTCGCCGTAAACATCCGTAAGTCGCATGTCGCGGCCGCTGAAGCGGAAGGTGAGCTTCGTGTGATCCATGCCGAGCAGGTGCAGCATCGTCGCGTGCAGATCATGGATGCTCACCTTGTCCTCCACCGCCTTGTAGCCGTAGTCGTCCGTCACGCCGAAAGTCACGCCGCCCTTCACGCCGCCGCCCGCGAGCCACATCGTGAAGCCGAACGGATTGTGATCGCGCCCGTTCTTGCCCTGCGCAAATGGCGTGCGGCCAAACTCGCCGCCCCACACGACGAGCGTGCTGTCGAGCAGACCGCGCGACTTGAGATCCTTCAGCAAACCCGCGATTCCCTGGTCCACAAAGCGCGCATTCTTCTCGTGGCCTTCCTTGAGATTGCCGTGCTGGTCCCAGCGGTCGCCCGCGCCGTTCGGGCACGTCAGCTCAATGAAACGCACGCCGCGTTCAACGAGCCTGCGCGCGAGCAGGCATTGCGCGCCGAAAGTCTTCGTCTGCGGCAGCGGGGCGTTGAGCCCGTAGAGTTCCTTCGTCGCTTCGGTCTCACCGCTCACGTCCATGAGTTCCGGCACGGCGGACTGCATGCGATACGCGAGTTCATAGTTGCCGATCGAACTTTCCAGTGCATCCATTTTTCCAAACCGCGAGACGACTCCGCGGTCCAGCTTCCGCATCAGCGCGAGTTTGTGGTTCTGCAATTCCACGCTCGCCTCGGTCGGCGTCACGTTCGCCACGGCATTCGCGCCCGCCTTGAAAATCGAGCCCTGATACGTCGCTGGCAGGAAGCCGCTGTTGAAATTGTCCAGCCCACCCGGCGGGATGAGTCCACCATTCAGCACGATGAAGCCCGGCAGATCCGCATTCTCGCTGCCGAGCCCGTAGCCCGCCCACGCACCCATGCTCGGCCGCCCCTGCAGGCCGCTGCCGGTGTGCAGAAAATAATTCGCATTCGTGTGCTCGGAAAATTCGCTCGTCATCGAGCGCACGATCGCGAGGTCATCCACGCACTCCGCGACGTGCGGGAAAAGCTCGCTCACCGGCGCGCCGCACTGCCCGTATTGCCGGAATTTCCACGGCGACCCGAGCGTGCTCCCGTTGTTGTTAAACTGCGTCGCCTCCATCTTCATCCCGAACGGCCTGCCATCCTCCGCCGTCAGCCGCGGCTTCGGGTCGAACGTGTCCACCTGCGAAGGCCCGCCGTCCATGTAGAGGAAGATGACGCTCTTCGCCTTCGGCGAAAAATGCGGCACGCGTGGCGCCAGCAGATTTAGCGGGCCGGTGGGTGTGCCCGAGCGCACAACTCCGCCAAACGCCTTGTCCGACATCAGTGCCGTGAGTGCGATCGCGCCGAAGCCATTCGCGCAGCGCGCGAGCATCTCGCGTCGGGTCAGCGCGCGTGGGGAAAAATTTCCGCAGTGGTGCATCGTTGAAGGTCGGAAAATGTGGCTCGAAAGGCTGCGAACGAAAACGGTCTGTTACGAATCTCCGGAATCAAGTCCGGCCAACCGCATTCTCTTTGCAGATCTATTTTGCCACCGGAAGCATGATCGAAAAAATCGCGCCGCGCCCCGGCTCCGAACGCGCGCGGATGCGGCCCTTGTGCGCTTCGATGATTCGCTTGCAAATCGCCAGCCCGAGTCCGGTGCCAGTTTTCTTTCCAAAGGTCGCGAATGGCTGGAAAAGCCGCTCCGCGATTTCCGGCGCGATGCCCGTGCCCGAATCCTCGACCTCCACCTGCAATTCATCATCCGCGCGCGCAAATCGCAGCTTCACGGTGCCTCCCTCGGGCATGAAGTCGGCGGCGTTGTTGATGAGATTGTAAAACGCCTGGACGAGCCGGCGCTCATCAATGTTCAGAGACACCTCGGGCGGCGCGGTCTCACACACGATCTTCACGCCACGATCCCCCGCGAGTGGGCCGACCTCATCGAAGAGCACGCGCATAAAATCATGAAACGCCGTGGGCGTGAGCGCGACCGTGCCGGGCGTCTGTCGGGTGAAATCGAGCACCTCATTCACCATCGTCGTCAGGCGATTCACTTCCCGGCGGATCATCCCCGAAGCCATCACGAGCGTCTCACGCGATGTCCCTTCCATGGCCGCCAGATCGCCGGCGATGCTGATGATATTCAGCGGATTCTTCAGATCGTGGACGACCGACTGCGCGAAGCGCCCGACGAGCGCCAGACGCCCCGCCTGGAGAAGCTCCTCGACGTGCCGCGCATTCGATTCGCGCATGCGGTTGGAAAAATCACGCATCAGCGAGAGCATGATTTCCGGCGACTTTGAAAAGAGCAGCAGCGCCTCGTCACGGGGGAGGAACCTCAGCGTGCAATCGCCATCCGCCCGCGCCGCAGCGGAGCGGGGCTTGCCGTCGATGATCGCCATCTCGCCGAAGATCCCGCCCGGCCCGATCCGCGAGAGCACACGCGGCTCCTCGTCCTTTGCACCAATCACGATGTCCACGCGTCCACTGTCCACGACATACATCCCGTCGCCCGCATCGCCTTCATGGAAAATGAACTCTCCCGCGCCGACCCGGAGCGTCTTCGCAGCACCCGCGTTCATGCGCAGCTCGGCGTCAAGCAATGCACTGAAAGAGTCGTCTTGTGAAGTGATGGCCATCGGGGTGGACGCAGGCGGATCATGCCCCCGCCGCGAGGACACACAAGCCCGGAGGCATCAGCTCCCCGACTGACGCTGGGTGGCCCTGCAGATACCCGTTCCGCACCGCATGCCGGCCCATCATTCTTGAGGCATGATCGGCCCTCAATTGAGGTAGATGAATTCCTTCACGTTCAAGAGGACATGCGCAAAATCAGCCCATGCACCTTCGTCCGCAAGGGTGCCGGTGGTGCCGTAGAGGGCGCGCTGCTCGGCGAGAAAGGTAGTCGCGTCGGCGAGTTCGGAGGGCGTGGGCGGGCGGCTGAATGCGGCGAGATACATCTGCTGAACGCGCTGCGGCTCGTCGGATTCCTCGGGCAGGCGCTTTGACCACAGCTTTGCCTGCTCCACGACGAAGGGATCGTTCATGAGGATGAGCGCCTGCGCGGGGACGTTCGAGACATTGCGCCGGCCCATCGTCATGAAGGGAATCGGCGTGTCGAATGCGAGCATCATGGACGGGAGGAAATTGCGGCGCACGGCGGTGTAAATGCTGCGGCGGCCGTCGCCATCAAGCGGACCGCTGCGCGACGGCCTGCCGCGGCCGTCCATGAATTCGCTGAGGAACACCGGCACGGGCGGGCCGCCGAGTTTCGGATCGAGCCGGCCGGAGATGGCGAGCATCGCGTCGCGGATGGCCTCGCCTTCGAGTCGCTTCAGGTTTGCGCGATGCAGCAGGAGGTTTTCCGGGTCGGCCTGCTCGGCAGCGGCGTCCGCAGGCTGGCTGGACATCGCGTAGGTGCGCGAGAGCACGAGTTCGCGGATGAGTTTCTTCACGGACCAGCCCTGCTCTTTCACGAATCGCGCGGCGAGATAGTCGAGCAGTTCGCGGTGCGACGGCGGCTGGCCGAGGACGCCGAGGTTGTCCACCGTCGGCACGATGCCGCGTCCGAAAAGGTGATGCCACACGCGGTTCACGATGACGCGCGAGGTGAGCGGGTTCGCGGGATCGGTGATGCGCTGGGCGAGATCCAATCGTCCACTGCCGTTCTTGATTTCGGGCTGCGCGGCACCGCCGATGGCTTCGAGAAAACGCCGCGGCACCATCGCGGCAGGCACTTTTGCCTGGCCACGCACGAGCAGGAATTCATTCACACCGCTGCCATCGAACATCGCGGGTGCGGTCTGCGACTGCGGCTGAATCCTCGCGGTGAGTTCGCTCTGCTGCGCGATGAGCGGTTGCGTGGCGTCGGCGAGGTGTTTGCGCGCGGGGCTTCCGGCGGGAGCGAAGAGATCGAGTTTCCGCACGAGCCAGTCGGCGAGTGCTGCGTCGTCGCCGATTTTGTCGGTGCGAAGTTTTTCGCACACATCCACCAGCATGCGTTGTGTCGCCTCGGCGAGCGTGACGGGCGAGACGATTTTTGAATCGTGCATCGCGGTGAGCAGCCGTGCGCTCGTGTCGCCGGGCAACGGCGGCTTTTCGGCGGACTGCACGACCATCGCGATGGCGCACTCGCCGTCGTCGCCGGGCGAAAACTCCACGTGCACGCGATGGCCGGCGTAGCTCTTGAGCGGATGCTCCACCCATTGCCAGCGGTTGCCGTCGGCCTTCCATTCTCGCAGCAAAGCGCCGTGCAGCGGGCCGGCGATGACGAGATGGGAATTTACCACCGCATACGCGCGGCCCGCGCCTTTCACGAGATACCAGAGGCGTTCGCCTGCGAGCGTGACCTCCGGAGTGCGGAGCGTCTGCTCGGAACGTTCCCAAGTGCCGAGTTTGCCGTGGTCGCGCCCGGCGTTTTTCACCGCAAGCGATTTCCACGCGGTGTCGCGGACGGCTGCGGCGCGCACGTTGATCCCGAGCAGCGGCTGGTCGGCGCTGCCGCCGAAAATAGGATCGCCCGCGCGCAGCGGACGCGGACCGAAGCTGAAGCCGTCCTGCATCCACGGTGTCGTAGGCGCGACCGGAAGGTCGCGGCTTGCACCTGCGCGCTTAGACTCGTCAGCAAGCGAATGACCCGACGAGTCGTCGGCTCCACATTTGCCCGTGTAGTCGGCGACGATCTGGTCAGGCGAAAACTTCAGCAGCGTGACATCGCGTTTTTCCAAGTCCGCGAGCACCGGGCCGAATGCCTTTGCGAATGCCTTCGTCTCGTCGGCCTTCGCGTCGGACGCGATTTTCGCGAATGCATGCAGCGGATTCTGCGCGTCGGTTTTCGCGAGCGTCAACTCCGCGGCGATGCGCTCGATGAATGCGGAATCGTTCGCGCCTTCGTCGGGTGGCGGCGTGGCGTTCGGGACTCGCAGCACGGTGCGTGCGGCCATGAGTGCATCGGCCAATCGCGCTATGCCCGGCTCGACCGCGCCGGCCACATTTTTCAAAATCGCCGCACGTGTGGAGGTGCGCACGCGGTCGAGTTGCTGCGCGATCTGGCGGTGCGGCTCGAGCGTCTCGAAGCGCGCCTGCCGGTAGCCGCTGCTGATCAGGAAGCCCTGCATCGCATAGTAGTCGCGCTGCGAGATGGCGTCGAATTTGTGGTCGTGGCAGCGCGCGCAGCCGATGGTCACGCCGAGGAACGTCTTGCCCATCACGTCGAGCCGGTTGTCCATGCGGTCGGCCTCGTCCTGCCGGATGTCCACGGGCGAATGCACCTCCTCGCCGAGGAACCAGAAGCCCGTGCCGATGATGGCCTCGTTTGCGCCGCTCTGCGGATGGATGCGCGGCGGGAGCAGGTCGCCAGCAATGTGCTCGGCGGCGAAACGGTCGTAGGGAATGTCGCTGTTCAGCGCGCGGATGACGTAGTCGCGATACTGCCAGGCGTTGGGAATTTCCGGCTCGAACTCGTGCCCGCGCGTCTCGGCGTACCGCACGAGATCGAGCCAGTGCCGCGCCCAGCGTTCGCCGAAGGCGGGCGAGGCGAGCAGCGTGTCCACGAGGTGTTCGAGGGCGCGCTGCTGTTGCGTGCTTCGCTCGGTGACAAGGTGAGAGGGTGACACGGTGAAGGGGTGAGCGGCATCGTTCACCTTGTCACCTTGTCGCCTTGTCACCGTGTCATCCGCGCTGTTGGAAAATTCGCGCACAAAACGCTCCACTTCCTCCAACGACGGCGGCAGGCCCGTGATGTCGAACGACAAGCGGCGGATCAAAGTGCGCGCATCAGCGTCCGGCGCGGGCTTCAGATTTCTCTCCTCCAGCTTCGCGAGGATGAAACGGTCGGTGTCCATGCGCGGCCACGCTGCGTCCTTCACTGCGGGCGGTGGCGCATTCAGCAGCGGCTGCCAGCACCAGTGCTCCTGCTTGCGTTTTTGCAGATCGAAAATTTCCTTCTTCGCGACCTTCGCGCCTGCTTCCTGCGGCCACGGTGCGCCCGCCTTCACCCACGCCTCGAAGTCCGCGATCTGCGCGGGCGCGAGCGACTTCTTCGGCGGCATCTGCATGTCGGTGTTCTTCCAGCGGACGGCCTCGATGAGCAGGCTCTTCTCCGGATCGCCGGGTGTGATTGCCGGGCCGGTGTCGCCGCCTTTCAGCAGCGCCTCGCGGCTGTCGAGCATCAGCCCGCCCTTGAGCTTTTCCGAAGTCGAACTGTGGCACTTGTAGCATTGCTCCGAAAGCACCGGCCGGATGCGCTTCTCGAAAAACTCCACGCTCTCCGCCGGCTCCGCCGCAGCGGAAATGCCGCACGCAAAGAGCGAGAGCGCGCTGCAGCAAATCCCAGCGGTGCGGAGTTGTATTCGGACGAAGCGCATGTGGGAAAGAGAAGCTGCGGCAGATTGAGCCGTTAGAAACTGCAGTATCGGGGCGTCTTGGTTATTAGAGCGATGCGATTGGCAAAAGCGGAAGCTGCAACCGCGCGCGATTCCAGTCTTCGCGGAGTTCTTCGAGGTGAACTATGCGCCATTGGTTGAAAGTGAAGTGCGCGTTACGTGCGCCAGCGCGGTAGAGGCGTAAATCTCTTAATCGCGCTTGCGTTTAAATAACATGATGAGCAGCGGAATTCCAAAAAGCAGAAATAGAATAAGACCGTAGATGCGCTGACCCACACTGAGGCTTGGAACAAAGACAGCTATCAAACCGCCAATCGCGCAGATCGTCATGCCGATCAAGCGTCCTATTAGAGCTTCTGGCGTTCTGATTGGTGGCATGGCGATTAAACTGCGAACACTACTTCATAGGCACCCCGTCGAGCGGCGCGCCGTTGGTGTCGAGGATTTGGAATTCGTGGATGCCGCCCTTTTTCTCCCGCTCGAAGGTCCACACGACCTTCTTGTCGCGCGTGACTTCGAGCAGCTTCACCTTCTGGTCGCCCGCGCCGTAGCTTGTTATCACGGTGTTGCCGTTCGGCAGGCGCTGCGCGCCGCATGGGTCTTTCAGCAGCGGCTGGGGCAGGTCGGCGTTGGTGAGCTGCCAGACGATTTTGGCGGCGGCGTCCACCTCGACGACGGTGTTGCCGTGCGTGAGGTTCACGAGCGTGTGGCCGTCGGGCAGGCGGATGGCGGTGAAGGGCCATGCGTCCTTCGGCTCGTCGGGCGTCTTGAACTCCCACACGATTTTGCCCTCGGGGGTGTATTCGCGCACGACCTTGTCGAGGAGCTGCGGGACGAGGTAGTTGCCGTTCGCGAGCTTGCGCGCCATGCGGCTTTCCATGTGGTGATTCGTGTTCTGGCACTGGAGCGGGACTTCGACGGCGATTTTGCCGTCGCGCGTGACTTCGAGCAGCCGAGGCTTCGCGCCGGCCTCGGTGAGCATGATGTTGCCGTTCGCGAGGAGCTGCGCGGTGTTCACTTCGGACTGCGTGCCTTTGAACTCGAAGACGATCTTGTTGTCGCGCGTGACTTCGACGACGGCGCCGCCGGGGTAGTCCTTGTTCTTCGAGAGGGCGAGAAGGAGGTTGCCATTCGGCAGGACGAAGCCGTCGCGCGTGCCGGCGGGGTAGGTCCAGAGCGGCTTGCCGTCATCCGAGAGGATTGCGGTTTCGCCGCCGGCGATGAAGAAGGTGTGGGTGATTTTCGCGGGCGCGGGTTCGGCGGCGAAGATGGAGGACGAGACGGCGAGGAGGGACAGGAGGGTTTTGCGCATGTCCCAATCGTGGCAGGCGTCACAGGCGGTGTCATCGCGGAAAAGGAGAGGACCGACGCACAGTTCCCTTCGGCGAAAGCTCCCCTACTCCACCACCCGAATGTCCGCGGGCGCGCGGAGTTCGATCTCGGGCTTGTCCTTGTAGGCGATGATCTCGCCGTGGAGTTCCACGGTCTTGCCTTCGAGGCTTTCGAGCGTGCCACCGAATGCGGCGGCGATGCTGGCGAAGTGTTCCTTCTTCACGATCCCCACAAACTGTTCCCGCGTATTTCCCTCGAAGTTGATGAAAGTGACACTCGCGTTTTTCGTCTGGCCGACTTGCGAAATCTTTCCGCGCACGGTCGCGATTTTCCCGACGGCGGCGGCGATGCCCGCGGCGTCATTCGCAGAGATGATTCCCGGGAGATCGACGGGCGCAACCACCGCGGGGATCGAGGAAAGCTCCTTCAGACCGCCGGCGAAATCGATGCGCGGGGCGAAGTCACCCTTTGAAAAATCCACGTCGAGCACCACCGGGTAGTGATCGCTCACGCCGGGATAGGCCTTGGCAAAAGCCACCGGCTTTCCGAGACCCGCGGTGTAGATGTGATCGAAGCAGTTGTTCGCGAGCGAGCCCTCGCCCGGAATCGTCGTGCGTTGCGCAAACGCCACCCCCTCGTGCGTCCACCACAGCCCGGCGCCGGTGAACCCGCGCAATGTCGGATCTTTCGCAAATCTCGGATCGTCGGCGGAAGTATTCATATCCCCGGCCACCACGACCGCGCACGGACCGCGCTGGCTGTAAAGCGCGACCATGTCCCGCACGTGCGCGAGGAGTTGCCGAGCGGATTCCGCCCGCATGGAGATGTTCGCAGCGAGCGGACCCACGTTGCTTTTCAAATGCAGCGACCAGCACAGCAGGAAGCGCCCGCCGCCGACATCGAGCGCCGCAAATGCATAGCCACGCGGCGGCCCGTAGTGTCCGCCCGTCCACGTCGCAGACCATGAGGAATCCGCGGGCATCCTCGCTGCGACGACCTGATTCTGCGGACGCGCATCGGGGATCATTTTGTCGAATGCCGTCACCACATGCGGCGTGAGTCCTGGCACCGCTTCGCAAAGTTTCGCCGCTCCATCCCATGTGCGCACCTCCTGCAGCAGCAGCACGTCCGGCTTCATTTCAGCCACGGCTTTTTGCACCGCCGCCATGTGCTCCGCAGCCATCTCGGGCGTGGCCTCGGGCTTGTGCCCGGGAAACCACTGGAGATTCCATGAGACGATGCGCACCTTTTCCGCCGGCTTCTCCGACCTCGGAGGAGTTGCCGAGGGTCCTGCGCCCGCGTCCGCCTTCGGCTTGTCGCATGACGCGAGGAAGAGCGCCGCAAGGATGGGGAATATGAAGCGAAGAAGGGGGGCTGATTTCATTGCCGGGCGGGATTGTCCGCACTTCGGTCGTGAAAGGCGAGTGCTGTCTGGGTGGCGCAACCATGACGGCAACGCTGGCAATCACACACGCCCGCCTGCTACCTTCAGCCACGATGAATACGGAAGCCATCCTGCTCAGGCTAGGCATCTCCCTCGGTCTGGGATTGCTCGTCGGTCTGCAGAAAGAGCGAACCGATTCCAAAGTGGCAGGGATCCGAACGTTCCCGCTGATCACGCTGCTCGGCACGCTGTCGGGATTGCTCGCGCAAAACTACGGCGGCTGGGTGGTCGTCGCGGGCTTTGTCGCAATGGCCACGATGGTCGTGATTGCGAATTTCGCGGAGTGGAAATCGGGACGCATCAATCCCGGACTGACAACCGAGGTGGCGATGCTCGTGATGTTCGGCGTCGGCGTCTATCTCGTCCTTGGACCGCTCGCGGTCGGCATCGTGCTAGGCAGCGCAGTGGCCGTGCTCCTGTTTTTCAAGCCGCAATTGCACGCCATGGCGCACTCGATCGGCACACGTGACTTCACGGCCATCATGCAGTTTGTGATCATTTCGCTGATCGTCCTGCCGGTGCTGCCGAACCGGCCTTTCGATCCCTACGGGGTGCTGAATCCCTTTCGCATCTGGCTAATGGTGGTGCTCATTGTTGGCATTAGTCTGACTGGATATGTCATCTATAAGTTCGCCGGCCATCGCACAGGGAGCGTTCTCGCGGGTATCCTCGGCGGGCTAATCTCCAGCACGGCCACCACTGCCAGCTATGCCCGTCGCACCAGGGGCGCGCCGGAACTTCGCACGCTGGCGGTGAGGGTGATCATCATCGCTTCCACCGTGGTCTTTTTCCGTGTGCTCATCCTTATCGCTGTCACGGGGCCATCGGTCGTCCGCGTCATCGCGCCGCCTATTGCTATCATGGCTGCTGTTTTCGTAGTGCTCGCATTCGTGGCATCACTCATCGGGCCGAAGCTCGCCCGGCAAATGCCCGCACAGAAAAATCCGACCGAGCTGGGAGGCGCGATTCTCTTCGGCATTCTCTACGCAGTGGTGCTGCTCGGCATCGCCGCCGCTCGTGAACGTCTCGGCATTCGCGGCATTTATGCAGTCTCGGTTCTTTCGGGCCTCACGGATATGGACGCCATCACACTCTCCGTCACCAGCCTCGCGCACGAGGGAAAGGTAAGCGCCGCGGAGGCCTGGCGTGCCATCCTCGCTGCGTCGCTGGCCAATATCGTCTTCAAGTCCGGCATCGCCGCCGTGCTCGGCGGATGGCGTCTCTTTTTCCACATCGCGATGTTCTTCGGCATCGCCTGCGCGGCGGGCGCTGTGCTCCTCGCGCTGTGGCCATGGTGAGTGCGTGGCTTCGTCGGATTCCGGTGATTTGAGACCGGCCCCTTTCTGCACTGGAGATTCAAAGCTCCGACCGCGTGTCGGGTCTTTCCACCATGCGAACCAAGCTTCCCCTCCTCGTCGCCCTCGGCCTCATCTCCTGCAATTCATTCGGCGCCGACGCGCCCGCTGCTAAACCCGTCGAGGCAAAACCGGCGGACGCCAAGCCCGCGACTCCAGTGATCGAGCCGACGTTTGCAAATGTCGCCTACGGCACGCACGAGCGGCAGGTGCTGGATTTCTATCAGGCAAAGTCGGGCAAGCCGACGCCCCTGCTGTTCTTCATCCACGGCGGCGGCTGGGTTGCGGGCGACAAGGGCGGACGCACGGGCGCGAGCGTGAAGCAGTATCTCGATGCGGGCATCTCGGTCGTCTCGATCAACTACCGCTACTCATGGCAGGCGCAGATCGCGGGCGTGAAACCGCCGGTGAAAGCGCCGCTGGAGGACGCGGCGCGGGCGCTGCAATTCGTGCGGAGCAAGGCGAAGGAGTGGAACATCGACAAGCAGCGCATCGGCGCGAGCGGCGGCAGCGCGGGTGCGTGCTCGTCGCTGTGGCTTGCCTTTCACAAGGACATGGCCGATCCGAAAAGCAGCGATCCGATCGCGCATGAGTCCACGCGGCTGTGGACCGCGGCGGTCGTGGGCGCGCAGACTTCGCTCGACCCGAAGGAACTCAAGGAGTGGACGCCGAACAGCCGCTATGGCGGACACGCGTTCGGCTTCATGGATCCGAATGACATCAAGTCGCGCGACACGCGCTTTGCGGAATTCCTCGAACACCGCGAGGAAGTGCTGCCGTGGATCAAGGAGTATTCGCCCATCGAGCACGTCACGTCCGATGACCCGCCGGTGTATCTCATCTACTCGTCCGCGCCCGCGATCGGGCAGGAACAAAAAGACCCCACGCACACGGCGAACTACGGCGTGAAGCTGCAGGAGAAATGCAAGGCCATCGGCGTAGAGTGTGCGCTGGTCTATCCCGGTGCGCCCGATGTGAAATACAAGTCGGCGGACGAATATCTCATCGCGAGCCTCAAGGGTCCGCCGCGCCGCTCGATGAAGCCGACCATCGCCGACCTGCCCTACGGCCCGGCCGAGCGCAACGTGCTCGATTTCTACCAGGCAAAGTCGGAAAAGCCGACACCGCTGCTCTTCTTCATCCACGGCGGCGGCTGGATGGGCGGAGACAAAAATGGCATCAATCCCAAGCCGTATCTCGATGCGGGCATCTCGGTCGTCTCAGTGAACTACCGTTACATCTCGCAGGCGCAGGATGTCGTGCCGCCGGTGAAGGCCCCGCTGCACGACGCGGCACGCGCACTGCAATTCGTGCGCAGCCACGCGAAGGAATGGAACATTGACAAGCAGCGCATCGGCGCGAGCGGTGGCAGCGCGGGCGCATGCACGAGCCTGTGGCTCGCCTTTCACGATGACCTCGCGGATCCGAAGAGCAGCGACCCGATCGCGCACGAATCCACGCGCCTCTGGTGCGCCGCGGTGAACGGTCCGCAGACAACGCTCGATCCGAAACAGATGCGCGAGTGGACGCCGAACAGCAGCTACGGCGGCCACGCATTTTCAAAATCCGGCGAGTTCAAGAAATTCGATGACTTTGTCGCCGCGCGGGAAAGAATCCTCCCGTGGATCGCGGAGTATTCGCCCTATGCGCTGGTGACGAGCGACGACCCGCCGATTTACATGACCTTCAGTGCACCGCCCGCGATCGGGCAGATTCAGAAAGATCCGACGCACACGGCAAACTTCGGCGTGAAGCTGCAGGAGCACCTCAAGGAAGCCGGCATCCCATGCGAGGTGCAATACCCCGGCGCGCCCGACGTGAAGCACGCCAGCATTGACGCTTATCTCATCGAGAAGCTGAAGGCTCCGTCCGCGAAGTAGCGGAGCGATTGCGGGTGCGAAACGCGCAATCGGACATCGCAAACAAACCTCGCGGGCCGCAAAAAAGGCTCACGCAATCGCATGAAACTTTCTCGCCGCGCCCTGCTCAAACGCCTGCCTCTCGCCGCACTTGCGGGTGGGTTTTTCATCCATGTCCGCGCGCAGCAGGCGAAGCAGATTTGGGCCACGGGAAACCCGACGATCGACAAGCCGCGCGAAATTGCGCTCGCGCTGCTGAAACCGACGCAGACGCAGATCGAGCGGGCGTGGGAGCTGCATTTCTCCTCGGTCGTGTTCGAATCGTATGGCTTCGCGCCGCGGTTTGCGGTGGACGGCGATGCGATCAATCAGGCGGTGAAGGACGGCATGTCGCGCGACGAGATCGAGGATCTGCGTGAGGGGATGATGATGAATCGCGGCGCGGTGAACGAACGCGAACGCACGGAATTCTTCGATGCGTTCCGGGCAGCAGGCGTGACGTGCATTTTCCAAAACGCCGGCGAGGAAGGGAACGATCCGCTGCGGCTGATCAAGCGCCTCGCGCATTTCTCGAAGGCGACCGATGCGATGAAGCCCGCGCTTTCCAAGGTCGTGAATGCTGTCGAGGTGCCTGCACTGAAAAAGGCTGGCCGCGTCGGGCTGTGCTTCACGGGCAACGGCGTACCGCTCACGCAGCGTTGGGAGAGCACGCGCGACGAACTGCGCTTCATCCGTATTTTCCACGAGCTGGGCATCCGCATGATGCACCTCACATACAACCGCCGGAACCCGCTCGGCGACGGCGCGGGCGAGCCGCACGACGGCGGGCTGAGCGATTTTGGAAAAGCCGCTGTGGCCGAGATGAACAAGCTCGGCGTGATCGTGGACGTGGCGCACAGCGGCTGGACGACGGCGCTCGACGCGGCGAAGGCGTCGTCGAAGCCGATGGTCGCGAGCCACACTTCGTGCGCGGACGTGTATCGCCATTTCCGCGGCAAGCCGGACGACACGATCAAGGCCATCTGCGACACCGGCGGGCTCGTGGGCATGTGCTGCATCCCGCGTTTCCTCGGCGGCGCGGGTGACATCACCGCGCTGCTCGATCACCTCGATCATGTGATCAAAAAATTCGGCGCGCAGCACGCCGCCATCGGCTGCGATGTCTCGTATGTCTCGCGCTTTGAAAAAGAGGAGCGCGCAAAAATCTCGAAGCGCGCGGACGGTTCGTCACCTTTCGGCCGCGGCGGCGGCGATCGTTGGGAGCACCTCTGGCCGAAGGACAATTTCGAGACCACGCCAGAGATGGATCAGAGCGTCGCGTGGACGAACTGGCCGCTCTTCACGCTCGGCCTGGTGATGCGCGGCCACAGCGACGACGCGATCCGCCAGGTGCTCGGCGGAAACGTCATGCGCGTGCTCGCGGCGAACACTGTCGTGTAAATCCCATCTGTCCATTTTATGAAAACATTCCGCCCCATCCTGTTCTTCATCGCGCTCTTTCTCACCGGCGGAGCCATCGCCGAAACACCGCTCGCGCTCACGCTGCAGACGCGATCAAGTGTGGGAAAAGCGACCGGAGTGAAGGAACAATGGCTGCCGTCGCGCACGGCGATCATTGTCTGCGACATGTGGGATCTGCACCACTGCCGCAACGCAGTCGTGCGGGAGGGCGAGATGGCTCCGCGCATGAATGAGCTGCTCGAAAAGGCGCGTGCCGCCGGTGTGCTCATCATCCATGCGCCGAGCGGCTGCATGAAGCCGTATGAGGGCACGCCGGCGCGCGAACGTGCGAAGTCCGCTCCGGTCGCCGCGCGCCTGCCGGACAAAATCGGATCGTGGTGCAAACAGATTCCCAGCGAGGAGCAGGCGGTGTCTCCGCTCGACCAGAGCGACGGCGGCGAGGACGACGAACCCGCCGAGCACGCGAAATGGGCGGAGGAACTTTCCGCGAAGGGCCTCAACCCGCGCGCGCCGTGGTCGAGGCAGATCGATGTGCTTCGCATGGATCAGGAGCACGATGCCATCAGCGACTCCGGCGAGGAAATCTGGAACCTCCTCGACTCGCGCCGCATCGAGAACGTCGTGCTCATGGGCGTGCATCTGAACATGTGCGTCGCGGGCCGTCCGTTCGGACTGCGGCAACTCGCGAAGAACGGCAAGCACGTCGTGCTCATGCGCGACCTCACCGACTCGATGTATAATCCGGCGCGCTGGCCTTTCGTGAGCCATGTGCGCGGCACGGAGCTGTTCGTGCAGCACGTCGAGAAACGCATCTGCCCGACGATCACTTCAGACCAGATTCTCGGCGGGAAGCCATTCGAATTCAGCGCCGCGACTGCGGGAAAAAAGCGCACCCAGATCATCCTCCTCGGCGACAGCACCACCGAGGCGAGCATCCCGAAAAAATCCGCACCCGATGAGCCGCAGTTCGAGGACACGCTGCGCTCGCTGCTCGCCATCGAGCCCGGCCTTCCGCCGTGCGATGTTTACAACGAAGGGGTGAGTGGCGAATACCTCCGCCGACTGCTCGACACACGCTACGACAAGGCCGTGAAGACCAAGCCGCAGGCCGACTACATCTTCATCCGCTACGGACTCAACGATGCCGCAAAGCGCGAGGACTTCGACGCGAATTTCCCGAAGGATTTACACGAACTCATCGCGCGGCTGCGCAAGGATCACCCCGGCGCGATGCTCATTCCCACGACCGTCATCGCCTTCAGCGCGGACGTGGACTCCAGCGCGCCGCACGCGAAGCGCATCAACGACCTCGTCCGCCGCGTCGCCGAGGAGGAAAAGCTCCCCGTCTTCGACCTCTACCCGGAATACGCCGCCGCACTCGCGAAAGGCGGCGACATGCTGAACTACCGCCGTTACGCGCTCTCAAAGGTTCCGGAAGCTCTCCGCCCGCTCGCCGTGCCCTACGTTGCCGATCCCGCCGGAAAAGATCCGACGATCGTGGTGATGGACAACCGTCTCGACGCCATCTTCGGCCACCTGCCCGGATGGTTCGGCGACCGCCATCCGAACCTCGCCGGCTACAACGTCATCGCCGCCGCGACCGCGAAATTCCTCGCGCCGATCCTCCGTGCCAGGCACGGCGCTGTGAAGTAGCCCAAGCTCTGTCCCGTCTGCCGGTTTCACTCTGCGTGCGGGCCTGCGTGTCCGCTTCTTTTCCACCAACCTCATCCCGACCATGATTCCCCGCCGTCTTCTGCTTTCCCTCTGTGCGCTCACGCTGGTGCCGCTCTGCCGTGCGGCTGACCACCCGGCAATTCGCGCGGGTGCGGCTGCGGTGGACATCACGCCGAAGGAATTTCCGCTGAACATGCCGGGTGGGTTCAGCTCGAACATGGCCGAGAGCGCGCATGATCCGCTGCACTCCCGCGCGATGGTCCTCGATGATGGCACGACAAAGCTCGCGATGGTCGTCGTGGACAATCTCGGCGCGGGGCCGGACGTGCTGAATGAAGCGAAGGCCATCGCCGAAAAGCAGACCGGCATCCCGGCATCCCACATGATGGTGTCCTCCACGCATTCGCACAGCGCCGCACCGCTGAACACGCGCAGCGGACCGGCGGCGGCCTACCAGAAGCTTTTCGTGCAAGGTGTGGCGGACTCCATCATCCAGGCCCACGCAGCGATGCGGCCGGCAGCCGTCGGAGCGGCGTCGCATCCGCTTCCGGACGAAGTATTCAACCGCAGATGGTACCTCAAGCCCGGCAAGATGCCGCTGAATCCTTACGGCAAGATGGACAAGGTGAAGATGAACCCCGGCACGAGCCCCGACGTGCTCGACCGTCCGGCGGGACCGACCGACCCGGACATCACCGTCATCTCCGTGCAGGACGCGAAGAGGAAGCAGCTCGCGCTTTTCGCAAACTACTCGCTGCACTACGTGGGCGGAATGCCGCCGGGACAAATCTCGGCGGATTACTTCGGTGAGTTCGCGCGGCTCATGCCGTCGCGGCTGCGCGGGGATGGGAGCTTCGTGGCGATGCTCTCGAACGGAACCTCGGGCGACATCAACAACATCCCCTTCGGCGTCACGCGTCCGCCGCGCGAGCCGTTCGAGCAGATCCGGATTGTTGCGGGCAAGGCCGCGGACACCGCCTGGCTCGCGCAGCGGAAAATCGAGCAGCACCGCACGGATGCGCGGCTAGGCATGCTGCAGCGGGAGATCGTTCTAAAGTATCGCCGGCCGACCGCCGAGCAGGTCGCGGATGCGAAGGCTGTGCTCGCCATTAAGGACAAGGACGCGATCGAAAAAATGCCGCGCCTCGCGGAGCATTACGCCCGTGGCACCGTCGGCGCCGCGGAACGCGCGGAGGAGACCATCACGGTGCAGCTTCAGGCCATCCGCATCGGCGATCTCGCGGTGTGCGGCATTCCGTTCGAGACGTTTGTCGAGACGGGTCTTGATTTGAAAAAGCGGAGCCCTTTCCCGCAGACGATGGTCGTCGGCCTCGCGAATGGCCGCCACGGCTACCTGCCCACGCCGGAGCAGCATCTGCTCGGCGGCTACGAGACGTGGCTCGGCACGAATGTCGTGCAGGAGGATGCGTCCGTCATCCTCACGAACAACCTGCTGGAGATGCTCGCCGAGCTGAAGAAGGGCGAGTAGCTGCCGCCTTCCTGAGCCGCGCATTCTGTCGGAGCGCGAGTTGTTTTTGCTCTGGCGCACGGGGCAAAGAAACGTCTGCTAGCGGGGTGAGTTACCCACGCCCATGACCCGCTATCGCATACCGCTCCCTCTGGCTTCCGTGATTGCACCGGCACTGCTGCTCGCGGTGCCTGTCTTCTCGCAGACGGTCGCGGATTTCCAGCGCGAGATCCGGCCCATTCTTTCGAACAACTGCTTCTACTGCCACGGGCCGGATGAAAAGGAGCGCAAGGGCGGTGAGCATGGATACCGGCTGGATTCGGCGGAGGGCGCATTTGCGGATCTCGGTGGCTACAAGGCGATCATCCCCGGCAAGCCGGAGGAGAGCGAGTTGTTCAAGCGCATCACGACGAAGGACGAGGACGACGCGATGCCGCCGCGCAAGAGCGGGAAGAAGATCACGGAGCGTGAGGTCGCGCTGCTGCGTGATTGGATCAAGTCCGGCGCGAAATACACGAAGCACTGGTCGTATGAGAAGCCGGTGCGGCCGCAGGTGCCGGTGGTTCAGGATTCAAAATCCAGAATTCAAAACCCGATCGACGCGTTCATTTTTTCCCGCCTCGAAAAGGAGAAGCTCTCGCCGCAGCCGGAGGCGGACCGTTACTCGCTCATCCGGCGCGTGTCGCTCGACCTTACCGGGCTGCCGCCGACGCCGGAGGAGGCGGACGCCTTTGCAAACGACAAGTCGCCCGATGCCTACGAAAAACTCACGGACCGTCTGCTCGCGTCGAGCGCATACGGCGAGCATTGGGGCCGCGCGTGGCTCGACATTGCGCGCTACGCGGACTCCGCGGGCTACGCGGACGATCCGCCACGCACGATCTGGGCTTATCGCGACTGGGTGATCCGTGCGTTCAATGCGAACATGTCGTTCGATCAATTCACGATCGAACAACTCGCCGGCGATCTGCTTCCGGATTTGGACGAAGCAGGAAGCCAGCAAACCAGGAAAGAGCCGTTCATGGCTTCGTGGATTCCTGCTTCAAAAGAGGAACGTCTCATCGCGACCGCATTTCATCGCAACACGATGACGAACAGCGAGGGCGGCACGGACGACGAGGAATTCCGCAACGCCGCGATCGTGGATCGCGCGAACACGACGATGGCGGTGTGGATGGGCACGTCGTTCGCCTGCGCGCAGTGCCACACGCACAAGTTCGACCCGATCACGAACGCCGAGTATTTCCGGCTCTTCGCGTTTTTGAACAACACGGCGGATGCCGACAAAAAGGATGAGTCGCCGGTGCTCAGCTTCACCACTCCCGAGCAGAAGGCGCAGCGCGCGCAGTGGGAGGCGGAGCTGTCGGCGACGGATGCGAAATTCAAATCGCCGCCTGCGCTGGTGATCGCGGGCGCGGAAAAGTGGGCACGCGAATTCCCCTCAAAGCTCGACTGGTGCGCACCGCAGCCTGCCGCGACGAAGGCAAAATCCGGCGCGCTGATCGAAACGCAGCCGGACGGAACGCTCACGGTGCCGAAGAACGACGCGAAGAAGGACACTTACACGGTGGAGCTCCCTGTCTCGGCGACTGAAAAAATCTCCGCGCTACGCATCGAGTCGTTCCCTGCGGACACGCTGCCCGGCAAGGGCGCGGGACACGGTGAGGGGAATTTCGTGGTGACGCGTGTGCGTGCCTCGGTTGTGCCGCCCGCCGCTGCGAAGGGGCCTGTGGCTCGATACGTGCGCATCGAGCTGCCGGGGAAAAACAAGACCCTCCAACTCGCGGAGGTCGAGATTTTCAGCGGCGGGAAAAATGTCGCGCGCGATGGCGTGGCCACGCAGTCCGGCACCTATGCGGATGCCGAGGCGAAGCGCGCGATTGATGGCAACACCGCCGGTGAATATGCGAAGGGCTCCGTGGCGCATGCCGCGGAGGGCGATGATCGCTGGTGGGAGGTGGATTTGAAGAGTGAGCAGCCCATCGATCGCATCGCCATCTGGAATCGCACGGAACTGCCCGAGCGCCTGAAGGGATTCCGCGTAGTCGCCCTGGATGCGCAGCGCAAATCCGTCTGGGAAAAAGCCGGCAACGACACGCCGATGCCGAGCACGACCTTTTCGATGAACGGAAGCCGCGACATCGTGTTCAGCGCGGCTGTCACGGATTTCACGCAGTCGGATTTCGATGAGCAGGGCGTATTGAAAGACACGGCAACGGACGCGAAGGCCAAGCCGGCGAAGAAGCAGCCCGGCTGGGCCGTCGGCGGCGGGACGACAAAACCGCACACGCTCACGCTGCTCGCGGCGAAGCCCGTCGAGGCACCCGCAGGTTCGCGCATCGTCGTGACCATCGAGCACGACTCGAAGTTTGAGAAGATGACGCTCGGGCGTTTCCGCATCGCGGCGACTTCCGACGCGCGCGTCGCCGCGCATGTGCGGACGCCGGTGGATGTGCTCGGCATCCTCGCAGTCGGTGAGGCCCAGCGCACTCCCGCACAGCGCGAACGGCTGAACAATTACTACGCACGCGAACTCGCGCCGGATTTGAAAGCCGAGCGCGCCAAGACTGCCGCGCTGCGGAATCGGATCGACGGCATCGCGCCGGTGACCGTGCCCGTGATGCGCGAACTCGCGGATGCCCAGCGACGAAAGACGAAGATCCAACTGCGCGGCAACTTCCTCGTGCTCGCGGACGAGGTGACCGAAGGCGTGCCCGCGGCATTTCATCCGCTGCCGAAGGACGCGCCGATGAACCGCCTCACGCTCGCGCGGTGGCTCGTGGATGAAGCCAATCCGCTCACCGCCCGCGTGATCGCGAACCGGTTTTGGGAGTCCATCTTCGGCATCGGCATCGTGCGCACGAGCGAGGAATTCGGCGCGCAGGGCGAGCCGCCGTCGCATCCCGAACTGCTCGACTGGCTCGCGACGGAGCTGGTGCGCGAAAAGTGGGACATGAAGAAATTCCTGAAGCTGCTCGTGACCTCCGCGACTTACCGCCAGTCGTCGAAAGTCACGCCCGATCTCGCCGAGCGCGATCCGGACAATCGGCTGCTCGCGCACGGCCCGCGCTTCCGCATGGGCGCGGAGTTGGTGCGGGACCAAGCGCTCGCGGTGAGCGGCTTGCTCTCGCGGAAAATGTATGGCCCGTCCGTGCGCCCGCCGCGTCCGAGCATGGGGCTGAATGCGGCATTCGGCGGCAACCTCGACTGGACGACCAGCACCGGCGAGGACATGCACCGCCGCGCACTCTACACCGAGTGGCGCCGAACCGCGCCTTATCCGTCGATGGCCACATTCGATGCGCCAAACCGCGAAGTCTGCACGCTGCGCCGCAACCGCTCGAACACGCCGCTGCAGGCGCTCGTGACGATGAACGATCCCGTTTACATCGAAGCCGCACAGGCGCTCGCGCGCCGCATGGTCGCCGCCGGATCGAGCGCAGAGGAAAAAGTGCGAGCCGGTGTCCGACTCACGCTCATCCGTCCGCCGAGCGAGAAGGAAGTGCAGCGGCTCGTCGCACTGCACGCCGCGGTGCTTCCGAGCTACCGGCAGGATGAAAAGAAGGCGCTCGAAATGGCCACGAATCCGATCGGTCCGACGCCGAAGGGCGCAGATGTCGCTGACCTCGCAGCGTGGACGACCGTTGCGAACACACTCCTCAATCTCGACGAAACCGTGATGAAGCGATGAACGCGCTGACCGGCCGATCCAGATGCCTGCTCGTGAGCACGCAGAAAAAGGGGAGCGCACGCTTCCAGCGTGCTTCGTCACGCATCTTGCGGGACGACTCACTTGTCACCAACACCTCCGCGGTATCCGAATGCCGTCATGTGTCCGGCAGGATGCCGGACACGGCACGCTGGAAGCGTGCGCTCCCCGCTCCTTCGCGAGTCCGACGACTCGGCCGAAGCTGCATGCTGATTTTCCGCTGCGATTTAACGACTGAATTCTGAGCACTGAGCACATCTCCCACCTCCATGAATCCCGAACTCGATCTTCTCCAAGCGCAAACACGCCGCCATTTCCTCCGCCGCGCGGGGCAGTTTAGCCTCGGCTCCATCGCGATGAATGCGCTGCTCGGCAACACGACTGCCGCACTCACCGCCGCGGTGAATCCGCTCGCACCGCACAAGCCGCATTTTCCCGCGAAGGTGAAGCGCGTCGTGTATCTCCACATGTCCGGCGGACCGCCGCACCTCGACCTTTTCGACTACAAGCCGGAGCTGGTGAAGCACAACGGCGAGGACGCGCCGGATGCATTCATCAAGGGCAAGAAGTTCGCATTCACGACTGGCGTGCCGAAGCTCATGGGCACTCCGCACACCTTTGCGCAATATGGCAAGGGCGGCACGTGGATGTCCGATGCGATCCCAAATTTCCACGGGATCGCCGACGACATGTGCGTGGTGAAATCCATGTTCACCGACCAGTTCAACCACGCGCCCGCGGAGCTGATGCTCTTCACCGGCTCACCGCGGCAGGGCCGGCCCTCGATGGGATCGTGGGTCACCTACGGGCTCGGATCGGAGAACGAAAATCTGCCCGGCTTCGTCGTGCTCATCAGCAGCGGCGTGCAGCCGAGTGGTGGGCAGGGACTGTGGGGCACGGGGTTCATCCCGTCGGTTTTTCAGGGCGTGCAGTGCCGATCAAAGGGCGACCCCGTTTTGTATGTGAGCGATCCTCCCGGCATGGATCGCGAGCTTCGCCGCAAGACGCTCGACGCACTGCGCGATCTCAACGAGGAGCAGGCGCGCGAACTCGGCCACCCCGAGACCGCCACGCGCATCGCGCAGTACGAACTCGCCTTCCGCATGCAGACGAGCGTGCCGGACGTGATGGACATCTCGCGCGAACCGCAGCCGGTGCTCGACGCCTACGGTGCAAAACCCGGCGAGGCGAGCTTTGCCAACAACTGCCTGCTCGCACGCCGGCTGCTCGAACAGGGCGTGCGTTTCGTGCAGCTCTTCGACTGGGGCTGGGACTTCCACGGCACGAATGCGAACGAGGAAATCAAGGACGGCCTCACACGCAAGATGACGCGCACCGACCAGCCCGTCGCCGCGCTCATCCGCGACCTGAAACAGCGCGGCCTGCTCGACGATACGCTCATCGTGTGGGGCGGCGAATTCGGCCGCACACCATTCCGCGAGGGCCGCACGGCCAAGGGCATGTTCCAGGGCCGCGATCATTTTCCCGACGCCTATTCCATCTTCCTCGCCGGCGGCGGCGTGAAGCACGGCATCAGCTACGGCGAGACGGACGAACTCGGCTTCTCCGTCGTGCAGGACAAAGTCCACGTCCACGACTTGCAGGCGACGATCCTGCACCTGCTCGGCTTCGATCACGAAAGGCTCACCTTCCGTTTCCAAGGCCGCGACTACCGGCTCACGGATGTGCATGGGAAAATCGTGAAAGGCATCCTCGCATAATGTAGCGCCGACGACTCGTCGGCACGCAGGCGTGAGAGCGCGAAGGCCGCTCGATTTTTCACGCGTGATCTAAAGCTGAGGCCCACTCGCATTTCCACGCTTTGTGCCGACGGATCGGCGGCGCTACATTCTCGCTGCTTGCACGTTTTGCGTGTCTGCGCAGTCATGCGTGTCGCATGAAGATTGATTCCCATCACCACTTTTGGAGCTACAGCGCCGCCGAGTATCCGTGGATCGGCGACTCGATGGCGGCGCTGCGGCGCGATTTTTTGCCGGAACATTTGCAGGCGGAAATAGCCGCGGCGGGGATTGATGGCGTCGTCTCCGTGCAGGCGCGGCAGGCGCTTGTGGAAACGGAGTGGCTGCTCTCGATGGCGGACGCGAACCCGTTCATCAAAGCCGTCGTCGGCTGGGTGCCGCTGGTGAAGCCCGATGTGCGCGACACGCTCGCGGCGTTTGCGGCGAATCCGAAATTCCGCGCGGTGCGCCACGTCGTGCAGGACGAGCCGGATGACGGCTTCATCCTCGGCGCGGATTTCAACCGCGGCGTGTCGGCGCTGCGCGACTTCGGGCTCGTGTATGACATCCTCATTTTCGAGCGGCAGCTCGCGGCCTCGATTGAATTTGTGGACCGGCATCCGCAGCAGGTCTTCGTGCTCGATCACATCGCGAAGCCGAGCATCGGCGACAACGTGATCGAGCCGTGGCGCGCGAATATCCGCGAACTCGCGCGGCGTGCGAATGTGTATTGCAAGGTGTCCGGAATGGTGACGGAGGCGGACTGGAAGACGTGGAGCCAAGAGCAACTGCGCCCGTATTTCGACACGGTGCTCGAAGCGTTTGGCCCGCAGCGGCTGATGTTCGGCACCGACTGGCCGGTATGTCTCGCGGCGTCGAGCTATTCGCGCTGGGTGGAGCTTGTGCGAAAATTTTCAGCGCAGCTTTCTGCGGATGAGCAGGGCTGGTTGTTCGGAAAAACTGCGGTGCAGGCCTATGGGTTGTCGCTATGAGCGGCGTGGCGTCCGCGTCCTGCTCAAATTTTTGAGTCTCGCGAAAGTCGTGAACGCGGAATGCGCATACTGGGAGCGGCGACATTCCTGTCGCCGACCTAATTTTGCGCCGGAGGCGCACACTTCGAGGGAGAGCGGCGGGTGGCTGATCAGCCTTCTGCACCCTGCATGATCGGAAAAAATGCGCCTGCGGCGGTGTGGTGTTTCGGCGACAGGAAGGTCGCCGCTCCCAGTGCGACGCGACTTCTTCACCGTTTTTTGCGAGACTGAATTGAGAACACGACGGAGCGTGTCCCTCCATTCAGAGCGCGGCGGCTTCGCGCACCAGCGTCTCGGTCGTCGGCCAGTCAATGCACTGGTCGGTGATGGACTGCCCGTAGATGAGTGCGCTGCGATCCTTGCCGAGCGACTGTGCTCCGGCGACGAGATTGCTTTCCAGCATCGCGCCGATGATTCCGGCGGTGCCGCCTGCGCGCTGCGCGAGGATTTCGAGGAAGGTCGCGGGCATCTTCTCGCACTCCTTCGCGCAATTTGCGTGGCTCGCATCCACCATGATTTTCGGAGGCAGCTTCGCTTTTTCCAAAGCGGCGAGCGCGGATGCGACGTGTGCGGCCCCGTGATTCGGCGAGTCGTCGCCGCCGCGGAGAATCACGTGGCAGTCGGGATTGCCAGTCGTGTTCACCACGCTAGCGCGGCCCGTCTCGTCGATGCCGAGGAAGGTCTGCCGCTGCACGGCGGCCTTGATGGCGTTGATCGCGGGCTGCACTGCGCCGCTCGTCGTGTTCTTGAATCCGACGGGCATCGAGAGGCCGCTCGCCATTTGGCGGTGCGTCTGGCTTTCCGTCGTGCGTGCGCCGATCGCGGTCCAGCAGGTGAGGTCGGCGATGTATTGCGGCGTGATCGGGTCCAGCATTTCGGTCGCGGTCGGCAGACCGAGATCCAGCACATCGCGCAGGAAGGTGCGGGCGATGCGCAGGCCGGCGGGGATGTCATTCGTGCCGTCGAGGTGCGGGTCCATGATGAGCCCCTTCCAGCCGATGGTCGTGCGCGGTTTTTCAAAATAGATGCGCATCACGATGAGCACGCGGTCGCGCACTTCCTTGGCGAGCTTCGCGAGACGCTCGGCGTATTCGTGGCCGCCTTTCAGATCGTGAATCGAGCATGGGCCGACGATCAGGAGGAAGCGCGGATCCTTTCCCGAAATCGTTGCGGCGATCTCCGCTCGTGAGTCGCTCACGAACGCCGCGTGCGCATCACTGCGCGGGATTTCCGCGCTCATTTCCTTCGGGGAAGGGAGCGCGGTGTTGGCGAGAACGTGGACGTCGGAAACCTGGTTCATTGGAAAAATGGGGCGAAGAGCTAGCGTGCTTTCCCACGCACTGCCAGCGTGGATGCGAACTTACTTTCCGCCCGCCGCCTTACGCTGCGCCCACTTGTGTCCTGAGGTCAGCGCGGCGAGCGTCTCAGCCAGCCGGCGCTCGCGCGTCTCGTCGCGCTTCGCCGTGGAAACCCACACGAGCCATTCGCGCTGGCAGCTTGGCGAGAGCTTCGCGAAGCCCTCCGCGGCCTGGCGGTGTTTCTTCATCGCGAGCGCCCTGGTGAAAAAATCCGGCACCGGCCAACGTTCGCGTTTCCGCATCGGCGCGCGGGGGATTTCCGGCTGGGCGTCGAGCGCGACGGCGGCATGGAGCATCACGCGCAGCGCTTCGCGGTTCAGCATTTCGAGTGAGGTGAGGCGGATGGCGCGGATGTTCGTGTTCGCCTCGCCGCCGGTGAAAAGCTCCGCCGCATCGTCCAGCTCAGTCCCGCGGAAAAATGGGATGCTCGCGTGTTTCATGCAGGCGCTGATGCCGCAGACGAGCTTTCGCCCGGAGAAACACAGCACGTTCCACTTGATTGATTCCGTGAGGTCCGGCTCCCAGCGCTGGAACCACTCGCGGAGCTGCATCGCCATCTCCCGTGAGAAAGGCGGCGCATTTTCCATCCACTCATCGGGGTCGCGGGTTTTGGCGCGGGAGCAGTCCATCGTCAAAAATCAGCCCGCGCTTTTACAAGCGCGGCTACGGGCTACAGCAGCGCCTTCGCCTTTGCGAGCGCCTCGTCGAGCTTGCTGGCGTCCTTGCCGCCGCCGCGGGCGAAGTCGGGTTTGCCGCCGCCTTTGCCTCCGACGATCGGGGCGATGGTCTGGATGATTTTTCCGGCCTGCACTTTGGCCTGATGCTCCTTGCCGACGCTCGCGATGAGCGCGACGACTCCGGCGCTCGCAGTGCCGAGGACGACGACTCCGGGGAACGCACCCTTCAGCGCTTCGGCAAGGGCGACGGCGGCATCCGCGTCGAGTGCGCCGAGGTTCGCGATGATGGCTGGGATGCCGTTGATCGTCTGCGCGGTGGCGATGAGTTCCTTCGCGCGGCCGGCGGCTTCGCGCTGCTGCGCGGACTTGAGCGCCTTCTCGAGTTCCTTGTGCTGCGCGAGCATGCCCTCAATGCGCTTTTCCAACTCGGGGAGCGGCGTACCGAGATTCGTGGCGAGCGTGTGGAGGCGCTGCATGTCGGCGGTCGCGAGATCGTAGGCGGTGAGGCCGGCGACGGCTTCGATGCGGCGGACTCCGGCGGCGATGGCGGCTTCGGCATTGATGCGGAAGAGGCCGATCTCGCCGGTCGCGCGCGTGTGCGTGCCGGCGCAGAGTTCCATCGAGTAGCCGTCGAATGCGCCCGCCGCGCCGCCGACCTGCACGACGCGGACGGTCTCGCCGTATTTGTCGCCGAAGAACTGCATGATGCGCGGATTCCCGCGCACCTCGGCATAGGGCACCTCGCTCCACGCCACGGGCGCGTTTTCGACGATGCGCTCGTTCACGAGCCGCTCGATGTCGCGCACCTGCGCGGGCGTGAGCGCCTGCGAGTTGAAGTCGAACGTCAGCTTGTCCGGCCCGACGAAGGAGCCCTTCTGCGTGGCCTCCCTGCTCACGATTTCGTGCAGCGCCCAGTGGAGCAAATGCGTGACGGTGTGGTGGCGTTGGATCGCTGAGCGGCGCGCGCGATCCACCGTCATGATGACCTCGGTGCCCGGCATGGGAGCGTCCTGCACCGCCGCCTTGCCGCTGTCCGGCAGGAGGCCGGACACGGCACGCTGGAAGCGTGCGCTCCCAGGCGCTTCGCGCTCGCCTTTCTCAGTGATGGACGACTTTCCTGAATTGGACGGATCAGTGGAGTTGGATTCGAGAAAGTGCA
>JBBRPQ010000042.1:0-46674 GCA_038227825.1 Chthoniobacterales bacterium
CACGCTCTTCGCCCGCCGCGACGAAGTGCAGGAGGCGTGGAAATTCGTGGACGCCATCGAGAACGCCTGGCACGCGAACGACCAGCCGCCGGGACTCTTCGAATACGCCTCCGGCACCTGGGGCCCGAAGGAGGCCGACGAACTCCTCGCCCGCGACGGCCACGCTTGGCGGAGGATGTGAGACATGCCTCGGATCAAAATATCGGGCTGCTTTCAACTCCCAACGTCCGACGCCCAACGCCCAACGCCCAAGGGCAGAATCCGAGCGCGAAGCGTTGCTTGCTTTGGAAGTTGGGCGTTGGACGTTCGATGTTGGGCGTTGAGCCCGCCGCAGGCGCCTTCCTCCCAGCACGCAGGTCTTCGTTCTCAAAAGGACGCATCATCTTTGAGGCGTCAGCGCATCGGAGAGGTTCGTTGACCACCCCACCGAAACCAATACCCTTCCCCTCGTGCTGACGCTCGATCACAGTCCCGTTCATTCAGATCCCGAACTCATGGGAGGCACCCTCGTTTTCCGAGGTTCACGAGTCCCAGCCCAGACGCTTCTCGACTATTTGGACGATGGCTATTCCGTGGAAGAGTTCCTCGATATGTTTCCGTCCGTGCATCGCGACGACGCAGAGGAGTTTCTTCGCTTAGCCCGAGGCACCAGCCATGAGGATCATCCTGGACGAGAATCTGCCCAAGCCGCTTAAGGGCATCTTCCTAAATCATACCGTAATGACCGTGCAAGACGAAGTATCATCCGAGCGAATTGTTGGCATACGAGGTTGGCTGCTGGTTCTCTGTATCTGGCTCACAATAGTGTGGCCCGTTTTCACATTTGCCAAATTGCATGAAATGCCCGATGGCTTCATGTATCTGTTTGTTGCTCTTATTGTGTGGTCCATCGTGAGCGGTGTTTTTCTCTGGCTCGCTAAACCACTCGGACTTCATCTTGCTTGCTCGCTTCTCGCCACCATCATAATCATTCATCTTATCAGTATTGTGACATTCGCTCCAACGAACTCCGATCTAATCGTTCCCGCCTTATTAAAGGCAAGCATTCCGAGCGCGTGGCTAGCCTACCTTCAGCTTTCCAAATTCACTCGCGCCCGATATACATCAGCTTCGCAATCAGAAATAGAAGGACAGCCTAAATCCAAGTATTATCTCGGCTGGATTTTTTCCGCGGCACTAGTATTTACGGCCATCTTTAATTATTCCAAAGCCTACCCGAATATTTCTTATCAGTCTTATTCCTATCCTGTCAACTCGGACCTTATTCAAACCAACGCCGCGACTCTGATACCGCCGCCAACCATATCGCCACCACCAACTGAAAAGCATTTGCCTTCTGTACCAATACCAACGGCAACACCCATTTCAGGCATCATGCCTCAAGTCACGCCTCCTTCTGTTCCTCAGCCTCCTCAACCTTTGCCAGTTAGATTACCAGACGAGGCCCTCCGGTTAGTAAAAGGAATTTCCGTAAACGATAAGCAGGGAATCTTAAATGTTCATAATGATAGCGGATGGACAGTAACATCGATTGATTTCACGATTGTTATTTCAGAAGAAGTTAATAGAGCAAAGCATCAGAGTTTTACATACAAGGCAAACGTTGAAAGCTTTACTGTGTGCAGCCCTTACACTAACGGTCGCTTCTCGTTTCAACCATTTGACAATGATGCCTTGGTTAAGGGGCTCCATTATTATTCTCCACGCGTAGATTGGGAAATCACGTCTGCTTCTGGGCTGAGAACCGAAGGCCCAAACCTCCGCGAAAATGGACGCTAGCATTAAGTCTGGCACATAGTAATTGCGTGGACATTCTGTTCTTCCTAAAGCAACGGACAGCGTTTCTGCGCCAGTTCTACGAAAACTCCACTGCTCCATTCGAGGAACGTAAACAAAAAATCGAAGCAGAAGAGGAGCCTTACGTACCGCCGTACAGCGAAGACTCAGAGCCTGCTTTTTTATCGGAATGGACCGTGGCAGAGGAGTCGCTTCAGATCGTCGGCTATTCCTGTATTTGCATGTTGTCGGCTTCATCGCACCTCTATCTTAGAGAATGGGAAAAGCAGTTTGACCTGAACTGTTATCCCGACTGCTCGAAAGAGTTCAAAAAGAAGGCGTTCAAAAAGGGGTTGGTTCACGGATACCTAGCCTGTTTCCGTGAGAGACTCGGGATTTTATGGGATGAGAGCGGCGCGGACCTTGAGCTTTTGGAGCAGATTGTACTTGCCCGTAATTGTGTTCAACACCCTGCTTCCATTGTGAACATCCAAGTCACGCACACTGCCGAAGATGTCCGGAAGCACCCAACCATTTTCTTTGTCAATGAAGGGGAAATGCGATCATTTGTCTCGCTGGGCGGCGTTGAGAATAGATGGCTCATGCCTCCCATCACCATTACGCGACCGCAGTTCTATAAGGCTCTTCAGGAAGTCGAACGCTTTGGTGAGTGGTTTGATGCGAAGATACGCGGATTTGACACTCCCGGCGGATCGAACAGTGCCTAACATTGCGGACCGGCCACCAGCTAGTGCCGCTCAAGCTTGCACGATGCTGACGGGGAGAGCAAGATTCCGCGTTGCCGCATTCGGTTTCCCATATCCGTCTCCACTTTTTCCACGCCATGCCCACTGACACCTCACCCAACGCACCAGCCGCCACTTTCGGCACGCCCGTCGAAATCCCCGCCATCGCCCGCGAGCTGAAGAAGCTCTGGGCCGCTGACGAGACGCGCACGCGCGCATCGCTCATCAATTTCGCCATTATCTGCGAGGGCGAGGCCGCGATGCAGGACAGCACCGAACTGCTCGAGCGCTTCGTGCGCAACCACTCCTTCCACGCGCTCCTCATCGGCATCAATCCGCACGCCACCGAGACCTCTGTGAATGCGTGGATCAACGCGAACTGCTACCTCCCGAAGGCCGGCGCGAAGCATGTATGCTGCGAGCAGATCACCCTCTCCGTGCAGGGAAAAGTGCGCGAGCTTCTGCCGAACCTCCTCTTCTCGCAGCTCGACTACGACCTCCCCCTCACCCTCTGGTGGCGCTGCGAATGCCCCGAGCAGGTGGACGCCGAAATCTGGCGCTGGGTGGACCGCCTCATCTTCGACAGCGGCTCGTGGAAATGCCCGCGCACCCAGTTCGCCGCCGTGCGCGCGGCACTGGCCACAAACCGCTCGGCGCACGGCGGTGCCACCCGGACCGTGCTCGGCGATCTGAACTGGGTCCGCTCCCGTAATCTCCGCCTCACCATCGCGCAGCTCTACGACCTCCCCGGCGGCACCGCGCGCCTCCGCAAGATGCGCAGCCTCGACATCAGCCACGGGCGCGGCTGCCGCACCACCGCGCTGCTCTTTCTCGGCTGGTTCGCCTCGCTCCTCGGCTGGAAAAACAGCACCGCCCCCGCGCCCGAGGCCGGCAACTGCGCCGCCCGCTTCACCTTCACCGACACCGACGGTGCCGAAGTCCCCTGCGAACTCAACGAATCCTCCGGAGCGCCCATCCACCGCGTCATCCTCGATCACGACGACGTGAGCATCACCGTGGACCACCCCGCGCACTCCAAATACCTGAACCTCACCCTCGTGTGGAAGGACGGTCGCCTCACGCGCCACCTCGTCCCCGCCGACTCCGGCGACCTCGCCGACCTCCTCGACGCGGAACTCGCCCGCGGCAGCCGCCACGGCATTTACATCCGGGCTCTCGCCGCGGCGGAGGCGCTGATGTGAGGCTGCTGCAATCATCAGGCCTCCCTCGGGCTGCCACGATCTCTTCGCACTCCGATCCAGGGAAAGCGACAAGCCCCCGCCACGCCTGAAAGACAGCAGGACAAATCGGAATCGACAGGCGAATCCCTCGGTAGCAGAAAATAATGCATGAAAACCGCTCCCGGCATTCAGTCTTCTTCGACCGCCATGCGGGCCGGCCTTGTCCCACTCATGCGCCTGTTCCTTTGCGCCGCCGTCTGCTGCGCCTTCACTTCGTGTGACAATGCGTCGCCGAGGACCACCTTCGAGCGCACGGTGCTCAACTGCAATATGATCGCGGACTTCGCCAGCAAGGGGCTGCGGCGGCAATTGGACAGCCCGTCCGAAAAGCTGACGGATGCCAAGGCGGGCGCTTCCGCACCGATGAAACGCAAGGAGGTGATCGATGACAAAATTACCTTCGTCGAAAAGTCCCTCGAAAAAATCCGGAAGCTCGGCCAGTCGGGTGATGCGAAGGACATCGTGCAGGCTTCCATCGCGCTGCATGAATACGTGCTGCCCGTGTATCGGAACGACTACCAGCAGCTCGCAAAACTCTATGATGACGGTGCCGCGAAGGGACAGATCGATGCGCTCGCAGCGACCATCACCACGAAATACGGCCCCGGCTTTGCGGCGCTCTTTGACAAGCTGACGACTGCGGGAAAGGCGTATGCCTCGCAGCATGACATCAGGGTCGTGTGGGACGTCCGTACCTCGCCATCGAAATAGCATGCGCCGCTAAACGCCTCGCGCTTCCGGGGTGCTGCCGTAGTCCGCGACGAACTGAGCGCGGAATTGATCACGCTCGGCGGAAACTCGCCTCCGCTCACGGTCTCGCGACAGGCGACGGATGTACGGCGTGCGCATTGGCAATCATCCGAGTCGAAAACGCTTGTGGCACGCTAGTGGAATCACTACCCGAATGCCGCCATTTCGAGAGACACGACGGCTATACCACACAGGCTTTCCGCCCACAGATACGAACACCCAGTCCCATGAGTTTTTTCACCCGCTACAGCCGAATGAAGAAGCGTGTCGGCAACCTGGAGGCTTCGCTCCAAACGGCAAATGCAGCCATAGCCTCGCTTCAGGAGACCATTGCCTCGCAACACGCCGCCATCGAAGCCCATCACGCGGCGATGGTGACGCTGCCGCAATTTGCCACGCTCCAGCGGCAGTTCACGGAGATGGGCGAAGCGCTCACTGTGGCGCGGGCGGCGGCGGACGCCGATATCAAGACTTTGCACCGGGAAAATGGACTGATCGCACGAATACTCACCGGAGGATCTGCAGCACGTCCACCAGGAGCCACCGAAGCCATCGCGAAGCTCCCCAACCCGTCCGTGAGCGTGGTGCTGCCCACTTTCAACCGTGCGCGGTTCATCGGCGACGCGATCACCAGCGTGCAGCGGCAGTCATTTGCAAACTGGGAACTCGTCATCGTGGATGACGGGAGCACGGACGACACATCAGCGGTGGTGGCCCCATTCCTCGCGGACCGGCGCATCACCTGTGTGCGGCAGGACAACGGGGGCGACGCCGCGGCGCGCAATCGCGGCATAGCCGAAACCGGCGCGCCGCTTGTTGCTTACATCGACAGCGACAATGTCTGGTATCCCGATTTTCTCGCATGCGCGGTGGATTGCTTCGCGGCGAAGCCGGAGGTGGACTTTGCGTACGGCGCGCTCGTGAGCGACCACCATGGCCTCGGGGACGTTCGCATCCTTTGGAAACCATTCGACCGAGACGCACTGCTGACTGCGAATTTCATGGATACCAATGTCATCGTCCATCGCCGCACTCTCGTGGCACGATACGGGCGCTGGGACTCAGATGTGAAACGGATGTCGGATTGGGATCTCGCGCTTCGTTACACGAGTGAAAAGCCAGCGCATCAGCTACCCGTACTCGCTGCGCAATACCGCGTCTGCGACGAGCGCCGCGTCTCAGACGTGGAGCTTTTCGGACCCAGTCAGGTGAAACTCGCAAAGAAATGGTTCCCGCCGATCCGGCCAACACGACGTCCGCGTGTGCTCTATGCAGTGTGGCATTACCCCCAGCTCAGCGAGACATATATTGAGGCTGAAATCCAGTGCATGAAAAATTGGGGCGTCCAGATTGAGGTCTGGCGGACATCGGCTGGTGTATCGCCGTATCCGACGAACGTCCCAATGCATGACGGCACTCTGGAAGAGGCGATCCAAGCCTCGCGCCCGGATATCATCCACGTTCATTGGATCAGCTTTGCATTCGGCAATTCCGCGATTTTCGCCGACTGCAATATTCCAGTGACCCTGCGACTGCATGGTTTCGATGTGACAGCCGAGGGCCTGTCCGCACTGGCTACGCATCATTGGGTGAAAGCCGTGTATGCGTTCCCTCATCAAATCAGAACGTGCCCATTCGCGGATGCACGCATCAAGCCGCTTCATGTCGCGTTTGATACAACGCTTTTTTCACCGCAGCGGGGAAAGGATCGCAAGCTGGTGATCCGGACGGCGGCGGCGCTCCCGAGCAAGGATCTCACGATTTTTTTCGAGGCAGCGCGACGGCTTCCGGAATTCCGCTTCGTGCTGGCCGCGGTGACGTGCCACCACCGCGAAGCGTACGTCACCGAGCTTCACGCGATTCGCGATGCGATGGGTTCGCCCGCTGAGATTCGCATGGAGGTGCCGCGCGAAGCCATCGCGGAGCTGGTGGGGAAAGCGGGCATCTACCTGCATACCCTGCATCCCCCGGGAATGGAACACGCGACGCCCATCGGCGAGCCCATCTCGATCGCCGAGGCGATGGCGACGGGGTGCCACTGCTTCGTCCGGGAGTTGCCGGAGTTTCAAGACTACGTCGGCAAGTCCGGCGATACGTACCGGGACATCGACGAACTCGTGGGTAAAATTCGCGCGACCTCCGATTGGAACGAGCAAAAATGGGAAGGAGCGCAAGCGAAGTCCATCGAGCAAGCGTACTCGCGCAATGCGGACTTATTTGTCTTCCGTCCGCTCTTCAACGACTGGATGGCGATGTCAGAAATGCCGTCATCTCAGGCTTAAATTCCCGAGGCCTCAGCCGAATAGCTCCCCTTCCCGCTTCGGCACGGCGATGCCGAGTTTTTTGTACGCGAGCGGCATCGCGACGCGGCCCTGCGGCGTGCGCTTGAGGTAGCCTTGCATGATGAGATACGGCTCGTTCACGTCTTCGAGTGTGCCCGAATCTTCACCGACGGAGACGGCGAGGGAGCTGATGCCGACGGGGCCGCCCTCGAATTTCTGCACGAGCGCTTCGAGGATGCGCTTGTCCATTTCGTCGAGACCGTCGCGGTCAATGTCGCGCATGGTGAGCGCGGCGTCGGCGACATCGCGGCTGATGTGGCCATTCGCGCGGACTTGCGCGTAGTCGCGCACCCAGCGGAGGAGATTGTTCGCGACGCGCGGGGTGCCGCGGCTGCGGGTGGCGATTTCGAAGGCGCCCGCGTCGTCAATCTCCGCGCTGATCAGCCCCGCGCTGCGGAGGATGATTTTCTGCAACTCCTCGGCGGTGTAGTAGTCGAGCCGGCAAGTCATGCCGAAGCGCGAGCGGAGCGGTGCGGTGATCATGCCGGCGCGCGTGGTGGCGGCGATGAGTGTGAAGCGCGGGAGATTGAGCCGCACCGAGCGGGCGTTCGGGCCCTGGTCAATGATGATGTCCAGCTTGTAGTCCTCCATCGCGGGGTAGAGGTATTCCTCGATGATGCGGGAGAGGGCGTGGATTTCATCAATGAAGAGGATGTCGCCGCGCTCGAGGCCGGTGAGCAGGCCCGCGAGGTCGCCGGCTTTTTCGATGGTCGGGCCGCTGGTGCATTTGATGTTCACGCCCATCGCGTGCGAGAGGATGTGCGCGAGCGTGGTCTTGCCGAGGCCGGGCGGGCCGCTGAGCAAAATATGCTCGAGCACGTCGCCGCGCTGCCGCGCCGCCTCGACCATCACGAGCAGTTGCTCGCGCACTTTTTCCTGCCCGGCGAATTCGCTGAACGCGGGCGGGCGCAGCGAGATGTCGAACGGCGTGTCGGGCGCTTCGGCGATGGTCTGGGCGTATGGGTCGGGCACGAGTGAAAGGTGTGGCGTGGCGCGGCGCGGATGCAACTCTCAACCGGGCGCGGCGTCTCAATCTTGTTCTTAATCCTAATCTTAATCTTAATCTTACTCCGCGTTTTACGGTGCGCCCCGCAGGCTTCCAGTGGAATTAAGATTACGAATCAGATTAAGAAACTGCCGCAGGCGGCGCGGCTTTCCGTTTGCGTTTGCGCAGGGCCCGTGTGCGCACGGTGCGGAAGATCAGGAACAGGGCGGTGAGCGTGGCGACGGTCGCGACGATTCCCGCGGCGACTCTCGGGAAAATCACGGCCGCCACCGCGATGGCGAGCGCGGCTGCGGTGGCGCAGAGAAGCGTGAAGACCTCGCCGGTATCGAGCACGCGCTGGCCGGACATCGCGGCGGATACGGCCCGCGAAAAGCGCAGCGCGCCCGCCGTCGCGCGGGTGAGACTGCCGCCTGCGGGTTTGCTGCGCCCGAGAGGATCGCCCGGCGCGGGAATCCGCATGCGGCGTTGTTTTTTCAGCACGATCTCGGTCGCGTGCGCGAGGTCGCGCTCGTACGCCGCGGCCATCTGTGAGGCGAAGCCCACGTCGTCCACCGCGACATCGAGTTCGAAATTCGTGAGCCAGTTTGCCATGTTCAGATTCGTCGAGCCGACGCGCGCCCATCGGTCGTCGGCGACCGCGGTCTTTGCGTGGATCATCGAGCCGTTCCATTCAAAGACGCGCACACCCGCTTCGAGAAGTGGACGGTAGCCTGCGGTCGTGAGCGGCCGCAGCCACGGCAGGTCGCTGCCGCCGGGGACGAGCAGGCGCACATCCACGCCGTCGCGCGCGGCGGCGCGGAGGGCCTGCACGTAGCTGGGGGTCCCGGCGAAGTAGGCATCAGTCAGCCACAGCCTGTGCTGTGCGAGCGCGGCGATGAGGAGGTCGAGGCGGTAAAGGCCGGTGACATTCGGGGCAGTCGCGATGACGCGCAGCGCGACATCGCCCTCGTTCGCCGGAGCCGGGATGGCAGCGAGTTCCGCGGCGGGAATCGGCATGCCGTTCTGCGCCCACACTTCCGAGAATGCGCGGATGAGATCCGTGACCGCCGGGCCGCGGAGTTCCACGCCGGTGTCACGCCACGGCTCGATGCGTCGCTTCGGATCGCCGAGCCACACATCGCTCACGCAGACGCCGGAGATGAAACCGATGCGCCCGTCCACGACGAGCGATTTGCGGTGGTCGCGCGAGAGCCAGCTCAGCTCACCGCTGAGACTCGGCGGATTGTGATAGCGCACGGTACCGCCGGCCTTCACGAGCGGCTCCCAAAAACTGCGCGGTGTGGAGAGCGAGCCGAGCCAGTCCAGCATCACGCGCACCTTCACGCCGTCGGCCGCGCGCCGGGTCAGTTCATCGAGGAAACTGCGACCGGTGGTGTCCGCATTGATGATGTAGTTTTCAAAAAATATCGTGTTCGTCGCCGAGCGGATCGCGGAGCGCCATGCGTCGTAATTTTCCGCGCCATCGAGCAGGAGCCGGAGCGCATTGCCCCCGATGAGCGGCGCACCGGCCGCCCTGGAAAACGCGACTTCCGCGACTGAGCGCGCGCTGATGAGCGAGCCTGCCGGGTCACTCGCTGTTGCCGGTGGAGGGTTCAATGCGCCCAGTAAACCCGGAATGCGCGCGGGGCTCAAGTGCGTGTTCGACGCACACGCGGTTTTCCTTTTGCGTGCGCGCTGTGCGTCATCGAACTGCAGTCCTGCTCCTCATCATCACCTCCGTGCTGTGGAGCCTCGGCGGTGTGCTGCTGAAGCAGGTGGACTGGCACCCGATGGCAAAGGCGGGCGCACGCAGCGCGGTGGCGGCGATCGTGATCTGGCTTTGGATGCGGAGGCCGAAATTTTCCTGGTCACGGAATCAGATCCTCGGCGCGGCGGCATATGCCGTGACGGTCACCACGTTCGTCATCGCGATCGATCTCACGAGCGCGGCGAATGCGATTTTCCTGCAATACACAGCGCCAGCATATGTCGCGCTGCTCGGCGCATGGATGCTCGGCGAGCGGACGATGCCGCGCGACTGGCTGTGCATCGTGCTCGCGGTCGCGGGCATCAGCATGCTGTGCCGAGACGGGATCGTTTCGAACAGCATCCCCGGAATCGCCGCGGGCCTCGCGAGCGGATTCTCGATGGCTCTGATGGTGATTTTCCTCCGGCGGGAAAAAGACGGATCACCGGTCGCCGCGCTGCTGCTTGGCAATATCGCCACCGCTGTCATCGGGCTGCCATTTGGCATCTCCGGGAAGATGCCGGACGCACGGGGATGGGGTATTCTGCTCGTACTGGGAGTGTTGCAGCTTGGCGTTCCTTACATTTTATATGGTCTGGCGATCCGGCACGTGAAGGCCATCGAAGGCATCCTTCTCCCGATGCTGGAGCCGGTGCTTAATCCCCTGTGGGTCTTCCTTTTCCTCCACGAGAGACCGGGCGGCTGGACTATCGCAGGCGCGGTGATGGTGCTCAGCGCGATGGGCATCCGAGGGCTGCTGGCGCTTCGCGGGACGAAAGCCACGCAAAATTCCAGAGCCTAGCCCGAATGCTGCTGAAACACAGTGTCATACCTGATGGTTCCGTACGGCACTCCAATTCCATTTTCAAACCTACCGACTCAATCGCTGAGATCGGTGGTCCCGGCTAATGAGATTCAGAGCGCTCCCGTGCAGACGTATCGGAGCATGTCCACGGTGATCAACACGAGCACCGCTCCCCCATTGAGCGCTGCGCCGGGCGACATGCCGGGGTTTGATGTTCTCTTTGAACGCGCCCCTTTGCCGATGCTGATCTGCGATGCGGAGAACTACCGGTTCCTGGCGGTCAATTTCTCCGCGATGAAATCGTATGGCTGGTCGAGGGAGGAATTCCAAGCGATGACGATGGATAAAATTCTCCCTCAGCAGGATGTCCGCGCATTTGTGGAATACCTGCGCGATGTGGAATCACGCGGAGCGGGACTGAATCAAAAGCAGCATTGGAAGCACAAGACGAAGGCAGGCCGCGTGATCGCCGTGCAGACGTCCTGGCAGAGCGTGATCTTCCAGGGCAGACGCTCACTCATCGCCACGATCCACGATCGCACCAGCCAGGTCCGCGCCGAGGAGGAAAGCCGTGAACTTTCGCACATGCTCAGCCTCGCAGCGGATGCGATCATCATCTGCACGCTCGAACGCGAAATCCGCTACTGGAACAAAGGAGCCGAGGAGGTCTATGGCTGGAAATCCGAGGAGGCTATTGGCAAACGTGCGGACGACCTGCTGAGGATCGACCTCGACACGTGCCTCAAGTGCATGGGCGCCATCGTGGAAAAAGGCGCTTGGAATGGCCAGATGACCCACATGCGGCGCGAGGGCAGCAATGTGATCGTGAACAGTCGATGGACGCTCGGCTGCGACGAGGAGACGAAATACCCGAAGTCGATCCTGCTGATCAATTCCGACATCACCGAGACGAAGAAACTCGAGTCGCAGTTCCTCCGCGCGCAGCGACTCGAAAGCATCGGCACGCTCGCGAGCGGCATCGCTCACGATCTGAACAACATCCTTTCCCCGATCCTCATGGCCGCAGGCATCCTCCGCGGATCCATGCGCAAGGAGGATCAGCAGATGGTGGACATCATCGAGAGCAGTGCCGAACGCGGCGCTGGAATCGTGAAGCAGGTGCTCACTTTCGCCCGTGGCGTGGAAGGAGAGCGCGCTCTGCTGCAGCCCAAGCATCTGCTGAGCGAGATGGTGAAGGTGATGAACCAGACGTTCCCGAAGAACATCGAGATCAAGACGCATTTCGCGCCGGAACTTCGGACCGTACTCGGCGATGCGACACAGCTCCATCAGGTGCTGCTGAATCTCTGCGTGAACGCCCGTGACGCAATGTCACCGCGTGGCGGCAGGTTGCTTGTCTCGTGCGAAAATGTGGACGTGACCGACGCGCTCGCAAGCGTGAATCCTGGCGCGACTGCCGGACCGCATGTGTGTTTCTCCGTCACCGATTCCGGCAGCGGGATGACGCCGGAGGTGATGGAGAAAATCTTCAATCCGTTCTTCACTACGAAGGAGCAGGGCAAAGGCACGGGGCTCGGTCTCGCGACTGTGATCGGCATCGTAAAAGGTCACAAGGGCTTCCTCGTGCTGCAGAGCGAAGTAAATGTGGGCACGACTTTCAAAATCCACATCCCAGCCAGCCTGGACGCCAAGGCTGAGGAAAAGATTACGGGATGTCTCACCGACTTGCGCGGTAATGGCGAACTCGTGCTCGTCGTGGATGACGAGGCCGCGATCCGCGAGGTCATCGTCGGCACACTCGAAGCGCACAATTACCGCTGCTACACTGCCGAGGACGGCACCGAGGCGCTCGCGCTTTACTTTGAGCGGCGCAACGAAGTGAACCTCATCGTCACCGATTTGCACATGGGCATGATGGACGGCGTCATGCTCACCAAGTCCGTGAAGAAACTCTCAGCAGACGCAAAAATCATCATCTCGAGCGGACACATCCAAAAGGAGAACCAAGTGATCCTCGAAGGACTCGGCGTGAAGCTCTTCCTCGAAAAGCCGTACACTTCGGAAAAGCTGCTGCTCTTCGTGAAGCAGGCGCTCACTGGCGCACCTGCCTAGTTGGACGGGTCAGAGCCTGTTGAGTTGTTCGAGCAAGCCGGCCTGCGTGAGGCCATCCGCGACCCATGCGTCGCCGCGCTTGCGGAAAAGCACGTACACCGGGACTCCCGCTCGCCCGGTCTTGCGCAGCGCAGCTTCGACGTCCGGAGGCTGCTGCGTGTAGTCGGCTTTCACCGTCACAACGCCCTTGGCTTTCATCGCCGCGATGACTGGCGCGGTGTTGATCACGGTCGCCTCATAGACTTTGCAATTCAGGCACCACTTCGCCGTGAAATCCACGAAGACGGGCTTCTTTTCCTCCAGCGCCTGCCGGATGCGCGCGACGCTGAAAGGCTCCCAAGTGAGACCATCGGCAGCAGTCTCGGTGACGGCTGACGGCGCAGCGGCATCCATCCGGCCATTGACGAATGCAAACCATCCCCCAACTGCCATGAGCAGCGAGAACGGCAGCGCCCATCGCTTCTCATGATAGGCGCCGAGCAGCCAGCAGGCGAAGCCGAGCACCAGGAGGAACGCACACGCGAGCACGACGACACGCGGCGTGGGAAATGAGTCCAGCAGCCACACCACGAGTGCCAGCATCACAAAGCCGAGCACTTGTTTGAAACGAACCATCCAAGTTCCCGGTTTCGGCAGAAACTTCATCCAGGCCGGCTGCCATGTGAGAAGGAAATAGGGCAGCGAAAGACCCGTGGCGATTGCGGCAAACATCGCGAAGACCTGCGGACCCGGACGCGTGATCGCCGCACCGATGACCGGCCCGACGAGTGGTGCAGTACACGACGTGCCGAGCAGCGTGGTGAAAAGACCGTGCACAAACGCTCCGCCCGCACCTTCCTTGGACGACAGCTCACTCAATTTTGACTCCGCGCCACCGAGTGTGATTTCAAAAACACCGAGCAGGCTCAGGCCGAAAATAAATACGACACCGATCATCACCGTGAGCAGGAGTGGATTTGAAAACTGCGCGCCCCATCCGAACGATTTCCCAAACGAAGCCAGTGCCACGATGAGCGTCGCGATGATCCCGAAAAATGCGAACACACCGGCGCAAAATGCGAGGCCGAGCTTGAAAATGCGATCCCTCGCCTCCCCTGCCTGCCGCACGAATCCGAAAATCTTCAGGCTTATCACCGGCAGCACGCATGGCATGAGATTCAGCAGCAGCCCGCCGAAAAATCCCTCGATGAGCAGCAGCAGAAGGCCCTTCGGCTTTTTCTGAATCTCGTCAAACGGATCCCAACCTCCGGCATCCGTCACCGGCGTGGCTTTTACATCAGGCTTCTTCGCGACATCCGGCTGCGGCACGGATGCGACCGACGCCACTTTGCCGAGCATCCATCCTTCGCGCGCACCGCCGGGCTTCTGCACGACGAGCAGTCCGCTCCACGCGAGGCTTGCCGACACTTTGTCCTCGAATGGAAAGCCAAACACGCGCGCACCGTCGGCAGCGGTTTCGTTCGTGACCTTTTTGCCGAGTTCGAAGGTGCTGCTGAATTCATCCGGAGGTTGAGGGAAAAATTCCACTGTCGCATCCTTCGGCAGTCCGCCCACGCGAACCGCGAGCACCTTGTCCTTCGCCTCGTAGGTCACGTCCTTCGTCGGCGGCGCATCTTCGCGGGGGAGTTGGGCATTCCATTTTGTGAAAAGGTCAGCGTTCGCGGGCTTCACGGTGCCGGCGGGAATCTTCAGTTCAATATCCGCGCCTCCCGGGATGCACGTCTCGGCGCACACCTGCCACTTCGCCTTTGCAAGCATGCGGGCCTCACCCTGTGCCGGGTTCGCAGAAGGCGTGATTTTCACGATAAAAAGCACCTCGTGCTCGTATGCGAAAAGCGACTGTCCGTCCCCGTCCACCACGAGGTGCGGCAGCGGGAAACCAACCGGCCCTGCCTGCCATCCTTCGGGTAATTCCCACTCGATCCCAAATGGAAAACTCGGTGAGCCGCCGAACTTCCAGTAGGTATGCCACCTCGGCGCAATCTTCATGTGCAGTCCCACGTGAAACGGCTTGCCGGGCTCGAACGCCAAAGTGTCCGCGATCAGCGATGTCTCTGTGATCTGCTTTCCATCCGCACCCTGCTGCGCTGGCGCATCGGAAAAAAGAAACAAAGCCAGCAAGCAGGCGACGGTGAGGCGGAGGAGGGAGCGATTCGGCATGATGCGGATTTCCGTGAAGTTAGCGCGCTGTTTGGGAATTCCAACACCGCACTGAGCGACATCTCAAGTGCCGGTGAGCGCAGGCCAGATGCGTTCAAGCGAACGCATATTGATCTCCCGCGCTTTCGCAGGATGGATCGGTGGCAGTTTCGGGCGGTCAAAACTTGCGGCGAAGCGCTGCTTCCATCGCGCATACTTCGGCTGCGACCACGCGCCGCAAAGGTCGCCACCGACGATGCGCACACCGCTGCTGCGCAGCGTCCTCAGGGAGTCTGCCATATCTTCGGAAGTGAAGAGCCCCTGCTCCCAATTCGTCACGGCGTCCTCCATCCGCAAACAATCAGTGTCCACCGTGACGTACACATTCTTCCCGCGCATCGAGTCCGCAAACGCCGCGAATTTTGCCCGCCAGTTCCCACGGGTGATGCTCCATCGCTCGCTCACGCGCGGGCCCACGCGCTCTCGCCATGCAAAAGTCGCGAGACGTCCGTCACGGAGGGCGCGGTGGTTTGCAAACCAGCGGTGCGGCCATTTGAACTCAAAGTTCCCGCAGCCCCACACCGCCGCCGACTCGATTTGCGGAAGCTCGAGCGCGCGGTTCACCCAGCCACCACATCCCCAGTGCGGCGGACGGATATCCCAGTCCGGATGATTGTCGAATGAGACAAGCACGACCGGATCGCGAACCTGCCGCAACCAGAGTGCGCTGAGATGATGAAATTCGCCCGAGCCGTAGAGTGTGAATGGCGCGAGTATCGGTTTCACCTCCTCATAGAATTGCTCCATCTCCAAACGCGGCGAGGAAAAGCGAAGACGCGGGCCCCATTGCGAGGCGTCGAGATATTCAGCGCCTCGTAAAGCATCGCGCGGCCACGCGCCATCGAGGTCGAGATGCAAAGTGGAATTGGCCACGCCGCATGCAAGCCGAGGAAGGTCGCTTCGGCAAGTTTCGCAGTCCGCTTTCACAGTCCGCGTCATTGATTTCCGATGAAAATACGGGCCCGATTCAGACCGGAAGTGTCCGGGGCCGTCGGTATCCATAGGACCCACCGACGACCCCGGGTTGTTCCCCCCAGAACATTAAATAAGACCGGCGAGCCACGATTCTGTTTGAAAATAGTTCCGACTTTTTCTGACGTAAAAAAGCGGCGCGCGCCGCATGGCGATTGACACCTCTCGAAACATCCCGCGAGACTCGCTGAGCAATGAACAACCCACAGACTCCTCTCTCAACGCGCCGCGAATTCCTGAAGACTTCCGGCCAGATCGTCGCGGCGTCCGCGCTCGCGGGCGTCAGCATTCCATTCGTCCACGCTGCGAGCAGCGAGACGATCAATATCGCACTCGTCGGCTGCGGCGGACGCGGCACCGGCGCGGCAAAGAACGCCATGGACCAGACCGGCCCGCCGATCAATCTCGTCGCGATGGCGGACATTTTCGATCACCGCCTGCAAAGCAGTCACGGCTCGCTGCAGAAAAATCTGCCGAACAACGTGAAGGTGCCGGAGGACCAGAAGTTCATCGGCTTCGACGGCTACAAGAAGGCTATTGATTGCCTGAAAAAAGGCGACGTCGCGATCTTCACGACGCCGATGGCGTTCCGCGCGGTTCACTTCAAGTATGCGGTTGAAAAGGGCGTGAACATTTTCATGGAAAAGCCGGTGACAGCCGACGGGCCGAAGTCCCGCCTGATGCTGAAGCTGAACGAGGAGGCGCTGAAGAAGGGCCTGAAGATCGGCGTGGGTCTGAACAGCCGCCACAGCCGCGCGCTGCAAGAGCTGCACAAGCGCGTGCAGGACGGCGAAATCGGCGACATCATGCTCATGCGCGGCTACCGCATGTCGCCGCCGATCGGCTCGGCCTTCTCGGAAAAATATCCCGGCCCCGACAACAACCTGCCCGGCAAACCGACCGAATTGCAGTGGCAGCTCTCCCGTTTCCACAGCTTCATCTGGGCGAGCGGCGGCTGCTTCAGCGACTTCTACATCCACCACATCGACCACCTGAGCTGGATGAAAAACGCGTGGCCGGTGAAGGCCCAGGCGCTCGGAGGACGCCACTATCGCGACAATTATGTGGATCAAAATTTCGACAGCTACGCGGTGGAATACACCTTCGAGGACGGCGCGAAACTCTACATGGACGGCCGCTGCATGATCGGCGCGAACCAAATCTATTCCAGCTACGTGCATGGCACGAAAGGCATGGCCATCGCCGCGAAGAGCGGTGACACCGGACTGCCTTCGAGCACCTTCAAGGGACAAGTGGCGAGCAAGAGCAACCTCATCTGGACCTCCGATGTCGCGAAGCACGAGATGGAGTCGCATCACAACGAGTGGACCGATCTCATCGACGCGATCCGCAGCGACAAGCCGTTCAACGAAGTGAAATACGGCGTCGAGGCCAGCCTCGTGACCTCGATGGGCCGCATGGCCGCGCACACCGGGCAGGAAGTGACCTTCGACGAAATGCTGAACCACGAACACGAGTATTGCCCGGATGCGGACAAGCTCACGATGGACAGCCCGCCGCCACTGCTCTCCGACAAGGATGGCAAATACCCCGTGCCGACGCCGGGATTGAAAAAAGGGAAGATCTGGCAGGAGTGGTACAACGCGTAGTTCGCGGATTTCCGTTCGGAACAAATCAAAGCGCCCGGAGCGATCCGGGCGCTTTTCCTTTCAAGAGAAAATGATGAATCAAATCCGCTGCCCGTGGCCCACGAAGCCGCTCGACATCGCGTATCACGACTCCGCGTGGGGCGTGCCTGTTCACGATGATCGGCACCTTTTCGAAATGCTCATCCTGGAAGGCGCGCAGGCGGGGCTGAGTTGGTCCACGATTCTCGCGAAGCGCGAAAACTACCGCGAGGCGTTTGACCATTTCGACGTGGAGCGCATCGCGGGCTACACGCCGCGCAAGGTCGCGCAACTGCTCGCGAACGCGGGCATCGTCCGCAACCGACTGAAGATCGCAGCGACGATCCAGAATGCGAAGGCGTGCATCGCGGTGAAAAAGGAACTCGGCAGCCTGAATGTGCTGCTGTGGAGTTTTGTAAAGGGCAAGCCGCTCCAAAACAAGCGGCGCAGCATGAGGGACGTGCCCGCACGCACGGCGGAGTCCGACGCGATGAGCAAGGAACTGCTGCGGCGCGGGTTCAAATTCGTCGGCTCGACGATCTGCTACGCCTTCATGCAGGCGACGGGCATGGTGAATGATCACCTCACTTGCTGCTTCCGGCATCGCGAAGTGTCGCCACTGAAATAGGACCTACGCTTTTTCCGGCATCCAAAGTCACAGCCGGAACGATTACTTGCTGCCGTGATGCCAGATAAAAAACCGATCAAAGATTCGCAACTTTCGGGCATTTATGCTCTTTGATGCTCGCCGCCCACGCGGCGAGACATCCCTCTCCGCCTCTCTCCTCACGGGGCGGGGCGAAAACTCAGAACCAACAACAACCAAAACCAACATGAAGAAACTCCTCGCACTCCTCGCCACTGCATTCATCGCCGTCACCGCACAGGCCGGCGAATTCCCGGACATCAGCATTGATGAGCTGAAGTCCGCCATCACGGCCAAGAAAGTCACCGTCATTGACGTGAACGGCACCGACTCCTTCAAGGCCGGCCACGTCCCCGGCGCGATTGATTTCCGCGCCCAGAAGGCGGAACTCGCCAAGTCCCTGCCCGCTGACAAGAGCGCGCTCGTCGTCGCCTACTGCGGCGGCCCGACGTGCAACGCCTACTCCGCCGCCGCGAAAGCCGCGAAGGAACTCGGCTACACGAACGTGAAGCACCTCTCCGCCGGCATCTCCGGCTGGAAGGCCGCGAACGCGCCGCTCGAAGCCGCGAAGTAAGCAACGCTTCCGAAAATCATGGGCGTCTCCTGCGAAAGTGGGAGACGCCTTTTTCGTGCCCGGAAAATTCACCAGCCGGGCGGGAGCTCCGTCAGCGTGCCTTTGAGGATCGCGTGGATCGTCTGCTTCTCCACGGACGGGAGGTATGCGTAATCCTTCATCGGCTTCTCCGTGCTGAGCGCCTCGCGGAGCCGGATGTAAATCTGCTGCTTCATCTTTGAGGGCAGCCCCTGGAACTCCGGGCTGTAGATCATGTAGCTGCAGCGGTTTTTGAAAAGCCGCGTGCGCAGATCGAAGTCGCGCAACGATGCGCCCTGCACCGCGCGGCCTTTCGCGACAAATTCCGCCTTGAACGCAGCGTCGCCCTCGACGCCGCCGGTCGGCAACGGCACTTCGTCCGCGAACAGAAGGTAGCGCGTGACGATACTGGCCTGCTCATCCAACTCCGCAAAATGGGCCGGGGAAAGTTTACCCTTATCGAGGTGGAACGCGGTGCGCGCACGATAAGATGCCTGCAAGATTCGGTTCGCCGCACCAGCCTGATGCTCATGCACGAGCTGCGGAAGAATGTCTGTGGTCGCGACGGGGTATTTTGAAAAATCAAACACGTCGCCCGGCTTCACGACAGTCTTTGAAATGTCGTCGCCAGAGTAGCGCCCGATGGTATTCCCCCACTCGCTGGCGATGCCGCGGTCGCCGGTGACATACCACCCGCCAAAGCGTTCGCTGAACGGAATGCCGTGCCCGGTCTGTTCTTTGCGGAATGTTTTCAGACTGCCGCCCGTCGGACCGGGAATCACCGACTTGATCACGATACCGGGCACGAAGCCGGTGTCCTCCTTCGTGTGGCAATTCACGCATTTCTCCGAACGCTCCACGGCCATCGGACGCGAGCCGAGCGGGATGTCGAACATGTAGAAAACCGCGCCGAGTTCCGGGTCCATCGAGAGGATCTCTATTTTTGCGCCGGGGATGTAGCCGACATAGAGGCCGTCGTTGAAAAAAATCGCGCGCGGATTCCGCGGGGTGATGAAACGGAGCTGCAGGCTCGTCGTGGAGAAGACGAGCATCTGCGACGAGGCAGGAATATCGAGCGCCTTCAGCAGGCTGATGACGAACGCCTTCTCGCTCGTGTGATCGAGCGGGATGCGGCCCGACTCAAGATCGCCCCGCAACTTTGTGAAGCGATCCTTCAGCGGAGCCGTGTGGTAATTGTGCGGCGGCTCGTCGAAATCCCGATAGGTCGTCTCTGCGCACGCGGACGCCGCAAGGAGGATGCCGGGCAGAATGGAGAGGAACCGGAGGGTCATGAGCGCATGCAATGTATGCAGCAACAACCAACCAACAAGACAACGCTTTGGCAGCGGGCTTGCACGGAAGGAAATCCGCCATCGCGATTTTCAGCGGTGCCATCTAAGCTCCGCGACTCCATTCCAATGACCCGCGAAGAACTTCTCGAACTCGCCACCCAATTCCGCGATGCGGCTGCGGAGGATTTGAAGGGGGCGGAGACGGCGACGGATGTCCACGCCACAACTCTGCGCGCCCATGCCCGGCTGGACGCATTGGAGAAGCAGCTCTTCGCCGACCACCGCGTGCGGGTGGACTGCAAGGCGGGCTGCGGGACATGCTGTCACCTCGGAAAAATCGACGCGCGCGCGCATGAGATTTTCGCGCTCGCGGACTGGATCACGCACCATTTTTCCAATGAAGAACGCAACGGCGCAATCGAACGCGCACAGGCGCATGCTGCGGCAGTCGCACCGCTCACACTGGAGCAACATCTCCGCACGGTGCGCGCGTGTCCCCTGCTCCGCGACATGAGTTGCAGCGCTCATCCGGGGCGACCTGGCGTGTGCCGAATCGGGCATTCGACGGATGTGCGCATCTGCGAGCGGGCGTTTCAAAATCCAGACGACCTCACGGCAAAGGGCGGTTCGCATGCCGAGACAAAGCTCGCGATGACGGTCGCCAGTGACGGCACGTCATTTGCCTTCCTGGAAGCAGGACTCGACAAGACGGTTTACGATCTCGGCAGCGCGCTCGCGGAGGCGCTGAGCGATCCCGCCGCCCAGAACCGTTGGCTCGCCGGGGAGCGCGCCTTCAGCCAGTCCTCCATCGCGAAGCAGGAGCCGGCAGCAAACGCGTGACTTTCCCCTCGCACGGCGCGGAACGGCTCCGTAACTATTTGCCGCAATGAGAAGCATGACCGGCTATGGCCGCGGGCAAAGTGTCCGCGACGGCGCAAAATTCACCGTCGAGCTCAATTCCGTAAACCGGAAACAGAGCGACGTGGTCGTGAGCCTGCCGCGTGAGCTCGCCGAACTGGAGCCGCGCGTACGCGATGCGATCAACGCGGAGATTACGCGCGGACGGCTCACGGTCGTGATCGCATTTCACGCTGGAGCGAGCACACCGCAAAATCTGGCGCTCGATCATCAGCTCGCCCGCACGTATTACGACGCGATGCGCGAATTGCAGAAGGAACTCGGCGCAGGCGGGGAAATCAGCATTGAGACCGTGCTGCGCGCGCCGGGCGTGCTGAAGGCACCGGAAGAGCAGGTTTCGCCGGACACCGCTTGGGCACACGTCGAGTCGGCGCTGCGCGATGCGCTCTCCGACTTACTGAAGATGCGCGAGCACGAAGGGAAACATCTTTCGGTGGACCTTCGCAAGCGACTGAAGATCGTGCGCGATGCGGTGAAGAAAGTGCGGAAGCTCTTGCCGGATGTCGTGAAGAAATACCGCCAGCAGCTCCACGATCGGATCACGCGCGCTGCGATTGATCTGCCGATTGATGATGATCGTCTCGTGAAGGAGGTCGCGATTTTCGCGGACAAGAGCGACGTGACCGAGGAACTGACGCGGCTCGCGAGCCACTTCGATCAGTTCGAGCATCACCTCGCGAAGAACGAGCCGGTGGGTCGCACGCTGGAATTCATGTGCCAGGAAATCGGGCGCGAATTCAACACGCTCGGCTCGAAGGCGAATGACGTGGAAATCTCGCAACTCGTCGTGACGTGCAAGGCGGAGATGGAAAAGATCCGAGAGCAGATCCAGAATATCGAATGAACCGCGACGGCATCCTTTTTCTCATCTCCGCGCCGTCCGGCGGCGGCAAGAGCACGCTGCTGAAGATGCTCTCGGACGAGCCGGATTTTGTGTATTCGATCTCCTGCACCACGAGAGCGCCGCGTCCCGGCGAACTGAACGGGCGCGACTACCATTTTCTGAGCGTCGCGGAATTTGAGCGGCGGATCGCGGCGGGTGATTTCATCGAGCACGCGAATGTGCATGGAAATTTCTACGGCACGCTGCGGCACACGATTCTCGACAGCATGGACAGCGGGCGCGACGTGCTTATGGATGTGGATATCCAAGGCGCGGCCAAAATTCGCGCAGATGCCGATGCACGAATGCAGGCGGCGCTTGTGGATATTTTCCTGACGCCGCCGAGCATGGATATCGTGCGGAGCCGCCTGCTGAAGCGCGCTACCGAGACGCAAGAGCAGCTCGACTTGCGACTCCGTAACGCGAAAACGGAGATGGCGGCGTGGCGGAATTACCGCTACACGATCATCAGTGGCACACCGATGGAAGACTTCGAAAATTTCCGGGTCATCATGCAGGCTGAGCGAATGCGTGCGTCGCGGATGAATCTCAATTTTTGAAACCCATGAGCACGCCCGTCATTGTCCTCGGAGTCACTGGAAGCATCGCGGCCTACAAGGCTGCGGATCTCGCGAGCCTGCTCGTAAAGGGCGGCGCGGAGGTGCATGTGGTGATGACGCAGCACGCGTGCGGCTTCATCACGCCGCTCACGATGCAGACGCTCTCGCGGAATCCGGTCGTGACGGGCGCGGCGGATGCGCAGACGAATTGGAAACCCGGCCACATCGATCTCGCGGACCGCGCGACGCTGCTCCTCATCGCGCCGGCGACTGCGAATGTGATCGCCGAACTCGCGCACGGACTTGCTGGGCATCCGCTCACGGAGATCGCACTCGCCACTCACGCGCCACTGCTCATCGCGCCCGCGATGAACGGCAAGATGTGGCAGCATCCCGCGACGCAGGCGAACGTCGCGCAGCTGAAATCGCGCGGCGCGGAATTCATCGGGCCGGATGCGGGCGTCCTCGCCTGCGGCTATGAAGGGCTCGGACGCCTCGCGGCTGTCGCCGAAATTGCGAAGCAGGCGCTGGCAATGTGTGTCGCATCCTAGGCTGGAAGGCGGACCGACAAGCCTCAGCGCAAAAAAAGTAGGAAAAAAAGCGCTGTATTTCGCGACTTGAAATGCGCGCTGATTTTCAAGCGCGGATATCTTCAGCCGTCGCTTCCTGAATGACAGATTTCAGAGGAGAAATCGTGTTTTCGGATGTTCCACAAATCGGACGGTTCCACCACATTTTGGTGCGGAGAAGTGGGTCACTTTGAGCACACCACCGCTAAATATTGTGTCCAGTTGCACGAAATGTTGTTGACGCATCTACCGGTAGTGGATATTCCAAAACGCATAGAGCGTGATGTTTTTCCACACCTCCGATATGTTCCCCAAAAAAATTTCTCAGTCCCGCCACTGCGGGCAGGAAGGGGGTGTCATATAATGGCCGCAAAGAAAAAAGCAGCAAAGGCAGTAGCAAAGAAGCCTGCAGCGAAGAAGAAAGTCGCAGCAAAGAAAAAGAAGTAGGCTTAAGCCTGCTCAACTAACAATGGGAGGCGAATCTAACGGTTCGCCTCTCATTTTTTGTCCCAAAATCACACCGCTAGCCGCCTTTTCGCAGAGGTTCCGCTTGCCCGAGACGAACGCATCCCCCATCCATAGCACCACTTTTCCGCATGACCGAACTCTCCGCAGCCCTCGAAACCGCCATCCACGCCGCCCGCGAAGCCGGCGCGCTGCTCACGAAGGAATTCGGACGCACGCCCGATGTGAATGAATTCCACGCGCACGACATCAAGCTCGCGCTCGACGTGGAGTCGCAGGATCTCATCACGAAGCGGTTGCTCGGGCGTTTCCCGGATCACGCGATCTACGGCGAGGAGGGGCTCGCGGGCGATCAGTCGAGCGAGTGGCAGTGGATCGTGGATCCGATCGACGGCACGGTGAATTATTTCTACGGCCTGCCACACTACTGCATCAGCATCGCGCTGCGACGCGCGGGCGAAATCCAACTCGGCGTGATCTACGATCCGTCGCGCGACGAGATGTGGGAGACGGTGAAAGGCGGGCCGACATTGCTGAACGGCAAAGTCATCCGCGTGAGTGATCGCACGGAACTCGCGGACTGCGTGGTGAGCGTCGGCTTTGCAAAATCGAAGGCCACGATCAATGCCGGGCTCCAGCTCCTGCCAAAATACGTGGCGCAGGTCCGCAAATGCCGCATGATGGGCAGCGCCGCGCTGGACCTCGCATATGTCGCCACCGGGCGGCTCGACGCCTACATCGAGCAGAGCGTGAGCCTCTGGGATGTCGCCGCCGGGATGCTGCTCGTGGAAAATGCGGGCGGGCGCTTTGAAATGACCGCGCGCACTGACAACCCCGACAAGATTTCCGTCCGCGCGTGGAACGGCAAAGTCACGCTCCTCCCACACGAATGAACCTCGTCGGCACCGGCTACGACGTGCATCGCTTCGCCGAGGGGCGCAAACTGATCCTCGGCGGCGTCGAGATCGCGCACACGCACGGGCTCGACGGTCACAGCGACGCCGACGTGCTCTGCCACGCGATTGCCGATGCGATCCTCGGCGCGATCGGCGAGCGCGACATCGGCCACCATTTTCCAAACAACGATCCGACGATCCGCGGCATCAGCTCGCTCGAAATCGTCCGCAAGGCCGCATCGCTCGTGACGGCAGCGGGTGGAAAGTTGATCAACATTGATTCGTGCCTCATCGCCGAAGAGCCGAAGATCGGCCCGCACATTTCCGCGATGAAGGCGAACCTCGCGCGCGTGCTCGGGCTCGACGAAAACCGCGTCGGCATCAAGGCGACGACGAACGAGCGCATGGGCTTCCTCGGACGCGGCGAAGGCATGGCCGCCACCGCCGTCGCGAGCGTCGAGATGCCCGGCTGACAAAGGAAACCGCAGATGAACGCAGACGAACGCAGATGGATTTTCAAAATCTGCGTTCATCCGTGTTCATCTGCGGTTAAAAATTCCGTTCCGGCGGACTTGCGGTGAACACACGAGCCTCGCTGTTCGACTCCGCCTTCCTGGCGAAACTGGAGCAGCTTCACCTGCTCGCGCGCCGGATCTTTCGCGGTGACCGCCGCGCGGAACGCAAGACGCGGCAAGTCGGCGCGAGCCTCGAATTTGCCGACTACCGCGAATACACGCCCGGCGACGAACTGCGCAGCATTGACTGGCACGCTTACGGCCGGCTTGAGCGGCTCTTCGTGAAGCTCTACGAGCACGAGCAGGATCTCGCCGTGACTTTTCTCGTGGATTGCAGCGCGAGCATGTCGTGGCTGCCGGAGGAAAAGCCCGACGCGCTCAGCAAATTCGATCACGCTCGCCGGCTCTGCGCCGCGCTCGCCTACATCGCGCTCGCGAATCTCGATCGCGTGAACATCCATTTCTTCGCGTCAAATTCGATCTCCGAACTCGGCGTCGCGCGGGGAAAATCGGAGTTCCACTCCGTGCTGAAATTCCTCGGAGCACCGCCGCAGCCCGACGGCCCGACACGGCTCATGCAGAGCGTGCAATCGCTTGCGCAGCGCACGCGGAGGCGCGGACTCGTCTTCGTGCTCAGCGACTTCTTCGACCCGCACGGATACGAGGAACCGCTCGGTCTTCTGCTGCACAGTCAGTTTGAAGTCCACGTCCTGCAGGTGCTCGCGCCGGAGGAACTCGCGCCGACGGTCATCGGCGATCTCAGTCTGCGCGAAATCGAGAACGGCAGCGTGATGGACATCACCGCGAGCGAAAACCTGCTGCGCCGCTACCGCGAGGAGATTGCGAAATTCAACGCTGACCTCGAATCGTACTGCCTGCGCCGCGGCATCGCCTCCGCGCAAGTGATGACCGACACACCATTCGAGGACACCGTGCTGCGCGCACTGCGCGACGGAGTGATGGTCCGATGACGTGGCTCCAGCCATGGGCCGCGTGGGCTTTCGCCGGAGTGCCGGTGATCGTGCTGCTCTATTTTCTCCGGCTGAAGCGGCGCACGCTCCCGGTCTCCACGCTCATGTTCTGGCAGCGCGTGCAGAAGGAAAGCGGGCGCAGCGCGTTCTTCAGAAAGTTCCGCCACCTCCTCTCGCTGCTGCTGCACCTCCTCATCTTCGTGCTCCTCGTCGCCGCGCTCGCGCGACCTGTGTTTGATCGAGGCATCCGCGAAAATTCCGCAACCGTGCTCATCCTCGACACCCGCGCGCGGATGCAGGCCGTCGAGCAGGACGGCCATTCACGATTAGAAGCCGCGCTTCAGCTCGCGGGCGACTACGCGCGCCAAGCCGGAGGGGGTCGCAACTTCGCACTGCTCACACTCGGCGCGGCACCGGAGGTCACGGTGCCATTCACCGACGATGAGAAGCTGATGCTCGGCGCGCTCGCACAAGTCTCGCCGACGGACGCGACCGGCGACATCGCCAGTGCCGTGTCACTCGCCGAATCGCTGCTCGCGGCGCGGAAAGGTGAGCACCGCATCGTGCTGCTCACCGCTGGCGCGACTGGCATACTCGCGAAACCTGCGAGCAAACTGATCACGCACTCGGTCGGCACGCCGCGCGACAACGTCGCGATCACGCGCTTTGCCACACGCGCGCTGCCATCGAATCCCGAGACGAGCGAGGTGCTGCTCGAAACGCAAAACTTCGGCCACACGCCGATTCGCACCGACGTAGAACTCGCATTCGACGGACGCACGATTGAGGTGAAGCCGCTCTCACTCGCACCCGGCGAACGTCGGCTCGACATCTTCACCTCAGTCCCCCGCCCCGCCCGCAGCGCGCGCGGATGGCTCACGGCGAAACTCTCCGCAGCCGACGCGCTCGCGCTCGACAACATCGCCTACGCCACACTGCCTGCGACGAAACTGAACCGCGTGCTGCTCGTCTCGAAGGGCAACACCTTCCTCGAAAAGCTGCTCGCCGTGGACAGCTCGCTGAAGTTCCAGTTCGTCGCGCCGGAATCCTACCAGCCGGGCATGGGTGAAAAATTTGAGGCCGTGATTTTCGACGGTGCCGTTCCGCCGTCGTTCGATCTCAACACGACGCGCGGCAATTTTCTTTTCCTCAAGGCAACGCCGTTTGCAACGAAGGACGCACTGCTCGATCAGCCGGTGATCACCGATGTGGATGCTACACATCCGGCGACGCGGCTGGCGAGTCTGCAAAATGTGACGATCCTCCACGCGCAACTTCTCGCGCTGCCCGCGCCGCACGATGGCTGGAACTTTTCCGCACCGATGCGTTCCGCCGAGCATCCGCTGCTCATCACCGGCGAACGCGGACGCCAGCGCATCGCCGCGCTCGCATTCGATGTCCTCGATTCCGACCTGCCGCTGCGCGTCGCATTCCCGCTGCTCATCCATGGCACGCTCGACTGGCTCTCAGGCGGGCAGGCGGACGCCGCGCCATCCCTCGCAACCGGTGAAGTGCTCGCGCTGACCGCGGGCCAAAGTGTCGCGCCGGTTCCACTCACCGCCGCGCCAGGCCCGCGCGATGCACAGCCGCAACCGACCGTCACCGGATTTTTTCAGCCGCTCAAAAACGGCTTCTACCAAACCGCGGACGCCGACTCGAAGCACTGGCTTGCAGTGAACACTTTCAGCGCCGCAGAATCGGACCTGCGCGATGGCGGTGAAAAGGCGATCCCTGTTTCCAAACTGCCTGCATCGCTCGCCACGCTTCATGCCTGGCCGCCATCGCAGTGGCTCGCGCTCGCGGCGTTCGTGCTGCTCGTCGCCGAGTGGCTGCTCTTTCACCGGAGGAAAACGGAATGACTCACTCGTTCGAGTGCGCCAACCCGTGGTTCCTCGCACTGCTTGTTGTGCTCGTGGTCCTGCCTCTGGTGCTGCGCCGTTCGCTCGCGGGATTCGGGCGGACGCAACGCATCGCCTGCATGATCGTCCGTGCGCTGCTGCTCGCGCTCATCGTCCTCGCGCTGGCGGGCGTCCGGGCACTGCTGCCTTCGTCTGATGTCGGCGTGATTCTCGCGGTGGATGCGTCGGCCAGCATTTCGCCGGAGGCGGCGAAAGCGGCGCGTGAATTCGTTGCGAGTGCGGTGCGTTCGGAACACGCGGAAGACACAGCGGGAGTCGTGGGTTTTGCGCGGCAGGCGCATGCGTGGCAGCCGTCCCAGGAATCACTTGCGCCCGGCGACTGGCCGCCGATCGCCGATGCGAAGGCGACGGACATCGGGCATGCGCTGGATTTTTCGAGCGCGCTGTTTCCGGGCGATCAGTCGCGGCGGGTGGTGCTCCTTTCCGATGGGAACGACACAAGCGGCCACGCGCTCGAAGCCGCGACGCGGTTGGCGCGAGCGGGGGTTGAGGTGTGGACGGTGCCGCTGCGGAATCCCGAAAAGCCAGAGGTGCTCGTCGAGCGTGTCGAGGTGCCGGCGCGGCTAAAGGAGGGCGAGGCTTTTGATCTCACGGCGAACATCCGCAGCAATGTCGCGACGACGGCGAAGGTGCGCTTGTATCAGAGCCAGTTTCTCGTCGCGGAGCATGAGATGGCGCTGAATCCGGGCGACAATTCTTTCCGCGAAGCCGGGCTACATCCCGAGGGGAACTTTGTGCAATACGACGTGGAGATCGTTCCCGCGAGCGACACGCTGCTGGAAAATAATCGTGCATCGGCCGTCGCGAGTTTGCGTGGGCTGCCGCGCGTGCTGCTCGTGGATGGTGATGAGCTGAAGGCGCGTCCGCTCGCGAGTGCGCTGCGGAATTCGCGCATCGCGTGCGAACTGCGCGGCGCGGCGGGGCTGCCGCGCACGCTGGAGGATTTGCAGCAGTTTGATCTTTTCATGCTGAGCGATGTCGGCGCGCTCTCGCTGGGACGCGAGCGGATGGAATTGTATCGGCGCTGGGTGCAGGATTTCGGCGGCGGCTTTGTGCTGCTCGGCGGAGAAAATAGCTTCGGTGTCGGCGGATATTTCCGCACACCGATCGAGCAGATGCTGCCGGTGCGGATGGAGCACAACGACCGCGAGGAATTGCCGACGGTCGCCCTGATGATCGTGCTGGATCGCTCCGGCTCGATGACCGCGCAGGCCGGCGGGCAGACGAAAATTTCGCTCGCGGATCAGGGCGCGGCGATGGCGCTCGGGGTCCTGAGTCCGCGGGATTATTTCGGCGTGCTCGCGGTGGATACGCGCGCGCATGTCGTAGCGCCGCTGGAGCGGCACGGGGCGAAGGAGCCAATCGTGCAGCGCATCCTCGCGATCACGGCGGGCGGCGGCGGCATTTATGTTTACACGGGGCTGGCGGAGGCGTTTCAGGCGATGCGCGAGGTGAATGCGCGCATCAAACATGTCATCCTTTTTTCGGACGCGGCGGATGCGGAGGAAAAGATCGCGGGTGGGCATCCCGATGGTGCGCAGGGCGGTGGAAATTCGCTCGATCTCGCGAGTGCGATGGCGGCGGCGAAGATCACGACGTCGGTCGTCGGGCTCGGCGGCGAGCAGGACAAGGATGTGGCGTTTCTCCGGCAGCTCGCGGAGCGCGGGCAAGGGCGCTTTTACCTAACGAATGATGCGACGACGCTGCCGCAGATTTTTTCCACGGAGACGATGAAGGTCGCGCAGTCCTCGATTGTCGAGGAGCCGACGCTGGCGGTGCCGGTCGCGAAGTCGGCGCTCACGGCTGGCATTGATTGGGCGCAGTCGCCGCTGCTGCTCGGCTACAATGCGACGAAGCCAAAGCCAACTGCGGAAGTGCTGCTCGCGACGGAGCGCGGCGAGCCGCTGCTCGCGACGTGGCGCTACGGACTGGGGCAGACGGCGGCGTTTACGAGCGATGCGAAGGCGCGTTGGGCGGCGGAGTGGATGGCATGGCCGGGCTACGCAAAGTTTTGGGTGCAGACCGTGCGCGGGCTACTACGGAAAAGTGGCGCGGCGGCTTTCGAGATCACGCGCACGGAGAATGCCGATGCGCTAGACATCCGCGTGGATGCGGTGACGCCCGAGGGTGCATTCCGAAACCGGCTGCCGATCACGGTTCACGCGCGCACGCCGGATGACAGCACGCAGACTGTAACCGCCGTGCAGGACGCGCCGGGGAGCTACCGCGCGCGGATCGCGCTGCCGCAGGACGGGGCGACGATTGTGAGTGTGTCGTCGCCGGATTTGCCGGATGGCAGGATGGCGTTCTCGCACACGCGCAGCTATCCGCGGGAATTTCTGGCGAGCGGGACGAATGAAAAACTACTGCGCGAGATCGCGGCTGTGGGACATGGGAAATTCAATCCGAAACCGGAGGATATTTTTGCGCGCTCAGACTACCCCGCTCGACGTCGGCGCGAATTGACGAATTGGTTCCTTATTGCCGCTCTAGCATTGGTGCCGATCGATATCTTTCTGCGACGCCGTACGTGGAAATGATCGGGAAAAGCACGCGAGGCTGAGGAAGGTGCGGGTCGCTTCTCGGCGAACTCGCTTCGACGATGCAACGCATCGGCTTCCCGCATATGAGGAAAGCAGGGTTCAACTCTTTTTGCGCGAGCCGCCGACCCGGTTTGTGATTGCGACGATCGCGGGGTGTGTAAGCCGGCGTTCGGCGGTAATGGCGAAGAACTGCGTCTCCACCGCATGCGTCCGGCCGATGGAGACGAAGCCGTAGCGTTCGATGGCCTCAGAAGCGACGACGCTCGGAACCACGACGAAACCGCGTCCGTCTGTGCCGGCAATTTTCGCGAGAGCTGCGTCCTCGAATTCAGCGACCACACGCGGCTCGATGCCGGCGGTGCGGAACCACTTTTCGAGATCGCGACGGAGGCTGCAATTCTGCGTGGGGAGCAGCGCGGGTGCGCCATGAAGGTTGCGCGGGAAGCGGCCTCTCAAGGTGCGCGTGAGGCCGGGCATCGCGCAGAAGGTGATGTCGCTGATGGCGACGAGGTGATTGAACACTTTGCCGCCGCCGGGCGATGAGGGTTCATCCGTGAGCACCACGTCGAGGCGGTGGCCAGCGAGCTGGGCAATGAGGTCCGCGTGCTTGCCCTCGTGACAGGTGAGGTGGATCGGCGGCTCGTGCTCAAAAATCGGGCGAAGGATGTCGTAGCTCATGAGCTTCGGGAATGAATCCACGATGCCCGCGTGCAGCCGGAGTGAGCGTGAGGTCGGCGCCTGTTTCGCTGCGCGAAGCACTTCGCCGCCGAGGGTGAATATCTCCTCTGCGTAGCCGTAGATGAGCTGCCCGAATTCGGTGAGGACGGACGAGCGGCCGCTCGGGCGGAAAAGGTCTTCGCCGAGCGCGGACTCGAGAAGCTGGATCTGTGTGCAGATGGAGGGCTGCGAGATGCGGAGCTTCTCCGCGGCCTGGCGGAGGCTGCCTTCCTTTGCCACCGTCCAGAAGTATCGAAGGTGGTGATAATTGAGGAATTCGGGAGCGGGCGACGGTTTCATTTACTGAAAGGGTTCGTGCGAAGTTGAGTAATAGTCAAACCGACAGTGTCCAGCGAGGATGAACGCCGTCAACCAAACCCATCATGAAAATCACCATCAAACATATCCATCACACTCCCTCCGACTCGTTCACTGCACTCATCGAACAGCAGCTCGATGCACTCGGCAAGACACGCCAGATTGACGAGGCTCGCATCGTCATCGAGCGCCGCATGGAGGCGAGCCCGCCGTTTCGAGTCAGCGCACATCTCGTGACTCCCGGTCCGGATGTCCTCGCGGAAGCTGTCGAACACACGCTCCGCGCCGCCTTTGAGAAGACGATCGCGCAGCTCGCAGCGGTCATCGATCGTCGCCATCTCAAGCGTGCCCAGCGCGTGCCAAACAGCCCGAGGGCGGGCAAGCCAGGCCGCTCGGCTTCGGCTGGAGCACGGAGTTAATCATTCACGAAACCCATCACAACCCGGTGAGCAACCATACCATGAACAAACCAAATTTGGGCGTGAGTTCGCAACTCGCAGCCTACATGCACTACGTCTCGGACGAAGGGATCGATCTTGTTCGCTTTGTCGAACAGGGGGGGCGGCTGCTGGGCCGCGAAGAAGTCGTCGGGCTTTCCAGTAACTTCGCCGAACTTCGCAAGAAGATCGACGCATTGAGCGCGGAACATCCCCGCCTCGCGCGGCAGCTCGAGTTCCTCGCAAGTCTGTTCGCGTTTAACCCGGCAATCCTTCCCGAACCGGCGCGGAACGAAGCGGCCTTCGTGCTGCTCTATGCCGTGAAGGAGCACGACATGATGCCCGATCACATGCCAGAAGTCGGCTATCTCGACGACGCCGCAGTCACCGAAATCGTCCTCTCCAAACACGCAGCAATCTTCGAGGGACTCTGCCTCGCCCGGAACCTCGTTTGGGCCGATTTGAAGCCCGGAGTCCTCGACTGAAACCCACATCAATCCGTCACACACACGATCTCTTCAACTTTACGAAAAACTTATGAGCACCAAAACCATGAACCATCCAAAACCACGCGACGGATCCGTCCTCGCGCATTACATCAGTCAGTTCTCACTCGTGGGAATCGACTACGAGCGCTTCGTCGAAGGCGGCGGGAAGCTCGTCTCTCGCGAGGACTCCTCGGAACTCCGCAGCGCTCTCGGGGATTTTCGCAGGAAGATCAGCGGCCTGCGCCAGACGCACCCCCAACTCGCAGCGCGACTCGAATTCCTTGCGAACTTCTTCGCATCGGATGCGGCCATCGATCCGGAAACGGTCCGCAGTGCTCCGGAAAAGACCGGTCATGAGACGATCTTCGCCCTGCTGTATGCGGCGAAGGACATCGATCTGATTCCGGATCACATGCCGGAGATCGGCTATTGCGACGACTCCTCCGTCGTCGAAACAGTCCTCACCCGAAACGCCACTGTCTTCGAGCACTACTGTGCCACGCACGGTTTGAAATGGGACGCCCTCAAACCAGAACCCGCGACTGAAGCAGCCGCTGAGCCGAACATTTAAACCTCCATGAAATCTGCTGCCATCGCCGTCCGTGCATCGCAGCGACTTCCTCAACTCCCGCTGAACCGCTTCGCTGCAGTTGCGCCCCACCTCAAGGGCGCAACCGCCCGCATCGCTCCAGCAACGTCCAACTGAAGTATCTCGAATCAAATAATGAATCACAGCGTCTGGCTCTGGGTCGGTTTCAATGTCTTTATCCTCGCGATGCTCGCGCTCGACCTCGGTGTTTTTCACCGCAAGGCGCATGTCGTGAGCTTCAAGGAATCCATCACCTGGACCATTGTGTGGGTCGTGCTCGCGCTGCTTTTCAACCTCGGCATTGGGCACTTCATGGGCGGTGAGAAGGGACTCGAATTTTTCACGGGCTACGTGATTGAGAAGTCGCTCAGCGTGGACAATGTCTTCGTCTTCGTGCTGATCTTCTCCTACTTCGCGGTGCCGCCGATCTATCAGCACAAGGTCTTGTTCTGGGGCATCCTCGGCGCGCTGATCATGAGGGCCGTCATGATCTTCGTCGGTGCGGCGCTCATCGCGAAGTTCGCGTGGATCATCTACGTCTTCGGCGGATTCCTCATCCTCACGGGCATCAAGATGATCGTGAAGCGCGAGGAGGAAATCCACCCGGAGCGCAATCCCCTCGTGCGCTGGTTCAAGAAGCTCATGCCAGTCACGAACGACTATCGCGGCGACAAGTTCTTCGTCCGTGAAAATGGCGTGCGCATGGCGACGCCGCTCTTCGTCGTACTCCTGCTCGTCGAGTTCTCGGACCTGATCTTCGCGGTGGATTCCATCCCGGCGATTTTCGCCGTCACGAAGGATCCCTTCATCGTCTATACGTCGAACGTCTTCGCCATCCTCGGCCTGCGCTCACTTTACTTCGCCCTCGCGGGGGTAATGGACAAATTCCACTACCTCAAAATCGGCCTAGGGGTCGTGCTGATTTTTGTCGGAGTGAAGATGTTGCTCGGCCACACGGCGTGGAAGATAGATACGCACCTTTCGCTCGGCGTGATCTTCGTCGTGCTCGCCGGCTCGATCATCCTGTCGCTGCTCCGTCCGAAGAAGTTGATCCTGAAGCCGACCGCACTGCCTCCCGCACCGGTCCCGAGCGTGCGATGAATACCATCGGGCTCGAACTCCTCATTGTCCTGATGCTCTTTGTCGCGAATGGCGTCTTCGCGATGAGCGAAATGGCCGTCGTCTCCTCCCGCAAAGCGCGGCTCCGGCAGATGGCCTCCGAGGGGCACGCCGGCGCTGTCGCGGCGCTGCGGCTTGCTGAGGCACCGGGGCGTTTCCTGCCGACGGTGCAGGTGGGCATCACGCTGATCGGTCTGTTCGCAGGTGCCTTCAGTGGTGCCACGCTTGCGACGGAACTCGCCACTGCCATGCGCACGCTTCCCGGAGTCGCGCCATACGCCGACGCGATCGCGGTCGGGGTGGTCGTCATCGCTCTCACGCTCGCATCCGTGATCATCGGCGAGCTCGTCCCGAAACGCATCGCGCTCGCCGCACCGGAAAGGATCGCCTGTCGCCTCGCCCGGCCCATCGAATGGCTCAGCAAACTCGCGCAGCCCATCGTCCATGTGCTGAGCGGAATCACGGATCTCCTGCTCCGCCTGCTGCGGGTGAAGCAGGCAAACGCCGAGGCGGTGTCGGAGGACGAGGTGCGTCTCCTTTTGCACGAGGGGACCGAGGCGGGCGTCTTTCACAAGGACGAACCGCGCATGGTCGAGTCGGTGCTTTCACTCGACCGCCTGCCGGTCCGCGAAATCATGACGCCGCGCGAGAAGCTCGTCTTTCTCACTCTCGACGACACACACGAAAAGCTGTGGCACAAGGTCGTGATCTCCGGCCACTCCAGCTATCCGGTGTGCGAAAGTGATCGCGACTACGTGATCGGCGTCGTCGCGGTGAAATCCGTCTATGCAAACCTCGCCGCGGGCGCATCCGTGCGTGTGCGCGATCTCATGGTGGCGCCACTCTTCCTTGCGCCGGATGAGCCGGTGCTGACCGTGCTCGGCCGGTTCAAGCAGTCCGGCATTCACATCGGGATCGTGCGCGAGGCGGACGGTCGCGCCATCGGACTACTGACGCTCGTGGATGTGCTCGAGGCCATCGTCGGCGACATGCCTTCGCTCGAGGAACGCCTCCGCCCCGCAGCGCGGCAGCGCCCGGACGGCTCGTGGCTCGTGGACGGGCAATACAACCTCGCAAAGCTCGCCGCGCTCCTCGCTGCACCCATCCCGCCGCAGACCGCCGAAGGCTGCACGACCCTCGCGACGCTCGTCGGCGAACGCCTCAACCGCGAGCCGCGTGAGGGCGATTCGTTTGAATGCGCCGGGCTGCGTTTCGAGGTCATCGACATGGATCGCACGTCCGTGGACAAGGTTCTCATCCAGCGCATCTCCGCCTCGGAAAAAATCCACCTCCTCCCGTCTGATACCGCCGCAGCATGATCACTTTCGCCAAACGCATCGTCGGTTCGAGAATGTTCCGTGGGACAATCATCGCAGTGATCGCCTTCGCCGGAGTGCTCGCGGGAGTGGAAACGAATGCCGCCATCGTAGCAAAATATGGCGCCCTTCTTCACGCGCTCGATGCCGCGGTCCTCGCGATTTTCATCGCGGAGATTGCACTGAAGCTCACCGCGCATGGCCGCCGTCCGCTCGACTACTTTCGCGATGGCTGGAACGTTTTCGACTTCTCCATCGTCGCGCTCTGCCTGCTGCCGGTCGGAGGTCCGTTCGCCGCGGTGCTCCGGCTTGTTCGCGCGCTGCGGCTGCTGCGACTCGTCAGCGCGCTTCCGAAGCTCCAGCTCCTCGTCGGCGCACTGCTGAAAAGCCTCAGCGCAATGGGCTACGTGAGCCTGCTGCTTTCGCTCATTTTCTACATCTACGCGATCATCGGCATCCACCTCTTCGGGAGGCACACGCCGGAGCACTTCGGGTCGCTCGCCGTCGCGCTCATGTCGCTGTTTCAGATGATCACGCTCGATAACTGGAGCGACCTCTTCCACGCGGCGCAGGGTGCAGCCTCTCTCGCAGCGACGATCTATTTCGTCAGCTTCATCCTGCTCGGAACGATGATCATGCTGAACCTTTTCATCGGCATCATCATGAACAGCATGTCGGAAATGCACGCGGAGTTGGACGAGCAAAAGGACGCAAAGGCTCCCGCTGCGGAACCCGCCACAGCGCTCACGCAGATCGCAACCATCGACCGTCATCTCGACGAACTCCGCGCCACGCTGCGAGCCATGAGCGGAGGGAAAACATCCGACGGCGCCGTTGAGAATCAGATGCACGCGCCACCACACTCCCAAAGCCGTGACACAGACAGATTCACAGTGACCGCGTCCAAACAGGCGACACCCGTATGACACCAAGACAGCGTAAACCGACGGGAACAAAGCGCTGACCGCTCAGCGTCTGTGTGCTCATGATCTTTGCGCTGCACCGCGATGTCTGGAACTGGGCCGAGGTCGGCTCACTGACTATATTTGCATCCCTCCGCGCTGAGCCGGAAACGAACTGGGCATCGTGCGTTCCTGGGAGTGAAGGGGGACCGCTGCCGTTCATTTCAGCGACGCCTACCCCAGCGGTTTCAGACGCAGATCGCGAAGCGTGGTCATTCCGGCGGCTTCTACAAACCGCATCGGGCGCGCGCCGGTCTTGCGCTTCGGGCCGAAGCGGTGTCGCTCGCTTTCGAAGATGCCGTTGACGAATTCCTTGGTTCCCAGCACCGCCCCGTCGCAGAAGTAGCGCACCCGGCAGCGCAGCATTTCCCAATTCGATAGCTTGCCTTTCTTTGCCATCACTTCCTCCACCCGTTTGCGGCTGATGCCGCGCTTTGCGCGCTGCCCTTTGGGGCCAGCATTGCGCTGCTCGCCCACTCCAAAGATCAACTCGCGATATTTCTCGATGCTCGCGCCTTCGCCGATTTCCCCGTGCGCCCAGGTCGTCACTGCCGTCTTCAGCCCGCTGCGTGCACGCTTTTTCCCAGCGACTGCCGCCGCATAGCCGCACCAGCGGTATTCCTTCGGGTCGTCCACCAATCCCGCCCGTACCGGGTTCAGATCGATGTAAGTGGCCATGGTCACCAGCGCCTGCCCGCTCTCGACAAGCACGCTCTTGAATCGCTCCTCCCATAGCGTGCCCTTACGCCCCTGTCGCCGGTTGTGCCAACCGGTGAATCGCTGCTTGAGCCCTTTCATGAAGAAGCTCACGTCCCACATCCGCCCGAAGAATCCTTCGCAAAATGCCTCCGCTTCTTCCTTTGCACCGAGCTTGCGCAAGTTCTCCAGTTGCCAGCGCACCTGGCCGAATGCCTCCGGACTGTAGAGCCGTTTGAGCTTGGCGAGCAGTTGCGTGTCATCGGGCATCTGCTCGGGGCGCTTGGGCACTTCCACCAGGACGTGGAAGTGGTTACTCATGATGCAATAGGTGACCACGCGCACTTCGCAGAATTCCTCGTAGAGCCTCATAAGCCGGACGAATTCCTCCTTCTCCTCCGGGCCGAGGACGAACTTGCGATCCACGACGCGGGAGACGCAGTGGTAGTAGGCCAGAGGATGATGTTCAGGGGCTTTGAGTCGGGATTTGCGCATGGAAAGGGACTGAAACGGGCAGAAGGAGAGCGGCTTACGGTCCGAGATACAAGTTTTTTTTGACTATTGCTCTGTCCCTTTGTTTCCCCCTTTGTTTCCCATTTGTTTTGTGTTTTGCCTTTGTTTTGTGGCGAGAATCAAAATCGGGGGCTCTCGAGATCCGGTTCCGCAAGGCGGCGCACACCTTCATCGATTCCGGCGCGGTGGGTCACGGTTTGGTGCCAGCAGGCGAAGCGCTGTCGATCGTCGAGCGCAGGAGCGGCAGGATCATGAGCCTGGCACCAGTCGCCGTGAGGTGATTGGAGTCGTAATAGAGCGGTACGCCATCGATCGACACGACGTAGTGTCGTCCCGTGGGATCGAGGAAATTTGGGCGTGGATCCAGCAGTCCGGCACCCGCGGCAGTGAGTCTTTCCAAAAACGTGCGATCGGACCGGCGGAAAATCCCGTCGTCGGGACCCGGTGTCGCGCAGCGGCCGGCGAGGTCCGCCCCGGAGATGGCAACTGTGGCCAGCACTCGTGGCACGTTGAAAGGTTGCTGCGGGATTTGCAGGAGGATCCATGGACGGGCACCGGCGCGCACCAAGCTCTCGACCGTTGCAACAAGCGCGTTCTCCATATCCGCTTTCGATTTTGGGCTGCCGAAGGCCGAATGTCCGTGCCAATAGGATGCGAGGATCACGTCGCGGACACGGTGTCGCTGGACATAGGCGAGGACTGCGTCGCAGTACAAGAGGTGATCCTTGGAAGGCGTTTCGGCCCCAGGCTTCACGTAGCCTTGGATCGGAGGCGCACCCACGTGAACCGCGGCGCGGCCCGCGATTCCGCGTTCTTGGCAAAGCGCGTCCACCGCGGAGGCGATGGCCATGGCGTGACTGTCACCCCAAAGGAGAAGCGACACTGGGGCATCGGTGGAAGCACCACCGAGAACCACGAGATTATCGGCGTGAATATCCTGCCGCTTTACATTGGTGGTCATACCTCCGTCGTTTTTCGCGGCTTCATACGAAGCCCGCCCCGCTCCGAGACGGATCGGAAAACCGTCCGCAAAACGGACGATTGCGCCAATTGCCAAAATGCCGACCAGCCCTGCCATCGCAAACGCGAAAATGGATCGCCGGGATGCACAGAGCCGGTGCTGCCGAAATGGCGTCTCAACCCACCGCCAAGAAACCACGGCGAGGACGAGGGCCAGACCAATCATCGCGATGCGCCAGCCGAGCGGCGGCAGCTCCAGAATCGAGGTCCGGCTGAAGGCCAGCAGCGGCCAATGCCAGAGGTAGAGCGAGTACGAGATGAGCCCGACAAAGACGACCGGACGGAACGCCAGCGCCTGCCCGACCTACGTGCGCGAAGGAGCGCAGGTTCCGATCACCAGCGCGGTGCCCAGGCAGGGCGGCACGGCGGCGAAGCCCGGGAATGGCGTGTTCTTTCCATAGAGGAAAACGGGGGCGACAATCATGAGGAGCCCGATGATTGAACCCAATTCGCGCAGGCTTCGACGGACTGCAGGCCAGACGCCCACGGTCAGCGCGGTCAGCGAGCCAAGCAGCAGTTCCCATCCGCGACCCGGCAGGAGGTAAAAGGCCGACGTGCGGTGACGAAGCGCACCGGATGCGTTGAACGCCAGGCTGATTGCCAACGCCGCGGCGAGCACAGTGATAGTCACCGCGTGAGACCGCGTGCGGAAACGCCGGTGCAGCCCGAGGAGAAGAAAGGGAATGATCAGGTAAAACTGCTCTTCGACGGAGAGCGACCAAGTATGAAGCAACGGCTCCTGCTCGATCGGCCCATCGAAATATCCGCCGCTTTGTTTGAAATAGACATTCGCCATGAACACCGCCTGCGCCTGCGCCGAATGCGCGAGGTTGGCAAAATCATCGGGCCACGAGATGAACCATCCGGCCACCAACACGGCGACGGCAACAACGAAAAGCGCGGGGAGGATGCGCCGCGCGCGCCGTTCCCAAAAGTGAGCGAGGCTGAGTTGTTCCTCTTTTAGATCCTTCCAAATCAATGACGTGATGAGGAACCCCGATATCACGAAAAAAACATCCACGCCGATGAAACCGCCGGGCATTCCCAGTCCCGCGTGGTAAAAGACAACCATCAAGACCGCGACCGCGCGCAGGCCATCGACCTCGGGCCGATATTTCGCCGCCGGGAGGTCGGCGGAGAGATGTGTTTCCGGGCCTGGCAATTGCGCGGTCTTCACATCTGTTCAACTTTCATACGAAGAGTGCAGTCACGATAAGAACGCGATGATTGTGCACTCAGCCTGCGCAAGGCGAGGATCAAAATGACCCACTTAACGGATCGGCACCCAAAACTGGGACGCCCCACCGCGAAATGTTTTTCCGCTCTGTCCCTTTGTTTTTCCGAGCGCCCTCGCCCTTTGAACGCCCAACGCCCGACGCCCAACGCCCAACGCCCAACGCCCAATGTCCAAGGGAAGAATCCGACCGCGAAGCGCTGCTTGCTTTGGAAAGTGGGCGTGGATCATGCCTTGCAGGAATGGCGGATTGACAGCGGCTCGCGACCCGCTAACAGCACGTTCCGCTGCGAGGGGATTTGATCGATTCTGGATTTTCTCAGCGGTCTTCGACCGCTTGGTTTTTGAGAATGCGCGAGTCCGTGAAGATTCCCTGCTTTCCTGACTTTGCTTATGAAGACTCCTATTCGTATCCTGCTGGTTGCCTTCGTGGTCCTGCTGCTCGGCTGGTGGTGGTGGCCGGGTCAGTCGCGCGTCGGCCCGGGGATGGAGGATGCCGCGGCCACGACACCTCCCGCGGCGGCGACTCCCGTGCCTGGTGAGCGTGTCACCACGCCTCCCAGCACTGCGAACGCCGCGAACGCCGCGGTGTCTGCGGCACCAGCGGACGCTGCGGGGACTCAGACGGCTGCGGTGGATGCTTTTCCGAGTGGCTCACGCGATTTCTCCCGGCGGCGCTGGCCGCGCAAAAGGGCGGCCCGGCTGTCGCGGAGGATTTGCTCGCCGAGGGCCGCGGGCTCGCCGCGGCGCGACGCCCGGTGATGGAGCAGCTCATCCGCGAGAATCCCTCGCGCGCTCTGGACCGGTCGCTCGCGCTGCACGAATGGGTCGCGCTGCCGGCGGACATCCGCGCGCAGGTCGAGGAGCCGTTCAGCACCATCGGCGATTACGAGGTGCGCTCCGACTGCCGGCCTGAAGGCCAGGCGGGCAAGCCGGACTTGCACACGAAATTCATCACGGTGGACGGGCAGACGCTCGCGGCATTTGTGTATGGGAGGCGTGCGCGGTTGCTTTCAAAGTACGCGGTTCCCCTGCAGGGCATCCGCCTCAGTGGAATGGCGGCGCTGTGGGAGACCACGATGCTCCGGCTCGATGCGGCGGACCTCGCGGCGGCGCTCACGCTTTTCCAGCAGGGAAATCCCGACCGTTCGCTGCTGACCGGCCAGGTGCTTGCGCCGGACGGGAAAGTGCCGGGGCTGCAAGGCGGCGTGGTCCAATACTTCGCCGCGAGCGAGGAATTGAGCACCTATGATCACGCAGTTTCCGCCCTCGAAGAGGAACGCGGACCCTACACCGTGCGCGACGCGATGCAGGCGGCGGCAGCGGGTGGCCCTGCCCCTTCGGCGCTGCCGGGCGGACCGCCACCGCAGGGAAAGGCAGGCTGGGCGACGACGCCGAAGACGCAGCTCGTGCTGCGCGTCGTCTTCAGCGGGGAGGCGCCGTCGAGCCATCCTTACACGCAGGCGGCCTTGACGACGGCGTACAACGGAGCCTCGGGCGTCTTCAACACCCACTCCTACGGAAAGACGAACCTCGTCGTGACGGTCCCGTCGCAGGTCTTCGTGCTCCCCCAGACGAAGGCGTATTACCAAGCTCCACCGGGCGCCGCTTACGCGCCCAACCTGATGCGCGATCACGCCAGGGCCCTCGCTCTTGCGGCTGGCATCAATCCATCCTCCTACGACCTTGTCTCCTACTGGCACCCGAATCTCACGGGGACTGATTGGACCGCACCGGCGTTCGCGAATTTCGAAGCGCCAGACTCCTGGTTCAAGGGCGACCAGGGAAGCCGCATCCAGTCGATCATCCTTCACGAGGTCGGGCACAATTATCCTAAAAACGTGAATGGGAAACTTGTCCGCTGAAGGATCGGCGGATTTTCGGTGGGATGACTTTCCGGGAGTGGACCCGGATCAGCCGGAGAGCAGGGGTTCGGCTTGGGGCGGGAGTTGGCCGAGCCATTTTCCGCCCAGCCAGTGGCGGAAGATGTGGGTCAGCAGCAGCGTCCAGCGTTGCTCGCGGGTCCATTGCTCCGCGATGGCGTGGAAGCGGGCCAAAGTGTTGCTGACCTGCGAACCGGAGCGGAGCGGAGATGGCGCCTCCATCTTTCCCTCCAAAAAAGGCGCAAATGGCGGCCGTGATGAGGCCGCTCTTTTCATGCTGGATGCTGACTTTGACGGTGCGTTGGCCACCGCTGCGCACCAGCCGCGCCACGCCGTGGAGCAGTGCGGGGCGGCTGGTGATGGCTTCGCGGTGATGCTCGCCGTCGTAGAGCCGGGCGTAGAGGTGCCACCAGTTGTAGAGGAGTGCGATGAGGTTGGCCATGAGCCGGCTCGGCGCGAGTTTTTGCGTGGTGTAGCCGCACCAGCCCCATTGGTTTTTGAGTTCGTCGTAGATGTTTTCGGCGTCGGCGCGTTCGCGGTAGAGCCGCGCCAGGGCGACGGCGGGGTAGGCGATTTCATCCAAGGTGGTGACGAGCACGGCGATCCGACCGGCCCACGGTGCGGGGCTCTGGCTCCAGTCGCCAGCGCCGGGCAGCGCGGATTGGAAAGTGTCGCGACGGCGGCGCGCGTGCTCGCCCACGGGCGCGAGGGCGGGGCTCTCGCGCACGAGCACCACGCGCCGTTCGCGGCTCCAGCCGCTCAGGCGCAGGCGGGCTTCGATGACTTCCCAGCCCTCGCCGGCCTCGGTCCATCGGGCTCCAACGCGCTGCATTTGCGCGAGCAGCGTTTTGACTTTGGCGGTGTGGCGCAGTTTGAAAAAGTACGGCAGTCCGCGCGCTTCGCCTTCGGCCATCATCCCTTCATTGCCGTAGCCGCAGTCGCCGCGCACGAAGGCCGGCCAGTGCGTGCGCGGCAGCGCATCGAGCAGCGACCACAGGCCGGGCAGCCCATGCCGCGCGGCGTGCTCTTTTCCACCCTGCACCTCGACGCCCAGGCACAGCCGGGTGTTGGCCATGAAGTAGCTGTGATAGGCGTGGCTCGGGCGTCCGGGCTTTTGCGGGTTGTAGCCAATCTGCGCGCCCTGCTGGTGGCCGTAGAGTGGCTTGACGGTCACGTCGATGTCCAAAATCCACGGCTGGCTGAGTACCGGCTCGACGCACGCGCGCAACTCGCCCGCGAGCCACTCCAGCCCGGTGCGCTCGTCGATGCGCTTCATCGCGCGGCGCACCACGTCCTCGCTCACCACGTGGGTCATGCCCAGCAGCGGCGGGTTGAGCGTGTCGCCGCGCACCGCGTTGATGTGCGCGTAACGCCAGTGCCCGCAAAGGATCGAAAGCGCCGCCGTGCCCACCACATTGGTCACGCCGCTGGCGCGATTGCCGTGGTAGCGCAACGGGCAGCCCTCGATCATCCGCGCCCAGCGTCCGCCCGTGTGCAGGAACTGCGCGAAGAAGATGAGCTGCCCCTCGCGGGTGACCGGCGCATCCAAATCCAGCTCCGCGTAATAGCGCCCGCCGGGCGTGTCCACCGGCCACGCCGGCGGCGGCTGTTGCGATGCACAAAACGCCTCACCCGCAGGGTGAGCGCAAATCAAACTCGATGGCTGTGGCATCCCCAATCCCACCAGCTGCTTGCAAGAAACAACAGCCTTCTCCAATCACGCTTTTAGGATTATGGCCTCGGCCACGCGAATGGCTGGGATGGCTACTCCGGCACGGGCTTCTTCTCGCGGCTGCGCAATGCGGAGAACCATGAGTATGGCGACCCTTTCGACCTCATGGCGGTGGACTTCGGTTCGGTCGGCGGCGTGGCCCTGTATCCGAATGGCCATTTCGCGATGAGCGAGAAGAGCTTCCTGCGCTGGATCGACGCGGCTCAAGTGCAGGACGTCGTGTCGTCCGGCGTCTATCGCGTGTATCGCTTCGACCATGCGAATGCCGGCGCTCCCGGCAACAAGCTCGGCCTGCGCTGCTCGAATGGAAATGGCGATGTCATCTGGGCCGGGCTGCGGCAGAACTTCGCCGAGACCGCCGGAAAGGCGACCATCCTGTGGTCGTTCCGGGATAACCAGCATCGCATCCTCGACACCACGCCGCTCTCCGCGACCGGGCAAACCCTCCCGACCGATCGCCAGGATGGCGCGCTCGCCGTGGGCCAGACGTGGGTGGACCCCACGCAGACGCTGCGCATCACGAATCTCGGCGGCGGCGGCAGTTCGCCGAATGAATACCTCGACCTCCAGGTGAGCATCGTCGAGGTGCCCTCGATGGAATTCTTCACGACCGCTGGAGAGATCACGCGCGGTCTCACGGGCAGCTATGTGAATGCGAACCTGCGTGGCAGCACGGACACGGACTGGACCGATGGCTCCCAGACGATCTCCGGCGCTCGCGTGGACAATCCGGTAAAATTTCTCGACAGAAGTTGGGGATCCCGTGCCGCGGTCGGGCTGACGGGCGGCACCGACGCGGACTGGGATGATTTCTCCGTGCAATGGGACGGCTACGTGCGAGTCCGCCGCAGACTTCTGCTCGCCACGATCAGCGATGACAGCAGCCGGATGTGGATCGATCGGGATGGGAACGGCACCTTCAGCGCCGGGGAACTCGTGAACAACAACTGGGGCAATTCCCAGGGCACCGTCCTGGGCGACCTGTCGCCGGTCCTCGAACCGGGCCTCTACCGCATCCGCGTGCAGTATGAAGAGGGCGAGGCTGGCAACTCGTTCCAATTTGGAACCAACGAGTTTCTCTTCGAGGCATACACCGACACGACCTTCGCCACGCGGGGACTCAGCGCCGCGTATATCAATTCGAAACTCAATGGCAGCACCGACCTGAACTGGGTGGACGGTTCCCAGACCATCGCGGGCAGGCGGGTCGAGTATCCCTTTTTCACGGGGACGGACTTCGGGAACAGGGCCAGCGTCGGCATCACCGGCGGCACCGCCGCGGATTGGAATAACTTTTCCGTGCAATGGGACGGCGTGCTGCTGATGGGACGGGTGCCGATGCGCTTCGGCACGATCGCGGACGACGGCAGCCGCCTGTGGATCGATGTCGCCGGGGACCTCGTGTACGACAATGCGCTGCCGGATTTCGTCGAGAACCAATTCAGCAACGGTGGCGCGGCGAACATCGGTTCCCTGAACGGCCCGGTGGTGGACGGCGGGTTCAAGTTCATCCGGGTGCAGTATTGGGACGGCTTGGACGAAAATTCCATCCGGCTCGTCGGGATTCCGAGTGAGCCTTCCGACGATCACGGCAGCACGGACACCTTTGCGACGCTGCTGCCGGGCACGAACAGCCAGTTGCGGGGAAAAATCGAAGTCTCTGGCGACAAGGACGTCTTCCGAATCCAGCTTCCGGGGCCGGGGCGGCTGCGTGCGTGGACGCTCGGAGGGATCGACACTTTCGGCACACTGCGCAACGCGAGCGGCGGCATCGTCACGACTGCGGATGATGTGAACGGCTCGTATAACCGCAACTTCGAGATCGATACGGAGCTGCCCGCCGGCGGCAGCTACTATATCGAGGTGCGCGGGTTCAATGCGGGCGTCTTAGGAGACTACGGGATCGTGACCGAATTCTACCCCGGGACGCCCATCGGCCCCGCCATCGAGCAGGGCGGCGTCACCTTCGAGCCGGGCCAGAACCGGCTCATCACACCCTCCTCCGTCACGCAGACCGCGGGAGACGCCATCACCCCCGGCTTCCAGCCGCAGAATCTCATCAACAACTCCGGCCTCAGCGCCGTGCCCGCCAGCAACGCCAGCAACTACCGGACGATCACGCACACCGCCGGCTTCGCGAGCGGCACCTGGGCGACGGCTTCGGGCAACGTCCCGAACTACTTCGATATCGCCCTGCCCGCGCCGCAGTTCGTTTTCAATCTCGGCGCGACCTTCGACCTCTCCGCGCTCGTCATCTGGGGCTACGCAGGAATCAACAACGAGGCCAGCGACTTCACCGTCGAGTTCTCCGAAGATGGCGGCGCCACCTACCGCCGCAGCCGGGCCGTGCAGACCACCAGCCTCGTCGGCACCGGCGTCGCCACGCTCGATTTCGGCCCCATCCTCCGCGCCAATACCGTGCGCGTGACCATCACCAGCAACGCCGGCCGCCGCGGCTTCGCCGGAGCGGGTGCGGGCGACCGGGTCGGCCTGTCCGAGATCAAATTTCTGGGCACCGCCACCTTCCAGCCCTGGCGCGGGCAGACGGATCTCACGCTCGATGGCCGCGACGCGATCCGCAGCGGCACCATTGGCGACAGCCAGGAGTCGAGCTTCCAGTGGAATGTCACGGGCCCCGGCGTCCTGAGCTGGTGGTGGAAAGTCTCCTCGGAAGGCACCTTCGACCCGCTCGAATTCCACCTCGATGGCGTCCTCCAGTTTACCATCAGCGGGGAAGTGGACTGGCAACTCCGCCGCGTCACGATCCCCGCCGGCAGCCACACCGTGATGTGGCGGTATCGGAAAGACGGCAGCCTCGCCCAGGGCGCGGACGCCGGCTGGCTGGATCAGTTGTCCTTCCGCCCCGACGACACCACCGCCCTCGATGCCCCGTCGCTCACACTCGTGAATGGCGGCAACGCAAATTGGTTCGCGCAGACGGCCATCACCCGCGACGGCGTGGATGCCATGCAAAGCGGCGACATCGCCGACGGCCAAGCGAGCACGCTGCAAACCACCATCGAGGGACCGGCCTGGGTTTCTTTTTCGTGGAAAGTTTCGTCCGAGCCCGGATTCGACCCCCTCGTGTTCCACGTGAACGGCAGCGAGCAATCGCGCATCTCCGGCGAGACCGACTGGCAGCCCATGACCGCCATCCTCCCCGTGGGCCCGCAGACGATCCGATGGGAATACTCCAAAGACAGTTCGCTAAGCGCCGGAGCCGACGCAGGCTGGGTGGATGAGGTCGTCATCTCCGACCCCAGCCTCCGACCGCAAATCATCCCCGGCCCCGGCGGCGGGCGGCGACTCCGGTTCACCAGCCAGCCGGGGAGCACCTACGCCCTCGACCATTCCCCCGAACTCGCGGTCTGGACGCGCATCCTCAGCGAAATCCCCTCCGGCGGCACCGAGACAGTCATCGACATCCCAGCACCCCTCGCCCGCCAGCCCGCAGGTTTCTTCCGCCTCGGGCGCTGAATGCCAGATCGTCCCCCACTTTCTCCTGTCGGGGCCGGAACAAAAGTGAACTGAGACGGAACAAAAGTGGAATCCGGGGTAGTGGAGGGCGCGTGGACGCCGCCTCGCCGGAGGCCGGAGCGTAGCGGAGGCCTCCGGCG
>JBBRPQ010000043.1:0-44781 GCA_038227825.1 Chthoniobacterales bacterium
ACGCTGATCAATTTCAAGAGTGGCGACATGGTCACACTCATGCATCAGCAGAAGATGGCGATGAAGATGAACCTTACCGACATCAAGAAGCAGCAGGAGGCTGGGCAGAAGGCGCTCGGCGTGGATCCCTCGAAGATCGAAAAGCCGAAGGCGACCGGCACCAAGGAAAAGGTCGGCGAGTACGACACTGAAATTTTTGAAATGAACCAGGGCGGCCTGCAGGCGAAGCTGTGGATCGCGAAGGATTTTCCAAATGCACAGTCCATCAAGGATCAGATGGCGAAGCTCACCAGCAGCATGGGTGGCGCAGGCTTTGACCCGAGCAAGGTGGACGTGCCCGGCATGGTCGTGAAGAGCGAGGTGAGCACGCCCGTGGGCAAGATGACCATCACGCTCGTCAAGGCCAAGGAAGAGGCCGTGGAAGAGAAGGAGTTTGTGAAGCCTGAAGGCTATCAGGAAATGCAGATGCCGAAGCTCCCCGGAGCGGAAGCACCGCCTGCTCCGGCAGCACCAGAAGCGCCGAAAAAATAATGGCGTCGAGGAAGCAGACGCATTCCGATTTCAGCGAGGCCGGGCCGCAAGCCCGGCCTTTGCTCATTCTGGCGTCCGCATCGCCGCGCCGCCGCACGCTGCTCGCGGAGCATGGGTATGATTTTGAAGTGCGGGTGCCGCACGGCGTCGAGGAAATCGCACCCGCTCATCTTTCACCCGGCGAGACGGTGCTCGCGAATGCGCGGGCAAAGGCGCGCGCGGGTCTCGCGCAGACACCGGATGCGGTCGTGCTCGGAGTGGACACCGAGGTCTTTTTTGAGGGCCGCGTGCTCGGGAAGCCGGTGGATATGACGGCGGCATTCACGATGCTGCGCCGGCTGAATGGCCTCACGCACGAGGTGTATTCCGGCGTGTGGATCGCGGGGCAGGAGAAAGAGCGCGGCTTCATCGAGGTCACCAGCGTGCGTTTTCATTGCCGCACCGATGCGGAACTGAAGCGCTACCTTGAGCGGATCCATCCGCTCGACAAGGCGGGCTCGTACGCCGCGCAGGAGGATCGTGGCGAGATGATCGCGGCGGTCGAGGGATCGTTCTCGAATGTGATCGGTCTGCCGATGGAGCGGCTGCGGGTGGAGCTGCGGGGATTTGGCATCCTGTGAAGCTAACACTGCCCATTTACGAGTGCCGCGCGGTCGTCTAGCTTCCGCGCCCTCCGACGATGCCGAAAGTATTTCTCAAGACCTATGGGTGCCAGATGAACGAGCGCGATTCCGAGCAGGTCGCGCGCGATCTCGTGGGGCGCGGCTATGAACTCACTGCGGAGGAAAAGGCGGCGGATGTCGTGCTCATCAATACATGCAGCGTGCGCGATCTAGCCGAGCAGAAGGCGCTCGGAAAAATGGGACTGCTCGGACGGCTGCGTGCGGACAAGCCCGAGATGGTCTTCGGCTTCCTCGGCTGCATGGCGCAGAGCCGCGGCGGCGAACTTGTCCGCGACATCGCGCATGTGGACCTCGTCGTGGGCACGCAGAAATTTCACAAGGTCGCCGACTACGTGGACCAGCTCGTGCAGCGCAAGGCAGCGCTGCGCGACCGGCTCATGGACGACGCGCGTTTCAGCATCGTGGACACCGCGGAGGAAGCGGGATCGCAGGACACGATCCGCGAGCATACGCTGAAGGATCGGCAGGCGACGGCGTTCGTCAGCATCATGCAAGGCTGCAACATGCACTGCACCTTTTGCATCGTCCCGAGCACGCGCGGCTCGGAGCGCTCGCGCCCGATTGCGGACATCGTGGAGGAAGTCGAGGGCCTCGTCGCGCGCGGCGTGCGCGAAGTCACGCTGCTCGGACAGATCGTGAATCTTTACGGACGCCACGAGTTCCCGCGTGTCGGGGAAAAGTCGCCGTTCGTGCAACTGCTCGAAGCGGTGCATACCGTCGAGGGACTGCGCCGCTTGCGCTTCACCTCGCCGCATCCGATCGGCTTCCGCGCGGATCTCGTCGAGTGCTACGCGCGGCTGCCGAAGCTCATGGCGCACGTCCACCTTCCCGTGCAGAGCGGGAGTGATCGCATTTTGAAAGCGATGCACCGCACTTACACTGCGGAAAAATATCTCCGGCTCGTCGAGTCCATCCGCGCGGCGCGGCCTGATGTCGCGATCACCACGGATGTCATCGTCGGCTTCCCCGGCGAGACGGATGCGGACTTTGAGGCTTCATGCGAACTGTATCGCCGCGTGGGTTTCGACAATGCGTTCATCTTCAAATACAGCACGCGTCGCGACACGCCCGCTGCGCTGCTCGGCGACCAGGTGCCCGAGGAAATCCGCGACGAGCGCAACCGCATCCTGCTCGGAATCGTGGACGACTTTGCAAAGGCGAAGAACGACGCGCTCATCGGCAAGCGCGTGGAGATTCTTTGCGAAGGGCCGAGCAAGACGAATCCCGCGAAGCTCTCGGGCCGCACGCCGGGGAACAAGATCGTGATCTTCGAGGGCGGCGAACGCCACATCGGCGAAGTCTTCGACGTACAGATCGAGTGGACGAGCGGCTTCAGCCTTTACGGAAATCCCGCGGTGCTGTGACGCAAAGTAGGCGAGGTTTTCCAACCTCGCGTGAGAGGATAGGCGAAGGCGGCGGGACGGCGCGGAGCATTGATCATCCGGCATTCGCACGTCTCTCCCACCGCCTCGCTGCGCTCGCCCGCGCGAGGTGGAAAACCTCGCCTACTTTACTTCTCGCCTCGCCTCGCCGGTGCCCTGCAGCGCGCGGGTGCCGATGGCTGAGAGGCCGGCGAAAATCACGAACCCGAGCAGCGCGACGATGTGCAGCGCGAGCATCACTTTGAACGGCAGCGCCGCAAAGATCGCCACCAGCGCCAGAGCGGCGGCGACGAAGAAGTAGATCGTGGTCGCCATGATGAGGGAGAGCTTTGCCAGTCCACCCGCCTGTTCGCCGCGCGTCGTGCCGCGGAAGGTGAAGGCGACCCACAGGAAGAGTTCGGCTGCGGCGACCGCACCGACGCTGAGCCAAAATGTATCCGTGCGTCCGGACTCTGGCACGAAGAGCAGCGCGAGGCCGACGGTGCAGGCGATGATGGCGAGGAAGATGAGGGTCCAGATGGCTTTCATTTTCTTGTGAGCGAAATGTGGTGTGACTCCGCCTGCCGCGCAATGAAGAACGGCCCCGTCTTTGGCATCGCGCGCCGGTCTCCGGTCGTTTAACAGGGGCGCCACATGTCGCTTCATTCGTTGCTCAAGTCAGCTTTTTACCGTGTGGGCTTTTCGATCAAAAGGCTCCGGCCCTCCACGGCCGGACGCGTGGACGTGAGGCGGGTGATTTACCCCGCGGACATCCGCCCGCTGCTCCACGCGGCGGATCCGTATGTCGGGTTCGACGCGTCGGCATTCCCGGCCGATTTGCACGGCTGGGGCAGCGATTCGCCGGCCTTCCGCGAGCTGATCCTCGCGCAGCGCCCGCGGCTGGTCGTGGAGGTGGGCACATGGAAAGGCGCGAGCGCGCTCCGCATGGCGGATGTGCTTGCGGAGGCGGGCAGCGATGCTCCGATCCTGTGCGTGGACACTTGGCTCGGCGCGCTGGAATTCTGGACGGACACAACCGACGCGCAACGCTACGGGAGCCTGCGGCTGAAGCACGGCTGGCCGCAGGTGTATTACCAGTTCCTTGCGAATGTGTGCCACCGCGGGCATCAGCAGCGCATCATCCCTTTCCCGCAGACGAGTGCGACGGCGGCGCTGTGGCTGCGGAGCTTCGGCGTGCAGGCGGATCTCATCTACCTCGATGGCTCGCATGAGGAGGAGGACGTGTATGCGGACTGCCTCGCCTACTGGGAGGTGCTGGCACCGGGCGGCACGCTTTTCGGAGACGACTGGAGCTGGGACGGCGTGAGGCTGGCCGTGAGCCGTTTCGCGAAAGAGCAGGGCGAGACTGTGCGCTTCAGCGCGGACAAGTGGGTGCTGAAAAAGCCGTCCGTCCCGTAGAGCCGCCGGGCCGGCTACGTGAGCGCTACGACGGCTTTGATCACACCGCTCTCGGGCTTCAGCCACGTCGGGAAGACTTCGATCATGTCGTCGAACTTCGCCTCGTGCGTGATCCATGGGACGGTGTTGATTTTCCCCTCCTCGATAAGTGCGATGATGCGCGTGAAATCCGGCGGCAGTGCGTTGCGTGATGCCATGATGGTGACTTCGCGGCGGTGCAGGATCGGCGCGTGCAGAAAGCTCACCTCCTGCTGCGTGATGCCGACATACACGAGCCGGCCGGCGAACGAACAATAGGAAAGCGCGCCGGCCATGCTCTTATTGCTGCCGGTGGCGTCCACGACGACGTCGGCCAGCTGCTCGTTCGTGATTTTGGAAAGTGCTGCGAGTGCATCGGCTTCGCCGCCGGGGGCGAGTAGGATGGTGTCGGGTACGCCCATTTTCTCGCGGACGAATTGCAGGCGTGCGGCATTCATATCCATGACGATCGTGCGTGCGCCGCTGAGTCGCGCGAATTCGATCACGGAAAGTCCGATGGGCCCCGCGCCGATGACGAGGACGTGCTCGCCGGGCTGCGGGTTGCCGCGGTTGATCGCGTGGCAGCCGATGGCGAGCGTCTCGACGAGCGCGAGCTGATCAAAGGTGAGCTTCGCGGAGACGTGCAGCTTTCGCGCGGGAAGGAGGAAGCGCTCGCACATTCCGCCGTCGCACATCACGCCGAGCGTCATGTGGCCGGAGCAGCAGTTCGAGTGTCCGCGGCGGCATGAGTAGCATTTCTGGCAGTTGATGTAGGGCTCGACGGAGCACTTGTCGCCGGGCTTCACATTCGTCACGCCTGCGCCGACGGAGAGCACCTCGACGCCGAGTTCGTGGCCGGGGATGCGCGGGTAGCTGAAGAACGGCATTTTTCCGAGGAAGCCCGAGTAGTCCGTGCCGCAGATGCCGATGCGGTGAATCGTCACGACTGCCTCGCCGGGGCCGGGCGCAGCGGGCTCGGCGATTTCGATTTTGCGGAATGACTGCGGCTTCTCGAGCTGGATGGCTTTCATGTGGAGCGCGGAGAAAAGCGGATGCGCGGGCGTGAGGCAACGCATTCGCGAGGCTGGAGCGGAGCGCCGTCCGTCCCGGCGGCCATCTCAAAACGCCACCGGCCTGATCTCTGCCGTGCAACCTGCGCGTCGGGAAATCGCGTGAAGGAAGTGGCGCTGCGCGCGGTGTCGTCGTGGCCGCCGGGACGGACGGCGCTCCATCTTACGGCGCTCCGCTCGCTTACTTTGCGCGCACATTCGCGAGCAGCTCGGTTGCGCATGCATCGGCAAAGGCGGGGTCGTTGATCGCGCAATCGAGTTCGATGAGCGGGATGCCGGGGCGCAGGTGTTTTTTGATCGCGGCGAAGAGCGCGGCGTCCGCCTCGGGCCAGTGGAATGCGCCGCCGGGCGCGCTGATGATGCTGATGGCGCGCAGCGGGAGCAGCACGGTGACCGGGCCGCGATACGCGTTCACTTTCTCCGCGAGGATGCGGCCAAGCTCGGCGCACTCCTCGGGTGTAGTGCGCATGAGCGTGACCTGCGGGTTGTGGTGGTAAAAGTGGCGTCCGGCGAACTTCGCGGGCACGGTTTCGGGCGGGCCGAAGTTCACCATGTCGAGGCAGCCGGGCGCGACGACGGCAGGCGTGCCCGCGTGCGCTGCGGCGTCGAGGCGCGTGGGGCCTGCGCCGAGGACGCCGCCGACGAGTTCGTCGGCCCACTCGGTCGTCGTGATGTCGAGCACGCCGGCGACCATGCCGCTCTCGATGAGCGATTCCATCGTGCGCCCGCCGGTGCCGGTGGCGTGAAAGACGAGCACCTCGAAGCCCGCGGCCTCGACGAGTGACTTCGCGCGCTGCACGCAGTCGGTGGTATTTCCGAACATGCTGGCGACGACGATTGGTTTTTCCGTCTCACTCTCTGCGGGCACCTGCGCTTCGACCATCCCGCAGATCGCACCGGCGGCCCTCGTGAGGATCGTGCGCGAGATGCGGTTGATGCCCGCGACGTCCACGATGGAGGGGGACATCACGATGTCCTTCACTCCGACGTACTGCGCGGTGTTGCCGCTCGCGAGCGTGGAGACCATGAGCTTTGGAAAACCGAGCGGAAGCGCGCGCATTCCTGCCGTCGCGATGGCCGTGCCGCCGCCGCCACCGAGTGAAATGACGCCGTCAATTTTTCCCTCTGCATGCAATTTTGCGAGGACGATTGCCGCCGCGCCAGCCATCGCCGACACGCACTCGCCGCGGTCGTGTCGTGCGGTGATCGCTGCGAGATCGATCCCGGCGATGCGCGCGACTTCCTCGCGCGAAATGTCGGGCGTGATGCGCGGCGGCTGATCGGTGCCGACATCAATGAGCAGTGTGCGATGCCCGCGCGAACGGATCTGCGCGGCGACGAAGGCGTGCTCGTCGCCTTTCGTGTCGAGTGTGCCGAGGAGTGCGATGGTGGCCATGTTGCTAGGGCAGTTCCTCGATGGCGATGTCCTTGAAAAAGACGACCGCCTTTGCGCCGCCGTGGATTTGCACGGCGATGAGACCTTCCTCGGCGATGTCCTTTTCCTCCTCGGTGTAGTCCACGGTCTGCACGCCATTCAGCCAGATCTGGATGCGCTTGCCTTCGCAGCGGATGCGGTAGTCGTTCCAGTCGTTGCGATGGAGGACTTTGTTCACGGCGTCCATGTCGGATTTCGCGAGGACTTTTTTGCGGCGCGATTCGTCGTAGAGGCAGCCCCACCACGTCGGGTCGCCGATGTCGGCCTGATAGCCGAACATTTCGTGCGCGGGATTTTCCATGCGGACGCTGCGGAACTGCACGCCGGAATTCACGAAGCCCTCGGTGCCGGTGAGCTTGAACTTCAGCGTGAGGTCGAAATTTTTGTACGTCTTTTTCGCTGAGAGGAATTCGTTGCGCGGGACTTTTTCATCCAGCGAACCGCCGGTGATGCAGCCATCCTCGATGCGCCATGTTTTTGCGGTGTCTCCGCTCCAGCCGTCGAGTGTCTTGCCATCGAAGAGGCTGACGGGTGCGGCGTGCGATGTGGTGAGGAGTGCGGTGGCGATGAGGGCGATGAGGTGTTTCATAAAGTGTGCGCCGAGGGTGTTCTTTTCGAGGGTGTTCTTTTTAATCCTCGTCCTCATTTTATTCTTAATCGCAATCATGTGGTGAGGACGCGATGTGCCGATTTTCGAGTCGGAGTAAGAATAGGATTGGGAAAAAGAATAAGAGGATCACTGCTGTGGCTGATCGGGATTCTGGTCGCCGAGGATTTGCCAGATGCGATCCATGGCGGCGTTGTTGCCCGCGCCGGGCGACGTGCATGCTGCTAGGTCGGAATTGAACTTTTCCCGAGGCACCCAGCGTCCGCTGCCGTCGGTGAAGACGACATTCACGCCGTCCTTGTGCCGCGAGTCCACGCGCTTTGGCATGCCCACGCCGTCGGCGATGAGCGGGACGCGGGTGAGATTCGCGATTCGGATCGGGTTGTCCGGAAAAGTGGTGCTGCCCCAGTCCACGAGTGGATTTGTCGCGTAGCCGCCCTGCAGCGTCTGGCCGGGCACGATGGGGTAGGGGTTCTCCTTTGTGTTGAAAGCCTGCGTGCGATCTCGCTCCGAGGGGCAAAAAAATGTGCGCGCGTCTTTCCCGCTAATATCGGTGAGGAGCTTGCCGAGGAGGACGTATTTTCCGCCAGCGCACAGTGTGGTGTTGAATTGCTTCTGCCCGAGCCGGTATCCGATCGGGAGCGCACCGTCATTTTCTCCGGCGAAGCGCGAGGTGAGGGAATGGAGCTGGCGGATGTTTGAGAGACACGCGACGCGATTGCCTTGCTCGCGGGTGCGCCCAATTCCTGCGAGCGTGAGCCCCGAAAGCAAGGCGATGATCGCAATGACAACGAGCAGTTCGATCAGCGTGAAGGCTGAGATTTGCGGGCGGGGGTTCAAGAGACGCGGAATGTGGGCGATGGCGGAATTGGATACAAGCGGGCGTTCGGATCGCAAATAGGGGGTGTGATTCGAGGGATGTGACGTGAAAGCCACAAAATTGTTTTTCCTTATGTCCCGCGTGCATGCAAGGATAGCACGCTCAAAGCCCCTCATGAACCGAAGGACATCCCTCGCAACAATGACTGATGCAACGCCTTCCCGCGCCAAGCACTTCGCTGGCCGCGGATTTGCGATGCTCTTGGGCGGCTGGGCGATGGCTGCGGGAAATGCACAGGCACAGGAGATTCCCAGGCCTTCATCCGCAAGGCAGGTAGAGAAAACTTCGTTGCCGACGGTTGCAAATTTCAAGGTCGGGGAGGTGCTATTGCGTGTGGATGCCAATCTCGGGGTTGAATTCACGGACAACGTGGATCTGACGTCGAATGGAAAGGCGGACATGGTGATTACTCCTTCGGTTGGCATCAGCGCGACCTGGGCGGTGACGAAGCTGAACACGCTTCAATTCCGCGCGGGGCTCGGGTATTCGTATTTTGTGAACAGTCCGAATCTGAACCGGCAAACCACGACGATCACTCCCGATTCGGCGGTGAGCTTCAATGTTTACGCGGGCGACGTGAAAATCAATTTTCACGACCAGTTCTCACTCCAGCAGGAGGCAATCAGCCAGGGTACTTTGAGCGGAGTGTCGCAGCTTGAGCGGTTCACAAATACCCTCGGATTTAATGTGCTGTGGGACACGAATGACATCATCTGGCATTTCGGATACGATCACTTCACTTTTCTCACTCTGGGTGGGGCGACTTCGAGCACAGGCACCTCTGTCGCCGGCCTCAGCAGACTCGATCACTCGACGGATCAATTTTCCGCGTCCATGGCGGCGAAGGTCAACTCCGTGCTGATCGCCGGAATGGAGGCAACTGGTGGATACTCGGACTATCCGGACCAGACCGAGTCCAACTACACGAGCATTTCCGGGGGGCCATTTTTTGAACTCCAAGTGACGAAATTCACCCACATGTTCCTGTCTGGGGGATTCAAAGGCTATTTTTCTGGCACCAATGCGCCGGGTTCTGTGTCTGTAAGCACTTCCACTGCGGCTCAAGTGGCGCAGGGTGACCCTACCGGCTATTACGCGAACCTGTCATTCGTCCACCGCCTGAATCGCTACTATTCGGATCGCTTGGATATCGGGCATACGGACGATGTCGAGGGAATCAGCGGACACACTCAGATCAACTCGATCCGGTATAATGGTTCGTGGCAGGTGAACAGGACGGTTTCGCTTTCGCTGGGGCTTTTTTACGAGGACGCCAAGATCATCAATGGCAGTGCGCTTGCCGGGGCTGTCGCCTCTGATTTTACGCGATTCGGCGCAAATCTTAACACTGGTTTTCAGGTCACAGAGCACATGGCCTTCAGTTTGGGATATCAATATGTGAACAAAAGTGCCGTCCGGGAGTCTGAAAGCTATTCCCAAAACCGGGTCACATTCTCACTTGGATATCGGTTTTAGTCATTCTATGTTTCACCCCATGAAATCGCGTCCACACATCTCGCGGGCATCGCTTTTTGCCCAGCGCGTATGCTGCGCCTTGGCGCTCCTGCTTCCGCTTTTTGCCGTCGCTGCGCCGTTGACGAATCGTTCTGACGCGCCCGTCCCGATTGAAAACAAGCCGCCTGTGGGGCAGTCGCTTGGGACGAGTGCTGCGACGTTCACCAATTCCATGGAGGTGCTCAATGACACCTTGAAACTCGGTTCTGGAGACCGGGTGAGCCTGCGGATCGTAGAGGAAAAAAAGACCGAACCGTACGCTCTTTTCGTCAGCGATACCGGTGAAATCGAGGTCCCGCACATCGGGCGTGTGCAAGCGCTCGACAAGACCTGCAAACAGGTCGCCTATGAGATCAAGCCGCTGCTGGAGAGGGACTATTTTGTGAAAGCCACCGTCATCATCGGAATCGATCTCGTCGGCACGAAGTCACGCGGAAAAGTTTACCTCACGGGCCAAGTGCGCAGCCCCGGTGTGCTCGAGCTCCTGCCCGGAGACCCGATGACCGTCAGCCAGGCGATCCTTCGCGCCAATGGTGTCGGCGATTTTGCGGATAAGAGGAACATTCGGCTGGTTCGCCGGAAGGACGGCCTACCTGTTGCTACTGCGGAAGTCTTGAAAAGAACGCAGCCGAAAAAGAAAGAGAGCTTCTGGAAAAATCCCTTCGCCAAGAAGAAGGAGGAACCAAATCGTTCAACGGACACCTTCATCGTGGACCTCGTGGAGATTTTGGAGAAGGGCCACCTTGAGAGGGATCCTCTGCTGAAAGTAGGCGATTTGATCTACGTCCCAGAACGACTCATCAATTACTAACGACCGCACGTAAATGGCAATTTCACAGGCTCAGACGACCCTCGCCGCGACTTCTGCGGTGAACAGATTGCGGGTGCAAGGCATCCGCTACATGTATTTGCTGAAGAAGCGCTGGTGGGTGCTTCTCCTGCTCCTCAGCCTCGGCCTATGCATCGGTGCGTGGACGGCGATGCAACAGCCGCCAGCATGGCTTTCCAGCGGTCGGCTGATGGTATCCGGACAATTCCGACTTAGTGAATCGAGCGGCGGATACAACGAGGAATTGGTAAACTTTTTTGGAACCCAGATAGAGCTCATGCAGAGCGCGGAAGTGCTTCGCGGGGCTGAGACCCGCGTACATTCGATGCACCCCGATCTGCCGCCTGAGCAGGTGAAGATCATCGTCGGACAGCTTCCAAAGGCGGCGATTTTTGTGCTGAGCGTTTATGGAAAGTCGCCCGCGTATTCCCAAGCCTACGCAGATGCGTGCATGGACGAATACATCGCCAAGAAAAAAGAAATGCGCGCCAATCGGCAGGAAGGTGCGGCGGTGGCGATTCAGGATGAACTCGTGCGTCTGGAAAAGGACATGCAGAAGGAAGAGGAGGAGATGCACACTTTCCAGGCCGCGAACAATATCGGCTTTCTAAAGGAGGACGGCAACAGTGCGGCAAATTACCTCTCCCTCCTGAACCGGCAGCTTGCCGAGCATAAGACGGAATTTGACCTTCTGAAGCTTCTCGATCTGGACCAAAATCTGGATCGTAACCCATCGGGAGGCACGGGCGGTGACAAGCAGGCGGGGAGGCCGGAGGCCTTGTCGGCGATGCCCGGACCGCTCGGCGAATACCTGAAGACCAAGCAAACTCTTAATCAGCTCAAGGCTGATCGTCAGGAACTTTCTCAAACGCTGAAGCCCAGGCACCCCACCATTGTGGTGTTTGACGAACAGATCGCCAAGGCGGAGGCGCTTTTGCAGACGTATAAGCAACTGGGGCAGGAGGAGCTGGAAAGACGCCGGGCATCCATCAAGATCCAAGTGGAGAATCTGGAGGGGACGATCAAGATTTGGGAGGGAAAGGCACTCGACTTGACGCGCCGCGTCGCGGACTGGGATAAAATCCGCTCAAAGATTGAACGCACCAAGGTGCAGTATGATCGCTTGAACAGCCAGCTCCGCAGCATGGATGTCTATAAGAATCTCGATCAGGACACCGTCACGATTCTGGAGCACGCGAACAAGCCGCAGCAAAAGCAGATGGAGCTGAACAAGCTTCTTATCATTGGCGGACTTTGCGGATTTGTGCTCGGTCTGCTCATCCTCTTCATCCTCGACAAAATGGATGACCGCATCGGCTCCTTCTTCGAATTCCGCGAGCGTTTTCCCGAGGCGCTGCTGGGTCAGGTTCCGCGCGAACTTGGAAAGGCAGGAGTCACGCTCCTCGTCTCGAACGATCCTCGGCATGCTCTTCTCGAATCGTTCCGCACACTGCGTTCATCGATCATCTTCCTCCCCGTCGAGGGCGTCCGTCCCAAGACGATCCTCGTCACCAGCGCAACGCCCGGTGAAGGAAAAACGACGATCGCTGCGAACCTTGCGATCACATTTGCATTCTCGGGTGCCAAGACACTGCTGGTGGACGCCGATCTCCGCCTCGGACGCATCGCGAAGGCATTCAAGATCGAAAGTGAACTCGGCTTTTCTGACGTGCTTCGCCAGCGCGCAAACTGGCGTGAAGTGATCGTCCCAACCTCGACTCCGAATCTTTCCATCCTTCCGCGTGGAAAGACCCTGTCGCATCCTGCGGAGCACTTCCTCGGTAAAGTCACCGATCAGTTCCTGCAGGAGATTTATGCGGAGTTCGACTACATCATCTTCGATTCGCCGCCAGTAATGGCTGCGGATGACGTGCTCAGTCTCGCTCCGAAAATTGATGGTTCCATTTTCGTCATTCGCTTCTCGACGTCATCTGCGCGGCGCAGCCGGACGGCGATCAATCTCCTCATGCAACGGCAGGCAAATCTGCTCGGCGTCGTCTGCAACGACGTCCGCCTGGCGGAATCCGAATACGGATACGGCAGCTACTACCAGTACTCCTCATATCGCGAGCATGCGGATTCCGACTCCGATACAGACGAGCCGGTGAATACCTTGAAGTAGTCTGGCTGACTGGTTTCTTCAGGAAAGCCGTTCAGGCGAATCATGCCTGAAGTGCGCAGCGTGTTTTTAGCGTCTTACTGCAATTCGCGGCCTGCGAACATCCGCCAGGCTTTCCAGGCGTCTTCCCAATTTCCACTTTCCTCATGCTGCCCCGCCTCGATGAATGCGAGGTAGGCAGGGTGGTTCGGCAATGCCTGCATGCTGCGCAGGGTTTCCATGGCTTCAGTCTTTTTCCCTGCGGAAAGCTGGGCGGTGTGGAGTTGGAGGCCGAGGTCGATATCATCAGGCCGCGCTCGCAGCAGCTTCTCCAAGTCCGCAACCGACTTTGTCCCGGCAACCTTCGGGATGGTCGGTTCCTTCTTGATGGAATTGCGAATCAGTTCACAGGCGCTGCGAAATTCCTTTCTTTCCGCATGGAGCAGAGCGAGCCAGCGCCAGCCTTCCTGCTGCCACTCGGGATTGGAGCGCAGTGTCGCGAAAAGCGAACTGTGATCGCCCTGCCGGAACCACGCTGAGAACAGCATGTTTCTTTGCTCGGCTGAGAATGATTTCAGCTCCGGTTCTGCCTGCACGAGCTGGGAAATCTGGAGGTCGGATTCCTCCTTTCCCGAGTGGCGGAGGTAGGTCAGAAAGTAATCGGGATCATTGTGCGAAAGCCTTGCAAGCATCGTGTGCATGGCGGGACGTTTGCCTGTCCACAAGAGCATTTGGTCGTAGAGGGCGGGACCCTTTGTCCCTGCATGGCGCAACCCCTCAAGCCATGCCTCATAGGCAAATTCGGGCTGACCTGCCTCTGTCCACGCCTTGCCTTGCGCGAAGTAAAGTTCCACCCAATGCGGATCGAGAAAGCGTGCGGTCGCAAAATCCTTCGCTGTTCCCCAGACGGAGAAAGCCTCCACCAATCGCCCGATGCCGCGCTGGAAATAGAGGTCTGCATTCAGTGGCATGATGCGCAGCGCTTCATTGGCACTCACGACTGCTGCATCGTGCTCGCCATTGGCGTTTTGCTGAAAGGCGCGGTCTTCGAGCATGGCGGCAGTGGCCATCGTGGGGGCAGTGCGACTGACCCGCTCCGAGAAGACCGAGGCAAACCACCATCCTGCGATGCCTGCGAGCATCAGCCCCAGCACACGGAAGACAGGCGCGACCCAATCGCGCCGCTGAATGCTGCGTTTCGGATGCAATGCCAGGGCAGCGAGGAAAAATGCGGGCCACGCCGTCCCAGGGCGATGCCCCGAGACATCCACGAGGGAGTGCACCAGAAACATCATTCCACACACCAGCGCAGCGGAACGCAGCGCGCGGTCCGAACCGAGAGACAGGGGGAGGCTTTGCCGCAGCCATAGCAGGCACGCGCCCGCAAACATCAGCATGGCCGGCCAGCCCATTTCGACCGCCACCCAGAGCCAGTCACTTTCGGGATGGATCGCACGTTTGTCCCCGATGGACGCTTCTCGGAACATCGCAAAAACCGGCGCGAAATTCCCCAGCCCCTGACCGAGCCATGGGGCGGTGGATGCCAGGTGCACAGCGTCCTTTTGGAGCACCACTCGGAAATCCGGGGCGGCATCGGTTGCGAGCGTCTGGAAGCGTTGGAAAGTACCGCCGCCGAAAATGAAAAATCCCGTGAGCAGCAGGGCGAATCCCGCGATCGTGATCCCGCCGCCTTTTGCCGATGTGGAGAGGAAAAAGGAAAGGAGGCCGTATGCTGCGATTCCGGCGAAAAAAATCAGGCAGCCTGCGCGTGAATACGTCTGCACGATTCCCATCCCGAGGACCACGACCGATCCCGCCCACATCAACGCAGTCTTCCGTCCTTTCTCGAACCCGTCAAAGGCGAGCGCCGTGGCCATGATGCCTGCAAGGGCGAACAGGTTCGCCGTCTGGTTGCGATTTGGGAAAATGCCGAAGTAATCGACTGAGTTCAGAACCTTCGGCCAGAAGGGCACGGTCCAGCCGAGCGTCCCCACCCCCAGTGCGATCAATGCCAGACACACGACCCCGCCAGTGTACCAGCGCGCCGCCTGCCGGCGAAGTTGCGGGCTCCACGGATGAGTGATGACATACAGCGCGAAAATCGCCCCGGCAAAGAGAAGGCATATAGCATGCAGGCTCACCCACGGCTGCGGCGAGAGTGTCCCCGGGAGTTCAATGCGATACTCGCCGGTGAGCGTCTTTCTCCACTCCGGCGTCCCGAACCATCGCACCGGCAGAAATGCGGTGAGCGCCACGACGGCGATCCCCGCGAAGAGCGCGCACCACAGGGCACCCGGCGAACGGCGGGGTGGTGCGATGATCAGCAGCACGGCCAGCCCCAGCAGCAGCAGCGCCTGCCCCCACACCTGCGTTGCGATTCCAAACAACGGGCCCGTCACCGCGAGCGCCGTGAGCGCAGCAGTGCGTAGGGTGTCATTGGTTTCGGACCGTCGTGCCATTTCCGGATTTTTGGGGAACGGGAAAAAATCGTGAATCGTCTTCCGTGACAATCCCTTTTACTTCGCGCCGCCGGCTTCCACCGTTTTCTGCGCAGCGGCGATGTAGTCGAGGATGCGCGTCTTCTCCCCATCGTTCAGATTCGCCCGCCGCGCCATGCCGGAGACGATGCGCTCCCATCCCGTCAGCGAACGTCCGTCGAGCATTTCGAGGTCGTGGCATTCGGTGCAGCGGGTGGTGTAAAGTTTGCGGCCGTCCTCGAGCATCGGTGTCGGTGTGCTCACCTTTGCGAGGGAGATGAAGGCCGGCGTCACAGGCGGCGAAGTCCTTTCCTCGAATGCGGACGCGAGATCCTTGCGCAGCTCGCGCAGATCGACGTGGTCTGTGCAGATCTTCAGCCCGTCGTCGATCGCACTCAGAGCGTGGATCGCGCCGTTGGGTTGGCGTTGCATTTTCTTCGCCGTCTTGCACAGCGAATCCGCCTCATCGAGATCCTTCTGCACGAGCGGCTGCATCGCTTTTAATTCCGGGTGCGCAGGCTCGGCTTCCAGTCCCTCGCGCACGTTCTTGGATGCAGCCACGAGCTGCTTCAGCGCGAATGCCTGTCGCGCCAGCAGAAAGGCGCGCTGGGAAACTGCGGTGCGTTTCGCGAGGTCCGCGCGGTCCAGTTTCGATGCCGGGACTGTCAGCCCCGGTGCCTGCGCCGCGAGACGGTCCGCGCCTTCATCCAGCGGCAACGCGAGACTTGGCATGCCCGCCTTCGCGAGCTGCTCGGCAGTGTCGCGGAGAGTCTGCAGCGTCGTCGTCGCGGCAGGTTTCATCGCGGGATTGGTCCGCGCCTGCGATACCGAGGCCAGCGCGCCATTGATCCGGGTGAAAAGTGCGCCGCCGAGTGCTGCGTATTGTTTGTCCTGAGCTGCGCGGGTGAGCAGCCGCTTCGCTTCATCGTATCGCTGGTCGCGGAAAGCCTCCGCGCCTCGCACCAGATCCATCGGCGCGCGCGGTGGCGCGGGCTCCACCGCCTCTGCCGGCAGCGATACCGCGATCAGCGTATTATCTTCCTTCAGGAACAAGACGAACACCTGCTTCCGCGACGCATCATGCTTCAGCAGCGTGAACTCCTGTCCCTTCCCGGCGCGCGAGAAATTTTTCCCCTGAAAAGTGAGCATCTCGCTGTGCGTCGTGCGCACCGGTTCACCCACCGTAAGCGCGGGCGCTGCTTGTCCGGCGGCGAGCGTCGCGGCCAGAGTCATGAGAATGGTGAAGCGCGTCGTGGCGCTGGATGACGGTTTTCGGTTCATTGAATTGGCAGCAAAAGTTCCATCTTCCTGTCTCCGCGCAATACGGTTGCCTTCACCTTTTCCCCCGGTTGGCGCGAACGAATCAAGCGCCCGATCACCATGCTCTCAGTCATGCGTGCCGACGAACCGTCCAGCTCCGTGATGATGTCCCCCTTCAGCCAGCCCGCATTCTTCGCCGCAGCGTGCTTGCCATACTGGCCCACGCCGCGTGCGCGCAGCGCCATGTGATCCTTTGAGATGCCGAGTGTCGCGCGTTCCTCGTCCGCCGGCTCCTCCAAAATCAGCCCGCCAAGTGCCATTCCGCGCATGGACCATGTCCCCACGCGCCTGGAAATATCCGCCGTCTCGCGCCACTGTTGAGGCAGCTTGAGATGGAGAGGGATCGACGCGTGATCGCGTTTCACCACAGCCTCCAGTTTGCCCTCCGCAGGCGAGCGATGCAGCGCCCAGCTCACATCCGCCGGCGAGACGAGGGGTTGCCCGCCGAGCGTGAGCAAATCATCACCGGCCTTCAAACCGGCCAGTGCAGCGATGGAGCCATCGGCCACGCTCTCCACGTGCGCCACACGATCGGTCGCCAGCGTGATGCCGATCGTCTCCGGCTTTGGAAAAGGATACACCCATTCCTCCGGCACCTTCTTGCCCTGCTCACGATAGGAAGTCCGGATCGCATCGCCGACCTGATGGCAATGCACGCAGCTCTGCACCACCTTTCCCTCCCAATCGAGTTCAGTCTTGTACTTCCCTGCGAGTCCCGGGATTTCCACCGGCGTCTTGAAAGGAATCGGCCCGCCTTGCTTTCCGGTGAGACTTGTCTTGTTCGCCGGGTATTCACGATGGATTGCCAGAGCGCCCTCCATCGCTGCCTTGAAGCCCGCCGTCGTCTTATCCATCGGATCATGCTGATGCGTCCACGACCCATAGCGCCCCAGCACCGTCCCTTCGCCGTGAAAGAACATCGTCGAGAACGACAGATCGTAGTCGAACTGGAACCGCGACAAATCCAGCGCATTCGCATTCATCACCCGCACGCACACGAACTGATCCAGCAGCGGCACCAGCGCCTTTTCCTCCAGCACCTGCGCATCGATCCCCGCGCACGCGATGCACGGCACACAGCGCAGCACCACCAGCAGCGGCTTCCCCGTCTCCTTTGCCTTCGCAAATCCCGCCGCAAAATCATTGTAGATCCACCGCGCATCATACTCCAGCGCCGTGCGGTCCTTCCGTACCGCCTCTTCGCGATTCTTCACCGTTTCACCCAGGCACGGCATTGCGAGCAAAGTCGCGGCCAGCGTCATGAGGGGGAGACGGGGGTTCATTTCGCGGAAGCTGAAGCACCCCGTCGTTGCATTCAATCCGCATCTTCCCGAACTGGTGTTCATTGATTCGAGTTTGGATTTCTCCGAGTCGCTCATCCATACTCGCACCATGATCGATCCAGACGAACAGGAGCCCTACCGCATCGAGCCTGACGGCCCGCGCTTTAAGGTCGTGGACTGGGAGGAGAATGTCGCCCTCGTGTGCGGCGACAAGACGAGCGCCGAGCAATACGCCGTCCTCATGAACCAAGCATTCCGCCGTGGCTTCAAGTCGGGCTTCCGAAAGGCTCGCGCGAAGTGACGCCGTGTGCCGTGGAGGAGCAGCGCGCCGATTTCCAATATGAATCCCTACCGTTCAGGGATTACTGTTCACATAGATCTTGCCGTTTTTCCCTATGATCCGTCTGCACTCCATTTTCCCCATCGTCGTTTTCGCCGGAATCGCTTCCGCTGCGGATGACGGGAAGCTCCGCTTTAATCAGGATGTGCGGCCGATTCTTTCGGACAAGTGTTTTGCCTGCCACGGGTTTGACGCGAAGAAGCGGAAGGGGGACCTGCGGCTGGATACGTCCGAGGGGGCGTTTGCTGTGAATGACGGGGCACAGGCAATCAAACCGGGTGACCTTGCGAAGAGCGAATTCTGGAAGCGCATCAACACGACCGACGAGGACGACATCATGCCGCCGCAAGAGTCGCACAAGAAGCTGACAGCGGAGGAGAAGGGGATTTTCAAACGATGGATCGAGGAGGGCGCGAAGTATCAGAAGCACTGGGCATTCGAGGCGCCCGTGAAAGCTGCCCCGCCTTCCATTCAGAATTCAGAATTCAGAATTCAAAATCCCATTGACGCCTTCATCGGCGACAGGCTCCAACGCGAAGGCCTCGCGTTTTCACCAGAGGCGGATCGCGAGACGCTCGTGCGCCGCGTGGCGTTCGCAGTCACGGGACTGCCGCCGACGTTGGCAGAGACCGATGCCTTTCTCGCGGACCGGTCGCCGGATGCGTATGAGAAGATGGTGGATCATTTTCTCGCCTCGCCGCGGCATGGCGAGGAAATGGCGAAGCACTGGCTCGACGTGGCGCGCTACGGCGATACGCACGGGCTGCATCTCGACAATGAGCGGCAGATGTGGGCCTACCGTGATTGGGTGGTGAAGGCGTTCAACCAGAACCTGCCCTTTGACAAATTCACCACATGGCAGATTGCCGGCGACCTCGTGCCGCAAGACCTGCGGAATCCCGAGGAGCGCGACCCGGCGATCGCGTCGGGCTTCAATCGCTGCAATGTGACGACGAGCGAGGGCGGGGCGATCGCAGAGGAGTTCACGTATCGCTACGCGGTGGATCGCACGAGCACGACGATGGAGACTTGGCTCGGACTCACAGGCGGATGCGCGGTGTGCCACGATCACAAGTTCGATCCGATTTCGACGAAGGAGTTCTACTCGCTCTATGCGTTCTTTAACAGCGCGGCAGATCCCGCGATGGATGGAAACCGAATCGACACGCCGCCGATCATGAAGCTCGCGACGATCGAGCAGCAGACGAAGATGGATGCAATTTCCGTTGAGACGAAGACGGTCGATGCAAAGATCCAGACGGCGCTGAAGGAATTTGCCTACGTGGATCCCGCGACGGTCAATCCGCCGCCGGGGGAAATCCGGAAGGAGACCGTGTGGCTCGACGATGCGATTCCAGCAGGGGCGAAAGGTTCGGGCGACGGGAAGGCATTCGACTTTGCGGATGAGAAATGCGGCGTGAAACCGTTCAGCGGAAAGCTGAGCCTGCGACGCAAGGCAGCAGGGGGAACGTCGCAGGATTTCTTCAACGGCGCGCCGGCGTTTGAGATCACGGCGGGTGTGAAATTTTTCGCACACGTGTGGCTGGACCCGATGGATCCGCCAAAGGCGATCATGCTGCAGTTCCACACGACGGGATGGGAGAACCGCGCGAACTTCGGAGACGCGGAGGCGATTCAATACGGTGACGTGAAGGCGAAGACGAAGGTGCAGGTCGGCGCTCTGCCGAAGACGGGCGAATGGGTGCTGCTGGAGGTGAATCCCGCAGCCATCGGCCTGAAGCCCGGCACGAAGGTGAACGGTGCCGCATTCACGCAGAACGGCGGCACGGTGCATTGGGACAGCGCGGGCTGGGTGATGGAGACAAATCCCGCGACCGATCCGCTTTTCTCCCTGAGCGTGTGGGAAAAGGCGAACCAGGGCAAAATCGTGAAAGATGCGCCGAAGGAAATCTCCGACATCCTGCGCAGCGTGAAGCCCGCCGACCGCAAGCCGGAGCAGGAGAGCAAGGTGCGCGAATACTACCTCGAATATGTCAGCCGTGCGCCGCAGGATGTCCTCGCACCGCTGCGCAGGGAGCGCGATGCGATCAAGGCCAGGCAGGATGCCATTGAGAAGGATGTGCCGGTCACTTTTGTGATGGCGGATATGCCGCAGCCTCGCGATGCCTTTGTGATGGTGCGCGGGCAATACGACAAACCCGGCGACAAAGTGGAGCCTGCGACGCCAGCCATTTTTCCTCCCCTGAAAAAGGCGAAGCCCGATGCCCGCGCGACCCGCCTCGATCTGGCTAACTGGCTGCTCGCACCCGAGCACCCGCTCACCGCGCGCGTGACGGTGAACCGTTTCTGGCAGCAGTTCTTCGGCACGGGAATCGTGAAGACGAGTTTCGACTTCGGTTCGCAGGGCACGCCGCCGTCGCATCTGGAATTGCTCGACTGGCTCGCGGTGACTTTCCGCGAGAGCGGGTGGGATACGCGCAAGCTGATCCGCCTCATGCTTGTGAGCGCGACATTCCGCCAGTCCTCCATCGCCACACCCGCGCTCGTGCAGCGCGATCCGGAAAATCGGCTCTACGCGCGAGGCCCGCGCTTCCGCCTCGACGCTGAGCAACTCCGCGACAACGCACTCTATGTGGGCGGGCTCATGAATGCCGAGATGGGCGGCAAGGGCGTGCGCACCTACCAGCCGCCGAACATCTGGGAGCCCGTCGGATTCGGCGGATCGAACACGCGCAACTACACGCAGGACAAGGGTGCCGCGCTTTATCGCCGGAGCCTTTATGTGTTTCTGAAAAGAACCGCGCCGCCGCCATTCATGTCAAATTTCGACGCGCCGAACCGCGAGCAGACCTGCACCGTACGTGAGCGGAGCAACACGCCGCTACAGGCGCTGCAGCTCATGAATGATGTGCAGCACTTCGAGGCTGCGCGCGCGTTTGCCGAGCGGATCATGACCGAGGGTGGCGCGGCTCCCGGCGAGAGGATCACGTTTGCCTACCGTGCCGCACTTTGTCGCAAGCCAGCCGACGAGGAAATTTCGGTGGTCGGGGAATCGCTGAAGAATTTCCTCGCGGAATATGCGCAGTCGCCGGAGATGGCAAAGAAGGTGATCAGCAACGGCGAATCGAAGCCGAAAGAATCACTCGCGCCGAACGAACTTGCGGCATGGACTCTCGTGGCAAATCTGATCCTGAATCTCGACGAGACGATCACCCGGAACTGATCGCCGACGCTTGCCATCACGGGGCGGGCCGCCTATCGAAACGCGCCGCATGTTTTTCCTCACGCCGAAGTTCATCAAGCAAGGCCGCCTTTACATCAAGGAGGCGGAGAAGCGCGTGTCATATAATCGCGACCGATGGGCACCGGAGGTCACAGGCGTTTTCGAGCAGGAAATCGGGCGGCTTGCCGATGCCCTGAAAAGTCGTGACAAATATGCCGCGAAGGCGAGCGAGCAGGCGCTCGACAAGTTGTGCGGCCAGCATTGCCCGCTCGGTGCGAACGCGGGCATCGCGGAAAATGTGGAGGTGATCCTTGTGGCGATCATCGTCGCGCTCGGCATCCGCACTTATTTTCTCCAGCCGTTCACGATTCCCACGTCGTCGATGTTTCCGACGCTGAACGGTATCACTGGCAAAGCCACGGCTGAGGAGCCGCCGAATGCGCTGATCCGCGCCTACCAGACTGCTGCATATGGCCGGACTTGGCACAATGTCTTGGCCGAGGCGGACGAAATCGTGACGAACGTAGGCGACGCCGTGCGTCCGGGTCTGCGGAAATTCTTCACCTACACCCGCGTGGATACAAATGCGGGCAATACGTATTGGATCTCCGAAACAGAGCGCCCGGTGCGCGATACTTTTAAGATTCACCCCGGACGGACTTACAAGAAGGGCGATCCCATCGCGCGTGGTTATACGGACACGGGCGACCATGTTTTCGTGGACAAATTCAGCTACCACTTCCGCAAGCCGACGCGCGGCGAAGTGTTTGTGTTCACGACGCAGAACATCGAGGCGATGGGCAATCTCGGCCCGCCGCCGCGCAAGCCGTCGCAGTTTTACATCAAGCGCCTTGCGGGCACTCCCGGCGACGAACTCCGAATTGCAGCGCCTGAGCTTTTTCACAACGGACACCGTGCGGAAGAGGCGGGATTTGTGCGCGTGATGAAGGGCAGCGAAGAGAATCCGTGGGAGGAATATCACGGCTACTCAAATACGATCGGGGAGCGATTCTCGCCGTATGGATTGCGGACTGGTGAGTCGAAGTTCCGCGTTCCGCAGCAGAGGTATTTCGCCCTCGGTGACAACAGCTACAACAGCTCCGACAGCAGGGCATGGGGCACGGTGCCGCAGGAGAATCTGATGGGCTCGGGCTTCATGGTGTATTGGCCTTTCCTCAACGACCGCGGCTCGCACTTCGGGCTGATCAAGTAGGCGTGGGCGGAAGCCCACGGTCGCGTTCTTCCGAACGCGCCTACGATTCCAGTGGCATCAGAGCATCGTGAGCACCGTGTCGAGCTCCGACATCGTGTTGTAAAAATGCGGGCTGAAGCGCAGGTATTCACGACCTTCCCGATCGTGGCGGAGTGAGGAGACGATGGCGGCTCGATCGAGCTTCGCATGAAGCTCGCACATGCTGCGCTTTTCATCGCGGAATGTGATGATGCCGCTCGCGGCGGGGCCAGCGATCGGGCTGTGGATCTTGTAGCCGCGCGCGCGCAATCCACGGGCGAGGTGCGTCGTGAGTTCGAGGATTCGGGAAGCGACGCGCCCCGTGCCGTGGCTCAGGAACATCTCGATGGCCGCCTGCATGCCGTAGATGCCGGCGATGTTCAGCACGCCCGGTTCGTAGCGCTGCGCGGTGGGGACGAAGCGCACTTCGTCCTGCGCCTGAAAATTTGGCGACTCCACATTCCACGCGCCGAGCAGCGTCGGGCGGCAGAGGTCGAAATGCTTCCTCTTCACATACACGATGCCGATGGCGACGGGGCCGAGCATCCATTTGTGCGCGTCGGCACTCAGGAAATCCACATGCTCCACGCTCAGCGGAAATGCACCGAGCGTCTGGATCGCATCGAGCGAAAAGAGCACCCCGCGCTCGTGCACCAGGCGACCGATCGCATCCACATCGATGCGGTAGCCGGTGAAAAAATGGCAGCTCGCGAGCGCGACGAGTTTGGTTTTCGGCGTGAGCGCGGCGGCGACGAGTTCCGGCGTGATTTCACCGGGGCGCGTGGGCTGGAGCAGCGTCACTTTCACGCCACGCCTGCGCAGATCGATCCATGGATATACGTTCGCCGGGTAGTCGCCCGCGTAGCAGATCACCTCGTCGCCGGGCTGCCATGCGATGCCGTTCGCAAAAAGGCTCAGGCCCAGTGAGGTCGGGCCGAGTAGTGCGATTTCGTCCGGCTGGGCGCCGATGAATTCCGCGCAAAGCTGCCGCGCATTCCTGATGTCGCGGAGCACGTCGCCGAATTCCTGTGGCATCTCGCACGACGTGCGGATGTGCGCGCACATTGCATCGGCGACGCATGCGGGAAGCGCGGTGACCGCGGCATGTCCGAGAAATATCTTCGATTTGCAGACGGGGAAAAGCCGCTGCCGTTCGGACTCGTCGGCGAAAAGATTTGGCATGTCGCAGGATCAGTTTGCCGGCGCTGGGACCGTGGATTGTGTCGGCTGGTTGTCGTCCGGCGATGGCGGGGCGGGGAGCTTTTTCAACTGGTCGGGCGTCGCGATTTGCGTCTCGACAGTGAATTCATGGACGACTTTCAGAGGCTGCCCATCGGGTGCGCGAACGGTCGTCGTGAGTGTACTGAAGTTTGGCTCACTCGCCTTCGTTGCGGGCGTCTTCGAGCTTTGGATGTTGTCCAATGCCATGATCACGCAAAGGTGGGCGACGAGCACGCCCACGATCACGCAGCCCCAGCGCTTCACGTTCATGGATGTTTGCCAGATTTTGCGCCCGCCTCGATGAGCTTCCAGAAGTCGTCCTTCGAGCTGAGCTGCTCGTCCTCGGCGGAGGAGAGCTTTGAGCGGAAAAGGAAATCTTGGAGCGTGTTCTTATGCAGCACGCGGTGGACGGTGATCCCTTCAGGCCGGCGCTCGAAGTAGATGCGATGCTCCTTCGCGCGGTAGCGGTGGAGCGTCTTGCCGTGCCTCTCTAGCTTGCCGAATTTATCTGAATTGAGTTCGTCGAGATTTTCTGGGAGTTCTGAAAATTCCGCGAGCAGGTCGAGCTGAAGCTCCTTGGGCAGGGCGGCCATCTCTGCGGCGCTGATTTCGTTAAAAATGATCTGGTACATCGGCTGTTCTCTCAGAGATAACTACGCGGGAATCGCCGTTGTGGAAGCAGAAGAATCGCCATCCCGGTGCAGCCTCGCGACGCGCGGGCCGATGGCGGTGAAAATGTCCCACACGATCGTGCCTGCGAGCTTCGCGAGGCTGGGGGCATGGATCGTCTCATTCTCCTGCGTGCCGATGAGCACTGCTTCGTCGCCGGGCATCACTTTCACGAGTGTCACGTCCACCATGATCTGATCCATCGTGACGCGCCCGAGGATCGCGCAGCGCTTTCCGCTGATGAGCACGCTGGCTCCTTTCCCCGAGACCTGCCGCGGGTAGCCGTCGGCGTAGCCCGTCGCAAGCGTCGCGACCCGCATCGATGTGGGGGTGATGAAATCCCGGCCATAGCTGACGCTGCGACCTCTGCCGAAATCCCGGACGAGCACCACGCGCGTCTTCCAAGTCAGCGCGCGCGCGAGCTTGGGCTGGAATGCCAGCAGCGGAGATTCGCCGTAGATCGCGAGGCCGGGTCTTGCGAGGGCACCCGCGAGGTTGGGAAATGCCAGAAGCGCGGCGCTGTTCTCGACGTGCACGAGCGCGTCGCGCAGGCCGATGTCTCGGAGTCGCGCGACGATCGAGTGAAACCGTGTGAGCTGCCGTTGCGTGAAACCCGAATCTTCATCCGCGACCGGAAGGTGAGAGCCGATGCCGGTGATCTCGATGCCGGGCAGCGCCATGATTTTTTGCGCGACCTGCACCGCGTCGTCCTGCCACACGCCGAGCCTGCCCATGCCGGTGTCCACTGCGAGATGCACCCTGACTGTGCGGCCGGCGGAGAGGGTCGCATATTGCTCCGCTTCCTCGAAGCTTGAGATGATGGGAATGAAGCCGCATCGCACGATGGCCGCGTGCTCGTGCGGAAGCGTCCCGCTGAGCAGAAAAATCGGAGTGCCGTTTGCATGCGGGGAGATTTCCTCCGCCTCCGCGAGATTCGCCACGCCAAACATCGAGACCTTTCCCGCAAGTGCGCGGACCACTTCGGGCGCGCCGTGCCCGTAGGCATTCGCCTTTACGACTGCCATGATCTTCACCGCGGGGCCGGCGATGGTTTCGAGTGTGGCCACGTTGCGCCGGATGGCGGCAAGATCCACCTCGACCCAGCTTCGCAGCGTCGCGGGGGCTTCAGCCGTGGCAGAAATGGAAGACAGGCTCGACAAGTCGCGTCCGTAGAACACTAATTGCCGCCAATTGCCAACCAAACCCATGCGCAAGCTCATCGCCGCACTGATCCTGACCTCCTTCGTCCTGCCTCTTCACGCTCAACGCAGCAGTGTGCCGCCGCGTTACGTGAGTGTGCCGGAAAAGGAAGAGACCGCGAAAAAATCCGGGGATTCCCGCTCACTTTTGCAGCGCTTGTTTGGTCCGCGCCCGACGCCCACACCGGCCCCGGCGCCCAAGGCCACTTCCAAACCCACGCCTGCGCCCACGCCCAAGCCAGTCGCAAAGAAGCGGCCGAAGCCAAAGGCCACCTCTGAAGACACGTCGCCTGAGTCTGCGCCAAAAGTGACGCCTAAGGTGACTCCCAAGACCCGCCCTGCTTCAACGGAAACGGTCACGCCGCCGCCGACTTCAGTTACGCCCGCGACAGCGCCTGTGGTGAAGCCCAAGACCGGCAAGGGTGCCGGGAAGAAGGGTGCGCCTGTGAGCACGGATTCCGCCGGGCTCGATGACCTCACGAGATTCCGCAACGCGAAATCCAAGGCGCTCGAAGACGAGCACGTGAAGGACCTGAAGGGCAAGGCCGACAGCGAGGTGAATGAGGCCGAGGCGCACAAGGCGACCATCAATTACAACCGCGCACTTTTCCAAAAAATCCGCGAAGTGGATCCCAGCGTCAGCGACTACTCCGGCAAGGTGGAGCAATCCATGACCAAGCGGATCGGTTCGGAGAAGGCCAAGTAGAGCGCTGCGTTGCGGACTTTATGACCGGGAGGGGCGTGAATGACCACCATCCGGCATCTCTACTTTCATATCCCGTTCTGTCCGAAGCTGTGCCCGTATTGCAGCTTCTACGTCGAGGTCGGCGCGAAGAATAAGAACACGGCTTTTCTCGATGCGCTGCTGCGCGAGGTCGAGAGGGCGGGGGAGAAATACGCGTTGCGTCCCGAGACGATTTACTTCGGAGGCGGCACGCCGACATCGCTGCTGACTGAACAACTGGATCATCTGCTTGGGGGACTGCGCGAGCGGCTCGATCTTTCCGCGCTGCGCGAATGGACCGTGGAGGCAAATCCCGCGACGGTGCGCGAGGAAAAGGCGCGGCTGCTGCGCGACATGGGTGTCACGCGCGTGAGCCTCGGCGTGCAGTCGTGGGACGATGCGCTTTTGAAAACACTCGGCCGCGTGCATTCCGCCGCGCAGGCGGAGCGCACCTATGAAGTGCTGCGTGCGAGCGGCATCCCGGCGATCAATCTCGATCTCATGTTCGCCGTGCCGGGCCAGCGTCCCTCGCAGTGGCGCGCGACTTTGGAAAAAACCATCGCACTGAAGCCCGATCACATCTCCAGCTACTGCCTCACGTACGAGGAGGACACCGCGTATTTTCAAAAGCTCGCAGGCGGCGACTTCCGGCAGGATGACGAACGCGACGCGCAGCTTTTCGAGGAGACGATGGACACGCTGACGGCGGGCGGCTTTGCCCAGTACGAAATCTCCAACTACGCCAGGAGCGACAGTGAATCGCCAACCGGCCGCGAGTCGCAGCACAACCGCGCGTACTGGCTCGGCGCGGACTACCTCGGATTCGGCCCCGGCGCGTTCAGCACCGTCGGACCATCGCGATGGGAAAATGTGCGCGACACCGCCGGCTACACGCGCGGCATGCTCGGCGGCGCTCCCGTCTTTGGCGTCCGCGAGGAACTCAGCGCAGAGACGCGCGCCGGCGAGATCGCCGCATTTCGCATCCGCATGGCCGAAGGCATTCCTGCGAATGAACTCGGACGATGGAGTGATGCGATGGCGGAATTCGAGCGCATCGGCCTCGTCGAGAAAATCTCCGGCACCGTCCGCCTCACGCGGCGCGGGAAGCTCCTCGCGGACAGCGTCGCCGAGGCATTCGTCTAGCCGCGCCCCCGATTACACCGTCTTCAGGATCACGATCAGCGCCGTCACCGTGACCATGCTGAAGAGCGTGCTCCAGAAGACCGCGCCGGTCGCGTATTCCGTGTCCGCCTTAAACTCATGCGCGATCAGCGCCGTATTCACCGCCGTGGGAAATGCCGTGCTGAGGATCATCGTCTTCAGCATCTCGCCTTCAAAACGGAACAGCAGCGCGATGCCCCAGCCCACGAGCGGGCCGACGAGCAGCCGCAGCGTGAGCGCCCAGCCGAGACGAGGCAGCGTGGCTCGCGCGGCCGTTTTGGAGAGCTGCACGCCGAGTGTGATGAGTGCCATGGCGACGAGGCCGTCGTGGAAATATCTTACTGGCGTCCACAGCCAGCGCATCGAGGGGCTGAAGTGCTCGGGATCGAACGGCCCGTGGACGCCGCGCGCGATGAGCGCCGCAGTCACCGCCCACACGCTCGCCTGCCGCAGCATCGGCAGCACCGCGCGCCAGCCACGATTTTTTGCCGACGACACGAGGAAGATGCCGACGGTGAAATTGCCGATGTTCTGCACGAGCACGATGAAGACCTGCAGCGGCTCGCTCGGGCCGGGAAAGGCGAGGTGCATGAGCGGGATGCCGTAGTTCGCCGAATTGTAAAACACACTGGCGATCTGCATCGAGCGCGTCTGCGCTAGCGAATACCCGCGCCATTTTCCGACGAGACCGGAGATGCCGAACAGCACGGTGACAACCGCGATCGTGAAGTAGATCGCCTGTCTGGCATCGTCGCCTTTCACCGTCTTCGTCGTCAGCTCATAGAAGATGAAGCACGGCACGAAGACATTGATGTTCAGCTTCACGACGGTCGCGAGATCCAGCTTCCACTTCCGATCCAGCGCCCACCCCGCGCCGAACATGATCAGGATGGGCAGCAGGACTTGGGTGAAGACGTCGAGGACGAGCACAGTGCCGCGCACCATCCGCAATCCGGTGCCCGGTATTCAATCGCCAATCGCAGCCGCCATCCCGCAGTCGCATCCTGGAAATGCACCCCTCATCGCCCCCATGCCGCAGTTGCCCGCCTCACCATTCACCATTCAGAAGTACCGACGGAGGGGTTCGAACCCACACATCCTTGCGGATACAAGATTTTGAGTCTAGCGCGTCTGCCAGTTTCGCCACGTCGGCCTGTTCTGAAAGAGTGCCGCCACTCCCGGGATGACCGTGCCTTGCAGCACTGGACACACCCGGTCGGGACGGCATGAAACAGTCCGTTACCTTCGATACAGCGCGGAATCGGCGCAAGCGGAAAAGCAAACCCCGCACGCCCTGCTCGCCCGATTCCAGTTCAGCGGCCCCTTCTGCGAAGCGGCTTAGCCGATCTCCGCGTAAGCCTCGCCCAGCTTCGTCAGCGCGCCATCATTCTCAAAGAGCGCCGAGCAGCCTGTGGGCGTGTTTCCCGGTGCCGAGGAGAACCATGCGTAACGATGCACGAAGCTCTCACGTTCCAGGCGCGGCAGAATGTCCTTGATGAAATTGAGCACCTGCATCTGCGAAAACCGGTTCTTGCCCGTCTTCCCGGCGCTCCAGTCCGCGGGGCAAAATTCCGTGATCCATAGCGGACGCCCGTACATCCGCGCGATCTTCCCGAGATGCCCCATCAACTGCGCGGAGTTCGGATCCCCATACCAGTGGATGGTGATGAAATCGATCCGGTGTTTTCTCTTCATCGCTTCCTTCATGAAGCTCTGCATCCACGGGCTGTCCCCATGCACGCCGGCAGGACTGCCGAGTGGCAGATTCAGTTCCTCGAGTTTCGGCCACGCATCGAGCGCCATCTCCACCGTCATGTTGCCCTGCTTCTTCTCCTCAGGCTCGTTGAATCCAAGCACCGCCGTGGGTTTGTTCGGCAGATCCGCACGCACACGGTCCACGATTTTGTCGATCGGATGCTCCGCGTCAGCCTTGAAGACCATGGGCACCCATTCCACGCCCTCCGGAAGACCCGCGGGACGGGCCGCAGTCCAGTTGTAGGTCCAGTGAGCCTTCACTCGCCCCAGCGCATTCTCGCCCTTGCCACCACCAGCCAGCCCCTTCTTCTGTCCACTCTTCGGAGCCGGCGCAGCCATCGCAGCGACAGGGCTCAAAAGTGCGGAAAGCGCCAGACTCGACTCGATGAATTGCCGGCGTGTGAAGGTGTTCATGGCAGGGAGGGGTTCAGCAAACCTCAGTCAATGAATGAGTGATTCAAAGACCGCGACATATATTTCTTTGGTCAGCGCCCTCGACGAAAGCACGAAACCATGAAGCTGGGAATCCGCCAGTGCCCTGTGCCACCCGCCGATGCCTCGTCCCTGATGCGCTCGCTTTCCGTCTTCAGATTTGCCGTGCTCTCAAAAGGCGAGATTGCAGCACGCCTCGGAGACTGATCCTCACATGCGGCGCATGTCCTTGGACGATGAGGATCAAAAGTCGCCGTGGGATGCAATTTGATCGCCGGTGATTCCGGCGACACTCACCCCAGTTCCCCGGCGAGAATTATCGCTGAGTGGAACTGTGCTTTTTCCTCAACTCATACCCGGCGCCGTTCAAAATGATCTCGGCGACCCGTTGTCGGATCACTGGTTCATGACGATCGACAGGGCATCCTCTGCGCTCGGCTTCCAACCAACATTCATCAGCCACGATTTTTTCGATGTCGGGGATCTCGGCCCGAATGAATTCACTTTCTGAACTCATTGGACGAATGGGAGACGATGGTGCTTCACAGGGGATTTGGTAAGCATAAATGGTTCCCCCTCAACCGTCAAACGGGTTTCTCCAATGGCAAAAATCGTGGCGGCTTGAGCTGCATCCGAGTCCCGCGTGGCTGCCAAGCATGGGCATCCGAATCAGGGAATACGCATGGAAGACGAAGTAAAATGGGAGCACACACTTCCAGCGCGTCCTTTGCGGCATCCTGCCGGAAAGATTCGCTAGGCTGCGTGATTGCGGCAGCCCCTTTGAAGAGTGAGGTCACCCGCCGCCTTCGCCCTGCGCCCGGCAGGGATGCCTGGCGCGGCACGCTGGGAGAGTGCGCTCCCGCTGTTCTGCACGCCGCTGTGGCGGACTAGAAAATCCAGCGGAAGCCTACGGAGAGGTTGTTCGAGCTGTAGTTCGTACGCAGCAATTCGCCGTCGTAAAAGACGGTGCTCGCGAAACGGTCGTTCCACAGAATGCTGAAACCGGCGCCGACGAGCAGGCTGTCGCGCCCGATGGCGGGGCCGGAAACGGTGAAGGCATTGCCGCCGAGTGTCGCGAAGGTCGAGGTCAGCGAGTAGGTCGTATCGCCGTACTCGTGCTGCCATGCGGCGCGCACTTCGGGGCGGATGATTGCGCGCCCCATTTTCGCATCGAAGGTCGCGTGGACACCCACCGCGCTGCGCAGAGATTCCTCGGTCCTCCTCCCAACGGAGAGCGGGGCAAAGGTGCCGCGCTCGGTGAAGCCGTCCAGTTGCACATTCGTGTATTGGAAGCTCGCCACCGGGCCGATCGTGAGACCGCCCATTTTCCAATCGTAGCCCGTGGCGAAAAGGACATTCACCTCACTGCCATCCGGGCTTGCGGTGGCAGTGGTATTGTTCGGCGTCGTGCGGCGCGTGGAGTAGCTGTTCGCGCCGCCGCTCACGGCCGCATCCACATGGAAGCCGCGGTCAAAATACGTCGCATACGCGCCCACCCGCCCGCCGTCCACGTCCACCTTCCCGCGATTGGAAAGGTTCGCCGTCGTATTCATGTAACCAAGGCTGATGCCTGCGGCAAAATGGTCCGTGAAGCGGTAGTCCACGCCCGCCGTGACACCACCCGAATCAAGATTGAAACCCGCGGCGTTGTTCGTGCTCCCAACGTGCGTGAATTCGCCGCTGCCCGTGACGAATACGCCCCAGCGATCCTCGTGCGGCGGCGCGATTTCCCGGCTGACGTGTCCGACCGGCCCCCTCGCACCACCCCCGATTCCTCCCATCGCAGGACCACCCGCATTGCTTTCCACCCCGGCGCGGATGTCCGCCAGCCGCCGCTGAATATTCGCGCTCTGCACGTTCGCGAGCGAGACGGCGATGTTGAAAATCGAGGTCAGCTCCTCGGGGCTGATTTTGTCCAGATTTCCCGCGAGCGTTCCGAGCGGCTGCGTGTCGAGGAAGTCGAATTCGCTGCGGACTCCGGTCCTCGAAAACAGGCTCGCTGCGGCACCGTCCAGCCCTTGGGCGACAGCGAGCTGATTGGGCGTGAAGCCCAGCGTATTGCCCAGCGCCATGAAACTCCCCTGCATCGCCTCAAGCGTCACGCTGTCCGTATGCAAATTCACCACCGGGACCAGCAGCGGATTGCTACTAAAGGCGGACAGACCCGTGACGTTCGCAGCCGAGAGAGGCGTGCCATTTGCCGTGCCGCCGGCGACTCCGCCAGTGGCGGAAATCAGCACGACTTTCTGGCCGGGCGTCAGCACAAAACTATTCTGCTGCACCAATGCCAGAGTGCCGCCGCTGATGGCAGCCGTGCCCGTCGTGAGGAGCTGATCGTGCGTCAAGCCCGGCAACGTGCCGCCGACGTTCGCGATGTAAGTGCCGCCGGCCAGCGTGATATTCCCCGCACCCATATTGACGACGAGCGGGCCGCCGATTGTTCGCAGCGTGCCGCTGTTGACCGTGAGATTGCCCGAGCCGAGCGCGGTGCCATTGCCGACGTTCAAAGTTCCCGCGTTGAGCACTGTGCCCCCGGTGTAGGTATTCGCACCCGTGAGCGTCAGAATTCCCGGCGTGCTTTTAGTCAGCGTAAAATTCCCGCTCAGGATTCCACTGACCAGCGCATTGCTCACTGCGGAGGAATCCGGAGCGGCAGACAGTGCAAAACCGGTGAAGGCATTTCCACCCGCATCGAGCGCATCAATGCCGATCGGCACCGGTGCGAGTGCGCTGGTGAAAGTGAACGGCGCAAGCGTGCTCCCCGGCGCGAAGGTCTGCGGCGTCCCCGGATCCGCGTCCTCGTAAAACGAGGCGATGCCCACGCCGGGATCGTAGGTGATGCCAAAGCCCGTCGGAGCACTGAGATTCATCAGGTTGCTCGTCGTCGCGATGTTCAAATTCACGATGGCCAGGTCGAATGTCGGACCCTTGTTCAACACACCGTAGGAATAGGTATAGATTCCAGTGCCAGCGTTGAAGTTGATATTCGTATTCAGATCGAACTGCGCATGAGCCTCGGAGCCGAGGACAGATGCCAGGCAGGCGATTGCGAAGGTGGACTTGAGGGCCGCGCGGCCTTTGTGGTTCGTTTTCATCTGGTGTGTCAGTTGGTTGGGTTGGGTGTTGGAAAAGGGACGGGGTGCGGGTGCGGACTTCACGGCATGATGCGTTGGAAAAACCAAAAGGCCCCGGCAATGGTGACAGCGAGAGCGCCCGTCGCGACGACACGTGCCGCCACGAATTCGCTGCGGCGATGCACCAGCGCGAGCACCGGCGCAACGAGCGCGACGATGCATGCCTGGCCAATCTCGACGCCGCCATTGAACGCGAACAGCGACCAGCCGAGCGCGGCCCTCGGGAGCACCATTTCCTGCAGCACATTCGCGAAGCCGAAGCCGTGAATCAGCCCGAACCCGAAGGCAAAGATCATCCGCGGATCGTACCGCTTCTTGCCTAGGAAGGCGTGGACACCCACGAAAACGATGCTGAGCGCGATCGCCGGTTCGATGATGGAAGCGGGCGGCGAAAGAATCCGAAATGTCGCAAGACCTAGCGTGATGCTGTGCGCGACGGTGAACGCCGTGATGATTTTTAAAAGCTGCCCGACACTCCCTCCGAGCAGCAGCAGTCCGACGACGAACAGGATGTGATCCGGCCCGATGAAAATGTGATGGATTCCCGCGCCGAGAAACTGCCGCACGACGGCTCCCACGGATTGCGTGGAGCCGATGTGAAATTCGACCGTGCTCGCGTCGCCCTGGAAAATCACCTGCTTCTCAAGGTTCCCGTTTTCGTAAATGCCGAGGAACGTCCGGTGCCGCGGATCGTAGGGAAAAAGCTGGCACTGCACTCCGAGAACTTCGGGCAACGCCGCCCATGCGTAGGTGAACTCAAGACGCACATCGCGCTTCTCGGGAACGGGAGTGATCGCACTCAGTTCCGCCGTGAGCGGCGTGCCTCCGGCGGTGATGATCATGCGCGTGCGAAGAACATTCGCTAGTGCCCCGCCCTGCGCCGTGGCACCGGCGGGCGTAAGCAAAGTATCGGGCTCAACGGCGGGCAGGTCGTGTGCGAGATCCGTGGCCGAGGCCGTGAGAATCGCACGCATCCCCTCACCAGTGAGCCGGAGGTCGAGGAAGCTAGTCGGCTCCTCGTGCGCGGATGCCCGCAAGACCATGAGCAACGCGAAGAGCAGCGCAAAAATTTTACCGTAGGCTCGGCGCGCTTCGCTCATTGCGCCGCGACGGGTCCTGATTTCGTGACGGCAGCGGCGGCAGATTTGCCGCTTCCCAATTCCTGCAGCATCGCCACCGCCACCGGTGCCTGCAGCAGGCTGAAATGCGGATTGATGCTCAGCGCCGTTTGCAGGTGGTTCTGCGCCGAGACGCGGTCGCCGAATTTGGCAGCGATCATGCCCGCATGAAAATGAATCTCGGCGTCCTGCGTCTTCTGACTGAGGGCGCGTTTGATTGCTTCGATGGCGTGAGGCTGATCCCCATTTTTGAAATACACCCACGCGAGCGTGTCCGCCTCGTTGACGTTGCGCGTAAGTTTCCGCGCCTCCGCCATGCGGAGCGCCTCGATGAGCTTGCGATCATGGTCTGCGTAAAACTTCGCCATCGCCATGTGCGTGTGCCCCGCGCGCGCCGTCTGCGCCTTGTCGAGTTCCTCCGCCTGCTCATAGCATTTTTCCGCCTCAGCTTTTCGAGCCGTCGTCGCGAGGACATCGCCCAATTCCACGAACGCAAAGTGATTCGGCCCCGCCTCCAGGATCATCCGATAGTGTTTTTCCGCAGCGGAAAAATCTCCGCGTGCCGCAGCGATGCGCCCGGCAGCCAGCAGCACATGCGCGTTCTTCGATCCTGCTTTCAGCGGATTCTCCAAGTTCTGCGCGGCAGGGAGCAGGGCACCCTGATTGAAAAGCATCATCGCCAGTTTCGCGCGGCACCACGCGGTGTTTTCGGCGAATGGAGCGCCTGCTTTGATCGCCTTTTCCAGCAGCCACATCCCCTTCTTCGTGTCGCCGGTCAGATAGAGCAAATGCGCGCCACGGCTCCATGAGGACAAATCCGGCTTCAGATCCATCATCTTCTGATAATGCGTGTAGGCCGCCTCGTAGTCGCCCAATTCCACATCGGCATCGCCAAGGATTCCGTAGGCAGCAGCGTTCGTGTCATCGAGCGCGAGCGAGCGATTCGCCCAGTTGCGGCTCTGGTCGAAAATGTGGCGTCCTCCGGTCACCCACGCCATTCCCGTCATCGCGTCCACATTCTTCGGATCGAGTCGCAGCGCATATTCGTAGGCAGCCTCGGCGAGATCGTAATAGTGCTCATCCGCCGTATCGCGCAAAACCTGAGCAAGCACATCGCCGAGCACCACCCATCTCCCAGCGACCTGATTCTTCTCCTGCACTTTCGCCAATGCCACGCCCAGCGCCTGATTGGTCGCCGATTTTCCCGCAGGCGCGGGAATCTGCGCGAGGATTTGCTGCGGCGTCTGCGGTGCCGGAGCGGACGGAATTGCGCCGCCCTTGCTCGCCGACTGCGACGATTTCCGCGACAGCATCGCGCCGACAAATGCCAATGCAATGCACGCGCCGATGATGACGACACGGAACACCGCACGACGGGAATTTTGCTGCGGAGCAGGCTGTGAAGAAGGATTCAAAATATGCCTCTGGAATGCGCCGGCGCGTCTGACTGAAAGACACGCCGGCGCGAATTCTCCGGATAGGAATCGCCAGCCTAGAAGCCGACGTTGACGCCCGAGTCCTTGCTATTGCGGGTGCCAGAATTCGGCGTGGCCGCATAGGGGAATGTGACGTTATAGGTTGTGTCGTTTGCGGGCACATTGTCGCCCACGACCGTGATGGTCGCGAAGCTGGGGCCGCTGGCGATGGCCGTCAGCGCGATGTCCACGACGTCGTCGCCGAAGCGCCGACCATTGGGCCAGCCGGACGGAATCTGTGTGCCTGCCCCGTTCGCAACCGTGTCACCGCCGATGAAACTCAGCCGGTCAAAGCCCGCCTCTCCGGGTGTCCGCACCTTGCCGGTCGTGGTATTCACGCGGATGACATCCGGGATGAAAATCGCCCGCAAGTCCGTGCGGTTGGTCGTTTGGAAGTTCGTGCCGAAGACGGCGTTGATCAGCACCGCGATTTCCGGGTTCAGCGCGTATTTCGCAAAGTTCGCGTTGTCGTTCACTGGTGAGGTGCGGTTGTAGTTATCCTTGTCAACGAGGGCCACAAGCACCTCGTTGAACAGCGGATTCGCCAGGCGGTTGACCTGCACATACGGGCCGGACGAGATGTCTGTGCAATCCTCTCCGCGCGGCGTGCCACGCAGAGTGATGCGCGGACGGCTGACCGAGGCATAGACGCCGACGCCCGTGCTCGCAGGCTGGAGCGCACCGGTATAAGCGACGCTCGGCAGTGCAGTGAGAGGAATGACGATGGCATAGTGCATCACGTTGAATCCCTTGAACCCATCCACGCCACCGCCCGCCTGTCCGAGGCTACTGCCGAGTATTCTTGCATCCAGAAGATCGGAAATGCCGGGAACGTCAGCGAAGAAGCTGTCGTCACGCGGCCCGGCAAACATCGTGTAGGTCGCACCACCGGAGACAACGTCCACCGTCGTCTGTGCGGTATAGGGATCGAGAGCACCGCGATTGGCTGCGCCGGAAATGGCACGTCCATTGGCATCATTGTAGAGTGGCGTCGTCCTCTTGCCGACATTAGGTGGGGCAACCAGCAGAGGTGTGGTGTTCAGCCTCGTTCGCGCGAAGCTAGCGCTCGTCGTGCGGGTGACCGTGTAACTTTGCACGAAATTCTGATGAGCGTCGCCGACTACAGCGATGCCACCGACATCCGGATTGCCGCCGATATTTGCACCGCGCCCATACCGCAGGATGGTGTTCTTATTTTTGTAGCTGCCATTCACCACGTCCACGGCGGAAAATTGAAAGTCGTAACGCTGAAGCTCGGACCCCGTGACGGGATTCGCGATGTGGATGCTGTAAAGCGCGTCCGGCGAAAATGCGTCGAACATCAGGCCGTCGCCGGGTTCCATGAAAGGATGCACATTGACCTCGACCACGAGCACGCGCTCGCCCGAGGGTCGCGTGCGCACGAAGGCATAGACGTCCGAGAGGTTCGCCTGCGGATCGAGTTTGATGAGCGGCGCATCGCTGTGGCTGGAAGCCATCGCGCTCGGAGTGGGAGTCAGCCAGAAAGCGGCCGCACAGGCGGCGCTGGCGACGAGTCTGATGGCCCTCGTCGCAGAGGGAATCTGGCCGGTGATTCGGGTAGGGTGAATGCGTGTTTTCATGTTTGGTGCTGTGATGTAGTTGGTTGGCTTCATGGCCTCTTGCGGCGTTGGAGTGCCGGTTGGATGCACGTAAGATTTTATTCGTTGAATAAACTTCCAGCGCACCGCGTCTGCGCTGCAGCGTCGCGAGGTGTGGCGGTCTCGGAGGCGGCGGAGAAAAAAACGGAAAGGGGCAGGACTTGTGAAAAGTTCGTTGCATCCAAACCGCCACAGCACCCGAATCAGTCGCCGCCATTTTCACATGCCCTCGCCCGATGATTTTTCACTCCTGAGCGCCCTGCGCGGCAGACGCTCCCTGCGCTTTGGTCTGGGGATGAAAATGCCCGGTGGTCCGCTGGCATTCGACAGCCGCCACAGCCCGCGTTCGCTCACTGAGGACGAGGAGGCCGCGCTCGTGTTTGCGGCGTGTGGGATCACGGGGCATGCGCTGGCGGATTTGAGTTACGAGCGCGCTGGCGGCGGGAGCATCATGGGCGGGCTGGTCGGGCGCACCATCGCCAGCGGCGACGGGCTGCAGACCGTCTCGCTGGTGGTCACCAATGACGAGGGCACCTATCTCGTCCGCAAGCCGCGTGAACTGCCGGCGGACGAAATCGCGAATGTGATCGCACTCGGAAAACGGGGTGAATTTCGGGACATCTATCGGCGGTGCAGAGTGAAAATCAAAGATGGCCGCACGCAGACGCCGTCCGAACCTTTGTTCAACATCAACGCAAACCGCTGGTCTGCTCACGCACCGGGCACGAGTTATTTCCTGCCGATCAACGATCTCACATTCATGTATGTGAACGGGCTGCTGGAGATTCTCAACGAACACACCGGCGCCTTCATTCTCGACGAGAGGAACCATTTTTTGCCTGCGGGACTGGCGAAGTTTTCGCGGAAACGAGGAGGGCATCTCGAATGCGATCCATCGAAAGGCCGCGTGGCAACGGTGCGGCAGGTCGAGCAGTTCGTGACGGAATTCGTGACGGCGGAACAGGGCATGATGCTGCAAAATCTCGGGCTCATGGCCGAGGCGCTAGGACTGGGCGGATATCCAAATTTCGCCAACCACGAGTTCGCGTGGTGCAGGGCGCTCGGGTTTAAAATGCAGACGATGCCGGCGAACCGCTACGTCGGTGCGGGATGGCTGCCGTCGCTGATGATGAAATTGCTGGGGCAAAATCCGGCAATCCCGTATCCGGTCGGGCTGGAGCGGGACGGGGAAATTTTACTAAAGCCGTTTTGCCCGCCATATTTTCCCTCGATGGCTGATGCGGTGCACGCAGTCGTGGAGATCAAATTTGGAACGAACGGGATTTTCCGCGAGGAAGGTCTCGGCAGCGCGTGGACGGATCACAGAAAGGCCACGGGGCAGATCGAGCCACCGAGCGAGGCGACCATCGCTGCGGTCATCGCCCACTGCGAATACCTGTGGCGGCGCTACGGGAGATTTCCTGTCCACATGCCGCCGTACCGCACTGTGCTCGGTTTTCAGGCCTGCCACGTGGATGCGGAATTTTACGACAAGTTCTACAAACCCGGAGCGGTGAGCGAAACCGTGAGGAAGGATTTCGAGTCGCGAAACGTGCGCTGAGGCCGAGACCGCTCAGGCCATCGCGAACGCGACAAGCGGATCGTCCGTCGTCAGCACGGCGAGCAGCGTGCAGCCATCCACGGAGTAATTTTCCTCGTGATGCGACCCGGCATCGGCGTGATGAAAATCGCCCGCGAGCAGTTTCCTTTCGCCCACCACGAGGTCGCCCGTGAGAATGTAGAAATCCTCGGGGCCGGCGTTCACGTGCGCGGGATAGCGCGTGCCCGGACCGAGTTTGCCGAGCAGCACCGCGTAGCCGCGTTCCTTTTCGACCGAGAGCAATTTGATGGATGCGCCCGGAATCGGCAGCGGCTTCCAGTCACGCGATTCCGCCGACTGTTCGAATCGCAATCCCGCGAACGCCGCAAATGCGGAAGGCATCGCTGACGCAGCCTGCTTGTCCGGTGTCCGCAGTGATGCGATCCGGGCGAGTGTTTTTTCACGGAGCGATGAGGGAAGCTCCACACTGGGAGAAGCCAGTCCGACAAAGTCCGACACGCGCGTCAACTCAGCCACTAGGTTACGCAATTCCGGGTTGACCTGCAGTTCCGCCTCAAAGGCAGGCGTCTCAGCCGCACTGAGTGCGCCGAGCGCGTAGAGGCTCGCGAATTCCTGCTGCTGTTCGGTAATCATAGATAGCGCTTCAGATGTTCCCTGAGTTTCATCATGCCGCGGCGGATGCGCGCCTTCACCGTGCCTAGCGGTTCGCCCAGCGATTCCGCGATTTCACCGTGCGACAGGCCACCAAAAAATGCCATCTCGATGGCGAGACGCTGATCCGACGGCAAACCGCCGACAGCCTCCTGCACGGAGGCCGCTTCCGTACTGCTCAAATGAGAGTCCTCCAGCCTTGCCGAAGCCTTGTCCGAGATGGCGGCTTCCTCGGTCATTTTTTCAACGATGCGACTGATGCGCTGGCGCGTGCGCACTCGGTCAAGGCTGCGGTGGCGGGTGATCCCCATCGCCCAGTGAATCGCCGTGCCGCGTGCGGGATCGTATTTGTCAGCCAGCTTCCAGATTTGGACGAATACTTCCTGCAAAACCTCCTCCGCATCATGGCTGTCACCGACGATCCGAACGGCGATGGAAAAGAGCGGCTTGGCGACTTGATCATACAATTCCGCAACGGCCCTCTCATCGCGTTCCGCAATGCGACGGAGCAATTGTGCCTGTAGTGCGTCAGATGCTTCGTATGAAACCATAAATTCGCGCGGCAAAAGGCTCGACTCAAATCCAGTGCGTCTCGGAGCAGGGCACACTGCCCCAACCAAAGATAGGCCGTCAGCAATAAAATTGTTCCTGAGCACATTCAAGTTTCCCATCATGCGCCTCAAAACGGGTGATCGGATGCGAATTCCTTTCGCAAGAGATCGAAAAGGCTGCCGCCGGGCGACCGCCTAGTAGCCCGGTTCTTGTTTTTTCCTCCGAACAGTGGCGCGGTGGAAGTGAGCGGGCCTTGGCCCTGCGTATTGCGAAGAGTGTAAGAGACTGTGTAAAAAGTCACCGGCGCGCAGACCCGCTCAGGACAACGGGAGCGTACGCTTCCAGCGTGCAGCGTCCGGCATCGATGCCGGGCGCAGGGCGAAGGCGGCGGGTGTCCTCACTCCGCAAAGGGCCTGGCGCAGTCACACAGCCCTGCGGATCTTTCCGGCAGGATGCCGCAAAGGACACGCTGGAAGCGTGTGCTCCCATTTTGCTTCGCCCTCCATGCGCCCCTCCTGAATCGGATGCAGATGCTTGGCAGCCGGGGGACTTTTTAGACAGTCTCTCAGGAATGAGAGGGCGTCTAACAGGAATGCGGGCAGCGCGGTTTCTCCATTGCCTCAAACGCTCCGACACTCCAATCCTCCACACCCAACCACATGAAACCCCTCGCCCTCCTCCTCACCCTCGTCGTTTCCGCCCTGCATGCCGAAGATTGGAAACCTGAAGCTGGGTTCACTTCACTCTTCAACGGAAAGGATCTCACCGGATGGTGCTTCCGCGCAAAGACGGACAAGGCCGCAACGAAGCCGGGCGACATCCTGGAAAAATTCGATGGAAAGACGGAGGCAAAGGATGCGGGCTTGTACACGGCGAAGGACGGCGTATTCACGGTGAGCTACCCGGACGAAATGGATAAGCTCACGGGGCAGATTTACACCGTCGCGGAGTTTCCGAAGAACTTCGTGCTGAAGCTCGAATTCCGCGCCTCGGTGAATGCGGACAGCGGCATCTTTTTGCGCAAGCCGCAGCTCCAGTGCCGCGACTACCTAGTGGCCGGTCCCTACAAGGAACTGAAGCAGTATAAGGCGCAGGATTGGAATCAGATCATCGTGGAAGTGAAGGACGGAGTCGCGCACTGCACATGCAACGGCGAAGTCCTCGAAGCCGCGCTGAAGCTGCCTGAGACCGGCCCCATCGGCCTCGAAGGCGATCGCGGGCAGATGGAGTATCGCCACATTCAGATCAAAGAGCTGCCGTAAGCTCCGGGCGGTGCGCTGGCGCAGTGCGTCTTCCCCGGCTATCGCGCGGATGGCGTACCGTCGCACGTCATCACCCTGCTGCCGCAGCACCCCATCGCCGCGGGCCTGCCGGAGGAACGGGACATCCCGCAGACCGAGATGGTTGACGAACCATTCCACGTCCCCGCACCCGATGCCATCGTCTTCGAGGAGAAGTGGGACCAAGGCGAGCACTTCCGCAGCGGCTGCGTGTGAACGGTGGGCAAGGGCCGCGTGTTCTACTTCCGCCCCGGCCACGAGATCTGTCCGGTCTTCCAACAAGCCGAACTCTTGCGTGTCGTGCAGAAGGCCGTGCGTTGGCTTGCGAGCAAGTGAAGATGACCGCGACTCGTTTCAAGGACTCGCGCTCGACGAACGCGACCGCACTTCGTTGGAGTTTGCGCTCTGGCTCTCGGCAAGAATGCCGCGGCGGTGAACACCTTGAAATAAGTCACGGGAAAATCGCGAGGACGGAGATTGAATCAAAGATCATGAAACGCGCACTCACACGCAAATGGCGGCGCGGATGTCCTCGTTGTCCTTGTCGGGCGCTGGCTGTTTCTCCAAAGCCATGAGCTGGCTTTCGCTCATCCCCCAGCCGCGATAGTCAAAGACCAGCACGATGTAGCCTTTCTCCACGAACATCGGCCCGAACCGGGCCTGCGTGCCGCCCTTCGTGCCGCCGGTGCCTGCGCAGAGGACGATGGCCGGGAGCTTGTCCTCGGCCTTGAGCCCTTTCGGCAAATACAGATCGCCGGCCATGCGTGTGCCATCGCTAAAGATGGTGACGGATCGCATCTCGACCGTATCGGGCAATGGCTGGCGCGCGCGCTTGCCTTTGGGTATTTGTGCAGCGCCGGTGATGTTGAGTGCGGCGAGGAGGATGATGGCGATTTTCATGAGATGGATATTAGGGATGAGCGAGAATGGGCACAGTCAGATGGACCACACGCTCGATTGGTCTCCCGTCGGCGGTGCGGAGTTTTAGATTGAGTGGAAGCTGCTGGCTCTTGCGCATGTCGGCGATGTCTAGTGTGAGTGTGCGGGCCTCTGCAGAGAGTTGCGCGGATTGGATGGTGAGGATGTCGTGCTTGGGATCCTTGGGATGGGTGACGGAGTATTCCGGAGAGTAGTAGTTGCCGCTATAGAAGTAGTTCCAGCGCTCGGCGGTGAAGTTAGTGAGAACGCTCGCGGTTTGTGGATCGAGCGGATCGGAGAAGCGAAATTCGACTCCGGTTGTTTTCACGGCGAAGTCAACAGGCAGGTGGGCGGGCTTGCCAGTGTAGCGCACGCGGAAGAGTCCGCCTGCCCGCTGCGCGGTGGTGAGCCAGCCGCGCAGGCCGGCGACATAGACCTGGCCGTCGAGCGGATGCACGCGGCGTTCGCTGTCGCTCAGTGAAGCAATCGCGGTCGCCATTGCGTTTGGCTGGCATGAGCTGCCGATTCAATGGCATCGTGTGGATGCGCAAAGCTTGACGTGTCCGCTGATAGCGTGAAGACGGCGCAGCCGGAAGCTGCTCCGAACTTACTCCCTCCCAAATTACCCACCACATGAAACGACTCCCACTCATCCTCGTCACTATCGGCGCGATTTTTTCGCATCACGCCATCGCCGTTGCGCCCGCAAAACGTCCGATCAATCTTCTCTTCATCATCACTGACCAGCAGCGCTGGGATGCGCTGGGCTGCATGGGCAATACGGTGCTGAAGACGCCGAACCTCGACCGGCTCGCGAGGGAAGGGGCGCGCTTCACGAATTTCTACACGGCCTGTCCTGTGTGCGTGCCTGCGCGCACTTCCATCCTCACCGGTCACACGAACGAAGCGAACGCCGTGGCAGGCAACAACGACATAGATAAGCCGGATGCGGCACCGTTTCTCTCATTCGATCAGATTCTCCTGCGCAGCGGTTACAAGGGCGAATACCACGGCAAGTATCACAGCCCTTACAAGCTGGCGTTTGATTACACGGAGCCCGTCCTCTGGCTCAATGGCAAGAAGGCGCCGCCGGGGAGCAAGGCCACGACTTCCGAGAGCGAGGCATTCCGCGCGTGGCTGGATGCGAACGTTCCAAAGCGACCGCTCAAGTCCGGAGAATTGATGCAAAGCGTGGGCATCTATACACCCATCGAGCTGGATGAAAATTTCGGCAAAGCGAATCCCGTCAAAGGCTCGCAGGCTGAATCTTACGGGCGTCTCGAAGTGCCAAAGGAATACAGCCTCACGGCCTTCACCGCGAAGCACGGACTGGAAGCGCTGGAGCGGCTCAAGGGCGGCCCGTTCACGCTCACCATTTCCATCGGCCCGCCGCATCCGCCTATGATCACCCCGGAGCCTTACTACAGCATGTATCCGCCGCAGAGCATCCCGGTGCCTGCGAGCATCAATGACCCTCGCACGAATTCGCCCTATGCCGGCAAGCCCGATGAAAGCATGCTCTACCGCCGTCCACACCTCATCCAGCAGATGAAGTCGATCTACTACGGCATGATCACGGAGGCTGACGATTGGGTGGGCAACATCCTAAAGCGCCTCGATGAGCTGAAGCTCACGGACAACACGCTGGTCATCTTCACCAGCGATCACGGCGAGATGCTCGGCGATCACGGCATGCATGGGAAGTTCGTGTTCTACGAAGGCTCGTCGCATGTGAATCTGCTCATGCGCCTGCCCGGAGTCATCCCCGCGAACACGGTCGTCAAAGCTCCCGCCGGTCACATGGACCTTTTCCCCACCATCCTCGATTACCTCAATCGCCCCGGCCACGAGTCGAACGGACGCAGCCTGCGCCCGCTGATCGAAGGCCGCGAGACTGGCAAAGATCGCGTCGCCGTCTCCGAATGGCCCGCCGCCGCTCTGCCCGGCTTCATGATCACCGATGGCCGTTACAAATTCATGTTTGCCTCCAAGCGCGGCTCCCATGCACTCGATGCGCTCTACGATTTGCAAACCGATCCCGAGGAACTCAACAACCTCATCGGCAGCAATCCCGACCGCGAAAAACATCGCGCCGAAGCCGAGCGCATGAAGTCCCTGCTCCTCGCATGGCTCGAGCGCACGAAGTCCAAGCAGTTCGATGACGTGAAAATGCGATCGGTCATGGCGGATTGATTCATCCGTCATCATTGCCGACAGGATCGCCGGAACAGGGGATTGCCGAAGGAATACCTGAAGACTGGTGACGAGCAGGAGCAGTCACTGTGTTCGGAAGTCGGCCAAGGGAAGTCCGCTTGCGTCGCCTTCCAAAAAGCCAAACACTGCTTGGAGTTCAAGGATCACCTTCCTCGCACCATGACTCCCGACCTTCAACGCCTCACTCGTCGCACCTTCCTCGGCAACGCCGCGCGCGGCATCGGCGCGGTCGCGCTTGGCTCGCTGCTGAATCCAGCCGCGCTTTTCGCCGAACAAGGAAAATGGCGCGGCATTTTGCCGGCGCTGCATTTTCCCGCGAAGGCGAAGCGCGTGATCTGGCTCACGATGGCGGGCGGGCCGTCGCACCTTGAGACGTTTGACTTCAAACCCGTGCTCGCCGCGAACCACGACAAGCCGATGCCGGACAGCCTCACGAAGGGCCAGCAGCTCGCGCAGCTCCAGGGCGCGCAGCTCAAGTGCTTCGGGCCGCAGTGGGGGTTCAAAAAATTCGGCCAGTGCGGTGCGGAAATCTGCGAGCTGTTCCCGCATATCGGCTCGGTCGCGGACGACATCGCATTCATCCGCTCGATGACGACGGACGCGATCAACCACGATCCCGCGCACTGCTTTTTCAACACAGGCTCCAGCATCCCGGGACGCCCGAGCATGGGCTCGTGGATCAACTATGGCCTCGGCAGCGATGCGGAGGAATTGCCCGGCTTCGTCGTGCTCACCTCGCTCGGCAAGGGCGGGCAGAACCAGCCCATCGCCGCGCGGCAGTGGAGCGCGGGATTTTTGCCGAGCCGCTTCCAGGGCG
>JBBRPQ010000044.1:0-43050 GCA_038227825.1 Chthoniobacterales bacterium
ATGCCGGTGCCGCGGTCGTTGTGCGTGTGCAGCGAGACGATCAGCGAATCGCGGTTGCGGATGTTCGAGCACATCCACTCGATCTGATCGGCATACACATTCGGCATCGCGACCTCCACGGTGTCGGGCAGGTTCAGGATCATCGGGCGCTGCGGCGTCGGCTGCCACACGTCCATCACGGCCTCGGAGATTTCCTTCGCAAATTCCACCTCCGTCGCGCTGAAGCTCTCGGGCGAATATTGCAGCCGCACGTCGGTGCCACCATTTTCAACCAAGCGCGGGATGCGCTCCTTGATCCACTGCGCACCGCGTACGGCGATGTCGCGGATTTCGTCCTTCGATTTTCCAAAGACCACGCGTCGCTGCGCGGGCGACGTGGAGTTGTAGAGATGAATGATGCACCGCTTCGCCCCGATGAGCGACTCGACGGTGCGCTCGATGAGATCCTCGCGCGCCTGCACGAGCACCTGCACCGTCACATCATCCGGGATATGCGCGCGCTCGATCAGCGTGCGGTTGAACGCAAACTCCGTGTTCGACGCCGCCGGAAAACCGATCTCGATTTCCTTGAAGCCGCACTTCACCAGCGCGTGAAAAAGCTCCAGCTTCTGTGCGACATTCATCGGCACCGCGAGCGCCTGATTGCCATCGCGGAGATCCACGGAGCACCAGATGGGCGGTTCTGTCAGTGTGCGCGACGGCCATTGCCGGCCGGGCAGGGGGATCGGCGGGTACGCGCGATATTTCGAGGAAGGATTGGAAAACATGGGTGTGGGATTTTGAAACGGGCGGCCAAGAGGTGCAGCCAGCCACTTTTTCCGCCCGGAAAAAATGCCAGCCGAATACGCAGGACGGCTCCCCGGCAGGGTGCCAGCGAAGGCACCGGTCAGTGGCCGGGGAGCAGCGTAAGTCGGCTGTCGAGCAGGAAAATCACGCTTGGATGAAAGCAGTTGCGACAGCGATGGCAAGGGCGCGTTTCACTCGTCCTGCGGCGTGATTCATTTCCTGTCCAAGAAAGCGTCGCGGCGAGATCAAGGAGGGCCGCTTTGCTAGCGCCCTCTCAATGCGGTCGCTCCGCGCCGCATCGAGCCATAGGCGTGGGCAGCGATGGGGATCTGCGGAGTCTGAGGATCCCTTCGCATGGCCACGGTCATGGCTGGCAGCGGCGCGGAGCGACCGCTGCCAGAGGGCGCTATTAAAGCGCCCCTCCTTGCTCCTGCCGAGATCTGCACAACGTCGCTTTGGACCCGGATCAAATCACCCCCTCGTCCCGTCTCACTCCGCTTGTCTCGATGAATCAGCGTTCATTCGAGTGCGCTCGGGGATCGGAGCAGTGAACGCCATTTTGTCGTCCGAATGGCAGGGAAAACCACGCGTGAGAATTACGGAAACTTTACAATAAAATTGTTGCCGCGGTGTGCGAAACAGTGAAATCTCGGGAAACAAAGTCGGGTGGAATTTCCCGATTCCCTCCAAACTCACCGCTTAAAATCCAGAACTCCTGTTTCCGATGAAAACCAACACATCATCCCTTCGCCACTTCACCGCCGCTGTCGCTCTCGTGCTCGGCGTGTCTGCCCAGACCTCCTTCGCCCAGACGACCTCCGCCACCACCGACCCCGTCGGCTTCATCACGCTTACCGTTGCAGGCGGTGGCTCGGTCACTTCTCCGAAGCTGTCCTTGGTTTCGCCGACGGTCACCCAGCCCATTTCATGGCAGGGGGCGATTGCGACTGTGACGGGATCGGGCGTCGGTGCCACAACCACGATCACAGTCGCGGGCACGCCGTGGACGGCAAGTCAGTTCAACGGCGCGGCTGGAAGCTTCTACGTGGAAGTCGTCACGGTGTCACCGAACACACACACCACGGGCGCGCTCGCGGTGATTTCAGCCACCACGGCAAACTCGATCACGGTCGCGGGAAATCTGACGTCCCCGAACGTATTTGCCCAAGTGGCGGACTCGATCAGAATCCGCAAGGACATGACCTTCAACGACATCTTTGGGGCGACGAACACGGCCGGATTCCTTTCAACAGATGATGCTTCCACGGCTGATGAGGTTCTCGTGTACGATGGATCGAATTCCGTTTCATATTTTTACTACATCGGAGATGCCTTTGGAAATCCAGCCGGATGGTATAATTCAATATCGTTCGCTCAGGCAGGAAATGTGGTCATTGGGCCGCATCAGGGTGTCGTTGTGAAAAGGAAGGCTGCTGGCGGGCTGAGCTTCACGTCCAATGGAGCCGTTAAGACCGGAAATACGCTATTCCCTGTAGTGAATGGGCTGAACGTCTTGGGAACAGTTTCATCGCAAGGTCTCACCCTGTTATCGAGCGGGCTCTATACCGGCAACAATGCCACCGGCGTGAAAGCTTCTGACGATGCATCTACTGCAGACGAAGTGACGATCTACACCGGTGCCGCTCAGGGAACCTACTTCTATTACATCGGAGACGCCTTCGGTAATCCTGCTGGATGGTATGGTTCCGTCTCATTTGCTGCGGCTGGCTCTGTCGTCATGCAACCCGGTGCTGCTTTCGTCCTGAATCGAAAAGGTGGCCCTGCCTTCAACTGGTCTTTGCCTTCTCCGAACAGCTTCTGATGTTTCGACAAGGAATGTGTTGAAACTTAGCATCGAATAATCCTCTTCTGCCGCCATGAAGAAATTCTTCCTCGTGCTGACTGCGTGTTTGCCCATTCTCGCAACTGTGGCTTCTGCCACAACGATTGGATTCAGCCCGGTTCCTACCGCAAGAAACGTGCGCAATTCCTCAAATGCGTTACTGAATGACACAAACACTCTCGTGTTGGCGGGGGCTTTTTCCAGTTCAAACTTTTCATTGAACAATACATTAAGTTTGGCTGCCAATGTCACGGCTGTCATGGCCGCTGGCGGTTGGAAACAGTTTGGCCTCGACACGGTCACTAACGCTTCGGTTGCTAGTGTCGACTCCTTGGGTATTACGGCAACAGGAAAACTGGGCGGTCAAGTAACCGACAATAACTTCGTTTCAACTCAGGCGGATTTCTTCAATAATAAGCCAGTTTACGTTTGGATATTCAACGCTCCCACCATTGCGGCAGCAACGGAAATGGGAATATTCCGAGCACCCGCCGCAGCCACGCCTTGGGTATTTCCGACGAATGCGGGTGGTGTTGGTGATACGGTCACTTTCAGCACCACCAATTCAACCAGCATTGCTGCGATCGGAAATTTTGGAACTGAGGCTTCTGGATTGCTGCAACTCACAAGCGATTTTAACGTGAGTCCGGTTCCTGAGCCGACGACGCTGATTTTTGGCTTGCTCACGGGGGTTGCAGCGATCTATTCTCGTCTCCGTCGGAAATAACCTCCGGCAAAAAAACATCATGATACGTCCGCTCATTTTTCTCGGTTGCGTCACTGCTGTAATATCGTCGGCCGCTTTTGCCACCACCGTCGGTTTCAATCCTTCACCGTCCGCAAGGTCGGTAGTGGATTCAACACTCACAAACCTTGCGACGAATAGTCTAGTGTGGGCAGGCACATTTGCCAGTGAGGCTTTCACTTTTAATCCTTCCGTCAGCGTGGCAGCGAATGTGGCGACCATTACGGCTGCGGGAACTTGGACCCAATTTGTTGATACCGAAGCCAACGCCTCCCCATTGGGTCTTACCGTCGTTAGCGCAGGTCCGAAAGTGAGCGGTCAAGTTATTGATAAAGCCGTTACTGCGGTCTCCTTCAACGGCAAAAGTGTTTACCTATGGATTTTCAACGCACCCACCGTTGCCGGCGCAACGCAAATGGGAATTTTTCACGCGGTGGCACCGGTCGGCGTTCCTTGGACATTCCCAACGAATAATGGTGGTGTCGGAGACGTTCTGACACTGAGCACCGGTTCTCAAGGTGCCAACACACCTACACTCAACCCAATCGGCGGGGCTGGCGTCGTGACGAACGGTGCCGGAACGGTCCCAAATCCTGGAACTATCCAGTTAGTTGCAGCCGTGCCGGAGCCTTCCGCGCTCGCGCTCTGTGGGATCGTCGGAGCGGGGTTTCTGTCCGCACGCCGTCGGCAGCGCAAGTAGGCGTTCCCGTTCAACTTTTAACAGTCAAAGGCAAGCCTTCGGGCTTGCCTTTCTGCTTCTCACGGACAACAGCAATCCCACCTATGCCTGAATTCCGATACAGTGCGCGAAATGCCCAGGGGCAGCTTGTGGATGGCACCGTGACGGCCAATGATCGCTCGGCGGCAATTGCGTTGGTCGAGGGGAAGCGCATTGTGCCGATCCGCGTGCAAGCTGTCGAGGCAGCCGCGGTGCAGACTGCTCTGGCAGCGCCCTCATCGCCCTCACCGCAGCAGAAAAACGCTGCGGCGGCTGCGGCGGCTGCGACGGCTGCGACTGCGGCCAAGGGAGCCAAGGGAGCAAAGGAAACGTCGTCCTCCAAGGCATCGCTGGCGAAGACCGGGGATACCGCAAGGACTGCCGGATCGAAGCCCGGGACGGTCGCGGCATCCGCAGTCGCTCCGGCGGGCGGCGGGATGAAGCTCAGCTACTCGCAGCAGTATCTTTTCAGCGAGCAGCTCGCGCATTTGCTCAGCGCCGGGATGACGCTGGACGAGTCGCTCGGCGTGCTCGTGAAGCGACTCAAGCATCCGAAGCTCCAGTCACTTTCCAAATCGCTCCACCAATCGCTCGTGGATGGCCGCAGCCTTTCGCAGGCGATGCGCGACTACCCGCGCATCTTCTCGCCGCTCTATGTGAACATGGTTTCCTCTGGCGAGGCCTCGGGCTCGCTGCCCACGATCCTGCGCCGCCTCACGGTCCACATCGGCGAGGTAAAGGCGCTGCGCGACAGTGTGCAGCAGGCGCTCCTTTACCCGGTCGTCCTCGTCGTCATCGGTGTCGCACTGATCATGATTTTCATGAACACGATGGTGCCCCAGCTCATCGCGTTTTTCAAAGATACGGGCGCGCAACTGCCTGCGGCGACGCAGATGATCATCAACGTCAACAACGCCATCACGCAATACTGGTGGCTCGTGACTGCGGGGCTCGTCGGCGCATTCCTGATGTTTCGCGCATTCATCGCCACGCCATCGGGACGCGTCGCGTGGGGGCGTTTCAAATGGACGGTGCCGGTCTTCAGCCGCATCCCGCGCTACCGGCTGTATGCGCAATTCGCCCGCACGCTCGGCACGCTCACGCAGAATGGCGTAACGCTCCTGCGCGCGCTTGAGTTGCTCGAAGACATCGCGGGAAATGAATTCATCCGCCTCCGCATGGAGCAGGTGCGCGCCGCAGTCGTGGATGGCGCGACGCTCTCAAATGCGCTCGCGCACCAGAAAATCTTCCCGGAGATGTTTGTGGACATGATGAGCGTGGGCGAGCAGACGGGAAAATTCTCCGACACGATGAACCTCATCGCCGACGTGTATGAGCGCGAACTGGACAAGCAGGTAAAGATCGTGAGCACGCTCATCCCGCCGATCGTGATGGTGCTGATCGCCGCAGTCATCGGCACCGTGATCTACGGAATCCTGATCGCCGTCTTCAAGCTCACCGGCGGCCTGCACAAGCGCTGACGCAAGGAGCCGGGGCGCCCTCGCCCCGATTTTCAACGCGGAGCGAGGGCACCACCCCGGCTCCTTGATTTGGCCAAGCGCCCTATTCTCGCGCCTAGCTCCAGCCGTGCGCCGCGCGGACTTTGATCATGACATCAAGGATCGCATTCCAAGTCTGCGCCTGTTCGAGCTTCGCATTTGGGAACATGCAGCCATCCCAGCAGATGTGCTGGATGCCACGCGCGGCGGCGTCTTTCAGCCAGTAGCCGGCGCACTTCACGATATCGAGCTTGCCATTCGGATCATCGGCGGGGCAGTGCTTTCCGGTCTTGTCGTGCGAGCCAGCGCCATGCACGTGGCCGTCGTTTTGCGCGACGTGGAAATCCATCGTCCAGGGCCGCAGCTTGTCGGTCATCTTCTCGTAGGCTGCGTAAAACTCCGCGTCATTGTAGCCTTCCTTCACGAGTGCGTGCTCGGGGGCATTGTAGCCGAGGAGATAGAGAAAAGTGTGCGCCAAGTCCGCTTGGAAGCCGACGGTCTTCGGCATGCCGACGGCTTCGAGCAGGTCGAGCATGTCCTTCCACGAATGCATGCCTGCCCAGCAAATCTCACCTTCAGCCGCGAGGCGCTCGCCATGAGCTTCCGCGATCTTGCCAGCTTCGCGGAAAGTCTCGGCGATCTTCGCGGTGTTCGCCGTCGGGTTTTCCTTCCACTTGGCCACGCCGAATTCCGCAGAATCAATGCGAATGACGCCATACTTGCGCACGCCGTGCTTGTTGAAGATGCCAGCGATGCGGCAGGCCATCTTCACCGCGCTGAGAAATTTTTCACGCTGCGCCGCGTCGCCCATCGCGGAATCGCCAATGGTGCCGCCCCACACCGGCGCGACGAGCGAGCCGACGTTGAAGCCCTTGCCCGCGATGAGGTCGGCAATCTTCTTCAGCTCATCGTCGCTTGCCTCGGGATTCGTGTGCGGGAGGAAAAGGAAGTAGTCGATGCCCTCAAATTTCTGGCCGTTGACGTTCGCCGCCGCGGTGAGGTCGAGCATGTGCTCAAGACTGATCGGCGGTTCCTGGCCTTCGCCGGTGCCTTTGCCGACGAGTCCGGGCCACATTGCGTTGTGAAGTTTGGGAAGGGAATGGCTCATGGTGAAATGGAATTTAAGAGGGCGGGGAGGCTACCTGCGTGAAGGAGCATTTGTCAAAGCGGTGGCAAACTTTTTAGCTAAATCGCGGCGGCCACCTTCATGCTCAGTCTGAAAAGTGAAGGCTCCCGTGACGCGAAAGACTAAGAGCATGTTTTAAAAGTGGGTCACGCAAAGGCGCGAAGGCGCAAAGGATGCAGCTTTGACTAGGGAATTTTTGCGGCCTGGCGGCTTTTCTTTGCGGCTTTGCGGCTTTGCGTGACACTCATTCAGGACTTTTTCAACATGCTCTAAATCGCCTCCACCGGAGCCGGAACCTTGGGAAGAGCCTGCATCCGCGCAGCCGTGAAAAAGGGAATCGTGAAGCCGGCGACAATCGCGACACCAAACGTGCCCGTGAGATACGTGAGGGGCCCAGTGCTCTCGACGACGTAGCCGTGTTCACTCGACTGGAATGCCGCGATGAAGGGCGGCATGTGTTTGGTAAGGGCGGGCGTCCTTGGCAACGCCGATGCATCGAGATATTCCGATACCTTTGCATTGCCCGCGATGGCTCCCGCGATGAAGGGGCGCACGCGATCGTAGATGCGCTCAATGAGTCGCGCGCTGTCGATGTACGCGAGGCCGGCATTGGTTTCGCCCACAGTCTTCAGCGCTCCGTTGAATTGCGCGGACTGCGTCAGCGCAATTTTCCCCGATGCCGCGCGATCGAGTGCGGCGTTCACGGTGGCGGGGTTCAGGCCAAACATGAGGTGCGTGCCGCTGAGTGCGAGCGTCGGCTGCACGAGTGGCACCGGGCCGTCCACGCTCCAAAGCTTCGCGCCACCGTGCTCCTTTTCGATCAGCTTTTTACCCGATTGCATGAAGCCGGTGATCATCGTGGCGAACTTGCGCGCCTTCTCCACATCGCGCACTTCGACTGCTGCGAACAGCGTGGGAAATGCGAGGCCACCGGACTCCCAGTCGGAGACGAATGAAATCTCGGACCCGAAAGTTTGCGTGATGTCGGCGATGGTCAGTCCATGCTTTTCCAGAGCTGCAGTGATCTCGTCCGCCATCGGATTCTTCTCGAAAAGCTTCTCAAAGTTCGTCCCGACGGTGGCCAGATGCGATTCGAGATAGGCAAAGGTATCCTCGCCCGTGAATGCCAGCGAGTGGTGCTTCGAGTCCATCTGCGGCAGTGCCCTGCGGTAATGCATGTAGGCGCGCTCGCGCATCACCGCCCCGTCGAGCTTTGTGGATACGGAGAGGAACTGGGGAATGGCGTCCAGCATCCCGGATAGCAGACCAGCTTCCGGGCCGGCGACCGCCAGCATTTTCTCGAAGAATGCCTCGTAGGAGAAAAATCCCGTCGCATCCGGCGAGGTCACCGCCTCCTTTTGGCTCGTGGCCCATGCCTCGGTATCTGCGAGCGATTGCGAGCCCTTCCCACCGCGACGCGCGAGTGCTTCGGCGAGAAGTTTGCGATCCGTGGCGAACATCACCTGCTTGTCCGCATGGAAAAACGAGAGCGAGAAATTGCTGTCAGCGAGAGTCTCGATTTCCGCACCATCGATCGTCTCCTTGGATTGCTTCACCTTCGCGTCCTTGAGGGCTGCATCGCGCAACTTCTGGAGCAGCATCTCCACGGCTTGCGGCTCCCCGCGATACGACAAGCCGGCCATCATTTTCGGAATCGCATTCGCTCCGGGATTCTTAAAATCCGGGATTTCGGTCATCGCAAAAAAACCGCCAGCCGGGACCGCTTTCGCGATCGAGGAGAGGATATCCGTTGCCTCGCGAGGGACTTCCTTTGCGGCGACAGTCAGGGCCTTCTTGAAAAAGCCGCCAGACTCAGGATCCCGCGCGAGTTCACCCCATGATGACTGGGACAGCCTTTCCAGCGTGCGTTGCACGTCGTGCAGTTCTGCAAAGATGACCGTTTCCTGTGGCACCAGCCGCGCGGCGGTCTGCGCGACTTCCTCCGCGCGCAGAACGAATGAAAGGACGCACGACAACGCGAGGCACAGGCGGATTTTCATGATGTGGAATTTTGCAACAGTCCGAAGCACCGCCAAGCACAATGAAAGCGCAGTCCAGCGAATCACGCGTCGAGGCGATAGCCGAGGCCATGCACGGTGAGCAGGTGCGTTGGCTCGCCGGGCTCGTCCTCGATTTTCTGGCGCAACTTCACGATGAGCTGATCGAGTGTGCGCGTGGTGCCGTAGTATTCGATGCCCCAGACTTCGTTCAGGATCTTGTCGCGCGAGACTGCATTGCCGCGCTCGCGGTGCAGCAGTGCGAGCACGCTCAGCTCGCGCGGAGTCAGCTCGAATTTTTCCTTCCCGCGCACGCCGCGCAGAGCCTTCGTCTCCACGCGCACTTTGCCAAATTTGATCTCATCCGGGACATCGCTTGCGGGCTCGCTCGCGAAGTCTGAGCGTCGCAACAGCGCCTGTATGCGCGCGAGGAGTTCGCGGAGCGAAAAAGGTTTTGTCACGTAGTCGTCCGCCCCGAGTTCGAGGCCCACGACCTTGTCGATTTCCTGACCTTTCGCGCTGAGCATCAGCACGGGCACGCGGCTTTTCGTCGCGCGGATCTCGCGGCAGATGTCGTAGCCGCTCTTGCCGGGCAGCATGATGTCGAGCACGACGAGGTCGGGCTTGCGCTGTTTGAAAATCGGGATCGCCTCGCTGCCCGAGCAGCAGTCGGTGACATCGTAGCCCTCCGCGCGCAACGCTTCACACAGCCCGAGCCGGATGTGCGCGTCGTCCTCGATGATCAAAATGTGCTTTCTCATAAAATAAAGGCCGCCATTATCCACTTCCGATGAAAAGCATTTTCTATAGCATTCTACTTTGCATCACCGCCTTAGCTGTGCATGCATAGTCTTCGGCACTGTGCCTGCTACTGATCTCGACGCGGCGCTTAAGCGCTCCGAAGGCACGGGCAAAAAAGTTCTACTCATTCTTTGGAACTCGACCGAAAAAGGAAACTTCCCCGGACAGGAAATGCGGTTTTTCGCAGAACTGCAGGAGACAAAAAAACTCCTGCGCGAGAACTTCATCGTCGTGCTTCTGGATCGCGCGCACCCCAAAGCAAAAAAGTATCTGCCGGCCGGCAATGTCGAGAAAGCGCAGTGGGCGTTGCTCAACTCCAAAGGCGACGTCATCGCACAAGGTCCGGTCCGAGGCACTCCCAGCGCGGGCTTGGAGACGGTCAAGCAATGGGTGACGCTGCCGTAGTCGACGGTTCACGGATGACGAAATGAAGCAGAGCCCGGACTGTGAACCGACGCGACAATTAGAATCATCATTCTCGGACAGCAGTTCACCATTCGGAGTTTTTCGTTATTCATCATTCGTCATTCGTCCTCCCGCCAGCGGCAGCCGCAGCGTAAACCGGCTCCCGCCGCCATCACGATGCTCAAGCTTGATCTCGCCGCCGTGCTCGCGCGCGATGCGCTGCGCGAGCGTGAGGCCGAGGCCGCTGCCCTGGATGCCACTCGCGAGCGAATCGTGCGCGCGGTAAAATGCCTCGAAGATTTTCTTCTCGTCGCCATTCGGCACGCCCATGCCGCGATCCAGCACGGAGACGTTCACCCGGCCGTCGTCGAGCCACGTGTGAAGCTCCACCACCTTGTTTCCATTCGCGTATTTCTCGGCGTTTGAGAGGAGGTTCACGAGCACCTGCGCGAGCGCGTCGTCGTCGCCGAGCACGGGATACGGCCCCGGCGCGGCTTCCCATCGCGTCGTGAAGCCATCCTCGCGCAGGTGCAGCTCCTGGCTCTCCCACACGCGTGCGACGAGCGCGTGCAGATCCAGCGGCTTCTTTTCGATGCGCTTCTGCTTCCGGCCCATCTTCGCAAAATCGAGCACATTGTTGATCAGCCGCGTGAGACGCTCCGCCTCGACGGTGATGATGCGCAAGTACTGCCCCTGCTTTTCCAGAGGCTGCGGTCGGTCGTGCATCAGCTCGGCAAACATGCGGATACTCGTGAGCGGCGTTTTCAGTTCGTGTGAGACGTTCGATACGAAATCCGTCTTCTGCTGTGCGAGCGCGAGCTGCCTGCGCGCATCCGCGACGACGAGCCAGCCGCCGAGTGCGATGAGTGTGACCATGCCCGCGATGGTGAAGGCCAGAGTGCGCCAAAGGCCGCGTGCGCTTTCCGCCAGCGCCGTCGGACTCGCGAGATAGAGCGCGGCCTCCCAATGCGGCAGCGCCTCGCCGATTTCGCTCGCGACGAAAGGCCGCTTCCAGTCGCGCGCCGGAGCATCCGCAGGCTGTGTCGCCACGGGTTTGCCGCGGTCGTCGAGAAGCGCGAGGAGAAACTCGGGCTTCGACTCCAGCGAGGCGCGCGTGCCCCGTGCTGATGCGTTGTGGTGCTCCAGCACATCCTTCCAGAGCTCCGAAAAATGCCCCGCTTCAACGAGGCATCCGAAGACCATCTCGGGCGCTTCAGGCGGGCGCACCCAGAAAATGAGGTTCAGCTTGTCCTGCACAAAGCGCGCGACGAGCCCGTCATCCCCCTCCTCGGTGAGGCTGCGAAATTCCGCCTCCTCGGGCATGACTGTGGAAAGCGCGGGGCCCTGCACGCCGAGCACCTGCTGCGGCTCCACCTGCCGGCTGATGGTGTTGTTCAGAGTCAGCGATCCACTGGAAACTTTCGACAACGGTGCCACCGCATCGTCGGAATTTTTCTGAGCAGCCTTGAAGTTGTCGGACTTTTTCGGAGCCGCCGGAGGCATCGGCGCGGCCTCACCTTTCGAATACTTGGATGCGGGAAAGCTGACGGTCTTGCCTTTCGAAATGGGTGCCGCGTCCTGCGGTTTTTCGGCGTCCGTGGGTGCAGATGGTAGCGGCATTTGCGCCCGCTCGCTTGTTGTGATGGCGGATTTGGCAGCGATGGCACGGCTCGGTGGGGGAGTCTGCGGCGTGGCGACGGAGCGATCCTCCCTCAGTCCCGCAAGCGCGCCACCGGCTTTCCCCGAAGGTTCATCTGCCATTACGGGCTCAGCAGGACGCATCTTTTTTTCCGGACGCGGAGCACTGGATTCGCGCATCCTTTCTCTGTCACTCATCGCAGTCACCGGCTTCGCGGCTCCAGCCGCGCCGGCTGCCGGTGCGGGCATTGCTTTGGGTGTGGCGGCATTTTTACGAGCTTCCGCTTCGGGTAGCGAACGCCGGACGGTCGTGTCACCGGGCGCTGTTGGCGACATCGGCACAGGAAGCAGTGGTGTCTGTGCGGCTGATCTGGAAACCAGAGCGTCGTTCTCTCTTGCCTGAAGATAGGAAGATTTCTGTTTTGCCCAATTCAGCGACGAGCTGCTGACGGCTGAACTGCCGTCCAAGTTTCGCAGATCGGGTGTGGACATCACACCAGTGAAATCGAACGCATTCACATTTGCCGGCACTTGGGAGTTTAGCTGCACGCCGCCTTTGAGGACGATGGTTTGCGCACCAGCGCCGCTGAGATTTGGCAAAGGGGGCGTCGCGACCGCTCCTTCGAGGAATGATTTTCCGTCCTTGTCGGAAGTGCCATTCGGGGTGGGCTGGTTTCCGAATATCAGAGGCGAATCGCGGAGCGCCGCCGTCTCATTTTCCCCGGATGAAATATTGCCGAGCTGTGCAGTGTCCTTGCCTGCTGCCATCGCACTGGCATTGCCTGCGCCGGAAAAGATGCCCGAAGCATTCTGAGCGGTGAGCGATCTCCCCCGGCTCTGATCCAGTTTGGGATTGCGATAGACATTGTTGTCTCCCGCCCAGTTGTAAACGATCGCTGGCTCCGTGCTCGTCAGGAAGCCGCCATTTCCTAGCAGGAAGCGGTGCAGCTCAGGCTTCGTCGATGCCGCAGCGACCGAGGGTGAGATCAGCTTGCCCTCCCGGTTGATGGCAAAGCCCACGGCCTTCATCTCCCACGAGTCCGCCAGCGTATTTGTAAAATCGTGTGCGAGTGCATCCGGATCACCCTTTGCCAGCAGCCGATGCACGGTCTCGCCGAAGAGGCGCCTTTGCGCATCCACCGTGTCGCGCACGGTCACGGCGAGCGCCTCGGTTTCCTTCTGGTAGAGCTCGGCAGTCCGGCGCTCGAAGACGATCTGCTGCTCCTCGGCACTCCGCAACGCGAGCCAGCCGAGCACCACGCTCGGCAGCAGCACCGCGAACAGGAATATCCAGACGCTTTTCTTCATCGTTACTCACCACACTATGCGCGCAGGATTGCGCTGTGTCAGGCGTGCGTGCGGAGTTTGTAAAAGATTTGTCGCGCGTTAGGAATGGAGCGCCGTCCGTCCCGGCGGCCACAGCGACGCACGAGCAGCGTCACCTCTTCCAAAGCATCACAGGTATCTTAGCATCGAAAAAAAGCAGCAGGCCTGCGGCGTGCCGGAGTGGCCGCCGGGACGGACGGCGCTCCACTCACGCCTCTGCGGCAGCCGTGACCTTTGGCGACTTGCGGCGCATCGAATGCTTCACGAGCTGGGAACCGAAATCCCAGATCGGGCCGGGGAACTTGCGGCATTCCGCGAGCACTTCATCGAGTGCATTCACGAAGCGCTCGATTTCCTTTTCGCCCGCCACGAGCGGGGGGAGGATTTTCAGCACATCCATGCCATGCCCGGCGATCTGCGTGAGGATGCGGTGCTTTTTGAAAAGCGTCGTGACGATCATCTGCGCGAACAGCTCGGACTCGACCATGTGCAGGAGCTTCCAGCCCATCTTGGCGGCGAACTCCTTTGGCTGATGAAACTCGATCGCGATCATCATGCCGAGTCCGCGCACTTCCTTGATGAGGGAATGCTTCTCCTTCAGTAACTCGATGCGATGGCGCAGATCGTCGCCGTTCACACGTGATCGCTCGATCAGATTCTCATCTTCGAGCACCTGTAGCGCCGCGAGGCCGCAGGCCATCGCGAGATTGTTGCGTCCGAATGTGGACGAATGCACGACGCAGCGATCCAGCCGGCTAAAGGTCTTCTGATATATCTCGCGTCGCGTGACGATGGCCGCGCACGGGACGTAGCCGCCGCTCAGCGATTTCGCGACGGTGATGATGTCCGGCTCGAGTCCCCAGTTTTGAAATCCCCACCAGCGGCCCGTGCGGCCGAGGCCGGTCTGCACTTCGTCGCAGATGAAAAGCGTGCCGGTGTCGCGGCAAATCTGCTGCGCCTTCATGTAAAAATCATCGCGTGGGAACTGCACGCCTTTGCCCTGCACGGGCTCGACGATGAATGCCGCCACGTCGCGCTTTTCCAGCTTCGTCTTCAGCGCCGTGAGGTCGCCCATGGCGATGCGTGAGCAGTTATCGAGCAGCGGGCCGAAGCCTTCCTGGAAATGCACGTCGCCCATCACGGAAAGCGCGCCGTTCGAGAGGCCGTGATAAGCCTTGTCCATCGAGACCAGCCCAGTGCGGCCCGTCGCGGCGCGCGCGAATTTGATCGCACCCTCCATCGCCTCGGTGCCCGAGTTGCAGAAGAAGACCGCATTCAAATGCGACGGCAGCTTTTTCAGCAGCGCCTCGGCGAGAAGCCCGCTCAGCAGCGAGCAATCCATCTGCACCATGTTCGGCAGATCCATCTCCAGCACGTCGCGGATGGCCTGCTTCACGGCGGGATGATTGCGCCCGATATTGAAGACGCTGTAGCCGCTGAGGAAATCGAGGTAGTCGTGCCCGTCGAGGTCGTAAAGGTAGCACCCGCTCGCCTGCGCATACACATGGTCGAATCCGATGATCCGCTGGACGGAGACCAGCGTGGAATTCAGGTGTTGCTCGTGGAGCTGGTAGTTTTCGCCGAGGCGAGTGGTGATGAGAGTCTTGAGATCGAGCGGCATTGCGCACGGACTCTACGCAGGAGAAGGCGTAATGCGAGCGGCTTTTCCGTTGAGTTCCAGACGGGGACGCCTTCACTCAGGACGAGATGGAATCGGCTATCAACTTCGAGGAAAAAATCGGCAAGACCGTGGGAAGGCGCACGGTGCCGCGCGATAGCTTTGCCTACGGGATGTCATTGCAAAAATCAGGCGTCGAGATGGCGAGGACCTTCGGCCTGCGCGGCACTCCGAGAGGAGTTTTCCGATTCCGTTCTCACGAAGAGGCTGACGCATGGCTGATGAAGCACCTGATCCGAACGCATCGGGCCTAGAGTCGCGCGCTCCGATCGAAGCCGATCTGGTCGCAATCTGTCGTCGGCTGAACGAGCTTGGCGCGCGTTACCTATTGATTTTCTAATTGATGCTTCGCTACAAAATGAAGCCAAGGTCTACGCCGCCCCCGAAGTGTTGCCGGACAGAGCAGTCCGTGAACTAAAGCCCGGTGATGTGGGCGAATACACGGTCGTCCGTGTCGCTGACGAAGTGACTGTGGATCTAATGGCCTCTGCCAGCGGGATCGGATTCGACGAAGCCGAGCCGCACATCGTCCATCGGGAAGTGCAGGGTGTTGCGATTCCATTTGCCTCTCCGCTGCTGCTCTGGCGGATGAAGCGCCATACGCACCGCGAGAAGGATCGCGGCGATCTTTATTTCCTGCGCCAGCTTCTCGAATCGCAGGGCATCACGCCGCCGGAGTGATGCGCGCCTATTTCGCCGGGATCTCGTTCAGCGTGTAGTAACCGATCGGGTGCAGCACGGGTTTGCCGTCGGCGGAGCGCACGCCTTCGAAGCGCACCTCGTGGATGTCGCCCTGCGTGAGTTTGTCGAAGGTGAGGCGCACGGATTTTTTGTCGGCGCTCACGGTGGCCTTTGTGATGGTTGGGGTCTTCGAGTCCACTTCGTCGCCACCGTAGGCCTCGCGGTAGGCATAGGTGAATTCACGCGCGGAGTAGCTCGCTACCGAGCCGGCCGTCTTCTCGTCCACAGGTTCGGTGAAGGTCAGCTCGAAGCCGTCGGGCTTCGCGCGCATCTCGTGGACTTCGAAGGGCACCTTCCCGGTCCAGTCGAGGCGCTCGAATGAAAACGGCGCGCCACCTTTCGCTCCCCAGCCGCGGTCGCTGCCACCGGCGAAAAGCTGGCCCTTTTCATTCATGCGTCCGCCGATGAGGCCGGACTTGAAGTCCTTGCGGAATGGGAAGACGACGCCCTGCTTGATGCCGTTCACTTCCTCGATGAACACGCGCGAGATATTCGAGTGGCTCTGGTCGGCGATGAAGAGCTGTTTTTCAAATGGGCCGAATTTTCCACCACTGAGAACAGGCACGATGAAGGACGACGAGTTGCCGATTTTTCCATGCACCATGTACACGACTGGCGGCACGAGTTCCTTGATGCGCTTGCGCTCGGCGACCATGCGGTCCGGGTCGGGCTGCGATTTGTCGCCTTTCTTTTTACCGTTTTGAAATGCTTCCGGGATCGGATCGATCGGGCGCGGCCCCATGTTTGGCGCGAGCGAATACCATTCATTGCCGCCGGGGTGGCCTTGGAAAGTTCCCGGGATCAGATGCTGCAGCGTACAAGCGCCGTGCCACGGGCCCTGATTGTCCGTGTAGTACACTTCGTTGTCGTAGTTCACCACGATGCCGCCGGGCGAGCGCACACCGCTGCACGTGGGCACCATCGTGCCATCTGGCTTCACGCGCACGCACCAGCCGCGGAAGGGCACCTTGCTGCTGAATGATCCCGTGAGGCAGAGCACGACCCAGAGGTCGCCGTCTTTGTCAAAGCGCGAGCCGAACGAATACTCGTGGTAGTCGCCGCTCACGCCCCATTTGTCGCACACAGTCTCGAATTTATCCGCGCGCCCGTCGCCATTCGTGTCCTTGAGGCGCGCGACTTCGTAGCGGTTCGTGATGGTGAGCGCGCTGTCCTTTTTGTTGTAGGCCAGGCCCATCACCTCGTGCTGGCCGGATGCGAAAAGCTGATACTTCACATTCCCGGGTTCGCTGTCCGCGTTGCTCGCGGTCCAGATTTCGCCTCGGCGCGTGCCGAGCGCGAGCTTGCCATCGGGTAGCAGTTCGATGGAGCTGACTTCGAGCGCCGTGCCGGGCGGCGTGTCGAATGTGGTGATCTTGTAGTAGTCGGATTCCTGCGGTTCGGCGGCGTGCAGAGACACAGTCGCGAGGATGAGGCCGGTGAGGATGCGGAAGGTTTTCATGTGCTGGAAAAGTGGAGTGTTCGGTGCTCTGCGTTCAGTTCGCGTGTGCATGTGTGGCATGCACGGTCGGCCACGAATAGGTGACTTTGATTTCGGGACGCGCGGGCAGCGTGATGTCCTTGCCGTCCAGCTTTGCGCCTTCTGCGGAGACGAGGAATTTTCCCTCGGTATTGATCTCCGCCATGAAGCGTCCGGCTTCGACGAGGAAACCTGAGCCCTGCGGAGTGATCTTCGGCGCGCCGGCGACGCGGAAAAGCGCGCCTGCGGGAATTTTCCCATCGAGCTTCAGCGTGCGCACGAGCTTGCCTGCGCCGGCGAGCGCATCGCCGATCACTTCGTAGCTTTCGGTCACTTTCACACCCTGCCAGTCATAGTGGAAAATCGGGTGGCGTTTCGCATCCAGATCGTAGCCGTGCCATGTGTATCCTTCGGCTCGGCCGCCATTGTCCACCGTCGGCCATGTCGCACCGGCAGCGATCACGGCGAATGGCGGCGACATCTCCGCGGGACGGAAGACGTCGAAACCGAGCGGCGGCTGCGCACCACCGCCGCGGCCGTTCCAGTGCCGCGCCGCATCGATGAACGCGCCGCGCCACGCGATCGCGAGATTCATCGTCTCTGTGCTCCACGCGATGCTCGCATTGCCGGGAAAGCCCACGCCGATCGCGCGATTGCCCGCGCCTGTGATGAAATTGCGATAGATGACCGGCTCTTGCGCGACGACCAGCGGCATGCCGGTGGTCTCGTCTTTTTTCTTCTTCTTCTGGCCCGCCTTCATCTCCGGGTGAATCCACTTCGAGAGCGGCGTGGCCACAAAATCCGGACCGCGCCATGCAGCAAAAATCTCCGCCTGGCCCGCAGCCTGGAAGTATTCGAGCCGGAAGTCGTGCGTCCCATTTTTCAGCTTCACCTTGCCTTCGCGGATCGGACTCGCGGGATGGATGCCGTCATTCTCCACGACCTGCTTGCCATCGATCGAGATGCGCCCGCCGTCATCCGATGCGATCTGGAAAAAATATTCGCCGTCCTTCGGCGCATCGAGCCTGCCCGTGAAGACGAGGCCGAACTCGTTCTTGTAGTCGTCCACCTTGATCTGCACGAGATTGTCCTTCACGTCGCCTTCGCGGTGCGCCTTGAGCTTGGAAAAATCCGGCAGCGTCTTCCAATTCCCGAGGAAGAGCTGGAACTTCAGCCCCTTCAGCCCCGCGCCTTGCTTGCCTGTCTCGCCCACCGTCATTTTGCCCTGCATGATCGCCGCGTGGCCGGGGAATGTGCAGACATACGGATACACACCCGTCTTCTCCGGCGCGGTGAAAGTGATCATGTCGGTCTCCTTCGGCTGCACCGGTTTCGTGTGCGCCCACATGCGCGAATCGTCGGGGATCCAGTTCCGCTTCAGCGCCTCCTCGGGCTTGTCCATCTGCTTGTTTGCCGCGGCGACGACGTCCGTGCCAGGCGCAAAAAAACACATGTTGTGCGGCATGTCGTCCTCGTTTTGGAAAACGATCTTCACCTTCTGCCCCGGCTTCACGTCGAACTCCGTCGTGTCATAGCGCATCTGCGCCTTGAGCGTCCTGATGGTGATGGTCACATCATCCGCGGCAAACGCTACGGATGCGAAAAGCGCGGTGGCGAGCACAGGGACCGAGTGATGGATCATTTTCATGGAAGGTGAGTCGTTGGTGGAAAAGGGCGCGGAGTGTGTGGCGGTTTGTGCTGCTTTGGCGAGCGAGAGAAATGAGGCTGCATCATTGCGGTTCAAAGGCGCGCGCTGACTACTTCGCGCGGCATTTCGCATTAGGAAGATTCAAGCTGGCGAATCCTGTCCTGCGGTAGGACGGGGGAAATGCATCAGCGGCTCCACGAGATTTCCGGGCAGCGGCCACACCTTTTCCTGGATGCGTGCGGCGAGGTGTTTCGATGTCGCATAGCCGCCCGTCATCATCTCCATTTTCGCATCGAGATTATCCACGTAGTGCAGCGCCCATGCCTCGGGCGTCTTTGGCACGACGGGGCTTCCGAATTGCAATTCGCCGTGGTGGCTTGCGAGCAAGTGGAGCAAGTGGAGCCGCACGTCCTCACACGCCGGATCCAGTGGCAGCCAGCCGGGCCATTCGGGCTTTTGCTGAAGCCTGCGCCAGAGCGTATTCACCACTTCGATGCCGATGGTGATGTGGCCGAGTAATTCGCCACGTTCATCGAAGGGCATCATGAAGCCGTCCACCGGCATCTGGTTTTCCCATAGCTTCCCGCAGTCGTGGAAAAGCACGCCGGCGGCGAGGAGGTCGCGATTCAGGGACTGGTAGGCGCCTGCAATGGCCATCGCGGATCGCATCATCTGCGCGACGTGTTCGACGAGCCCGCCCCGGCGTGCATGGTGGTTCGCGCGCGCGGCAGCGGCGCGGCGGAAGCGGTCACCGAAGTCATCGAGAAAAAGCGCGCACAGTGCCGCGAGGCGAGGGTCCGTGATCGCATGCACGGTCTGCTGCAGGAATGCATAGTCGTCGGCCTGTTTCCCGCGAATATCCTTCGGGCCTTCCAGCAGTTCGGCGAGTTCGTCCGGCTGCAGTTCGCGGATTGCCCATCGTTTTGCATCCAGCCCGAAGCCGGGGTTCGCCGTGAACTCCCCGGAAGCCTCCACAAAGTCGCCGACCTTCAGGCGTTCGCAGGACTCAAACGCCGGCGCATCGCTCCATGCGCGCAGCGTCAACTTCGCGCCCGCATCCGCGAGGATCACCGTATAGAATGGCTTTCCCTCGCGGGTATCCTTGCGCGTGAGCGAATCGATCTGCGCATGCACGCGGGCCTCGATGCGGCTGTCCGCGGCCGCGCGCTTGAGGTGGACGATGGAAAGGAGGTCCATTCGAGCTTGATCAAGGGCGGGGACGGTGCCTGTCGAGCAGGAAAGCGCCCGGCGAGGTGTCTTGTGACAGTATCTTGATGTCCCTCAAAAAGCCTTTTCAATGACGTGTGCAGGGACTACGCACTGGTGACGGCTCCCCAGCGCCATGCCGCATTCCCTCCCTCCACATGTTCGTGTTTTGCGTCTTGCGGGATTCAGCTTGGTGGAGGTGTCGGTGGCGCTCGCGATTTTGGCAGTCGGCTTGGTCGCGCTGATGGGCCTGATCCCGTCCGGGCTGAACAATTTCCGCGCGGCGATGGACGCGCAGACGGCGGGGGAGATTTTCCAGCGCGTGGTGGCCGATGCGCAGGAGACGGATTTTGATACGCTGCTCGCGAGCAAGGTGCAGACGGGTGGGCGCGGTTCGCAGTTTTACCGGCTGCCCCTGCGGCATTTTGACAACCAGGGCACCGAAGTGAAGACGGTGAATCCGGAAGTGCCGACAGCAGTGGAAGCGCAGTCCATCTTTTACACCGTCCGCGTGCGTGGCTCGCAGCCGGGCGATCCGGATCCGGGGAACCACTTGGACGACTTCGCGACTTCGCTGCCCGGCTCCTCAGCGCCGCGTTTCAATCCGCGCGGCGTGACTTTTCTCACCATCCAGATCGCAAGTACGGGAGGCGCGCGCCAGCTTGCGCCGTTGGTGGATTCGGAGAGCTTCCTGATCTGTCCTGCGCTCGCGGCGAGGGCCGCGGTGCCGGTGCGCACCTACGCGGCCATTGTCGCGAGGAACGGATACCGTGTGCCATGAGTCTTCGCACGGGCAGAAGCACCGCTGCCTTCACGCTCACCGAGGTGCTCGTGGCCTCGGCGATTCTCGTGGTGATGATGGGCTTCCTCCTCACGGTGACCGATCAGACGGCGCGGATATGGGCGGGCACGGCGGCGAAGGTGGAGCAGTTCCGCGGTGCGCGGACCGGATTTGAACGGCTGAGCACCCGCCTCTCGCAGGCGACGCTGAACACTTACTGGGATTACGACAATGCGACGAAGCCGACGCGATACGAGCGGCGGAGCGAGCTGCGATTCATCTCCGGCAGCGCGCCGGCACTGCTCGGAACCAGCGGCGGTGCGACGCGCATCACGCACGGTATTTTTTTCAATGCACCGCTCGGTGTCACTGGCGACGTGAACTACAGCGGTCTCGCGAATGCGCTGAACACGGTCGGTTATTTCACGGAGTTCGCCGACGACACGGGTCAGCGGCCGCCCTTTATCACCACCGCGATGGTTCCTGCGCGGTGGCGTTTCCGCCTGATGGAGTTCTCGCAGCCCACGGAGAATTTCAGCGTCTATCAGTTCACGAATGGGAATGCAGGGAACACGACAAAGGCGTGGTTCACGACAGACGTGAACGGCTTCACAGCGCTCAAGCGCGTCATCGCGGAAAATGTGGTCGCGCTCATCATCACGCCCCGCCTCGCGAAGGTCGAAGAATCGCCGTTGCAGTCTGGCGCCACGCACTCTCCGCTCGCGCCGCTCTTCAGCTACGACTCGACGGGCATGAACGCAAACCCGCAGCTCAATCCGAAGAACCAGCTCCCGCCTGTCGTCCAGCTTACGATGGTCGCGATCGACGACAAGTCCGCCGATAAACTCGCCCTCGATTCCACGAAGGCGGACATTTTCGAGATCGTAAAGTCGAAGCTATTCGCCGACACACGCAAACTCACGGAAGACATCGCAACGCTGGAGGGGACGCTCGTCGCGCTGCGGCTCCGCTACCGGATCTTCACCACGAACGTAAACATCCGCGCCGCAAAATGGAGCAGGGAACAAATCAACTGATCGGAAAGGGACGCCCGGGGCGCCGCCGGGCTGTCGCGCTCATTTTGGCGCTCAGCTTTATCGTGCTGATCTCGGCGACCATTGTGGGATTCTTCGCGAGCGCCACATCCGCCCGGCGCGATTCCGCCGTGTACGAGTCGGGCATTGCCGTGAAGCAGCTCGCGGATGTCGTGACGAATATCGTGATGGGCCAGATCGCCGATGGGACGAGGAGTTGGGAAATCCCGCCGGCCTCACCGGCTGTGAAAGGCGGCGGTGCACGGCTGACGTATTCGACGCAACCGGGTCTCATCCGCACGTACACGGAAACAGGCGGTATGGGACGGATCTTCAAACTGTATTCTTCCGACACGATGGTCTCGCAGCCGGGCACTGCATGGAGTGTGAGCAGCAAACTCGCGAATGAGGTGCCTGCGACCTGGCCCGGCCAGCCCGCGCATTTCATAGACTTGAACCAACCCGTGTTGGTTGAGGATGCAAAGGGGAAGATTCTGCCCGCAGGCGCTTCGCGGTCATTTTCCGCAGCGTACCCGATTTTGGATCCACTCGCATTGCTTCCCGTTGCCGGCACGACCGCGGGCGTCCAAGGGTTCGATCTGCGCGCCATCCCGGGTTACAAAGGAGGGAGCGGGCAGCCTGTCGTGAGCGAATCGGATGATCCGACAGCAGGTGCCGTGACCGGGACCACGAGCAACCCGGCACCGATGCCCGTGCGGTGGATTTATGTGCTTTTGGATGGCACGCTGACGACGCCTCCGGCTGTCCCAGGGAGCGCGCTGAGCGCTGACTGGTCGGTCCTGCCGGCGGGCAGCCCGCTGCGTCCCACGGCTGCCAACCCGATCGTCGGGCGCGTCGCTTTCTGGACGGACGACGAGACGTGCAAGCTGAACGTGAACACCTCCGGCGAGCCGACACCGTGGGACACCCCGCGTGCGGTCGCGATTCAGGATCTGAACTACGGGCGCTACCAGCCGGCGTATCAGGAATTCCAGCGCTTCCCCGGCCACCCGTTCACGATGGCGCTGAGCCCCGTCCTTTTTCCGGGTGTGAAGCTGACTTCGGCGCAGAAGGAGGACATCTACAAAATCGTCCCGCGGCTCGGAACCGGCGGCACGCTCGGCGGGACGCGCGAGATTCCGCGTGGCATCAGCCAAAGTAACCCGGCCTACGCCGCCGTGAAAATCACACCCGATGCCGACCGGCTCTATGCAAACGTGGATGAGTTCCTCTTTGCACCTCCCGCCGCCCCAGGTGTGCGGCCGGAAAATCCCAAAGTCGCAGGTTCCACGCTGCCGAAATTCAAGGAGCAACTGAAGCGCTCGCGTTTTTTCCTCACTGCCAACAGCCGCTCGCCGGAGGTGACTTTGTTCGGCACGCCGCGCATCAGCCTGTGGCCGGTGAACACGAGCACGGCGCTCCGCACCACTTTCGACACGCTCGCGGCCTTCTGCGCTTCAGTGGGGCCGGCCAGCACCGCAAAGCCCGCCATGCCTTTCTATTTTCAGCGGCAGGATTCCACGAACCCAAAGGCGGACTACGACAACATCCCGCGCAATCAGACCCTCTACCAATATTTGCAGACACTGACTTCGGCAAAAATCCCCGGTTATGGCGGAAGGTTCCTCGATAAGTGGTTGCTCAATTCTGTGGATGTTGGCGAACGCGACCAGATTCTCACGGAAATTTTCGATTACATCCGCTGTGTGAACCTGCGCGACCCTGTCCTCTTGGCGGGCGGTAAACTGCCCTATGCCAGCAACGGCCAGGTCGCACCGATCCAGATTGCTACCAAAGTCGCTAGTACGCAGGGCTTCGGCCGTTACCACTCGCTCTCACAGTTCGGCTTCCACTTCATCTGCGCGCAGGATGGGAAGGATGGCGCTTTGGACACCAATAATCCTGCGTTGAAGACCGGCGAGCGTGCCATCGAGGCGGCGTTCCTGTTTTCGCCATTCAGTCCCAGCCTCGGGTTTTACAAAATCGCGGAGGATCTCGAATACGAGGTCACCTTCAAAACGGGGTTCACGATCGACGGGCAGGATCTGAAAATGGCTTCCGGCAAGACGACGCTGAACAACCGCATCGGCTCCGGCTTTCACAACAACGGGCGCGAGCACGGCGGTCCCGGCGGCCTGCGCGGCCCCGTGCAGGCGCTCGGCGGTGGCGGCTACAAGTATGTGAGCAAGGCGGTGCCGCGCGTGAAAATCAAAGCCGGTGCGACGACGATGAATTTCTCGGGCGGCGCAATCGAAGTGAGGGTCTCCATCAAGGGCAACCTCATTCAAACCTTTGACATCAACTTCCCGGGCGGGACTTTCCCCGTGCCGAAATTAGTGACCACAGGAACCAGCAAATCCCGAGGCGGCAACCTGACTATTCCGGATTTCTGGTGGACGTTTGCGACGCGCTATTCCCGTCTCACTGAGACCCCGCACGCGCCCGGCCCCGAATACGCGAGCACCACCCGGCGCTGGGCCGACAGCGAAGGCCCATCGGGCTTCAAGGCTGGCGGCCTTTTCCGCGCGGAAGATGTGGTGCGCTCGATCACGCCCGAGCACGGCGACCTCCGGCTCATCGCGGCAAAATCAAAGATTAGCGCCTCGGAATTTGTGAAGGTCCGCAGCGCCGAATGGGATTCCATCTACCGCTTTTTGCATGTCTTCGTCTCCTCCTCAGGCAGCCAGTTTCTCTATGGCTTCGGCAATGAGCCCGGCCCCCAGCCCTCGACGGATCCGGAAGGCATTCCAGCCGTGAAGGACAACGATCAACTCGTGCCCGGGATTTTCTACCACTACTCGCGGCTCCCCGAAATCCGCCCCGGTGCCGGCAAACTGAACAACCGTTGGGGCGACTTTGACAACGGCATGTCCACATGGCCCGACGGCGCCTACATCAACAAGCCCGACGAAGGCAGCCAGGGTTCCACCAATTCGGTTTATACCTACTTCGCTTGGAATTTTCAGGAATCCACCGACAGCTTCTTTTCCCCGAGCCGCCTTATGCCGAGTGCGGGCATGTTCGGCTCGCTGCCCACTGGCGTAAAGCGTCACAAAACGACCGAAATTCACGCATGGGAGACACTGCTTTTCCGCCCGGAAACGCGGACGGCAGGCGCGCTGAAGCATCCCGGCCTGACCACGCCGAAGGATCACCTCATCATGGATCTTTTCTGGATGCCCGTCGGCGAGCCATACCCGATCAGCGAGCCCTTCTCCACTGCGGGGAAAGTGAACTTGAACTACGAGATCGCACCTTTCAGCTACATCCGCCGCGCGACCGCGCTGTACGGTGCGATGAAGTCCGAGGAGCCGCTCCTGCTTCTCAACAGCGGTTCGAAAATCTACAAACTGTGGGACCATGAGACGAACGATCATCCCTTCGGACTCCCGTCCAGCGGATCCAACAAGGATCCCCAAATCCGTACCGACTGGACGAAGGCATACAACGGCCAGGCACCGTACGACAAAATGCGCCGCCCGATTGATGTGGAGAAGACACTCAAGCAAGCCGACGATCGGTTTGCCGCCGGCGATCCGTTCCGCTCCGCGACGGAAATTTGTGAACTGCACCTCGTCCGCGAAGGCGAGGATCTGGCCAACTACAAGAACGGCACCATTTCCGCCGGCAGCCTGCCGACAGGCGACAACACCCGCGAGCGCCCGTACACAAATCTCTACGCGAAGCTCACGACGAAATCGAACACCTTCAATGTCCACATGCGCGTGCAAGTCCTGCGAAAACGCACAGGCACCAACGCCGATCAAGCCCTCTGGGAAGAAGGCCTCGACACCGTCGTCGCCGAACATCGCGGATCGGTGCTCATCGAGCGCTATGTGGACGCGTCAGATCCGAACCTCCCCGATTTTGCAACGAAAACGGATGCAACTCTGGACAACTACGCTAGGTTCCGCATCGTAAGCACCAACAAGTTTGCCCCCTGAAATGACCATGAAAAACCGGTTTCCCAGCAACCACACCAAGTCCGCATTTTCCCTCGTTGAACTGCTCGTGGTCATTACGATCATCGGGATCATCAGCGCGTTCGCCGTTCCCGCAGTCGGAAATCTGCTCAAGGGATCCTCGCTGACGCAGGCGGCGAACATCCTCACTGACCAGTGTGCCGCCGCCCGCCAGATTTCGCTGACGAGGAACCGCAGCGTGGAAGTCCGATTTTATAAATTTGCCCTTCCCGAACTGCCGGGTGAATCAGTGGCCGACACCAGCACTTGGCGCTTTCGTGCGGTTCAGTTTTTTGAAATTGCGGACGGCGGCATCCCGAATCCCACTGGGAAGCTCGCGCGGTTTCCGCAGACGGTCGTCATGAATTCCGATCCGACGCTTTCCAGCCTCCTGAGCATGGTTGCCAACAGTCCGAATCAAAACGACCCCGATTTGCCGGGAAGCGTCGCGCGGAACTACTCTTACGTTTCCTTCCGGTTTCAACCGGACGGAACCACTTCGCTGTCACCGACTGGCGGTTCTTCGGGGGGTAAATGGTTCATCACCGGACATCTTGAGACCGATCTCGGGCGGGCCAGCGGAGGTACGCCACCGCCGAACTTTTTCACCTGGATGATCGATCCGGTGAGTGGCAGCTCGAAAGTGATCCGACCGGGCGTGAAGTAAGGAACGTGGTTCTGACGCGGACGACAGAGTCCGCAGTATGTAGCCGCAATTTCCTCCCGCTTACGGCAGCGGCTTGATGAGGATGCTCTTGTAGTGGACTTCGCTGGCCGGGTCGTGGCCTTGGATGGCGATGGTGCCGTGGGCAATGGAGCGGCCCGGCATGCCTTTCGGAGGCGTCCAGTCTTCAGGCTGCGTGAAGTCGCTGATGACCTTACCATTCACTTTCGTGACGATGTGTTTGCCCTCGACCTTGATCTCCATCGTGAACCACTCGTCGTCCTTCGCCGGTGCGGTGAAATTGTCCTGCACGTTGTAAACGCCTGCGGTTTTCTTCGGATCCTTGTGCGTGTTGTTCACCTGGATCTCGAAGCCCTTCGCCGGCCAGCCCGTGTCCTGAAACTCCGTATGGAAATACACGCCCGAGTTTGCGCCCGCCTTCGTGAGGATCTCCGCCTTCAGCTCGAAGTTCTTGAAGTCATGGTTATGAACCGCCCCGTCGTAGAATAGGTGCGAACGCTCGCCGTGCACGATGAGCAGGCCGTCCTTCACGGTGAAAGTGCCGGGCTTGTCGTTGGACTTCCAGCCATCGAGCGACTTGCCGTCGAAGAGTACCGACCAGCCGTCCTTTTCATCGCCAAACGAGAACGTGGCGAGGCTGAGTGCGATGCAGGGAATGAGGAGTTTTTTCATGGGAAAATCTGTGGGTGGAGACGTGTGTGAATTCAGACAACCTTCGTGCGTGCGATCACTTTGCAAGATAGGTCGCCCAATCGTCATCGAGGGGTGCGCGCTCGATGCCGTCAGCGATGCGGCCTTCGAAGTCTGGGTTAAACTGCGTCGTCGTCCCATACACCATGATCGTGTCGCGCGAGCCCTCCGCACGCAGCGCATGTGCGACGCCTGCAGGGATGACGACGCCCGCGTTGTTTGGCCCGCGCTGGTCATCGCCCTCGATGATGAAGCGCATCACTTTCCTCGGCATGCCAGCACGCTCATCCACGAGCAGCATCTCCACATTCCCGGCGACAAAGAACATCGCATCCCATTGCTCGCGGTCGTACGGCCGCAGCGCAAAATTCTTTGCTTCCTGCACAAATAGCCGCTGGAACCAAGCCTCGGGCGTCGTGCCTTCCGGGATGTGCGGGGGGTGAATGTGAAAGCCCTTTCCTGTGCCTGCAAACATGCACGCCGTCGCCCACTGCCGCGGCCACATGCCGATGGCGTGCAGCGGACCATCGCCCTGCCGTGCGAATTCGCCGAAGAATCCCCGGTGCCGCTGCGGGAAAATACGCCGGGAAAAAATCTCCACACCGGGAATCCAAGCCGCGTCGAGGTCCGCGCGTTTTGCAATCGCTTCGCCGGCCTCGATGCCGGTCGTGCCGAGACGTTCGGCGGGTGATTTCTGCGAGTAGTCGCGCTGCCCGAGGCGCGCCGTTGCGGAGGAGTTCAGACCTTTCCAAAGTGGATTCATGCGTGGGAACGCTATGCAGCCGCGTGACGTGAGTCTAGCGCAGCGCGATCAAAAACACCTCGCGCGCAGCTCGCGGAAAGCTGCGCCGAGAAAATCGATCATCCGCGAAGGAGTCAGTGACTCTTCGCTTTCGCGGCCCTGTGGCAGTGCGATCTCACTTGCCCGTCCGCACAGCCACGCGCCGAGTTGCGCCGCTTCGAATGGCCTCACGTGCTGGCCGATGAGCGCCGCGATCACCCCGGTGAGCGCATCACCCATCCCGCCGACCGCCATGCCCGGTGTGCCGGTGGTATTGAAACTCAGCGGCTCCCCGGATTTCCCGATGATGGTGCGCGCGCCTTTCAGCAGGAGCGTCACGGGATATTTTTTTGTGAACGACTCGACTGCTGCGCGTCGCGAGTGCGCGGCGGAACCTGGCGCGAGCCGTTCCATTTCGCCGGGATGTGGCGTGAGCACCCGCTCACCTGCGGCCTCCGTGAGCACTGAGACATCCGGCGCGATCGCATTCAGCCCGTCCGCATCAAGCACGACGGGCTGCGCGACATTCCGAACGAGCGTCGCCACATCGATCGCGGGCTGTGCGCCGATCCCGGGGCCGATGGCCAGAACGTCGAACCTCTGTGCGAGCAGTTCATCCGTCGCCGGCAGGGCGCGCACCATCACCTCCGGCGGCACTCGGATCGCCAGCGCCTCCGCGATTTCCGCCGGTGCGTAAAGTGTGACGAGTCCGGCACCCGCGCGCACGCACGCTGCCGAGCACAGCACCGCCGCGCCGAGGTAGCCCGGCGAACCCGCGACGATGCCGACGCGCCCGCAGTCGCCCTTGTGCGTGTCAAATGCACGCCGCGGCAGCAGGGTGCTGAGCGTGTGAGGCGTCGCCACGATCGCATCCGCGCGCGATGCGTCGCTCCGTGCGCTGAGTTCGCGCAGTGGCAGCACGCTGAGTCGTCCGACGAAGTTCAGCGCGGAATCCGCGACAAGTCCGCACTTCGGAAAAGCAATCGCGAGCGTGTGATCCGCGACGATGCACGCGGGATCGGCGGCCCCGGTGTCGCCATTCAGTCCGGTCGGGATGTCGAGCGCGAAGACGACCGCGTTGCCGCGCGCGCGCCGTTCGTTGATCATTTTCGTGATGCCGCGCAGCGGCTCGCGCAATGCGCCGCTCGCGCCGATGCCGAGCAGTCCGTCGAGGATCACGAGAGGCACGCCCGTGATCGCATTCAGATCAGCAACCTCCGCGCGGCGGCAGTTTTTCGCAGCGTCAAATTTTTGCCGCGGCAGCGGTCCCCAATCCGCGTCCGGAAACGCCGCCACGAGCCGCACGTCCCATCCCATCACCGCGAGGTGTCGCGCAGCCACGAGCGCATCGCCGCCATTGTTCCCTTTTCCAAAGAATGCCACGCACACTCCAGGCTTTGGGAAAAACTGCCGCACTGCGCACGCGATCTGCAGCCCGGCCTCCTCCATGAGCGCATCGGCGGAGACGCCGTCGGCGAACGCGCGCTGCTCGCATTCCTTCATCGCAGCGCAGGAGAGAATCATCGGGATTTCGCGCCGTGCGCCGTCAGCGATAGACTGAGACGATCGCCGATGCGATCGCTTCCGCTTGCTTCTGCCGGAAGGCCGATGAGCTGATGCGACGCGCCTCGTCGCGATTCGTGAGGAATCCCAGCTCGCACAATACCGCCGGGAAACGTGAGTGACTCAGCACATAGAGGGAGCGCGCGCGCACAAAGCGACCCGGGATATTTGTACTGGCGACCAGTTTCCGCATGATGCGGTCGGCGAGGGCAAAACTCTGACGGCCACTGTAGTAATACATCTCATATCCATAGGCGTCGGGATTTGACGCACCGTTGAAATGAATGCTCACGAAGACTGCGTTCGACTGCGAGTTTCCGATGTTGGCGCGATCCTGCAGCGTCACAAAATAGTCTCCTTTCCGCGTCATCACCGTGCGCATTCCGGCACGGCGCAGGGCGGTCTCCACACGCTTCGCCACATCGAGTGCGTACTGTTTCTCCGGGATGTATTGCCCCGGCATACCGCCGCGATCATGCCCTCCGTGTCCGGCATCGATGACGATTACCGGCGCGGCGCACGCGGTGCACACGAGGATGAGCAAAGTGACGAGGATGCTGGGAAGTCTCATTCGGTGGTGATTCTGGATGATTCGAACGGTGGGCAAAAGTTCCCCTTGGCAAATCCGCGGGCATTGGTATTCTCCGCGGCCCTGAATGGTGGCTGTAGCTCAATGGTAGAGCTCCGGTTTGTGGTACCGGCTGTTGCGGGTTCGAGTCCCGTCAGCCACCCCAGGGTTTCTTTTGCGTGGAGTGAAGTCATCGGTAGGGGTGTGCGTCTGCGGCTTAGCGCGACCACGTTGGCTCGGAGATTTTCCCGGCACCGCTCACGAGTGTCGTGCGCGTGCCGGTCTGTGTATCGAGCATCACGAGCGAGCTGCCGGAGGCAAAAATGAGGTGCCGCGAATCCGCGCCCCACGCCGGACCTTCGCCGTCGCCGACGGTGTGTGCGCCGCTGCCATTCAGATCGAGGATCGCGACGGAAAATGATCCGCCGCCGCGTGTGTTGAACGCCACGCGCTTTCCATCCGGCGACCAGCTCGGCGCGGTGTTGTAGCCGAAGCCCGTGGAGAGTTTGCTCGGGCTGCCGCCACTTGCGGACACGCGGTAGAGCTGCGGCGAGCCGCTGTCGTCGCTGCTGTAGATCAGCTCGCTGCCATTCGGTGACCACGTCGGGGAACTCTCCACACCCGGCGTGTGCGTGATGCGCCGTGCGGAACCGCCGCCGGAACCCGTCACGTAGATTTCCGGGTTGCCGTCCTTGCTCAGCGTCACGGCGATCTTGCCGCCGTCGGGGGAAAATTTCGCACCGCTGTTCGTGCCGGGATATTTGATGATGCGTGTGCGCGCGCCGCTCTCGATCGTGATGCGATATACGTCCGCGTAGCCGCTCTGGTAGCCGGTGTACACGAGCGATCCGCCGTCCGGGCTCATGCCCGGCGACACGCTGATCGTCCCGTCGTGCGTGAGCTGCACGAGGTTCGAGCCGTCCGCGTCGCAGGTGTAGATTTCCTTCTTCCCCGTGCGCGTGCCGACGAAGGCGATCTTCGTCCCGGCGATGCCGCGCGAGCCGGTGAGCGCCTGCACGATGTCGTCGGAGAAACGATGCACCGCCGTGCGTCCCGAGCCGCTGTAGTTTTTTGAAAGTGAAACCTTCCCGCCCTGCTCCGTAACAGTGCCGTGCAGTCCGCCCGAGTCGCTGCCGCTCGCCGTGAACTGCGCCTGATCCGCGCCCGTGATCGCGAAGTATCCCGAGTTCACGAGGTCACGCTTCAGCGTCTCCGCGTCGCTGCCGGAGAGCCCGGTCACGGCGATGTTCAGCTTGGAGCTCTTCACGATCTTGATGCGCGGCACCTCTTCGGCGGAGGCGAGTGATGGCAGCAGCAGGAACAGTGAGGCGATGGCAAATCTCATGCGGGAAAAAGGTTCAGACATATTGTTGGGTGCAGCGTTCAAAGTTCGAGGATGAACGCAACCAATTCGTCGAGCACGCCGTTCTTCAGCAGCTCGGCGGGCGGCTTATCGAGTTTCTTCACGCGTTGCAGTGCCTGCTCGATGGATTGATCGACTTCATTGTTGCCGGTCGGCTTCACGAGTTTGAGTGATTGCACCGTGCCATCCGCCGAAGCGCGCAGCCGCACATGTGCCTCCACGTCCTTTCCGCTGCGCACGACCGTGAGCGGCTGTGTCCACTCACGGTGAAATTGCACCTCCACTTTTTTGAAATATCCGAGCAGTGCGGCGGTCGATCCTCCTGCTGCGCCGGGGCCGCCTTTTGTGCCGGCATTCGTCGAGTTGCCCGCGCCGGATGCCGCATTTCCCGTTCCGGTTCCCGCGCCCTGCGGCTTTGCATTTGCGTCAGTGACTTTGGCTTCGCCGGGTTTCGAGCCGGGCTTTGGCGGGAGCACTTTTGCGGTGCCCTTCGCCGGCGTCGGTGCCGGGCCGGGTTTTGGGGTCGCCGCTTTCGCCGTTTCCTTCGCGGGAGTCGGAGCCGCGGTGGGCTTCGGTTTCGGTTTCGGCTTTGGCGTCGCAGCCGGAGTGGGTTTCGGCGTCGTGGGTTTTGGCTGGGGAGTCGCCGTCGGTTTTGGTGTGGGGGTTGCCGTCGGCTTCGGGCGGGGCGTTGGAGTGGGAGTCGGCGTCGGTGTCGGAGTGGCCTTGGGCAGCATCGCGAGTTCGTCCGGCTTGTTCACCACGATCGGCTCCGGCGGGAGTGGTGGCACGACGTCCGGTTCGGGCGGCGGCGCTTTCGCCACGGGCACAGTGTCGGCGCTTGCCGGTGAGGGCAGTGCGGCGGAGCCAAGTTCGCCGCCGCCGTCGAGCCACGTGATCTGCTCGGGCTTTTGCGTCTTGAACCACGACTTCCCGACGAACCATGCGAGCCCAATCACCGCCACGTGCGCGGCCAGCACGAGCAGGAAGCTTTTCCGAAAACTCCCGCCCTCCTCATCCCGCATTGGCAGCGACTCGTCGCTCATGAAGGGTTGAGAATTGAGGGTTGAGAGTTGAGAGTTGCCCATGCGCGGCTTCGTCCGGCAGGGGGCGGACAAACGCAGAACCGATCCTGTGGAGGCTGATAACCGTTGATTTCCCTCTCAACTCTCAACCCTCCACTCTCAACTGCGCACCGCGCATTCATTCCTTCGTCGTCTGAACGAAGCCGATCCGCTTCACGCCGGCGCGCTTCACCGCGTCGAGCACCTCGGAGAATTTCTGCACCGGCAGGTCCTTGTGCGGGCGGATGAGCACGCCGAGGTCCGGCTGCGATGCGAGCTGCGCGGCGAGCTGCGTGGAAAGGGAATCCGCCGTCACAAACTGATCGTTCAGCGTGATGGTCTCATCCTTGTGAATCGAGACCGTGCGCACGCCCTCCATGTTCGCCGGCTGCTTCGCCTCGCCGCTCGGCAGCACGAGGTCCGTGCTGTTTTCCATGAGCGGCGTGGTGATCATGAAAATGATCAGCAGCACGAACGCGAGATCGAGCAGCGGCGTCACGTTCAGTTCGCTGAGCGTCTGCAGGGCGTGGCGGTCGGAAAAGCGGCGCATGGGTTTTGCAAATTTTGAATTTTGAATTGTGAATGCTGAATTGGGCGGCGGCTCAAACGAGGGGCGTGCCGCGGCAATTCAAAATTTAGAATTCATCATTCAAAATTTCGTCCTCCGTTCCCCATGGTCCACGTATTTGTGCTCGATGGCGCTGGCGAGTTCCGCGCCGAAATTGTCCAGCTCCACGATCATCCCGCGCAGCGTGGTGATGAGCCAGTTGTAGCCGAACATCGCCGGGATCGCCACGAGCAGGCCGGTGACCGTCGTGATCAGCGCCGCCGAGACGCCCGGTGCCATCGCCGCGAGGTTCGCCTTTCCCGCCGTGGCCACGTCGCTGAACGTATCCATCACGCCCCACACCGTGCCGAGCAGTCCGAGAAACGGCGCGCCACTCACCGCAGTCGAGAGCAGCACCATTTGCGATTCGAGCTTCAGCGCCGTCTCGCCCACGCAGCGCTCCATCGCGGTCTGCACCATCCGCATTTGCGCCGGGGAAATTTTCGGAGCCGTCTCCAGCCGCGCAGCGAATGTCTCATCCACCTCCGCCGAACCGAGCATCTGGAAGCTCAGCTCGCGGCACCCCGCCTGATACACCGCAAAGACCGGCGCGCCCGCGAACCGCGCCCCGCTCTGGAACAGGCTCAGCGGCTGCCGGTCCGCGCGGAACGCATCGAGGAAATCCATCCGGCGCTCCTTCGAGCGGCCGAGCATGCGGAACTTTGTGATCATCACCGACCACGAGAGCACCGATGCAAAAAAGAGCGCGCCGAGCACGATGATCCCCGGCCACGTCGAATTGTGCAGAGCATAGAAAAGCCCTCCGCCATCGGCGAGGATCTGCATTGGAAAAAACGCGGGCATTGTCACGGCCGGTGGAGGTAACACATCGGCGCGCGGGCGGCAAACGCTACCTCTGTAGCCGCCGACGGAAGGAGGCGGGCTGATCGAATGACGGATGACGAGTGAGCGCCGCCCGATCCCGAGCAGAATATTGGCCCGCCTCCTGCCGTCGTCGGCTACGGTTTGACAAAGCGCACGCTTTCCCGCACGCTTTGGGAATGACTTCGCTTCCAGTCACGCAGGCGCGCTCCAGACTCTACCAGCTTCTCGATGAGGCGGCGGATTCGCACGAGCCGATCCAGATCACGGGCAAGCGTTCCAATGCCGTGCTCGTCTCCGAGGAGGACTGGCGGAGCATTCAGGAGACGCTGCACCTCGTCTCGATTCCCGGTATGCGTGATTCCATCCGCAAGGGGATGGCGGAGCCGCTCAGCAAGGCATCCAGCAAGCCCGGCTGGTGAACTGGTCGGTCGTTTTCACGAAGCAGGCGCAGAAGGACGCGAGGAAAATCGCGTCTTCCAATCTCAGGCCGCAGGCGCAGCGGCTTCTCGACATCCTCGCGAAGAATCCGTTTCAGAATCCGCCTCCATACGAAAAACTCGTGGGCGATTTGGCCGGGGCATTTTCTCGCCGCATCAATATCCAGCACCGGCTGGTTTATCAGGTCTATGCGGCGCAGCGGGCGGTGAAAGTCATCCGCATGTGGACGCACTATGAATGAGCGGAGCCCTACCGGCTTGAACCGGACATTGATCCTGCCATCCTTCTCACCCATGAGTCGTCTTTGCTGGAACAGATCGTAGGTGATTCGCTGCGAGAAATAATACATGTCAGGCACCTTTTCACTTATGCAGCGTCATTACGATGGCCTGACAAAGCGCATGCTTGGAGAGCTTGAAAGCATCTCTTCGGAGATGTCGCATCAAGGTGAGAAGGGCCGGAACAACGAGGCAATACTCACCGACTTCCTCAAACGGCTGCTACCTCACCGATACGCGGTTTCAACGGGAAAAGTCGTGGCTGTTGGAGGAGTCGAGAGCGGCCAAATCGATGTGATCATTCACGACCGCGTCGAAACACCCGCCTTTCTGGACTCTCATGTTTGGAGTCTGATCCCGGTTGAATCGGTCTATGCAGTGATTTCCGTGAAGACCACGCTGAACAAAACCGACCTTCGCGAGGCAATGACATCTCTTTCGTCGGTTCGCTCCCTTCCTAGGAAGGCTGCTCAGCTCGAGATAAACAGCAAATTGAGTGAGATCGCTGAAGAGAAGGTTCTTAGGCCGCGCGCTCTTGTCTTTAGCTTTAAGTCCGCTTGGGAGTCCGTCGAAAGCTATCAAAAAGCCTTTGTGGAACTACTGAGTGAGTTTCACGACGATCTTCGCCCGAACGGTGTTTGCGTTCTCAAACAGGGTTTCGTCGTTAGGAAACCGTTTACGACGGATGTTATTCCCTACGCCGATCACTCACTCTTACATTTTTTTCTATTCCTAGTGAAGGCGATCGACAGCCGGCCACGCTACCAAACAAATCTCTCCAAATACTTCTCGGAAAACTATGGGCAAACCTGAGTCGTACAGGCGCTGAATCGAACCAGTGCGTCTTTTCCCTCTCCACCTATGGCTTCGCGCCGCTGCCGATGCGGTAGAGGGCTTCGTCGGTGCGCAGGATAAGGGCGCCGTCCACTGCGGCGGGAGTGGCCATGATGGCGCCGGGGAGTTGGTTTTTGCCGAGGGCTTCGTAGGTCTTGCCGGGCTTGATGACGGTGGTGAGGCCGGTGCGGCTGGCGATGTAGATTTTGCCGTCGGCGAAAATGGGCGAGGAACTGTAGTCGCCGCCGAGGCGCTCGCGGTAGTTTTCCGCGCCGGTCTTCGCGTCGAGGCAGGTGAGGAATCCGCCGTCGCTCACGATGTAGAGTTCGTCGCCGACGAGGAGGGGTGAGGGCATGTTCGGCGCGCCCTTGGCGTATTTCCAGACGATGTCGTGCGTGCCGTCGGCACGGATGGCGAGCACTTCGGGCTTCATGAAGGCGGTGCTGATGAAGATCAGGCCGTGCCCGGTGACGGGGCGCGGGCTGATGGAGAAGCCGAGGTGGCCGTAGGCGGTTTTCCAAAGCTCTTTCCCCGTCGCGGGATCGTAGGCGTAGAGCCAGTCGGCGGCGGGGGAGATGAGCTCGGGTTTCCCGGCGGTCTCGATGATGATGGGAGTGCCGTAGGATTTTTTGAGCTGGGGATTGTCGTTCATTTTCCCGGTGCGATCCGTTTTCCAGACGAGCTTGCCGGTGACCTTGTTGAGCGCGACGAGGAACTGCACGTCGCTGCCGTCGAGATGGAAGATGAGCATGTTTTTCCATACGATGGGCGAACTGCCGGGGCCGTTCTCGTGCTGGATGTGGAGGTCGGCATTTTTCCACAGCACGGCGGCTTTGGCCGTGTCCACGCACACGGTGCCGAACGTGCCGAAGTGGCAGTAGAGCCGCCCGTCCTCGATGACGGGGCTGCACGAGGCGTAGCTGTTCAGCTTGTGGACCCACTGCGGTTCGTTCGCGGTGAGCAGCAGCACGTCGTGGATGATGCGCCCGGTGTCGCGGTCCACGCAGAGGGCGCGGAATTCCACCTTGTCGAGCAACGTGAGCGGCTGGTCGCCGGTGTTCTTTTTCAGCCGACGCGCGGCATCCTCGGGCGAGGCGGCGGTCTCGACGGCGGTGGTGAGCCAGATTTGTTTGCCATCAATCACCGGCGACGACCAGCCGCGGCCGGGGATCGGGGCTTTCCAAGCGACGCCGCTCGTCTCGCTCCACACGGCGGGGAGGCCTTTCGCCGGAGAGTGCCCCTGTCCGCCCGGCCCGCGCCACTCGGGCCACTCTGCCGTCGCGGCGAATGCGGACGAGGAGATGAATGTGGCGAGCAGGAGTGGGGCGAGGCGGTGCGTCATGGTGAGTCGAACGAGAATCCCCGAACGTGCGGGTTCGTGGGGAAATTTGCGAGCAGCCAATCGCCATCCGCCACGCATGCGGATTGCGGCGCGCATTTTTTCCGCTAGCCATCCGGCATGAAACGATTTCTCCCCGTCGTGCTGCTGCTGCTTTTATTTTGCGCGTCCGCTTTGTCCGCGCCGACGGATGTGGAAGTCCGCCGCGTGCCGAATGGTGGCATCAAGCCGGGCATCGTCGCGGATGCTGGCGGCGCGCTGCACATGGTCTGGTTTTCCGGCGAGCCGGCGGCGGGCGATGCGTTCTACGCGGTGTCGAAGGACGGCGGCGCGACGTGGACAAAAGCGCTGCGCGTGAACTCGCAGCCCGGCAGCGTGCTCGGCGTCTCGCACACGCGCGGCCCGCGGATCGCACTCGGCGGCGGTCGCGCGCATGTGCTGTGGCTCGGTTCGGCAAAGGCGGAGCCCTCGGGAAATTCGGACACCGCGGCGAAGGCTGCGGGGCATCATTACCCGGCGGCACCGTTGCTCTACGCGCGATTGGACGACGCAGGATCATCCTTCGAGCCGCAACGGAAAATCTTCCTCCGCGTGACGGGACTCGACGGCGACGCCTCCATCGCGGCTAACGCACACGGGCATGTTTTTGCGGTAGCCCACGCAAAGGAACCGGGCGACATGGGCGAGGCGGAACGCAGCGTGTACATGGCCTGTTCGGAGGACGGCGGGAAGACATTTGCGGGGGAGCAAAGCGTGCTCCCGGAAAAGAGCGGCGTGTGCTCGTGCTGCGCGCTCACCGCGAGCGTGGATGCCGGCGGCAGGCCCGTGATCCTCTATCGGCAGGCGTGGCGGACATCGGAACGCGGCATGAACATGCTGACCCTCGCCGATGATCGAAAATCCTTCCAACTCGCAAAACTCGACGAATGGAAACTCGCCGCCTGCCCGATGAGCGTGCCCGCACTCCTGCCCACACGTGCCGGTTTGCTCGGCGCGTGGGAAAACAACGGGCAGATTTTTTTCGGCACGCCGGGTGGCACCACGAGACCGCTCCCCGGAAAGGGAAATGTGCGAAAGGGTCCGTCGCTCGCGGTGAATGCGCGCGGTGAGACGCTCGTCGCGTGGACGGAAAACACCACCTTCGCCGGAGGTGGCGATGTGGTGTGGCACGTCTTCGACGCGGACGGCCAGCCGACGGACATCGCAGGCCGCCGGAAGGATCTCCCGCCACACGGCTGGGTCGCTGCCGCGAGCAAGCCGGATGGCGGCTTCGTCGTGCTGTATTAAAGCCGTTAACCAAAAAGCTGGCCGTTTTTCAAGGAGCAGGGGCGCCCTCGCCCCAAGTTCCCGCTCGAGGCGAGGGCGCCCCGGCTCCTTGACTCGATCTAGCTCGCCGCGCTCGGCATCGGCTGCATCGGCTCGGCCTCGGCGTCGTAGTTGATGCCCTCCATGCCGAAGCCGAACAGCCGGAGAAATTCCGAGCGATAGCCCGCGATGTCGCTGAGCGTCGGCAGCGTCTCGGTCGTGAGCTGCGGCCACAGCGCGGCGACCTCGGCCTGCACGTCGGCACGCATTTCCCAGTCATCAATGCGGATGCGCCCTTCCTCATCCGGCTGCGGATGCACGGACGGCGCGAGGCGCTCGGCGAAGAGCCGGTAGATCTGCTCGATGCAACCCTCGTGAAGCCCCTTTGCCTTCATCACTTTGTAGAGGAGCGAAATGTAGAGCGGCACGACGGGAATCGCGCTGCTGGCCTGCGTGACGAGCGCCTTGTTCACGCTCACCCACGCGTGGCCTTCGTGCTTCGCGAGCTTTGCCGAAATGCGATCCGCAGTTTCCTCCAGGTGCTCCTTCGCCTTGCCGATCGTGCCATTCCGGTAAATCGCCCACGTGAGATCCGGCCCGATGTAGCTGTAGGCCGCAGTGAGCACACCCGGCGCGAGCACGCCCGCGGCATCGAGCGCATCCATCCACATCTCCCAATCCTCGCCGCCCATCACCGCGATGGTGTCCGCGATCTCCGCGTCGTTCGCGGGCTCGATCGTGATGTCGCTCACGGTGCCCTTGTCGGTGTCCACGGTCTTGTTTGTGTAAGCCGCGCCGAGCGGCTTCAGCGTGCTCTTGTGGACGATGCCCGTCTTCGGATGCGTGCGCCGCGGCGACGCGAGCGAATAGATCACCGCGTCCACAGTCCCGAGGTCGGCCTTGATGAGCGCGATCACCTGCTCCTTGATCGCGTCGGAAAAAGCGTCGCCATTGATGCTCTTCGCATACAGTCCCGCGCCGTGCGCCTCTCGCTCGAACGCCACCGAATTATACCACCCCGCCGAGCCCGTGCGATCCGCCTCGCTCGGCTTTTCAAAAAACACGCCGATGGTCGCCTCACCGCCCGCAAAGGCAGGCACGATCCGCGAAGCCAGCCCGTACCCCGTGCTCGCGCCGATCACGAGCACGCGCTTCGGCGCACCCGCGATCACGCCCTTCGATTTCACAAAATCAATCTGCTGCCGCACATGCGCCGCGCAGCCATCCGGGTGCGCTGTGATGCAGATGAACCCACGAATCTTCGGCTTGATGATCATGCTGCAACGGTGCGCAAGCCGCGCGCGCGCCGTCGAGGAATTTTCCTGCGCACTGATGTCGCAACGGATGTGTGGAAATGCAACGCGCCCGCATCTACGATGCCGTCGTGATACTCCGCGCCTTTCTTTTTCTCCTCACCGCCATCACTGCCTTTGCGCAGGGCGGTGGCTCCGCGCTCGATGCGCTGAAGCTGATTCCGAAGGACACCGCAAAGCGCCTCGCCCGCATCGAGGCCCGCGAAGGCACGCCGCTGCCTGAGCGGTGGTATCTCCTCGTCTTCGAGCCGGCGGAGGAGCGCGGCCTGCGTGAATTCGTCGTGGCCGGCGGAAAGCTGGTGACCTCGCGCACGCTCTCGCAATTTGCCGAGACGCTAAAGGAGAACGAAATCGTCGGCGCAGATGCGCTGAAGGTGGACTCAGTCCTCGTCGCGAAGCTCGCCGCCTCATTTGCGGAGGCGAATGGCAAAAGGGCCGGCCTGCTGAACTATGAACTCGCGCGCGATTTGTTTTCGGGCGTGCCGGTTTGGAAAGTGACCGTGCTCGATCCCATTGGCGATCAAATCGGAGTCCTCACGGTGAGTGCGACGAAGGGGACGGTGTTCGCTGCCGATGGATTTGAAAGAGTCCCCGCGGGAATCACAGTCACACCGCCACCTCCTGCCGCAGTGGTGCCGCCGCCCGGCACGAAACCGAAGCCCACTCCGAAGCGAAAACGCTGAGGCCCGTTGCATCTTTTGGCGGGGGAGCGTCGGAGCCGGAGGGGAATGTTTGACCACGACTCCGTGTCCGGTGTGCGCCTCGTGGTTCGAACGTTTCCGCCGCCCGTGCCCGGCGCAACTTGCCCCGCGCCCGTGTCGCGGCTAAGCATTGGAAATGTTCACGCGTTCCTTTCTCATCATCCTGCTTTCGACTTGCTTCGTAGCCGACGCCGCCGCGCAGCCGGCCCGCCGAAAGCGCCACCGGCATCACTCTCCGAAAGCGCGCTCCGAAGCCCACGGCCTCGGGCATAAAATCGCCAAACCATTCCGCCACGTCGGCGGGCATCTCCAGAAATTCTTCACCGGCCACGACACGATCTCCCGATGAGCCTCGCCCAGAAACTCACGAAGCTTCTCAGCCCCGGTGCCGTCCGCACCGATGAAGCCACGCTCGCCATTCACGCCACGGACAAGTGGTTTGCCTCGCGCAAGCCGGATGTCGTGGTGCTCGCACGCACGCGCGGCGATGTAGAGAAGACGATGCGGTTTGCCAGCAAGCACGGCATCCCCGTCACGCCGCGCGGTGCAGGCGTCGGCTACGTCGGCGGCTGCGTGCCCTCGCACGGCGGCATCGCGTTGAGCGTCGCGCGGATGAATCGCATCAAGGAGATCAATTTTGCCGATGGCGTCGCCGTCGTGCAGCCGGGCGTGATCACCGGCGAGTTGCAGGCTGCGGTGAAGAAGCTCGGCCTTTTCTACCCGCCCGATCCCGCCTCGATGAAAGAGTGCAGCATCGGCGGCAACATCGCGACGAACGCGGGCGGCCCGCGTTGCCTGAAATACGGCGTGACGCGCAACTACGTGCTCGGCCTCGAAGTCGTGCTCGCCGATGGCCGCGTGCTGCGCTGCGGCGGGCGCACGCACAAAAACAAGACGGGCTTCGATCTCGCGGGCCTTTTCGTCGGCAGCGAGGGGCTGCTCGGCATCGTGACCGAGGCCACGCTGCGCCTGCTCCCGCATCCGCCCGCGCGTGCGACGCTCGCCGCGAGCTTTCGTAGTTTCCGCGAGGCAGCGGATGCAGTGCAGCGGATTTTTGCCGCGGGCTTCCTGCCATGCGCGCTGGAAATTGCGGACCCATTCACTTTGAAAAGTGCGCGTGAATTTCTCGGCCGTGAGATCGCGCCCGGTGCGCAGTCGCTCGTGCTCGTGGAACTCGACGGCCAGGCGGATTCCGTGAAGGGCGAGTGTGCTGCGGTCGCGAAGCTGCTGCGGAAAATCAATGCGATAAGCGTGCTCACCGCCTTCGGCGACGAGGAGTGCGAAAAGCTCTGGGGCCTGCGCCGCGCCTATAGCCAGTCGCTGAAGGCGACCGGACTCACGAAGCTCAATGAGGACGTCGTCGTGCCGCGCGGGAAACTTGTGGAGCTAGCGGAATTCGGCGAACGCCTCGCGAAGAAATACGGCCACCCGGTCGCGTGCTTCGGCCACGCGGGCGATGGCAACATCCACGTGAACATCATGGCCGCAAACTACCACGAAGATCGCCGTGTGAAGACTGAGGTGGACCACGCGCTCGACGAGCTTTTTACTTGGGTGTTGAAAGCCGGCGGCGTGATCACCGGCGAACACGGCATCGGGCTTGCGAAAAAACCGTGGTGGTCGCAGGCCGTGGATAAAGTCGGACGCGACACGCACTCCGCACTGAAGGCCGCGCTCGATCCGAAGGGGATTCTGAATCCGGGAAAATTTGTGAGCGTCGCGAAATGAGCGACTCCGCGGGTCGCATCACCGTGCTGAACACGCCGTGCGCCGTCACCGGCATTGCGGAGTTCATCACGACTGCGCAGGAACTCGCGCGCAGCGACGCGGGTGTGACGTGCGTGGACTTCACGAATGTCCACATCGTCGCGCAGCGCCGTGTGGATGCGGAGTTCCGCCGCATTACGGACACGATGGATTGGTTTGTGCCGGACAGTCAGATCCTCGTGTGGGCCGTGCGGCTGCTCGGCGGGAAGGCTTCGAGCCGCGCGTATGGGCCGATCTTTCTGCGCGAATGCATCCGCGCGACGCCCGCGCCGTTCACGCATTACTTCCTCGGCGGCTCTGCGGAGTGTGTGGAAAAATTGCAGGTCGCGCTGAAGGCCGTGCAGCCGGGCTTGCAGATCGTCGGCGCGCACCACGGCTACTTTGATGTGAGCGAGGAGCAGCGTATCGTCGAGGAGATCAACCGGCTGCGGCCCGACTTCATCTGGGTGGGCCTCGGCACGCCGCGGCAGCAGGACTGGATGCATCGCCACCGCGGCGCGATCCGGCGCGGCGTGATCATGGCAGTCGGCTTCGCCTTTGACGTGAACGCCGGGACCAAGAAAGACGCGCCTGCATGGGTCGGGCGCATAGGTCTCACGTGGCTGTACCGGATGCTCCGCGAGCCGCGCCGCCTTTTCTGGCGCTACGCGAAATACAACACGATCTTTCTCTGGTTCCTCCTCGGCCAGTGGCTCCGTCGCTTTCTGCGGCGGGGATGATGCGGTCTCGCGCAAAGGCGCAAAGACGCAAAGGCGCAAAGGCGCAAAGATATTTTTTGGCAGTGCCCTGCATTGCATTTGGAAGCCATGAATCCAGGAAGCGGGACATGCAGGTGCAGGAATATCCGCTTGGCTGGCGTTCCTCTGCCCCCATTCGTGGTTTCATGGATTCCCAATGCTGCCGCCTTTTCTTTGCGTCTTTGCGCCTTTGCGCGAGAAAATCGGCGGCGACTTAACGCGAGACATCTCCGAGCCGCGTGCGGCGGCGGAAGCCCCACGCGCCGAGCACCACGCAGCCGAGCGCGGCGAGTTGGTAGCCGGAGAGGATACCGAAGAATTTCGGCGTCATGCGCATCCACTCGTGCGCGAAGCGGAAGAGACCGTAGGCGATCAGGTAAACGTGAAAGTGCTGCCCGCGCAGAATGCCGCGCTGGCGCAGGAAGAAAAATGCGGCGAGCGCGAGGACATTGAACGCTAGCTCCACGGGCACTGCGGGCCAGCGCGCGACGCCCTGCGCATCGTGCAGCGCATACCACGCGGGCGCGCAGCGTTCGCCGAGGCAGCAGCCGTGCAGCAGGCAGCCGATGCGCCCGATGCCGATGCCGAGCGGCGCGACCAGCGCGAAGCGATCGCCCGTGGGCGCGCGGTAGCCGAGCGCGAGCTTCGCCGCCTCCACGCCCGCGTAGCCGCCGAGCAGCGCGCCGAGCACGGACTTGCCCGTGGCGAGCCGCAGCCAGCGGTCGGGCATCGGCCAGTCGAGCCAGCCTTCGGCGAAAAGGTAGGTGAGCTTCGCGCCGATGAA